>JBCBSZ010000005.1:0-134310 GCA_039818945.1 Actinomycetota bacterium
CGATCCTCGCCGAGAAGGCGGTCGAGTACTTCAAGGAATCGGTCTTCCGCGACGTGCACGTCGCCGGGTTGCCGCGCACCGACACCGGCGACGTCGTCGCCATCGAGCGGACCCAGGAGTTCCGCGGGCGCTACCACGTGCTCCAGGGCGCCATCAATCCGATCGAGGGGATCGGGCCGGACCAGCTCCGCATCGCCGAGCTGCTGGCCCGGCTCGGTGCCGAGCCGATCGCCGAGGTGATCCTGTGCACGAACCCCAACATCGAGGGGGAGGCGACGGCGATGTACCTGGCCCGACTCCTGCAGCCCCTCGGTGTGCCGGTGACCCGCATCGCGAGCGGGCTCCCGGTCGGCGGTGACCTGGAGTACGCCGACGAGCTGACCCTCGGCCGGGCGCTCGAGGGCCGCCGCTCGCTCGACGGAACGTGAGCCTGCGGGCGCGGGGAGCGGTCCGGTTGCTGCCGTTCACCGTGCGGCCACCTCTCGGTACCATCGGCGACGGCGGGACGAGAGGGGTGGGACGTGGGCACGGGTGGGCGACCGGTCGGCCGACTGCGGCGATACCTGGTCGACGATGTGGGCTCTGCCGGACAACGGGCGAGGGGGCGTCGCCAGGCGCTGCTCGCCGAGCTCTTCCCCGACCTGCAGACCTACCGCGTGCTCGACCTCGGCGGTCGCCTCGCCTTCTGGGAGCGCATCGAGCGTCGCCCGGCGCACGTCGTCGCGTTGAACCCCCTCGCCCAGGGCGAGTCGGCGTCGTGGTTCGACGGGCGCGACGGTGACGCCTGCGACCCTCCGGCCGACGTCGCCGCAGACGCCTTCGATCTCGTCTTCTCGAACTCGACCATCGAGCACGTCGGTGACGCCGCACGCCGGCTGGCGTTCGCCGACGTGGTCCGCGAGCTCGCGCCTCGGCACTGGGTCCAGACCCCGAACCGCCACTTCCCGATCGAGCCGCACTGGCTGGCACCGGGCGTGCAGTACCTCCCGGTGTGGGGGCGGGCGGTGTTCAGTCGCTACTGGCCGCTGGTGCACACCCGGGCCCGCGACTGGCCGGCGGCCCGGCGCCACGCGGCCGGGACCGAGCTCATCGCCCGAGGCGAGCTGGCGCGGCTCTTCCCGGACAGCGAGATCCACGAGGAGCGCTGGGCGGGGATGACGAAGTCCCTGGTCGCGGTGCTCAAGTAGCGACCGGCGCCGGCCTCGCCGGGAAAACGTGAAACGGTGCCCCCCGACATCGGACGGGCGCGGGCGGGAGTTCCGACCGACGCCGAAGGGCACCGTGACGAACTCACGGAATCGATCCAACAGCGGCACACCACCGGATGACGAGTCCCGTTTCGTTCGTTGCGGTCACATTACGACAGTGACACATGGATGACAAGTGCCGGGCCGAGATTTCTTTCGTGACGGGGCTGTGCTGTCACACCCCGCTCGTAGGTTCACGGGCCGCTGCTTCCCCCGGCGACCTCCTCACGGAGGTGCTCATGCACGTGTTCGTCCCCCCGGCGCCGCGCCCGGTGGTGCGGGATCTCGGCGCCGCGAGCCGCCTGGTCGACGGCCTGGCGTGGCTGGCCGACGCCGACGAGGTCGTCGCCGTCGTCACCGATCACACCCGGCAGCTCCTGGCCGTGGTGGCCTGTGGATCGGCGTCGTCCCGCGTCCTGGCCGGTGACGCACGGCCGGTGGTGCTCCCGGCGGTGGCGCTGGGCGCGGCGGTCGTCGCCGTCGTGGCGTTGGGGCGCGTCGACGAGGAGCGTCTGGTCACGGCCCGGGCCGCGATCGACGAGTCGGCGGAGCGCGCCGAGTTGGAGCTGTTGGGGGTGATCGCCCACGAACGGCCGGCGGTCCCGCCGACCGCCGTCGGTCAGACCTCGAGGAGCAGGGCGTCGCCCTGACCGCCGCCGCCGCACAGCGCGGCGGCGCCGAGCCCGCCGCCGCGGCGACGCAGCTCGTGGGCCAGGGTCAGCGCCAGACGGTTGCCCGACATGCCGATCGGATGGCCGAGGGCGATGGCCCCGCCGTTGACGTTGACGACGTCCTCGCTCACGCCGAGGTCGTCGATCGACGCCGCGGCGACGGCAGCGAAGGCCTCGTTGATCTCGTAGAGCGCGATGTCGGAGGTCGAGCGGCCCGCCTTGGCGAGGGCCTGGGCGATGGCCCGTGAGGGCTGGGTCAGCAGCGACGGATCGGGCCCCGCGACCTGGCCGTAGCCGGCGATGGTGAACAGGGTCTCGACGCCCAGCTCGGCTGCCTTGGCCGGCGACATCACGATCACGGCGCTCGCGCCGTCGCTGAGCTGCGACGCGTTGCCGGCGGTGATCGTGCCATCGGACTCGAACGCGCCGCGGAGCTTGCCCAGGCTCTCGGCCGTCGTGCCGGGCCGGATGCCCTCGTCGGCGTCCACCACGATGGGGTCGCCGCGCCGCTGGGGCACCTCGACCACCGCGATCTCGGCGTCGAAGCGCCCGTCCTTCTGCGCGGCCGCCGCGCGCTCGTGCGAGGCGGCGGCGATCTCGTCCTGGCGGGCCCGCGAGATCTCCGCGGCCCGCGAGTAGCGCTCGGTGCCGGCGCCCATGAGGCAGGCGTCGAAGGCGCAGAACAGGCCGTCGTGGACGATGGCGTCGAGCATCTCGGCGTTGCCGTAGCGGTAGCCGCCCCGGCCCTTGGGCAGCAGGTAGGGCGCGTTGGTCATCGACTCCATGCCGCCGGCGACCACGATGTCGGCGTCACCCGAGGCGACCATCTGGTCGGCGAGGTAGATGGCGTGCAGGCCCGAGAGGCACACCTTGTTGATCGTGTTCGACGGTGTCGACATCGGGATCCCGGCGGCGACCGCGGCCTGCCGCGACGGGATCTGCCCCACGCCGGCCTGCAGGACCTCGCCCATGATGACGTAGTCGACCTGGTCCGGGGTGATGCCGGCCGACGCCAGCGCGCCGCTGATGGCCTCCCCACCCAGATCCGGTCCGGACAGCGAGGCGAGCCCGCCGGACATCTTGCCGATCGGCGTCCGTGCGCCTCCGACGACCACGCTTCCAGCCATGGCAACCCTCCCGAGTCGATGCTCCAACGCTAGACAGTGCGATCGCCCGGCCACCAGATCGGAGATCCCTGGCCGAGCGGTCGCACACTTCGTCTGGAGTCGCGAAGTTACCGCTCGGTAGCTTTCACGTCATGGGAACCGACGCCATCCGTGATGCCATCATCGCCGGGGTTCCCGGTGATGAGCTCGCCGCCCTCGACCTGCCCGAGTCGTACCGAGCGGCATACGTGCGCCGCGACGAGGTCGACATGTTCGAGGGCCTCGAGAGCTGGGAGAAGGACCCACGTCAATCGCTGCACATCGGCGACGTGGAGCTGCCCGAGCTCGCACCCGACGAGGTCGTGATCGCGGTGATGGCGAGCGCCATCAACTTCAACACGGTCTGGACGTCCATCTTCGAACCGCTGCCGACGTTCGGCTTCCTCGATCGCTACGCCCGCGAGAGCGAGTACGCCGCCCGCCACGTCCGCGACGAGCACATCGTGGGTTCCGACGCCTCCGGTGTGGTCCTGCGCACCGGACCGGCCGTGCGCAACTGGAAGCCGGGCGACCGGGTGGTCGTGCACTGCAACTACGTCGACGATCAGGACCCGTCGGCGCACGACGACTCGATGATGGGATCCAGCCAGCGGATCTGGGGCTTCGAGACCAACTTCGGTGGCCTCGCCGACCTCAGCGTGGTCCGGGCCAACCAGCTGATGCCCAAGCCGAGCCACCTCACCTGGGAGGAGGCCGCCGTCAACGCCCTGTGCGCGTCCACGTCGTACCGGATGCTCGTCAGCCAGAACGCCGCCCCGATGAAGCAGGGCGACAACGTCCTCATCTGGGGGGCCACCGGAGGCCTCGGCGGCTACGCCGTCCAGCTCGTGCTCAACGGCGGCGGCACGCCGATCGGCGTGGTCAGCTCGCCGGAGAAGGCCGAGCTGTTGCACTCCATCGGCTGCGAGCACGTCATCGATCGCAAGGCCGAGGGCTTCCGCTTCTGGCCCGAGGGCGGCACCCACCAGGACGAGCGGGAGTGGCGCCGCTTCGGCAAGCAGATCCGCCAGATGGTCGGTGAGGAACCCGACATCGTGTTCGAGCACCCCGGTCGCGAGACGATGGGCGCGTCGGTGTTCACCGTTCGGAAGGGCGGCACCGTCGTCACCTGCGCTGCGACCTCCGGCTACATGATCGAGTACGACAACCGCCACCTCTGGATGAAGCTGAAGCGCATCGTGTCGTCGCACTTCGCGAACTACCGCGAGGCCTGGGAGATGAACCGACTGATCGACAAGGGCGCGATCCAGCCGATCCTGTCGACCAGCTTCGACCTCGAGCACACGGGCGAGGCCGCGCTCCAGGTCCACCACAACAAGCACGAGGGCAAGATCGGCATCCGCTGCCTCGCGCCCGAGCCGGGGATGGGCATCACCGACCCCGAGAAGCGCGAGCGCATCGGCGAGGACAAGATCACGGCGTTCGAGCGCCACGCCGCCTCGTTGGCCGTCGCCACCTGACGACGCGTCGTGCACGTCGAGATCGACGATCTCACCGAGCTCGACCGACATCTCACCGCCACCGGTTCGCTCGACGGGACCGTCGTGCAGGGCCTCGACCTGCGTGCCCACGCCGACCGGCTCGCCGACGTCACCGCGGCGGGTGCCGTGCTGCTCGGCGTCGACCTCGACGAAGCGACGTGCGGTCACCTCGTCGCCACCGGGGCCGTCGTCGTGCCGCGGCTGCCCGACCTGCCCTACGACCCCTTCCGACCCGCGCTCTACACGATCGAGGAGCTGCTCGGCGGCCTGCGCCGCGGTGTCGAGGGCAGCTTCGCCGCGGACACCGTCGACAGCCGGATCTACGAGCACACCCGAGCCGTGGCACCGCAGGGCACCCACGTCGGTCTGCCGGTCGTCGAGGCGCTCGCCCAACGACTCCACGATCACGCTGTCGACGACGCGGTCGGGGACCTGCTGTCGCACCACCCCGACGTCGTCGGCGTCATGGGCGGTCACAGCCTGCACCGCGATGATCCCGTCTACCGCACCGTCGCCGAGGTCGGACGGGCGCTGGCCCGCGCCGGGCTGCTCGTCGCCACCGGCGGCGGCCCCGGCGCGATGGAGGCCGCCAACCTCGGCGCCTGGCTGGCCGGCCGGCCGGACGCCGCGCTCGACGAGAGCCTGGCGCTCCTCGCCGCGGAGAACGACTACCGCGAGGCCGACGTCTACCTCGATGTCGCCCTCGCGGTGCGCGACCGGTTCGGTGAGGACGAGACGGCCGTCTCGCTGGCCGTGCCGACCTGGTTCTACGGCCACGAGCCCACCAACGTCTTCGCCACGCACGTGGCCAAGTACTTCGCCAACTCGATCCGCGAGGACGGCCTGCTCGCCATCGCGTCGCGGGGCGTGATCTTCGCCCCCGGGAGCGCCGGCACGACCCAGGAGATCTTCCAGGACGCGACCCAGAACCACTACCGGGTGTTCGACGACCTCAGCCCGATGGTGCTGCTCGACACGGCGCACTGGAACGACCGACTCCCGGCCGCGCCGTTGCTCACCGCCCTCGCCGCCTCGGCCGAGGAGCCGTGGGCACAGATGATCACCGTCACCGACGACACCGACGAGGCCGTGCGGGCGATCCTCGAACCGCCCGGTTGACCGCTACGACCGGTACCAGGTGGTGCCGGTCGGGCCGTCCTCGATGACGATGTTGCGGGCGGCGAGCTCGTCGCGGATGCGATCGGCCTCGGTGAAGTCCCTGGCCGCGCGGGCCTCGGTCCGGGCGGCGACGAGCTCGTCGATCTCGGCGTCGCCCTCGCTCGGCATCTGCTGGTCGCCGATCCGCAGGCCCACCGCATCGGCGAGCTCGATGAGGGTTCCCCCGGCCGCAGCGGCCGCCGAGTGGTCGTCGGCGTCGAGCGCGGAGTTGCCGTCGCGCACGAGGCCGAAGAGCACCTCGACCGCCTGCGGCGTGCCGAGGTCGTCGTCCATCGCCTCGGCGAAGCGGAGCGTCGCGACGCCGTCGTTGCCGTTCGGTTCCACCCCGGCCTGAGCGAGCCGACGCAGGAAGCTGTCGAAACGACGCACACCCTCCTCGGCCGCTGCCAGCGCCTCGGGCCCGACCTCGGTGGTGTGCCGGTAGTGCGTCTGGAGCAGCAGGAGGCGCAGCGCACGCGGATCGTGGCGCTCGAGCACATCGCCGAGGGTCGTGAAGTTCCCCAGCGACTTGGACATCTTCTCGCCCGACACGTTGATCATCGCCGAGTGCACCCACACGTTGGCGAAGCGCTTCCCGATCGCCGTGGCCTGGGCCAGCTCGTTCTCGTGGTGCGGGAAGGCGAGGTCGGTGCCGCCGCCGTGGATGTCGAAGCCCTCGCCGAGGATCGACATCGACATCGCGACGCACTCGGTGTGCCAGCCCGGGCGGCCCGGCCCCCAGGGTGTGTCCCAGGTCGGCTCGCCCGGCTTGGCCGACTTCCACAGCGCGAAGTCGAGCGGCGAGCGCTTGGTCTCGTCGACGTCGACCCGCGAGCCGGCACCCTCGAGCAGCATCTCGACGGTGCGCCCGGACAGCTCGCCGTAGCCCTCGAGCGCCGGCACGTCGAAGTAGACGCCGCTGCCCTCGACGACGTACGCGGCACCGCGGGAGACGAGGTCGCCGATCACGTCGATCATCCCCTCGATGTGCTCGGTGGCGTGCGGCCGGTCGTGTGGTGGCAGCACGTCGAGCGCGTCGAGCTGGTCGACGTAGACCTTCGTGTACTCGGCGGCGACGTCGGGCTCGGTCCGACCCTCGTCGGCGGCCCGGGCGATGATCTTGTCGTCGATGTCGGTCACGTTCGACACCAGGTGCACGTCGTAGCCCTGCCACTCGAGGTAGCGGCGCAGCACGTCGTAGGTGAGCGCCGTGCGGGCGTGCCCGAGGTGCGGGACGTCGTAGACGGTCGGTCCACACACGTACATCGACACCTGGCCCGGGGTCCTCGGCTCGAGGTCCACCTTCTGCCGCGTGAGCGTGTCGTGGAGACGGATCGTCATGGAGATCGAGTCTACGAGCCGGCCTTTCGGGTGACTGCCCGCATATCGGGTGTCCGTCGGTAGCGGACGATGACGGCGAGCGTGGCGATGCCGGTGGTGATGGCGACGACGTTGGTGACGATGAGCGGGGTGCTCGCGATCGACAGCCCGTAGGTGAGCCAGAGCACGAAGCCGACGCACAACACGGCGATGTGGCCGGCCGACACGCCGGCGGAGTCGCCGCGGCGCACGATCGCTCTGATCTGCAGGAGCGGTGCGATCGCCATGAGCACGCCCCAGGCCCCGGCGAGGACGGCGATCTGATCGGACAGGCCGGCCATCAGCGGGTGACCTCGGCGACGGCGCGGTGCGGGAAGGAGGTGGGGAACACGGGTTGCCTCTCGGTGGGTCGAACGACGGGACGGGGTGGCCGCAGGCGCGGCCGACCGGTGCGAGGTCGTTCAGGACCGAGGAGCGAGGTCGGTGCGGGCGAGATCCTCGCCGTAGAGCGGGAGCTTCCGCTCGACGGGTGCGCTCGTGCGCCGCAACGACGTCATGGCCACGACGGTACGGAGGAGACCGCTGCCTGGCAACCGTCGGAGCCGCGAAGGCTCAGCGGCGGGGTGCGCCCGTCGCAGCGCCGAGGAGGCGATCCCGCAGCCAGTCCGGGGCGAAGCGGGAGATCGCGGCGCCCGCCTTGGCCTGGGTACCGATGACGTAGCGGGCGCGCGGCCGCACGGCGGTGAGCGCACGCTCGACGAGCTCGGCCACCTCGCTCGCGGCGACGCCGTGCTCCCGGCCGTCGGCGATCATCCGCTCGCCCATCGGACGCATCCACTCGTAGAGCGGGCGGGTCTCGTCGTCGAAGCGGGCGACGAGGTCGTCGACCTCGGCGTCGGCCTTGTCCCAGATCGGCGTGACGACCGCCCCCGGTTCGAGCAGGACGACCTTGATGCCCTGCGGGGCCAGCTCGTGACGCAGCGACTCGCAGATCGCCTCGATCGCGTGCTTCGAGGACGAGTAGGCGGCCAGCGTGGGTGCGGAGGTTCGCCCCGAGATCGACCCGACGAACACGAACCGCCCGCGGGCTCGCCGCACGAGCGGCAGCGTCGCCCGGGTGACCGCGACGGCACCGAAGACGTTGACGTCGAAGACCGAGCGCCACTCGTCGTCGCGCAGGAGCTCGACCGGCCCGGCGGCCACGATGCCGGCGTTGTTGACGACACCGTCGAGTCCGCCGGGCGAGTCGGAGCGGAGCTGCTCGACGGCCGCAGCGATCTGGTCCGGCTCGGTCACGTCGAGCAACAGTGGCCGGACCCCGTCGCCGTGGGACTCGACGAGGCGTGCGCCGTCGGCGAGCTTCCTCACGCCGGCGTGCACCGTCCACCCCGGGCCGGCGAGGTGCTCGACGGTGGCCGCGCCGATGCCGGTCGACGCACCCGTGACGAGAACGTGGCGCACCATGACCCTCACCTTCGTGCCCCCGTCGGAACAGGTCAATCTGCTCCCGGGCGATCGACGACACCGACGACGAGGTCGCGATCCAGCAGCAGCTCACCGGGTCCGCCATCGACGATGGCCGCGCCGCTCGGGTGGACGCGGAAGCCGGGAGGGAGCTCGCCGATCTCGGCCCGCTCCGGCACCAGCATCGCCGTGATCGACGAGGTGGGACCACCGACGGACAGCGTGACCCCTCGCCGGTTGAAGCGGAACTCCGACACGCAGGTGCTCGCGAGGTGCTCGGCGGCACGGGCGTGCACGTACCAGCAGACCTCACCGTCGACGAGCGCCACGTAGCCGTCGTGTGCGTCGTCGAGGTCGAGCAGCGCCCGGACGTCGGCGGCGTCGAGCGAGCCGCCGGCGCGCTCGACGAGCTCGACGATCACCGCGGCTCCGGCCGGCTCCGAGTCGAAGAGCTGGTCGAGATCCGCCGTGAATCGGTCGGCGTCGCCGAACGCGAGTCCCGACAGGGCGATGGCCTCGCCATCGATGTCGTAGGACACGACGAGGATCGCCCCGCCGACCGGTGGCTCGATCGGGTCGGCGAGCACGACCTGTCGCTCGGTCGGATCGGTGCCGACCGTCGAGTCCCAGATCGCGGCGTCCAGCGGACCGAGCGGCCCGAGCACGACGGCGTCCGCCAGCCCGGCGAGCCTCGAGGAACGAAGGCCGGTCAGTCGCCCATCGTCGAGCACGGGGATGAGCTCGGGACCGAGCGTCTCCACGATCCGCCACCCGGAGCCGTCGTCGGCGACCAGGAGGTTGATCCGCCGTTCGTCGTTCGAAGGATGTTGCCCGGTCACGATCGTCGCACCCTCGACCGTCTCTCCGCTGATCTGCCAGGTCGTCGACGCCGGCCAACGGAGGAGGTCCTCGGCCGTCGCAGCGAGCAGCTCGTCGAGCGACCAGGAGATCTGCGCCGCCGGCCAGAGCGCGTCGCCCGTGCCCGAGACGAGCGCGCTGTCGCTCGATGGAGGTGCGGCGACGATGGTCTCGCGCCCTCCGTCGGATGGCCAGGCGGCGACCACGAAGGCGGCGACGAGCACCGCGCACGTGCTCGCGACGACGCGACGGCGCCTCGAGCGCCGGCGCCGCACGCGCGCCTGCAACTCGTGGCACGGCGACGGCGTGGACGGTGGAAGCTCGACCGCGGCGCGACCCAGGCCGTCCAGACCGGCTTCATCGACGTGGGGCATCGGACATCTCCTCGTGGTCCTCGAGGTCGGATCGCAGTCGGGCGTACGCGGCCCGCAACGTCGACGAGACCGTTCCTCTCGTCACGCCCATGACCCGCCCGATCTCCGGCTCGCGGAGCATGAGCACGTGGCGCAGCACGACGGCCTCGCGTTGGCGGCGGGACAAGCCTTCGACGAGGTGCCACACCTCGCCGGCCGGCCCGGGGACCGGCTCCGGTGGGTGTTCCCGACGCAGGACCCGACGCTCGAGGTCGCGCCGCCGCGCCTTCCGCCGCACCTGGTTGATCGCCACCCGGTACACCCAGCCCTGCGGGTTCGCCATGGCCTCGACGCGGTCCCATCGCTCCAGCGCACGAGCGGCGGCCTCGTCAGCAGCGTCACGAGCGAGGTCGAGATCACCGCAGGTCGCAGCCAACGCTGCGATCAGCCTCGGATGCAGTTCGACGTAGAAGTCCTCGAACGACGCCACCATCGAGGAGAGCCCCGAGAGCGCGAGATCGCGCAGACGGATGGTCAGGAGGTGGCGGCGACGAAGTCGGCGACGATCGCCGCCAGCTCCGGGCCCCGGTCCTCCTGGATGAAGTGACCGCCGCCCGCCACGATCGTGTGCGGCTGACCCTGCGCCCCCGGCACCCGCTCCTCGAACGGGACGTGACCGCCCCCGGTGACCGGGTCGGCGTCGCCGAAGGCGGTGAGCAGCGGCTTCGTCCAGCCGCCGAGCACCTCCCAGGCGGCCTGGTTGTCGATGCCGCCCTGGTCGGCCGGGTCGATGGGCACGAGGCTCGGCATGATCCGGGCCGTCTCCTTGTACGACTCCTCCGGGAACGGCGCGTCGTAGGCAGCCACCACCTCGGGGGCGAGCTCGGTCGCCGAGCCGCCCTGGATGATCCCGCCGATGGGGAACTCCGGGCTCTCCTGGCTGAACCGGCGCCAGTCGAGGAAGGCCTTCGGGGCCGTGCCGTGGCCGGTCGGGAGACCGGTGTTCGACACCACGATCCGGTCGAAGCGGTCCGGGTTCGCCGTCACCACCCGCAGGCCGATCAACCCACCCCAGTCCTGGCCGAAGAACGTCGCGCCCCGCAGATCGAGTTGGTCGACGACGAGCGAGGTGGTCCACGCCACCTGTCGGGCGTAGGTGACGTCGTCGCGCCGAGCCGGCTTGTCGGACCGACCGAAGCCGACGAGGTCGGGGACCACGGCGCGGAGCCCGGCCTCGACGAGCACCGGCATCATCTTGCGGTACAGGAACCCCCACGACGGCTCGCCGTGCAACAGCAGGACCGGCGGCGCGTCCGACGGTCCGTCCTCGACCCACGCCATCCGGACGGTCCCCCCGTCGCCGTCCGCCACGTCCGCGTAGTGCGGTTCGTAGGGGAAGTCGGGCAGGTCGGTGAAGCGGTCGTCCGGGGTGCGCAGGGTCTCCATGGGAGGAGTCTCGCGCTCCGGCGGCTTGGTCGTCCCCGGCGCATCGACGGATACTCGGGGCCGGACTCGGGGGAGGTCGCTGCCATGTTCGATCTGGTCATCCGCGGGGGCACCGTGGTGGACGGGACCGGCGCACCGGGACACCGCGGCGACGTGGGGGTACGCGACGGCGTGATCGCAGCGGTGGGCGACCTCGCCGAGGCCGAGGCGGCCGAGTCCGTCGCCGCCGACGGTGCGCTGGTGACGCCCGGCTTCGTCGACGTCCACACCCACTACGACGGCCAGGTCACCTGGGACGAGGTGCTGGAGCCCTCGACCCCGCACGGCGTGACCACGGTCGTGATGGGCAACTGCGGCGTCGGGTTCGCGCCGGTGCGCCCGGGTCGCGAGGACTGGCTGATCCAGCTGATGGAGGGCGTCGAGGACATCCCCGGCGCCGCGCTCGCCGAGGGCATCTCGTGGGGGTGGGAGTCGTTCCCCGAGTACCTGGACGTGCTGGGGCAGCGGCGCTGGTCGATCGACGTCGCCACCCAGCTCCCGCACGGCGCGCTCCGCGGCTACGTGATGGGCGACCGGGGCGCGGCCAACGAGCCGGCGACCGCCGACGACATCGCCGAGATGGCCCGTCTCGCCCGGGAGGCCGTCGAGGCGGGCGCGCTCGGCTTCACGACCTCGCGGACGCTCGGTCACCTGTCGAAGGAGGGCGTGCCCGTGCCGGGCACCTTCGCCGCCGACGACGAGCTCTTCGCGATCGGCTCCGCCATCGCCGACGGTGGCGCCAGGATCTTCGAGGTGGCCGGCGCCGGCATCTCCCGCCACGACGACCCGGGCATCGTCGCGACCGAGCTCGACTGGATGGGCCGCCTCGCCGAGCTGACCGACCTCACCACGACGTTCATCGTCCTCCAGCACGACGACGATCGGACCCGGTGGAGGGCCGAGATGGATCGTGCCGCCGAGCACCGTCGCCGCGGCCACCGCGTCGTGCCGCTCGTCGCCGGCCGCCCCTTCGGCGTGCTGTTCGGCTGGGACGTCCGCCACCCCTTCGCCCATCGGCCGTCGTACCGGGCGGTGGCCCACCTGCCGCTCGCCGAGCGGGTCGCGGAGCTCGCCCGGCCCGAGGTGCGACGGGCGATCCTCTCCGAGGACGACCTGCCACCCCAGGGCATGGAGGCGCTGTTCCACGAGTTCATCGTCGACACGATCGGCGAGGCGTTCGTCCTCGGCGACCCGCCGGACTACGAGCCCGGTCCCGAGCGCCGGCTCGACTCGATCGCCCGCGAGCGGGGGGTCTCGCTGCTCGAGGCCGCCTACGACGCGCTCCTCGCGGACGGGGGTCGCTCGATGCTCCTGCGGGCCGTCTTCAACTACAGCGACGGCGACCACGCCGCCCTGCACGAGCAGTTGCAGGATCCCGACGCCATCCTCGGCCTCGACGACGGCGGCGCCCACTGCGGGACGATCTGCGACGCGTCCATCCCGACGTACGCGCTCACCCACTGGGCTCGCGACCGGACCCGTGGCCCACGGTTGTCCGTGGAGGACGTCGTGCGTCGGCTGACCTCGCAGCCCGCTGAGCTGTACGGCTTCGGCGACCGCGGGGTCATCGCCGAGGGCAAGCGGGCCGATCTGAACGTCGTCGACCACCAGGCACTCCGCCTCGACACGCCGACGGCGGTCCACGATCTGCCCGCCGGTGGGGTCCGGCTGCTCCAGGGGGCGACGGGCTACCGGGCGACCGTGGTGGCCGGTGAGGTGACCCGTCGAGACGGCGTCGACACCGGCGCTCGGCCGGGCCGCCTGATCAGGGGCTGACGGTCGGGCTCAGAGCCCCGGCTTCACGATCATCAGCCACACCATCACGACGAGCATCACCGCGATCGCTCCGCTGGCGAGGTTGAGCCGGCCCTCGGCGGAGTCGTCGCCGCCGGCGAACGCGACCTCGGCCGGGCGCTCGACGGCGTGCAGGACGCCGTTCATCGCGATCCAGAGCACGATCGCCAGGATCAGCCACGTCTGGCTCAGCTCGAAGACGTCCTCGGACATGCCGGAGAGCCCGAAGCCGAGAACGCCGGTGACGATCAGCGCCGGCGCGTAGATCCGCCGGCTCGATCCGGCCAGCGCCTGCAGCGCCGACCGGTCCCCGGTGGTCTTCGCCTGCGCGATGAGGATCGGCCGCACGAACGCCGGGGCGAAGGCCACGATCGCCGTGAGGATGTGCAGGATCGACATGAGCTGATAAGGGCCGTCGTTCACGGCTGCGAGCACCATGCGGGAGAACCTATCCGTCGATGGTGATCTCGCCCGTCGCTCCGTCGACGGTGACCATCTCGCCGTCGGTGATCCGCCTCGTGGCCTCGTCGACCATGACGACGCAGGGCACCCCGAACTCGCGGGCGACCGTGGCAGCTCGGGAGTGCATGCCGCCCCGCTCCACGACCACCGCACCGGCGGGGATGAACAGCGGCGTCCACGGCGCATCGGTGAACGGCGCGACCAGGACGGCGCCGTCCTCGAGCGCACGGGCGAGCCCGAGCTCGGTGGACGTGACCACCCGGGCCGGACCACTGACGGGCCCGTCGCCGGCGCTCACCCCGATGCCCTGGAGGTGCTCGTCGTCGTCGACCGGTTCGGTCAGGCGCTCGATGTCGGGCTGGCCGATCCAGTGCGACGGGAGCGTGTGCTGCGCCGCCTCGTCGGCCTGCGACCGGCGATGGGCCAGCCGATCGGGCAGCCCGATCGGGACGGTCCCCTCGACCAAACGCTCGACCTCGCTCAGGAAGCAGAAGCGCAGGTCGTCCTCGCGCTCGAGGAGGCCCTCGCGGACCAGTCCGCGGGCGAGCGCGAGGTACGGGGCGCGGGCGCGTCGGGCCGCCATCGCCCAGGCGACCTTCGAGAGGTCGCGCAGCCGGGTGAAGTGCTGGGAGGCGGCGACGGCTTCGTCGAAGGCGTCGCGCAGCTCGTCGGCCAGCTGCGCGCGCAGCTCCTGTTCGAGCGCTTCCCGCCGCTCGACGGCAGCGGCGATGCACGCCGCAGGCGCGCGCTCGTCGTCGACGTCGAGCATCGACCTGATCTGCGAGACCGGGATGCCGGGTTGCTCCTCCCAGTCGGGGTTCGTGGGGTCGATCTCGCCCTGGCAGCGGTAGCCCCACCGCACGATGAACTCGGTGAACGCGGTCGAGAAGCGCCGCGACGGCTCGTCACCGGGGTTCGCGATGAGCCGGAGGACGGCGCCGATCGACTCCTCGCGGAACGCCGAGGTGAGCTCGGCGTGGTCGGCGACCAACGTCGCCAGGCGGTGGAGCTCGACGGCCGGACCGGACGACTCGAGATCGCCGAGGCCCGAGGTGAGCTGGATGGCGAGCGTCTCGTCGAGGCCGGCCGAGGCGAGGAGCTCGCCGAGGCGGATGAGGTGCTCGTTCGCGGCGATCACCATGATCCAGTGGCGGCGGAGGTCCTCGGTGGTCGCCTGGGCCGTCATCTCGACGAGTCGCTTCCACGCTGCGGGCGGGTCGAGGCTGAGGATGCGCTCGGCGGCGTCGCTGCGTCGTTCGGCGACGAGGTCCTCGATCCGGTTCCGGAGGGCCACGTCGGCCTCGTCGCGCTCGCGCTCGGCCGCGTCCGACGAGGCGGCGACGGCCTCGGCGGAGGCCTCGACGATGAACCGCTCGACCGGGACGTCGTCGGCGACGTAGAGCCGCAGCATGGCCCGCCCGAGGTCGGGATCGAGCCCCGACGCCGCGGCGACCGTGAAGCCCGAGTTCAGCGCGATCCGACCGCCGAAGACGCCGATGAGGTTGGCCGCCGGCGGATCGGCGATCTGGACGCCCTCCAGGCTGGGGTAGGTCTCGATGAGACGCCGCATGCCCGGACCGTCGTTGCGGTTCAGGAGCTGGGCGGTGAACGGGCAGACGATCCCGGGCGTGATCTCGCTCGCGTTCGCCGTGGTCCAGAGGTCGAAACGTGGGTGCTCGAGGGTGTCCCAGCTGGTCCTGAACCCCGCCATCGGGCGCAGCCTAAGCGCTCGGTCGACGCCGACCCGGCGTCAGTGGCTGAGCGCCACGCCGAGCAGCGCAGCGAGGTCGATCAGCACCTTGGGAGCGGTACGAACGGAGCCTTCGCCGTCCGCCATGCGCTGCGCCAGGTCGAGCAGCGCCGTCCGCGCCGAGGCGGTGTCCAGGTCGTCGTCGAGGTGCGCTCGCACCTTCTCGGCCGTCCCGGTCGGATCGGGTCCCTCGCTCCGGGCGGCGGCCGCCTCGAGCAGGGCGAGGTCGGCGCCGCCCGCATCGATCATCTCGTCGAACCACTCGAAGCCGTCGCGGTAGTGGAACGGCAGCAGCGCGAGCCGGATGGCCCTCGGATCGTGGCGCTCGCGGAGCTCGGACACGAACACGAGGTTGCCGAGCGACTTCGACATCTTCTCGCCCTGATACGCCACCATCCCGACGTGGAACCAGTGCCGGACGAAGGGCTGACCGGTCAGCGCCTCGGTCTGGGCGATCTCGCACTCGTGGTGGGGGAACACCAGATCGCTGCCGCCACCGTGGAGATCGATCGTCGGCCCGAGGTGCTCGGTCGCCATCGCGGTGCACTCGATGTGCCACCCCGGTCGTCCGGGACCGAACGGCGACGGCCACTCGTGCTCGCCCGGAGCCGAGGGCTTCCAGAGGACGAAGTCGAGCGGATGGCGCTGTCGGGGATCGTCCGGGGTCCCGCCGCGCTCGGCAGCGAGCGCGATGAGCTCGTCCTCGTCGCCGCCGGAGAACCGACCGAAGCGATCGAAGGTGGTGACGTCGAAGTAGGTCGTGCCGTCGACGGTGTAGGCGTGCCCGGCGTCGAGGAGCCGCTCCACGGCCGACACGATCGCCGGGATCGAGGTGGAGACCCGTGGTTGCGCGATCGGCGGTCGCAGACCGAGCGCCTCGGTGTCGGCCTGGAAGCGGGCGATCTCCCGCTCGGCGAGCTCCATCGCGTCGACGCCGAGGTCGAGCGCCTTCGCGTACAGCGGGTCGTCGATGTCGGTGAAGTTGCGCACCATCCGGACCTCGTGGCCGAGGTCCTCCAGCCGTCGGATCAGCAGGTCGTGGGTGAGATAGGTGAACGCGTGGCCGAGGTGCGTCGAGTCGTACGGCGTGATGCCGCACACGTACATCGAGACCACCGGGCCGGGCTCGAAGGGCACGACCGCCCGCCGGGCCGTGTCGTGGAGCCGCATCGTCATGCGCTCACCGCGAGATCACGCCTGGGGCACCAGCGCCAGCTGCCGTGACTGGGCGACCAGCCGCCCGATCGAGTCCCAGATCTCGCCGTCCTCCTCGAGGAACCCGCCGGTGATGAAGCGGGTCGTGAACGCGCAGCGGAGCCACCCCGGCGTCGGCCGGGCGCGCACGTGCGCCGTGAGCTCGACGGTGGGCGTCCACGCGACGGGGAGGTCGGCGTTGAAGATGGTCGGTGGGAAGGCATCGGTGGCGATCAGGAGCGCCATGGTGTCCATGGGCTCCTCGTCACGCAATCTGAACCAACCGCGGACCCGGGGGATTCCACTCGGCTCGCCGGTCGCGAAGCGGGCGTCCTCGGGGTGCAGCCGCAGCTCGACCCGGCCCATGAACGGCGGCGGGAACGTGTCGGTCGGCTCGACCGGGATGCACTCCTCGGGCGGCGGGAGGTCGGGGATCGAGGCGTCGATGCGCAACGGGCCCTCGGCCTCGGACACGTCGCCCATGCTGGCGAGCGCGGTGAGGATGGGTCGATCGCCGGTCCGCAGCGTGGCGTTGGCGGTGGCGAAGCGGCGGCCCTGCTTGAGGACCCGCGTCGAGATGTCGACCGGGCCCGGCTTGCCCGGGCTCAGGTAGTGGGCGGTGATGCTGATCGGATCGGGTCGTCCGCAGCGCTGGGCGATCGCCCGCGCCGCCATGGTGAGGAGATATCCGCCGTTGGCGTTGTCGGCGATGTCCCAACCGGGCCGGATCTCTCCCCGGAATCCCTCGTCGTCGACCCTCGACACGGCCGTGGCCTCGGCGAAGCTCAACCCGTCCCCTTCCCGTGAGGCTGCGGAGCGAACGTACCGGCACGGCGCGAGGTGGTGGGTGTGACATTCGACCACCTACGCTCCCGTCGTCGTCGAGAGGGGTCGTTCGATGTATCCGGGACCGTGGGCCGAGTCGCATCCGGACAAGCCGGCGCTGATCATGGCCGGGAGCGGCGAGGCGGTGACCTACGGGGAGCTGAACGACCGCTCGATCCGCCTCGCCCGGCTCCTGCAGCAGGCCGGCCTGGGCGTCGGCGACCACGTCTCGCTCTTCGCCGAGAACCACCCGCGCTACTTCGAGGTGGTCTGGGCCTGCCTGCGCTCCGGGCTGTACGTCACTGCGGTCAACCGCTACCTGACCGACGAGGAAGCGGCCTACATCGTCACCGACTCGACGTCGCGGGCGCTCATCGTGTCCGCCGGGCTGGGCGAGACGGCGGCCGGGGTCCTCGACCACGCCCCCGATGTCGAGGTGCGGCTGGCCTTCGGCGGCCGTGTCGACGGCTACGACGTCTACGAGGACGCGATCGCCGGCGTGTCGGGCGACCCGCTCGACGACGAGCCCCTCGGCGAGATGATGCTCTACTCCTCGGGCACCACGGGCCGTCCGAAGGGCATCAAGCGTCCGCTGTCGGGCGGGTCGGTGGCCGACGGCATCCCGATCGTCGCCCTGCTCGCCGGGCTGTTCCAGTTCGACACCGAGACCGTGTACCTGTCGCCGGCACCGATGTACCACTCGGCGCCGCTCGCCTACTCGTTGGGGGCGCAGGGCCTCGGCGGCACGGTCGTCATGATGGAGAAGTTCGACCCGGTCGACGCCCTCGACGCCATCGAGCGGTACCGGGTGACGCACTCGCAGTGGGTGCCCACGATGTTCTCGCGCATGCTCAAGCTGCCCGAGGCCGACCGCGCCGGCCGCGACCTGTCGTCGCACCGGGTCGCCATCCACGCCGCCGCCCCGTGCCCGGTCGACGTGAAGCACCAGATGATCGACTGGTGGGGGCCGATCGTCCACGAGTACTACGCCGGGACCGAGGCCAACGGGCTCACGTACCTCAACTCCGAGTCGTGGCTCGCCCATCCGGGGTCGGTCGGTCAGGCCTTGCTCGGCACGATCCGGATCTGCGACGACGAGGGCAACGAGGTCCCCACCGGCGAGACCGGCCTCGTCTACTTCGAGCGCGACGAGCTGCCGTTCAGCTACCACAACGACGACGACAAGACGTCGTCGGTGCAGCACCCCTCCCAGCCGACGTGGACCGCGCTCGGCGACGTGGGCTACGTCGACGAGGACGGTTTCCTCTACCTCACCGACCGGGCGACGTTCATGATCATCTCGGGCGGCGTGAACATCTACCCGCAGGAGATCGAGGACCGGCTGATCCTGCACCCGAGGGTCGCCGACGTCGCCGTCATCGGCGTCCCCAACGCCGAGATGGGCGAGGAGGTGAAGGCCGTCGTCCAACTCGCGGAGGGCGAGGAGGCCGGCGAGGAGATCGAACGCGAGCTGCTCGCGTACTGCCGCGAGCACATCGCCCACTACAAGTGCCCCCGCTCGATCGACTTCCGCGACGAGCTGCCTCGCTTGCCGACCGGCAAGCTCTACAAGCGCCTGCTCAAGGACGAGTACTGGGGCAAGGAGGGCTCCCGCATCGTCTGAGCCCATCCGACCGGACGTGACCCGGGTTTCGCCCTCGCTTCGTCGCGGCCGCCCTGCGAGGCTGGCCGCATGGCATCACCTGTGTGGGAGCTGGCCGACGAGCACGTCGAGCGGTGGGCCGATCTCGACCCCGTCGGCGCCACCTATCTGGGGATCGCCGGCCGCGACGACCGCTGGGCCGACTGGTCACCCGACGGGCACCGGGCGCAGGCCGACCTCGCCCGCTCCACGCTCGCCCGCCTCGCGGAGCTGACCGACACCGCCGACGCCGATCGCGTCGCCCGGTTGGTGATGGAGGAGCGACTCGGCTCGCAGCTCGCGCTCCACGACGCGAGGACCTGGAGCAACGACCTCAACGTGATCGCCTGCCCGGCGGTCGACGTCGTCGACCTCTTCGACCTCGCGGACTTCTCGACGCCCGAGGCAGCGGAGGCCTGGGCGACCCGGCTGGAGGCCGTCCCGTCGGTGATCGACGACGTGCGGGCCTCGCTCCAGACCGGCCTCGACGCCGGGGAACCGGCCGCCCGACGCCAGGCCGAGCGCACCGGTGAGCAGGTGCTCCACCGGGCGGCGGCGTTCCGCGAGCTCCCGACCAAGGCGACCGACGAGGCGACCCGGTCGCGGCTGGAGGTCGCCGGCGAGCGAGCGGCCGCCGCGTACGACGAGCTCGGCCGCTGGCTCACCACCGAGTACGCCGCCGCGGCGCGCACCGACGACGCCGTCGGTCGCGAGCGCTATGAGCTCCTACTCCAGTCCTTCCTCGGCGCGCCGGCCGACGTCGAGGAGGCGTACGCCTGGGGATGGGAGCGCGTCCGCGAGCTGCACGACGACATGCGACGGGTCGGCGAGAAGATCCTGCCCGGCGCCGGGCTCGCCCAGGTGCTGCACCACGTCGAGCACGAGAGCGACTTCGCGGTCGTCGGCATCGACGCCCTGCGCGGCTGGGCCCAGGAACACGTCGACCACATGATCGACGTCTTCGGCCGGGACCACTTCGACGTCGCCCCGCCGATCCGCACCTGTGAGGTCAAGGCCGGCCCGGCCGGCGGCGCCGCGGCGCCCCACTACGTCGGCCCGTCCGAGGACGGTTCCCGTCCCGGCAGCGTCTGGTATCCCGACCTCGGCGCCGACCATCGTTACGCGCTCTGGGGCCAGGTGACGACGGCGAACCACGAGGCCGTGCCGGGCCACCACCTGCAGGTCGCGCAGCTGGTGCAGGGCGGTGCCGAGGTCACCCGATTCCAGAGCACGATCGCCTGGACGTCCGGGCACGGGGAGGGCTGGGCCCTCTACGCCGAGCGGCTCTGCCACGAGCTCGACCTGCTCGACCGGCCCGACGCCGTGCTCGGCTACCTGTCCGCCGCGCAGTTGCGTGCGGTGCGCGTGGTCATCGACATCGGCGTGCACTGCGGGTTCCCGATCCCGGCCGACGCGGTCTTCCGACCCGGGACGCCGTGGTCGTGGGACGTGGCCTTCGATCTCGCCAAGACCATGACGGGCGAGGACGACAAGGTGCTCGCTTCCGAGATCGACCGGTACTTCGGCTGGCCCGGTCAGGCACCGTCGTACGCGCTCGGCGAGCGCGAGTGGCTCGCCGCCCGCGCCGCGGCCCAGGAGGCCGCCGGGGCGTCCTTCGATGCGAAGGCGTTCCACACCGCGGCCCTCGACCTCGGTCCCGTGGGGCTCGACATCCTCCGGTCCGAGGTGGTTCGCGCCGTCTCCTGAATTGCCCCGTCGACCCCCGGGGCGGGAGCCTGATCCGAGCGACCAGAGGGGACGGTCAGGTGACGACGACACAGCTCGAGGTGGATCTGCTCGATCCCACGCTGTACCAGCGGAACCCGCACGACGTCTGGGCGTGGATGCGCGAGCACGAGCCGGTCTACCGGGACCACCGCAACGGCGTTTGGGGCGTCACCCGCCACGCCGACCTCGTCCGGGTCGAGCGCGACGACGCCACCTTCTCGTCGCGTGGCATCTACCGCTGGGTGCCGTCGCCGGACGAGGAGACGATGATCTCCCACGACAACCCGCAGCACCTCGCGCAGCGCCGACTCGTGATGGGGCGGTTCACGCCGAAGGCGGTGGGTGCCCGCGAGCCGGAGATCCGGGCGCTGGTGCGCGAGCTCGTCGATGCGTTCGTCGACGACGGCGAGGTCGAGGTCGTCGAGGCCCTCGCCGCGCAGCTGCCGGCCCGGTTCACCTGCCGACTGCTCGGCGTGCCCGAGGAGCGGTGGGCCGACCTGAAGAGCTGGTCCGAGCGGCAGATGCGCCTCGACACCCGCGGCCGCGACCCGAAGATCTGGCACGACTTCTACGCCTCGGGCGAGGAGATGTTCCGTGCGGTCTACGAGCTGCTGCCCGAGCGGATCGGCTGCCCGATGAACGACCTGCTGTCGGTCTGGGCCAACGCCGAGATCGACGGTCGGCGCCTCCCGCCCGCCACGGCGATGCACGAGTTCGGCCTGTTCGTCTCGGGCGGGGCGGAGACCACGAGGACGACGATCGCCCACGGGCTGCGGGCGTTCTGCGATCACCCCGATCAGTGGGAGCTGCTCGCCCGCGAGCCAGAGCGCATCCCGGCGGCTGTCGAGGAGGTCATCCGGTGGGTGACCCCGCTCAACCAGATGTTCCGGCGGGCGACGGTCGACACCGAGCTGGCGGGGACGCCGATCTCGGCCGGCGACCGGCTCGCGCTGCTCTATCCGTCGGCGAACCGGGACGAGGACGTCTTCGCCGACCCGATGACGTTCGACGTCACCCGCGACCCGAACCCCCACGTCGCCTTCGGCAACGGCACCCACTTCTGCCTCGGCGCCTTCGTCGCCCGGCAGACGCTGCGCTCGATGCTCGAGGAGATGACGTCGCGGCTGACCGAGCTCCACGCGGTTGCCGAGCCCGACGTCGAACCCAACGTCTTCGCCCGAGCCGTCCGCACGTTCCGGATGGGCTTCACCCGCCGCTGAGCGGTCCGTCGCCGCGGCGTCGCTCTTGCCGCCGGCACAGAGGTCCTGGTGGCCGGCGGCGGACTGGGCAACGCTTCGGAGATGGACCGCGCCGAGCGACCCGTCGTCGAGTGCGTGATGGTGGATGCGGTCGATCCCGAGCGCCTCGCCACGTTCTGGACGGAGCTGCTCGGACTCACTGTCACCCATCGCACCGGTCCCTACGTGTTCGTCGCTGCTGGCGGGGGACTGCCCGGCCTCGGCTTCCAACGTGTCGACGTCGCCAAGACGGTGAAGAACCGCATCCACCTCGACATCGCCGCCGATGACCCGGCGCGGGCCGTCAACCGGGTGCTCGCCCTCGGCGGCTCGAGGGTGCCGGGCTACGACGAGGGCGGCTTCCTGGTGATGGCCGATCCCGAAGGCAACGAGTTCTGCGTCCTCCCGGCGGGCGATTGGGAGCTCGACAACGACGGCATCGCCCACTCCCCCCACCCGAGCGCCTGACCGGCGACAGCTGTCACCCTGGCGCCCGATCCGATCCAGGCCGTGCCTCCGGCCCGTCACTTCTCGAGCGCCCGGCGGAGGTCGTCGAACTCGTCGGGAACGTCGCGCGACATCGCGTCGTCGGCGACTCGGAGGCTCACCATCGGCAGGCGACGGACGATCCTGCGCCGAACCCGGCGCAACCCACGATCGGGGCGCTCAGGCGGCGCAGAACCTGGCGTCGAGCTGATCGCCGTCGACGGCCGTGGCGAGCGCGTTCGGTGCGAGCGCGGCGTCGACGAGTGCAGCGGCGTCGTCGGTGTCAAAGACGATGCGGACGTCGATGCACGGCCCGTCGGCGGTGTCGGTGAGCGTGTAGGCGTCGCCGGACCACTCGGCGACCAGGTCCCCGGCGTCGGCGGACACCTCGCTCTGTTCGAGGAGGAGCCGGAGCACGAAGGCGCCGAGGCGGCCGGTGGTGACGAAGCCGGGACCACCGTTCGTAGGCCCGAACGAACGCCTCGTCGACAGCCTCGGCCGCCACCTCGACCGGTGTGCCGAGCGCAGTCAGCGAACCGATCAGCCGATGCCGCTCGCCGGCGAAGAGCACCTCGAACTCGGTCTCCATCACCGAGGTGAAGTCTCGACGACGACGAAACGCGGGGTCGACGACCGAACGAATCCTCGTCTGTGGTCTGGGGGAACGACGAGGCGAGGGCGGCAGCCCGCGGCCGCCTACGGTGGTGAGCGTGGACCGGTTCGATGCTGCTGCCCTCACCCACATGCTCGTGGTCGCCGATGCGCAGCGGAGCCGCGACTGGTACCTCGAGGTGCTCGACGCGTCGCTCTTCGGCGAGTACGGCGGCACGTCGGTCGTGCTCGAGCTCCTGGGGAACTGGTTGCTCCTGGTGACCGGCGGCGAGCCGACACCCGACAAGCCGACCGTGACGTTGTCGGTTCCCGAGGACCCGGATCAGGTGGCGAGCCAGCTCATCTTCCGGGTCTCGGACTGCTGGGCCACCTACGAGCTGCTGCGCGGTCGTGGCGCTGACTTCCTGACCCCACCCGTCGACCGCGGGGGCGAGATCCGGGCGTTCTTCCGTGACCCCGACGGACACCTCTTCGAGATCTCGGAGCTGACCTGATCATCGACCGTCGCCGTCGTGCCCCCGACCTGATCGGCGGCCGTCGCAGAGGCCGTCGAGCGGTCGTCGCGTCCGGCCGGTCGTCGGCTCACCCGGCGAGCAGGTGATCGACGAGGGCGGCGATCTCCGCGTCGTCCAGTCCGAGATCGGGCATGGCCGAGGTCGGCCCGCCGGCGTCGAACCCGGGGGAGATGAACGCCGATGGCGCACGGATCGACTCGGTGAGGTACTCGCGTGCGTCCATGCCCTCGCGACGACCGGCCGCCCACGCGGCGGCATCGTCGAGACGCGGGTAGGCGGTCGACGTCGCGGACGAGTCGGGCCCGACGTGGCAGGCCGCGCACCCGAACGCCCGGAAGAGCTCCGACCCGTCGAGTGCGGCGCCGCTCGCTCCCGTCGTGGGCTCCGTCTGCCACCCCAGCGTCGCCGCCACGCTGCCGGTCACGACGATCGCCGCGAGGGCGATCCGTCTCATGCCGGCGCCAGTGCTCGTCGACGGAACGCGACCAGGTCGGCGAGCAACCACACCGCCGCGCCGCCGACCACCACGAGCAGTCCGTAGCGCAGCACGGACCCGAACCGGTACTGCTCGGCCACGGTCGTCCCGACCGCGATCGTGCCCAGGTCCTGGGTGGAGAACCATCCCTGGTGGACCACCCACTCGAACTCGCCGGCGTCGGGGAACGTCACCGTCGAGACGTAGTGGCCCTGCAGCTCGGCGCTCTGCGCCGGGAAAATCTCGCTGGTCCCGTCCGGCCCGATGACCTCGATGGCGACGTCCTCGACGTCGACCGGGCTGACGCCGTGCTGTCGGATGGTGAAGCCGACCTCGACCGGCACACCCGGCTCGGCCGATGGGACGTCGTCCAGGGTCGTGACCGCCCAACCGCCGGCACCGGCCGGTCTGGCGAGGGTTCCGCCGACGAGCAACACGGCTCCCAGGATCGTCAGTGCTCCGACTCGAGACCTCACGACCGATCACCCTCCCTCCGGCGGACTCGATGCGCCTACCGGATCAGACGGCGTGATCAGCCGGATGGTTCACGCGGCTCGGGTCCGGACGCGGTCGGGGTCGCCGCGACGAGCTCGTAGTGGGCCGGGTCGGGCACGAGCCACGCCCCTCCCCAGCCGAAGCCGTGCTCGCGCATCGTCTCGACGAGGCGAGGGTCCTGGGTGGAGAACGATCCCCGGGGGTTGTCGTCGACGTTGAGGTCGACCGCGATGCCCCAGGAGTGGCGAGACAGCGCCTGGTCGGGACCGATGCGGCGGGCGACGTGGCAGCCGGCGAACTGCTCCAGCGTGACGAGGTGGGCGAGACCGTCGCGCTCGAGCGCGGACAGCGCCGCATCGAGGATCGGGACCAGGTCCCGGTGGCACCGGACGTCACCGAGGATCGGCACCGCCGCCTCCACGAGGTGCGCCGCCTCCCAGGCCGGATCGATGGTGATCGAGATGCCCTGGCCCGGGCGGTAGGCGAACTCGCCGAATCGGTCCTTGACCATGGCGAGGGGGAGCACGGCATCGCCGTGGCGGAGCCAGGTCGTCTCCGCCGGCGTCCGGAACCGGACCGGCGCAGCGAGCCCGAGCGCCCGATCGATCGCACGCTGGACCTCCCGGCGGTCGCCGTCGTGGGCGACGAGGAGGAACCGGTCGACCACCACACCGAGCCGCTCGGCGTCGTCGTGGTGGACGACGAGCTCGGCGCCGGCAACCGCCCGGTCGGGGACGATCATCGCCACCTCGACGAGGCCGCTCGTGAGCTCGATGACGTCGCCGATCCCGACACCGCGGAGCATCGCCGAGGTCTCGCCGAGCGCCGCCGACCCCGGGGCGAGGGTGGCCAGGTCGGCCGCGGCACCGTCCGGGACGACGGACGAGTAGGAGCGCGGATCGATCGCGAGCACGTCGATCGGGACCACCCAACCATCGCCGAGCCGGCCGTCGGTCGCGATGGCCGCACGGACCGGGGCGAGGAGCTCGAGCTCGTGGCCGGCCACCGTCGTGACCTCCAGGATGTCCGGGACCGAGGCCAGCCGAGCTGCCGCCCGGTCGGGGAGGCCGGACGACGCCCAGACGAGCAGGACGTCGTCCTCGTCCTCGTCGAGCCGTGGGTCGGGTGCCGTGGTCGGTGCCGGCGTCGTCGTGGGTTCCGGTTCCGCCGTCGTCGCAGCGCCGACCTCGCCCGACGCGGTCGTGGACGGGCCGCTCAGCGCGAGCACGGCGACGGCGCCGCACGCTGCTCCGACGAGTCCGGCGGCGAGCAGGCGAACGTTCATCCTCCGACCACCAGCGACGCCGCGATCGAGCGCAGGCGGTCGATGTCCACGGTGTCCGAGCGCAGCTCGATCCTCCACCCGCCCTCGACCCAGGTGAGGGTGCGGAGCGTGGCGGAGGCCCTCCCGGTCGTGTCGCGCACCGAGACCTCGATGACGTCGCCCTTGGGCGGCGGGTCCAGCACCTCACCCTCCGAGGCGACGAGCACGACGACCTCGTCGCGCTCGACGATCACGATCGAGTAGGTGCCCGACGGGCCCGGGATGGCGGCGGTGACGCCCTCCGGCCGTGGGACGGAGGCGGGGAGCGGAGCGAGTCCGCTCGTGCCGTCGGCTCGGCGACCGGTGACGTCGAGCTCGTCGCCGATCGCCACGAGGTCACCGAGGGGCAGGCTCCCCGCCACGATGACCTGGCGATCACCAACGAGCAGCGTGATCGACTCGCCGGTCGCGGCCAGGTAGCCGACCCCGGCCCCGATCGCCACCTCGGCGCCGAGGAGGTCGCCGGTCGCCGATCCGGCCGCTCGTTCGCTGATCGAGAACCAGGCCCGCCCGTCGCTCCAGGTCATGGTCGCGACCGTCCCGGTCGACGACTCGACGGTGCCGCTCCGGTGTGGCTCGAACCCGGTCGGGAGTCGCCGGGGCACGGGGACCGACACTGCGCCGTCCACGAACCCGGCTCCCACCGTCGGTGCCGCCGGCGGGTAGGGGAACCCGACGACGGCGAGGTCGGTCGGCTCGATCGCGATCTCGAAGATCGTGGCATCCGGATCGTCGCGGTGCCCGGTCCCCGCGGACCACTGCGCCCGCGCTGGCGTGTCGGCCGCGCGGACGACGACGGACTCGACGGTCCACCGTTCGGCGTCGAGCCCGAGGGCGACCAGGTCGTCGACGTGGACGGGGCGGAAGGCGCCCGTGCCGACGAGCGCACCGATCAGATCACCGACGCCGCCGACGGTCGTGGTCACGACCACGCGCTCGGGCGACGGCTGCTCGACGGTCGCTCCGGCGGGGAGGTCTCGCGGGACCACGATGTCGAGCGGCGCGACCCAGCCCGGATCGAAGGGGGCACGACCTTCCACGGACTCGTACCGCTCGGACCGCAGGCACCCGGGCTGTTCGGCGATGGGGCAACCCACGCCACCGAGGCGCCAGGCGACGTCGTCGTCGACGACGGTGACGACGTCGTTCGCCGGCCACGCGGCGCTCGGATAGGAGGTGAGGTCGTCCAGCTCCAGCCACAGCCGTTCCGGCGGGCGATAGCGCAGGGTGCCCTCGTAGCGCCGCTCCGGGACGTCCGGGTGCGCCCCCCGCTCGACGATCGAGACCGTCGCGTCGAGCTCACCGACGTCGGCCTGCGCCGCGGCGAGCTCGTCGTCGACGTCGGCGAGCGCGACGTCGACCCCTCCCGGATCGTCTCCCGTCAGCACGATCGCAGCGCTCGCTGCGCCGACGGCGAACGCGACGACGACGGCCGCGACCGAGCGCACCCAGCGTCGCTCCCGGCGCTCGCCGCCATCGACACGGCCGACGACGTCGACGCGGCCGACGACATCGAGGTGGAGGTCGGCCGCCTCGTCGTCGATGCCGTGGAGCACGGCGTCGAGGACGTCGGGCGGGTCCTCCGCCGGCTCGAGGCGACTGAGCGCTCGGATCCGCTCCGCGGTGTCGCGGAACGCCGTGCCGGCGTCGGTCAGGTCGTCGGGCATCGAGCCGTCGCCGTCGAGCGCGGCGGAGATGCGCTCGAGCTCGTCGGTGCTCGGCCGGCGTGCGTCAGCCATCGGAGCCCGCCTCCGCGCTGTCGTCGGACTGGAACCAGTCGACGAGTCGGCGCCTGGCGTGGAACATCCGCGACTTCACGGTGCCGGGCGGGATGCCCAGGACGGTCGCAGCCTCGGCGTACCCGAGGCCGAAGACCTCCACGAGCACGAAGGTCTCCCGCTGCGGAGGTGCCAGCGTCTCGATGGCACAGCGGAGCTCGTGCGCCGTCACGGCGACGGGTCGGGCCGGTGCTCGGTCCTCGACGAGCTCCGGGGCGAGCTGCGGGCGTCGGGCGGCAGCGCGCGACTCGTCGATGGCGAGGTTGCGGGCGATCTGGAACAGCCAGGTGGAGAACCGGCTCCGGAAGGCGAACGAGGACAGCGACCGGTGCACGCGCAGGAACGTCTCCTGCGTCAGGTCGGCGGCGAGCTCACGGTCCCCGGTCAGGTGCCGCAGGAACCGCCAGACGTCGGCCTGCGATTCGCGAACGAGCTCGGAGAACGCGTCGCGATCGCCGGCCGCGGCGGCCCTGATCAGCGACGGGTCGGGTTCGCGCATGGTCGGTCTCGGCGTCGAGGCCACGGATCGGCTGAGCTGCTCAGCACGCACATTCCAGTGGGATCTCGGTCACCGCGCCACTGGGTGGTCCGAGCAGCGAGAGGTCGCCGCCCCCCGGGGCTCGGAGCTGGCCGACCTCCCGACCCGACGCCCGATCGAAGAGCACGACCGAGCCGTCCCGCCCGAAGCGCAGCTGGCTCCCGTCGGGCGAGGTCGAGAGCCCCGAGACCCGCCGCTCGTGGGCCCACGCAGCGGTGGGGGTCATCTCCTCGCCGACGAGCTCGAGGATCGACCAGCCGTTCGACACGTACGTGGTGCCGTCGTCGGTCACCGCGATCTGGGCCCGCTCGCGTTCGGTCGCTCGCAGCGCGGGCACGGATCGGACGTCGGTGACCTCCATCGACTCGGCGTCGATCCGGGCGACGGTCTGGGTCGAGGGGTCGACCACGGTGAGCTCCGCTCCTGCGGGATCCATGCCCAAGCCGACCGTCGCCTCGTCGCCGGTGCCGATCGGGACGGGCAAGAAGATGCAGAACGACCACCCCTCGTCGAGGCTCAGTACGTGCACGAACGCCCATCGGTCCGTGTCCGACCCGGGATCGGCCTCGACGTCGTGGACCGGCTCGGCACCGGCCGGCAACGTGTAGAGCGTGTAGAGGAAGTGGCCGTCGGGATGGATGGTCTGCTCCCTCGCGACACCTCGCATCTCGGGCTGCAGCTCGACCTGCGGCGTGGCGACGTCGCTGATCTCCCCGGTGGCGAGGTCGAGCTGACGGACGAAGTAGCGGTCCGGTTCGAGCGGCGGCCAGTACTGGAGGAGGAACAGCGTCGACTCGTCGACCGACAACGTCTCGGGTTCGAAGTTGCCGTCGAGCGTGTGGTCGATCGGCGGGCGCTCGTCGGTGAAGGCGATCGTGAGCTCGGTCATCGACCGCTGCTCGGGCTCGTAGAGCTCGTGACCCGCCGGGCGTGGTGCCATGAGCACGACCGCGTCCCCGTCAGCGCTGACGACGCGGACCTCGCGACCCTCCGGGATCGCGGTGGTGCCGGTCACGTCGCCCGTCGCGGGATCGCGGCTCTGGAGGACCGGACCGTCGCCGGTCACCGCGGTCGTGAACAACGCCGACCGGTCCGGTGTGACGACCCCGTCGTCGACCTCGAAGACGACCGATCCGGCGGCCGGGTCGAGCAGCGACACGGTGCCGGCGTCGTCGACGACGAGGAGCCGATCGTCCACGCCGTCCTCGCCGAGCGCGGCGTTGACGCCCGCGACACCGACGACCACGGCGATGACCAGTCCGACGACCGCGATCCAACGAGATGCAGCACGTCGCGAGCTCGCGACCTCGGTCGAGCTCCGGTGCTCGTCGACAGTGGCGTCGTCCACGGCTGGCCTCCCCTCACCAACCGATCAGACGACGCGATCCCGACCGCGGTTCAACGGGCTGGGCCGAGCGTCCGAGAGGTCAGAGCGGGTCCGCTCCGTCGGTCTGGATCTCTCGGAGCTGGGTGGCGACCTGCATGGCGACGCCGACGAAGGCGCGGAGGGCCTCGGCGTCGAGGACGGTGCCCTCGGTCAGCGCGGCGTCGAGGTCGGTGATCCGAGCTCGGGCCTCCTCGAGGAGCTCGTGGCCGGCGGGGGTCACGCGCAGGGCGGCAGACCGCCCCTGGCCCGGCGCCTCGATCGAGACCGCGCCGAGCTCGGCGAGCTGGGCGATCGTGGCCCGCATGCTCTGGCTGGTGACCTGGGCCCGCCGGGCGAGATCGCTGTAGGAGAGCTCCGGTCGGTGCACCAGGTGCCCGAGCGCTCCGAGATGGCGCAGGGTGATGTCGAGGGGTGCGATCCGGTCCTCGATCGCCTCGCGGAGCCGTTGACCGATCGCGGCGAGCGTCATCGACGGGCTCGCGAGCAACGGTGCTGCCGGTTCAGCCACGGCCGGACCCTACTCCCAGCATCCGACTTGTAGTCAGACTACAAGTCAGGTTGAATGTCGCCGATGTCCACCTCGGAGCTCCTGCTCGTCGCTCACGTCTTCCTGGCTATCCTCTCGATCGGCCCGACGACCGTCGCCGGATCGGCCTTCCCGCGACACGCGGCAGCGGCCGAGCCAGGGGACCGGCGGGCCGCGCTGCGCCTGCATCGGATCTGCCGCCAGTACGGAACGTTGACGATCGGCGTCGGCGCCGCCGGCGCGGCGCTCGTCGCCGAGCTCGGCGTGTGGAGCGAGGTCTGGGTCCAGGCCGCCATCGGGACCTACCTCGCCGGTCTGCTCGTGCTGTTCGTCGGCGTCCTGCCGCTGCAACGGCGCCTGCTCGCCTCGGACGAGGCCGGCCACGATCGGGCGGAGGTCGGCCGGCTGCACGGGGTGACCGGCCTGTACTCGCTGACGTGGTCGGCGACGCTCGTGCTGATGATCGTCAAGCCGTGACGGTCCGGCGCACCTTCGTCGCCGTCGCAGCGATCGAGGCGACGACGTTGCTCGTGCTCGTCGCCGCCGTCATCTCGTATCGAGTGTTCGACGGACCCGACCTCACGGCGACGGTCGGTCCGATCCACGGGGTCGCGTTCCTGGCCTACTTCGCCGTCGTCGTGTCGATGCGCGAGCACCACGACTGGAGCGCCGGACGAACCTTCGCGGTCCTCGTCGCAGCGGTCGTCCCCGGTGGGGGCTACGTCGTCGCCCATCGTCTCGCCGCATCGGGAGCCGAGGGATCGGACCGGACACCGTGACCGACTCCCATCGCTTCAGAACAGTTCGAGCTGGTCCCTGACCGGGAGGGGTTCGGGCAGCGGGGCGAGCTCGGGGAGCTCACGACGGACGGCGTCGTGGAAGCGGCGGGCGAGCACCGGTGCGTCGACGTTGTCCGGCGTGTGGAGGAACACGATCGGTGAGCGGCCCTCGCCGAGCCACTCCGCGACCTTGGTGACCCACGGCGCCCAGAAGCCCTCGGTCGCCTCGAGGTCGCGCTGACCGATGATGCGCACGATCGGCTGCCAGCTCGTCGCGATGGGCCGCACCGTGAGCCGCGGCTTGCGCTCGAACGCCTCGATCTCCTCCGGCGTCTCGCGCGGCCCGGCGAACAGCGCCCGGGTGTCGATGATGATCCGGTCGGTCCCGGTGCGATGGAGGAGCTCGTCGAGGCGGCGCTGCTCGGCGCTGCCGTCGTGGAAGGCGGGGTGGCGCACCTCGACGGCCCACGGCAGATCGGCGGGCACCGCGGCGAGGAACGAGTCCAGGGCCCCGAGGTCGTCGGGCCCGAACGACGGCGGGAGCTGGATCGAGATCGGACCGAGTCGGTCACCCAGCCCGGCCAGCCGCTCGACGGCCGGCGTCAGGGTCGCGGTGTCGACGCGGAGGCGACGGTCGTGGGTGATCTCGCGGGGCAGCTTGCACACGAACCGGAAGTCGGCGTCCACGGCGCCACGCCACCGATCGACCGTGTCGGCGTCGGGCAGCGCGTAGAAGGTCGTGTTGCCCTCGACCGCCGTGCACAGGCGGGCGTAGGGCGTCAGCTCACCACCGACCGGTGTGGAGGCGGGCAGGAGTCGGCCGACCCACGCCCGGTGGGCCCACATCGCACACCCGACCCGCAGGACGGGTGTGCCGCTCACGATCGAGGGGCTAGGACGCCTCGATGAAGATGCACTCGCCGGGGCACTCCTCGGCGGACTCGATCACGCCGTCGAGCTCGCCGTCTGGCACGGGCACGATGCCCTGGGGGCCGCCGGGATCGCTCTTCACGTCGTCGCCGGCCTTGACGTACGCGAGACCGTCGTCGAGCAGCGTGAACACGGCGGGAGAGATCTCGACGCAGATCCCGTCGCCGGTGCAGAGGTCCTGATCGATCCAGACGTTGTAGCTCACGGATGCTCCATCGTTGGGGGAGACTGGAGGGGAACTAGCTTGCGTCGATCGCCGCGACGAGCGGGCCGACGCAGTCTCGGAGGGACAGGATGCCCAACCGGTCACCATCTTGCACCACGAGATGACGGATCCCGTGATCGAGCATGCGACGGGTCGCGACGGAGACGCTCTCGTCGGCATCGACGGTGACCAGCTCGCGGCTCATGATGTCGGTGACCCAGGTGTCGATCTCGCCGGAGGCGACGCCGCGCACGATGTCGCGCTCGGTGAGGACGGCGACGGAGCCGCTGCGGCGGTGGACGAGCACCGCGTCGTAGTCGGCGGCCATCAGCAGTTGGGCGACCTCGGTCATGCCGTCGCCCGGCGCGGCCGTCGGCCGATCGAAATCGGTCAGCTCTCTGATGACGTCGCTCAGGCCGCTCACGGTGACAGCATGGCGCCTGTGCCCGTTCGCCTGCCACCCGTCGGCCGGCGCCGTTCCCTGATCGCTCTGCTGCTCGGTCTCGCCTTCCTCGCCGCCGCGTGCGGAGGTGGTGGTGAGACCGAACGCGACAGCGCCGAGGGGACCGAGGGTGCCCAGCTGCCCCAACCGCCGCCGAGTGGTCCACCGTCGGATCCGGTGCCCGGCGACGACGCCGACGTGGCCGCCGGCGACGTCGGTCCCCCGCTGCGCTCCGCCGGTGGTCGGGCCACGGTGGCGCTCGCGGATGGTCGGGTGTTCGAGCTCGACGGCGTCCGCTGTGGCCTGTCCCCGGAGGCCACCGGGCGCGACTCGGTGCTGTTCAACGCCGCCCGGGTCGAGGAGTCGCCCTACCTCGACGTGAGCCGCCTCGACGTCGGCTCCGGTCCCATCGACTCGGTCAACCTCTACATCACCGAGGACTTCGTGACGTACGACCTCTACCTCGAGGCGTCGTCGCTGCTCGGCAACGACGTGAGCTTCCTCGACCTCGAGGACGACCAGCAGGTCATCCGAGCCGACGCGGTCTTCTTCGAGGGTGACTCGGAGGGCTTCACCAACCCGGCCGACGAGGGCATCCGCGGGACGCTCGAGGTGCGCTGCTGACCGGTCAGCCGGTGCGCTCGTAGGTCCAGCGCTCGGTCATCACCAGCCGGTGCCGAGGACCCGGCGCCGACGGGTCGCCGTCGCCGTACCCGACGTCGCCGTGCCACAGCAGCGTGCGCGGTCCGTCGTGCCGGGCGATCTGGGATCGGAACACCTCCGGCTCGTGGGGATGGGCTAGCGCGCCCGCCGCCGAGGGGAAGGCACCGAGCTGGTGCAGCGTGACGACGGTCGGTGGCGCCAGCTCGATCTCGCCGCCGTCCCGGGCGGACAACGCCTCGCCCGGCGCGAACCACCGGTGCTCGCGCACCTCGCCGTCGTCGATCCGCACCTCCTGGCCGTCGGCCGGAGCCAGGAAGAACCAGGTGGCGAAGCGGCGCCCGGCCCGCGGGGGAGGCGACCAGTGCGACAGGTGGACGAGGTCGTCGACGGAGAGCCGCAGCCCGGCCTCCTCGTCGGCCTCGCGCACCGCAGCCCGCCGGGCGGCGGTGCCCTCGTCCGCGGCATCCTCGAGGTCGACGTCGTCGATCCGGCCGCCGGGGAAGACCCACATCCCGCCGAAGGACCGCAGCTCGTCGGACCGTCGCAGCAGCAGCGCTTCGAGCCCGCCGGGACCCTCTCGCAGGGGGATGACCGTGGCTGCGGCGATGGCCGCCTCGTCGTCGCTCACAAGCGGACGGTAACGCTCCCACCCGGTCCGGGTCGCGCTGCGATGGCGCCGCCGTGGGCCTCGACCACGCCGCGGGCGATGGCCAACCCGAGGCCCTCGGCCCCCGGGCGGGTGCTGCCGCCGCCGCTGACCGACGGCTCGAAGGCCTCCTCGACCATCGCCTGCGGGAACCCGGGACCCTCGTCGAGGACCTCGATCTCGGCCCGACCCTGACCGTCGCTGCACAGGCGTACCTCGACGGTCCCGCCGGTCGGGGTGTGGCGGATGGCGTTGTCGAGCAGGTTCCGCAGGACCCGGCCGACCTGGTCCGGGTCGACCTCGGCGATGACCGGGCCGGTGATGTCGGCGGAGAGCGAGACGTCGCGGTTGGTGGCGACCGGCGTGGCGAGCGCGATGGCGTCGTCGACGAGCTCGGCGAGGTCGAGGCGCTCCATGTGCAGCTCGAGCGTGCCCGCCTCGACGCGGGCGAGGACGATCAGATCGCCGAGGAGTCGCTGGAGGGTGGCGACCTGGCGGTGGACGGCTTCGGGAGCCTCGTCGGGCGGGAGCACGCCGTCCCCGATCGCCTCGGCCGTGGCGAGGAGTGCCTGCAGCGGCGTCCGGAGGTCGTGGGCCAGCCCGTCGACGAGGTGCCGTCGCTCGGCGGCGATCGCACCGCGCTCGATCTCGGCCCGCTCGAGATCGGCGACCAATCCGTCGAGCTCGGCCGCGAGGCGACCGACCTCGTCGTCGCGGACGATGCCGGTGCGACAGCCGCGGTCGCCCCCGGCCACCGCGTGGGTGGTGGTGCGCAGCTGCTCGAGGTCGTCGGCCAGCGGACGGCCGAGTCGCACGGCGGTCCACGCCGCGGCGACAGCGACCGATGCGAGCAGGGTCATCAGGTAGAAGGTGTCGTCGTCCTGGAAGGCCATCATCGACGTGGCGACGAGCCCGGCGATCACGCCCAACAGCGGCCCGATCAGGCCGATGGCGAGGAGCGACCGCCGCACGGAGAGCCGCCGCACCATGGGCGGCGCGACGGCGGCGGCCAGGAGGGAGAGCCCGGCGATCGTCGCCAGGAACGTGAGGATCCCCGGTCCGGACTGCATCACGGGTCGAACCGATAGCCGACGCCGTACACCGTGATGAGGTGACGCGGCTCGGTCGGGTCGGGCTCGATGCGGTTGCGGAGCCGGCGGACGTGGACGGTGACCGTGGACGGGTCCTGCCACTCGGGGGAGGAGCCCCACACCTCCCGGAGCAGGTCGGCGCGGGAGAACGCGACGCCGGGGCGCTGGGCGATGTGGGCGAGCAGGTCGAACTCGCGCGGCGGCACCTCGATCTCGGCCCCGTCGAGCACCACCCGCCGGGCGCCGAGGTCGATGCTGAGGCCACCGAACTCCAGGGCTTCCGAGGGCACGTCGCGCTGCACCCGGCGCAGCACCGCCCGCACCCGGGCGACGATCTCCCTCGTCGAGACGGGCTTCACGACGTAGTCGTCGGCGCCGAGCTCGAGGCCCTGGACCCGGTCGGCATCGCGGCCCCGAGCGGTCAGGACGATGACGGGCACGTCGGCACCCGCCGACCGGAGCCGCTGGAGGATCTCGAAGCCGTCGATCCCCGGGAGGCCGAGGTCGAGCAGGACGAGGTCGGGGAGCTGGGTGGCCAGCTCCTTGGCCGCCGTCGAGCCGTCGGCCGCCACCCTGACCTGGTAGCCGTCACGGCGCAGCGCCTCGGAGACCAGCTCACGGACCTGCGTCTCGTCCTCGACGACGAGGACCTCGGCGGGCAGTGCCATCTCCGAGACGGTATCGCCTGCCTGGTCCGAGAACGTCGCCGCGCCGGTGGTCATGAGGAGGAGAACCGCCCGCCGAGGCCCGGCCGTCCCCGTCGACGCCGGGAGTTCAGCGTTCGTTCACTTCCGGTGGGGTCGTTCGGCGAGGGGGTCCTCGGGCCACCGGTGCTTGGGGTACCGGCCGGCGAGGTCCTTGCGCACGTCGTGCCAGGAACCCGACCAGAACCCGGCCAGATCGGCCGTGATCTGGATCGGGCGATCGGCCGGCGACAGCAGCTGGAGCAGGACCGGCGTGCGGCCACGGTTGACGGTGGGAGTCTCGGCGCTGCCGAACATCTCCTGCACCCGGACGGCGATGGTGGGCTGCTCGCCGTCGTAGTCGACGACGACGGAGCGCCCGCTCGGGATCTCGATGCGTTCCGGGGCGAGCTCGGCGAGCTGGAGCCCCTGGTCCCAGTCGAGGAGCGTGCCGAGCGCGAGCGAGACGTCGAGGGCCTCGAGGTCGCGGCGGCCGGTCGCGCGATCCAGGAACGGAGCGACCCACCGATCGAGCCCCTCGATCAGCCCGTCATCGCTGACGTCGGGCCAACCGGCCCGCTCGTCGACCCGGGCGAGGAAGGCCAGGCGCGACCGGAGCGCCGACGACCGTGCGTCCCAGCCCAGCGGCCGCAGGCCCTCCGAGCGGACGCGGGCCAACAGCGCGGCGACGGTGTCGGATCCGGGGTCGGGCCGCCCGGTGGTCACGGCGAGCGGGATGCCGTCCAGGCGTCGCTCCGTGCGAACGACGAGGTCGTCCCGCTCGTCGTCCCAGCCGACGCTCCGCTTCTCGACGATCGAGTCGCCGAACAGCGCCACGACCTCGTCCTGATGGATCGGTGCCGCGGTTCGGACGCGCGCCTCCTTGCGCTTGCCGTCGAGGTCGGCGGCGACGATCAGCTCGGCCGTCGCCAGCTCGTCGGTGTCGGGGAGCCAGGCGCCGGAGCCGGTGCGGAGGAGGAACCGGCCCCGAGAGCGCGTGCCCCGCCGGATCGCGACCCGGTCGGGGTAGGCGTGGGCGAGGACGAAGCCGGCGACCTCGATGTCGATCCCGGGGGATCGGACGCCGGCTCGCTCGGCGATCGCGTCGGCCCGGTCCCGGGCCCGCCGGAGCGCGCGCCCGTCGGCGAGGGGATGTCGGCGACCAGGGTCGTCGAGCAGCGCGAGGCGCAGGGTCAGGTCGGCGGGCACGTCGTCGGGGCGGCCCCGGAGCACGTCGCGGTCCTCGAGCAGGGCGGCGAGCAGGCACGCCAGCCGGCCGTGGCGGCCCTCGGCGTGGACCGCCACCATGCGGGCGAGTCGCGGATGCAGGGGCAGCTCGGACATCCGGCGGCCCTGGTCGGTCGGTCGTCCGTCACCGTCGAGCGCGTCGAGCCCGGTGAGCAGCTCGACCGCCTCGCGCCAGCTGCGCGGGGGTGGCTGGTCGAGCAGGGGCAGCTCGCCAGGATCGGTGACCCCCCACAGCGCCAGTTCGAGCACCAGCCCGGCCAGGTCGACCTGGCCGATCTCGGGCGGCGAGAAGGCGGTTCGGCTGGCGTGCTCGAGCTTGGACCACAGCCGGATCGCGGTCCCGGGTCGGACGCGACCGGCCCGACCGGCCCGCTGGTCGGCCGAGGAGCGGGAGGCGGCGATCGTGGTCAGCGCCGTCATGCCCGTCCGGGCGTCGAAGCGCGGCGTCCGCACGAGTCCGGCATCGACCACGGTCGTGACGCCCTCGACCGTGAGCGACGTCTCGGCGACGTCGGTCGACAGGACCACCTTGCGACGACCGGGTGGCGAGGGCGAGACCGCGGCGTCCTGGTGGTCGGCCGGCAGCGAGCCGTGCAGCGCGGCGACGTCGACATCGGGCGGCAGGTCGCTCTCCGCGAGCGCCCGCTCGACCCGCCGGATCTCCCCCATGCCGGGGAGGAAGACGAGCACGTCACCGTCGTCGGCGAGCGCCGAACGAACGGCGCCGACCACGGCCGGCTCCAACCGGTCGCGCTGGCGCCGCGGTCGCCACACCGTCTCGACCGGGTGCGTCCGCCCCTCGGCCTCGACGATCGGCGCCGGAGGGCCGTCCCCGCCGAGCAGCTCGGCGAGGCGGGTGGCGTCGAGGGTCGCAGACATGACCAGCAGCCGGAGATCGGCCCGCAGGGAGCCGCGGGCGTCGAGGGCGAGCGCCAGGCCCAGGTCGGCCGGCAGGCTGCGCTCGTGGAACTCGTCGAAGACGACGAGCCCCACGCCCGGCAGCGTCGGGTCGCGCTGGAGGCGTCGGGTCAGCACGCCCTCGGTGACCACCTCGATGCGGGTGTCGCTCCCGACCCGTCGCTCGTCGCGGGTCGTGTAGCCGACGAGCCCGCCGACCCGGTCGCCGACGAGCGCGGCCATCCGCCGGGCGGCGGCCCGGGTCGCCAGCCGTCGCGGCTCGAGCACGACGATCCGGTCGCCGGCGAGCCACGGCTCGTCGAGGAGGCGGAGCGGGACGACGGTGGTCTTGCCGGCCCCCGGCTCGGCGACGAGCACGCCGAGCCCGCGGTCTCGGAGGGCGGCGCGGAGCTCGTCGACGACGTCTTCGACCGGCAGGCCGGTCGGTGCCGGGCCGGGAGGCGACCCCACCTGGTCAGGCGGTGGCGGCGGCGGGCCGCCGGCGATGCGGGTCGGGGTAGGCGGCGCGCAACGCCCACGGCGGCCGGAACTCCGGGAGCTCGGCGCCCGGGAGGGCGAGCCGGTCGGCGACCGCGTAGACGGCGGCGACGTTGACACCGAGGCCGAGGTGGCTGCTGCGGACCTCGATGTCCTCGCCCGTCCCCTGGACCCGGGTGGCGGCGAGGGACGCGCTCCAGGGGACGACCGCGTCGGTGCGGCTCCAGATCGAGGTCAGCGGGGGCGGAGGCCCGTCGCGGTGCCCCAACCGCTCGCGCACGAGAGGTCCGAGGCCGCTGCGGGGCATGCGTGGATCGGTCAGCACCGCCAGCGGGCTGCCGAGCGTGATGACCCGGCGCACGGCGCCGGGCGCGGCCTCGGCGATCGCCAGCGCGTAGACGCCGCCGAGGCTCCACCCCACGATCTGGATCGGCTCGTCGTGGCGCTCGATCAGCTGTGCCACCCGCTTGCTGAGCCCGCGGATGATGCGGCCGGTCGGGCCCTCGTTGCGGCCCAGGCGCCAGCCGTGCGTGTGATGGCCCTGGCGGCGCAGGTACGCCCGCAGCGGCCTCGTCGAGACGTCGCTCGCCGACAGCCCGGGCAACACCAGGACCGGTGCGCCGTCGCCGCGCGGCGCCCGGGCGAGCAGCGGCCCGGCCGAGATGAACTGGCCGAACTCGAACGGCGCTCGCGCCTCCAGCGCCGTGCGGGGATGGCGGCGGGGTCTGCGGTAGGTCGGCATCGACACCAGCCTGCCCGATCGATGGCCGTTTCGGCGCCTCGACGGGGTGAGGTCGGATCTCGGTTGCCTTCGTGCGACACTGACGGCCATGTCAACGGGCCACCGCCGACCGGAGCTGGCGCTCGTCGCGCCGGTCGTCGCGTCGGGCGCGTTGCTCGGCCACGGCATCGGGTACGGCATCGGCGGAGCGGTCGCCACCACCGATCACGCCCACCTGGCGATCGCGTGGCCCGTTGCCTCGATCGCAGCCGCGATCGGGTGCCTGGTGCTTGCCGTGGGCCAGTTCCGGCGGGCCGGCGCGGTGATCAGCCGTCGTGGGCTGGCGATCGGGCACGTGGTCGCCTACCTGCTGCTGGAGTCGATCGAGGCGGCCGCGACCTCGCCGATCGAGCACCTCGTCTCGGTCGGCTTCGTCCTCGGCCTCCTCCTGCAGCCCGTCGTGGCGCTCGTGCTGTGGCGCCTGCTCGACGTCGGCTTCCAGCTGCTCGCCACCCCGCGTCCGACGCTGTTCGTGGCCACGCCGCGTCGCTCGTCGTCGGTGCTGCGGCCCGCGTTCGTCGAGGTGCCGGTCGGCACGCCGCGGGGCGCCCCGTACCGGCGGGGGCCACCGGGGCGCCGCTGAGCCGTCCGGAGCGCTCCGGCGAGCGCCCGGCTCACGAGCACCCGCAACCCCCCGACCGAACACGACGAAGGATCTTCGATGACGAACCGCACCACCCGACGCGCCCGCTCCGGCGCGCTCCTCCTCGCCGGGGCGGCGTTCCTCGCCGCCTGCGGCGACAGCGACGACGCCGAGCCCGCCGCCACGACCGCCGCCGCCGAGACCACCGCGCCCATGGACGACATGGAGATGGACGGCGACGAGCACATGGACGACATGGACATGGACGACATGGATGGCATGGCCATGAACATGGGCGACGTGAACGCCACGCCGGCCGAGGAGGTCGCCGGGGCCGAGCTCGCCTCCGGCGAGTTCGTGCTCCTCGACACCCGCCCGTCCGGCTTCGACGACGTGACCGGCACGGCCACGATCGCTCGCCACGACGGTGGGACGACCGTGACCGTCCGATTGGAGGGCCTGCCCGCCGGTGAGCGGTTCATCTCCCACGTGCACGAGGCGCCGTGCGCCGAGAACGGCGGCGACCACTTCCAGTTCGATCCCGAGGGGTCGGACGTGCCGCCGAACGAGATCCACCTGCGCTTCGACGCGGCAGAGGACGGCACCGGCTTCATGACCGCCGAGAACGACATGGTCGCCGGCGACGACGCCGTGTCGTTCGTCGTGCACCCCGTCGACCTCATCGACAACAAGATCGCCTGCGTCGACTTCGTGCCGGTCGAGGCCGAGGCGGCGTCCGATGACGAGGGCGCCTCCGGTGAGTCCATCGAGGCCGTCGAGGTCGTCGCGCTCGAGGTGGTCGGCGGCGAGGTCGCCGGCGGTCCCGAGCGCATCTCGGTCGACCTCGGCGCGAACGTGTCGGTCCAGGTCGTCGCCGACCTCGACGAGGAGGTCCACGTCCACGGCTACGACCTCTTCGCCGACGTCTCCGCCGACGACGACGCGCAGATCGACTTCGTCGCCGACGTGCCCGGCATCTTCGAGATCGAGCTCGAGGGCAGCGGCACGCTCCTCGCGCAGCTCGAGGTCTCGTGACCGACCGCCGGCCGGCGCAGCGGTGCCGGGCGTGACGCACCGCCGGATCGCCGTCGCCGGTGTCGTCGCCGTCGGGTTCGTCCTGGCGGTGGCGGCGCCGGCCGGCGCGCACGGCGTCGGCGGTCGCAGCGACCTGCCCGTCCCGGTCTGGCTGGCGATCTACGGAGCCGTCGGGGCCATGCTCGCCTCGTTCGCCGTGCTCGGCGCGGCGTGGCGGACCCCGAAGCTCGCCGCGGCGGCCGCACCCGACGACCGCGGCGCGGACGGCGTCCCGGTGCTGGTGGTGACCCGGACGCTGGGCATGTTCTTCTTCCTGCTGACGCTGGGCTCGGCGTGGTTCGGGTCGGCGGAGTCGGCGGAGACGATCGCTCCGCTGATGATCTACGTCGTCGTCTGGGTGCTGGTCCCGATCCTGTCGCTGCTCGTCGGCGACGTCTGGCGGCTGCTCGACCCGATCGACACCCTCGCCCGCATCGTCGAGCGCGTCCGGCCGATCTCCGATCCGGCCAGCTCCGGCCCGACGTGGACCGCCCCGGCGATGATCGCCGGCTTCCTCTGGATCGAGCTCGCCTACCACGACTCCGCCTCACCCCGGCTGCTCGCGGCGACGATGACGATCTACGTGCTGGTTGCCCTCGTCGGTACCGCTCGGTGGGGACGCTCGTGGCTGGGTCGGGGCGAGGGCTTCGCCGTGCTCTTCGGTGCCTTCGGTCGCATCGGCGTCGTCGAGCTCGACGACCGCGACCGCCTGCACGTCACCCGGCCGCTCGTGCGCCTCGCGGCGCCGGTGGTCACGGCGACGACGGCGACGCTGCTGGTGACCTTGGGCGGCACCGCGTTCGACGGGGTGACGCGGACCACCTGGTGGCTCGATCTGTCGGGTTCACGCAGCGGCTGGGACCGCACGCTCGTCGCCACCCTCGGCCTCGTCGGCTCGATCGTCGTGGTGATCGCGCTCTACCTCGCCGCGGCCTACGGCACCGCCCGCATCGGTCGCCGCCCGGTCGCCGAGGTCGCCCGCGGGTTCGGTCCCTCGCTCGCCCCGATCGCGCTCGGCTACGCCATCGCCCACTACGCCTCGTTGCTGATCTTCGAGGGCCAGGAGCTGATCGCTCGGATCTCCGATCCGCTGTCCCGGGGCTGGGACGTCTTCGGCACGGCGACGAACTCGATCGACTTCACCGTGGTCTCGACCGACGTGATCGCCTGGATCCAGGTCCTGGCGATCGTGGTCGGTCACGTACTCGGCGTGATCGTGGCCCACGACCGGTCGGTCGAGTGGTGGTCGGGTCGTCGCGCCCGCGACACGCAGTACCCGCTGATGGCGGTGATGGTGCTGTTCACGATGGGCGGCATCGGGCTGTTGCTCGGCACCTGAGCGCGCAGGTCAGCGGACCAGCGTGAGGAGGTGCTCGTGCTGGGCGAGCGCCACCGCCCGGGCATCGTCCGACGAGCGGGTCCCGGGTGGCCCGCCCACGATCACGAGGACGTGGTGGCGGCCCACGGACAGGGTCACGCCGTGGCCCTCGAAGTCGCCGTCGACGTCGGTGAATCCGAGCGCCCCCGCCAGCGGTGCCACGTCGTACGGGGTCGCGCCACGGCCGAGGAGGTGTTCGGCGCCGTCGAGGAGGTACGCAGCGGCACCGTCGGCGTCGCCGAACCGGTACACCTGCAACAGGACGATGCCGCCATCGTCGGCCTGGAACCCGCGCGAGAAGCCCTCCTCGAACCCTCGGGTGGTGAGCACCGCCCGTTCGGCGTCGACATCGCGCTCGGCGGCGGCAGCCCGCTCGAGGTCCATCGGACCGGTGCCCAGGAGCTCGTCGCCGGCGAGGCGCATGTCGACGAGGAGCGACGAGACGGTGATCTCGTCGATGAGCAGCTGGTCCATCGGCACTTCCTCCGCGATCTCCACCGGGGTCGTGGCCGGCGTGAGGTTGGCCTCGCCGGGTGAGACCTGGTCGACAGGGTCGTCGAGCTGCGACGACGACAGCCGCAACGGTGCCGTCGTCGCCACGACCGCGGCCTCGGTGGTCACCGTGGTCGTCGTCGGGGAGGGGTCGGCCTCGTCGGCTCGCCGCGAGGCCCCCAACACCAGGATGGCCACCCCGACGATCCCGAGCAGCGTCCACTCCTTCCATCGGGTGCCGGTCATCGGGGCGCGCTCACGTCAGCACCGCCCCGGCGACGAGGAGGGTGGCGACCGATCCGGTCACCGCCACCGGTCGATCGAGCCGAGCGATGAGCGCGGACCGTCGGGGTCCCGATCGCTGCGAGCCGGCGACGCCCAGCGCCATCACCGCCACCCGCACGACGTGGAAGACTGCGGCGACCCCGGCGGCCACGAAGGGTCCGTGCAACCCGGCGAGGACGAGGCCGGCCCACCAGGTCCACGACGTGAGCACGGTGAGGGGTCCGACGCCGAGCCGGGCGCCGTAGAGCGCGGCCGTCGTGGTCTCGGAGAACAGCCGCCCCCATTCGAGCGGCACCTGGCGTCCGACGTCGATCGGATGCCACCGCGAGAGATCGGCCAGACCCGCTGCCGCGACGACCAGCGCCACGACCACCGGCGAGGGGTCGGCGATCCACCCCAGCAGCGCGCCGGCGAGGAGGCCGGCCAGGGCCGCGGTGACGATGCCCGAGGCGGTGAGCACGGCGAGCACCCGGATGCGTCGGAGCCCCCGGACCGGGAGCGTGACCGTCTCGGCCACCGAGCGGCCTCAGGGGGACCACAACGAGCGGATGCCGGCGAAGGCCATGAGCACCGTCGCCACGAGCGGGGCGCTCATCGGCCGGAGCGACGGGGGTTGGCCCGAGCCAGCCAGTAGGGCGACTCGTCGAGCTCGGCGTCGAGACCCTGCGAGGAGTAGATGCGGGCCTGCCCGAGCTCGCGCTCGGCCAGCGGCTGGGAGAAGACCGGCAGGCCCTGTCCCGGCACGCCCCGCAGCTGATGGGTGTCGAAGTGGTTGACCGCGCTCTGGGTCTCCCAGATGCCGTCGTCGCCGAGCGAGCCGACCGTCCGGACGTAGCGAGCTGCGGCGAGGCGCTCCTGGTGCGCCCGGAGGAACGCACGCGTGTCGGTGTCGATGGTGGCGTCGGAGTGCAGGAGCGCGATCCCGCGCGAGGCAGCGAGCCCGACGTGGGTCGCGTCGGCTGCCGTCGGTGCGAGCACGACGGTGAGACCGGCCGCCGGCTCGGTGTCGAGGATCCGGGTGGCCGCCTCGCGCAGGGCAGCGGGCAGTCCGGTGGCCCGTCCGACGGGGACGCCGCCGGCGATCGACCCGGCCTCGTCGGCGGCCTCGGGACCGACCAGCCAGGTGACGACCGGCGAGCGGGCTGCGTGCACCGTGTCGATGTCAGCCCGGCCGACCACGATCGGGCAGCCGGTGGCCGCGGCGATGCCACCGAGGAGGGGAGCGAGGTCGGCCGAGCGGCCCTCGTCGACGACGCCGATGATCCGGCGGGCACCGGTTGCGTCGAGCACCCGGATGGCCCGGTCGGCGGAGGTCTCGCCCGACGTCGCCTCGGCGACCGTGGTGTATCGGGCGGCTTCGGCGAGCGCGCCCTCGCTCACGGTCCCGGCGGCGTGCTCGATGCGCTCGATGCCGTGGCGTTGGATGGCGCGGATCGTCGCGGGGTGGAGCCGGTCGCCGTCGGTGAGCAGCAGCGGCGCGTCGTCGAGCGCGGCGAGGGGTGCGACCGACGCCGCCGTGGCGCCGTCGGCATCGCACAGCCAGGCCACGGTCGGCGCACCGGCGACGAGCGCAGCAGCAACGGTCGGCGCATCGTCGCCCGCGACGGCGCTGACCCCCACGTCCATCACGCGGGGATCGGAGTGGCACGACTCGACGATGCAGCGCACGTTGGTCCCCGACGGGCAGTAGCCGTGGACGTTCGGCCAGTTGTAGGTGCAGCAGTCGCAGATCTTCTTGAGGCCGCCGTTCGCGCAGCAGCCGGGGCTGGCGTACCAGCACCACCCCCAGACGTCGTCCTCGCCCACGCAGTCGAAGGTCGGGCACTTCGGCGTCACGCCGGTCTGCCCGCACACCCGGGCCTCGGCGCGCCGGGCGAGCAGCGTGGCGAGCGTCGGCCCGGTCGCCACGAGCACGGCGACCCGGGCGAGCCGCCCGAGGAAGCTGCGTCGGCTCGTCCGGACCGCGAGCCATCGCGACAACAGCTCGACGCTGCGATCGACGGCAGTGGCCTCCCCGGTGCGGCTCACAGGGTCACCTCGTTCGCCTGCTGGCCGGTCCGTCGGCCCGGCTCCGTGCGGCTCACTGGGTCACCTCGTTCGCCTGCTGGCCGGTCCGTCGGCCCGGCTCCGTGCGGCTCACAGCTCCACCGTCGTCTCGTCCATCGCCTCGGCGAGGAGCTCCTCGACCTGGTCGAGGGTGTTGGCGACGCCTCGGCCCCGGACGATGCCCTCGCCGTCGACGGCGACCAGGTAGGGCGTGTTCGACACGTTGAAGGCCCGGAACGTCGACCGGGTCGCGTCGCCGGCCTCGATCTCGACGAGGGACACGGCGTCGTAGCTGCGCTCGATCGCGGCGAGCGCGGGGCGCAGGGCCGCGCACGCCTCGCAGGTGGCCGACGTGAACGCGACCAGCGTCATGGGGGCCTGGTAGTCGATCGGCCCGGCGGCGGGAGCGGTCGCTCCGAGCTCGGGGCCCTCGCCGGCGAAGTGCACGCCCATGGGCTGGAGCCGGGCGTGCAGCACACCGATCTGGCGGAGCAGGACGACGACGGCGAGGCCCAACACCACGACCGCGATCCACAGCGCGACGTAGGACGCCACCCAGAACCCACCGCTCATGACCGACCTCCGACCTGTTCGAACGCCTCGGGCTCCGGCATGGCCCAGATCCTCCCGGTGCTGCGGCGCAGATCGACGAGAGCCGCCGCCACGAGGGTGATCAGCACGACCGTCACCGCGAGGACGACGACCTCGACGCCGGGCCGGACGAACGTCTCGGCCCCCGTCGCCACCAGCGCGACCGCGAGCAGACCGACGTTGCGGACGAGGTCCCGGGTCGACACAGGGTGGTCGGCGGCCTGTCCGAAGCAGCCGCACCCGACCAGCACACCGCGACGGATCGCGTCGGCCAGGAAGACGGTGAAGCTCACCAGCACGACGGCGGCGATGATCCCGCCCATGCGGGGCCGGGTGACGAGGGCGATGGCGGTGACGACCTCGACCGAGGCCACGATCCCGACCATCGCCGCCGGAGCGGGCAACCCCAGGCGGCGGAACCGACCGGTCGCGCCGAAGCGGTCGCCCAGCTTCGTCGCCGCGGCCCAACCGAAGAGGAGGGAGAGCAGCGCAGCGGCGATCGAGGCCAGCTCGGCTCGTTCGGCCGCGCTCACGATGCGAGCCCCACGACCGGGGCGTCGAGCGCCTGGCCGCCCGTCGAGCCGAGGAAGGGGGCGTCGCCGTAGGCGAAGACCCCGCCGTCGACGGCGACGAGCCAGTACCCCTGTCCGGACGGGGTGGGCACGATGCCGGCGATCGGTGCGACCAGCTCGAGATCGGCGGCCGAGCCGGCGTAGCCGGCGTTGCCGAAGGCGAAGACGCCGCCGTCGGACGCCACCAGCCAGTACCCGCCGCCGTCGTCGGTCGCGGCCATGCCCACGATCGGCGCGGCCAGCGGGATCCCGCCGAGCGAGCCGTGGAAGCGGGCGGAGCCGTAGGCGAACAGTCCCCCGTCGGAGGCGACGAGCCAGTACCCGCCGCCGTCAGCGGTGACCCCCATGCCGACGATCGGCTCGACGAGCGGGAGCTCGGCGGCGTCGCCGTGGTCGACGGCGTCGCCGTAGGCCAGGACCTCGCCGGCGTCGGTCGCGAGCCAGTAGCCGTCGCCGGACGTGGTGGCGGTCAGGTCGGTCACGTCGCCGCCCAACGGTGTGGCGGCGGCCGAGCCGTGGAAGGCGGCGTCGCCGAGGACGTAGACCGTCCCGTCGACGTCGGCCAGCCAGTAGCCGTCGCCGTCGGGGCGGGCGGCGATGTCGGCGATCGGCGCCGGCGCACGCCCGTCGAGGTCGTCGTGGTCGTCGGCGTCGCCGAACGCGAGCACCGATCCGTCGGTGGTGGTCAGCCAGTACCGGCCGTCGCCGCCGGCGGCGGCCACGGCGGTGGTGTCGCCCTCACCGGAGCCGACGAGGGCGATGCCGACCCCGAGGACAGCGACGAGCGCGAGCAGGCTGGCGCTCCACGTGGTCAGTCGAGTACGCACAGAGACTCACCGTACGGCATGGCCGGCCGCCGACGGTGCGCGCGTCGTCGCGCGGAGGGCGGCCCGCTCGTCACGCCTCGACGGTCACCGGCAGGTCAGCGGCAACGTCGACCACCGCGTCGACGAAGCGATCGAGATCGTTCGCGGTCAGGGCCAACGAGAGCGCCACGTAGCCGCGGGGCGCGAAGTAGCAGCCCCGTTCGAGCACGCCGAAGAAGAGCAGCTCCCGGAGGCGAGCGTCGATCGCACGCAGGTGCTCGGGCCGGGTGATCTCGGTGCGCGTCGGGTGCAGGCCGATGAGCGATCCCCAGCCGGTCGCGGTGAGGCCGGTGGCCGCGAGCTCGGCGTCGAGGCGGAGGCGGAGCTCCTCACCGGTGGCGAAGAGCTCATCGAGGCGCTCCGGAACGAGCTCGTGCTCCAGCGCCGCGACGCCGGCCGCCATCGAGACCGGGTTGTTGTTGAACGTGCCCCCGTGGGTGAGCGTGCCGCCCGCCGCCGGATCGAAGGCGGCCAGGAGGTCGGCGCGCCCACCGAACGCGCCGAAGGTGAGGCCGCCGGCCAGGTACTTGCCGAGGGTGGTGAGGTCGGGTCGGATCCCGAGCCGCTGTTGGGCTCCGCCGGCGGACATGCGCGACGTCATCACCTCGTCGAAGCAGAGCAGCACGCCGTGCCGGGTGCAGGCGGCGCGCAGCCCCTCGAGGAAGCCGGGCTGCGCAGCGATGCAGCCGCCGGCACCGAGCATCGGCTCGACGAGCGCCAGCGCGATCCGGTCGCCGTGCTCCGCGAGGGTTCGTTCGACCGAGTCGAGGTCGTTGTAGCTGCAGCGATGGAAGCGGAACGGAGCCAGGAGCGCCTCACCGCCGACCCCGAAGTAGAGGAGACCGCCGTGGTAGGCGCCATCGAAGACGAGGACCTCGTCGCGCCCGGTCGCGTGACGCGCCAGGTTGACGGCCATCAGGTTGGCCTCGGTGCCCGAGTTCGTGAAGCGGACCCGATCGATGGCGGGGAACCGCTCGCAGACCAGCTCGGCCAGTCGGATCTCGTCGCGGTGCGTCGCGCCGTAGGACCAGCCCAGCTCGAGCGCGCCGCGCACGGCGTGTCGCACCGCCTCTGGGCGGTGCCCCAGGAGGCCGGCGGAGTAGTCGCCGAGCAGATCGAGGTAGGTGTGCCCGTCGACGTCGGTCAGGCGGGCGCCGCCGGCGTGGGCGACCCGGAAGGGGAACGGCGCGAAGTCGAGCACCGAGCGCGTGGAGCCGCCGGGCAGGACGTCCGCGGCGCGGGCGGCGAGCCGGGCGCTCTCCGGTCGCCGGGCGGCGTAGCTCGAGCGGGCCTCGGCGACGAGCTCGTCCAGTCGGTCATTCCCGTCGTGTGCCATGCGCGGACGCTAGGCGTACCGCGCCCGTCGTGCAGCCCCGACGGGATGCGGGCCGCTCGCGCACGGCGAGTCGCGCCCTCTCGGGGTCGAGGTGTGGGTGCGCCGCGAGGCAGGGGCCTGGTCGGTCCCACGTCAGAGCGACAGCACCGGGTCGTCCACGGCCTGTCGCTCCAACGTGGGACGGGAACCCGACCCGAGGTCGATCGCCGCCGCCGGCCGCGACGTCGATGCGCACGCTCGGTCTGGTCCTCGACATCGGTGACTGCAGACGTGATCAGGAGTAGACGGCGCCGCCGTCGGAGCCGAAGGTGACGGCGCCGTCGTCGGTCATGACGTAGGAGAAGTCGCCGCCGTCGCCGCCGACGGTCGTGTCGAAGGCCTCGGTGTGATGCGACCAGGCGCCGCCGCCGTCGTCGAGCAGCGCGGCCTCCTCGGGCCCGATGTCGATGCCGCCGATCGAGCTCGACGTGTGGAACCCGGAGATGCCGTCGTCGATCACGCCGCCGCCCAGCTCGCCGCCGTCGAGCGGTACGCCGGCCCAGGCCGGACCGAGGTCGACGGCGCCGGCCAGCGGGGCCTCGACGACCCAGCCCGGCAGCTCGAGCATCGCGTCGTCGAGCGCCTCCGGGTCGAAGCCGACCTCGCCGAGGTCGCCCTCGAACAGCCCGTCGACGACGTCGGCGCCCACGCCGTCGTCGCCGCCGATCGCCTCGACGGCGGCCTGGCCGGCGACCACACCGGTCGCCGCCGCAGCGCCCGCGATGGCACCTGACGTGACTGCGCTCGCCGGTCGGAAGCGACGGTCGCCGGCCTGGCCGGCGAAGGCGGCGCTGAAGGGCCGGGCCCGGTCGAACTGGCTGGAGAAGACGGACATGGCGGGACCTCCTGGCTGCTGGCTCGGACTCAGAACTCGACGAAGCGGGGGACCCGGACACGGTCGCGGGCTCCGCGGATGTGGTCGGCGACCTCGCCGCGGGTCACGCCGACGGCGGGCGTCGCCGGGTACCGGCGGGAGATGTCGAGCACGGCGAGGCGCTCGGCGACGCGCCCCGCAGCGGCGACCCGGGCCTCCCCGGACGCGGCGTCGATGGTGCGGCCGATCTGCCGGGCGACCTCGTGGCGGACGGGGAACACGTTCTCGGTGATCGTGTAGGTGATGGTCGGCACCAGTTCGTCGACGAGCAGCGTCCAGCCCTCGAGCAGCTGCCGCCACGTGCGGGTGGTCGCGTCGTCGAGTTGGGACCGACGGGACCGCTCCGACATCCGCTGGCTGACCGCCTGGGTGACGCCACCGACGAGGAAGATCGGGTTGATCAGCGCCGCCGCTCCGAGGGAGACGGCAGCACCGCCGTAGTTGGCCGAGCCGAGCCGGGCGGCCTCACCGCCCGGGAGCCGGCCGGCGACGCCGAGGAGCTGCGCGACCTCGCCGGCGAGCCGTTGCACCGGCGAGAGGGCGAGGCGGAGCCGGGACTCGGAGGCCTTCAACCACTCCGGCTCCCCTCGCACCGCCGGAGCGATCACGCGGGCGTCGCGGCTGCGCAGGAAGGGGGCGAAGACGTGCGCCACGTGATCGAGGTGGCGGCGGAGCTCGACCAGCCCGGCGTTCACGGCGATCGTCAGTCGTTCGCGCTCGGCCTCCGTCTCCGGGAGCGAGACCGCACGGCCCAGGTCGGTGCCCCGGTCGGCTCCGCCGAGGAGGACGGCGTGGAGGTCGTAGATCGGGCCGACGATGCTGGTGAGGAGCAGGTCGTCCTCGAGTCCGAGCGCGGCGCGCAGGAGGTCGGTCACCCGTTCGATGGCCGCTTCGGCCGTGGCGGCGGCGCGGACGCTGGTGTGGAGCCGCTGGACGAGCTCGGTGCGGGAGGTGAGCCGGAGGTCGTCTACGCCGGCGACGACGTGCAGCTCCGTGCTCGGACCGTCGATCTCGGGCGCGACCTCGGTCAGGTCGTCGTAGCGGAGCCGGGCGTCGAGCCCGGGGCCGCGCACGCGCAGCGCCGTCGGCGTCGCCGCGGCGATCGCCGGCCGTCCGCCCTCCCGCTCGACCGGGTAGGGGCCCTGCTCCAGCGTCCTCACGGCGGCCGCCTCGAGCGCGGGGTGGGCGAGGAGCTTGCGACCGAACGCCTCCTCCTTGCCGGCGATGACCACCGGGCCGGTCGCGGGATGGAAGGCGACGAACCGCTCGGTGGATCCGGCGACCCGGAGGTTGCGGTCGTCGAGCTCGAAGGCGACCAGCGGTGTCTGGGTCGATCGCATCTGCAGATCGAGCACGCGCTCGCCGAGGACGGCCTCGACGGGCTCACCGTCGGGGACCTCGAGTCCGACGACCTCGACCGCAGCCGCGGTGGCGGGGGACCGCTCGGCCTCGTCGCCGGCGTCGTCGGGGAGCGGGAGCGCGAGGACGAGGTCGCGCAGCTCCGGTGAGGGGGTCTCGACCACGACGGCGCTGACCATCCGGCCGTCGAGCACCGCCCCGCCCCTGATCTCGACGCCGTCGCCCTGGCCGGCGACGCGCACGGCCCGACGGGGCCAATCGAGGACGGTCGTGCCGTTGCGCTCGAGCGCGAGTCGCCCACCTCGGCGGGTGAGCACGGCCGTGGGGGTCTCGTCGAGGGGTGCGAGGTCGTCGGCGTCCTCCCACCGCACCGAGAAGGGCAGCGCGACCGGTGTGCAGTCGTCGGGTCGCTGCCCCCCGAGCATCGCGGAGGTCACGGTTCGGAGCGCCTCGATGCCGTCGCCGGTCAGCCCCTCCCGGGTGGCCAGGGCCAGCGAGCGGCCCTCGTCGAGCGAGACGCGCACCCGGAGCTTGGACGTGCCGGGGAGGAGCTCGAGCTCGATGGCGCCGGCCGGTGCCGGGTCGAGGGTGTGGACCGCAGCCGTCCCGAAGCCGCCGGTGTCGTGCACCGCGACGGCAGGGCCGTCCGTGATCCGCACGGTCCGTTGGCCGAGCATCGAGAGCCCGTGGCGCTCCTGCTCGCCGACGGGCTGGGTGGAGCTGTCGAAGACGACGTTCCCGGAGATCGGTTCCCACTCGATCATGGCGCCGTGCTCCTCACCGCCTCCGGAGGGAGGCCTCGGTTCGAGCCTGACACCCACCGCCGTCGATCGGAAGGGGTCGGGCGTGGGGTGTGCACCCCACCCGCCCTCAGGTGGTGGCGGGTGTGCGAACCTGCGGCCATGCGCGCCCACCTCGTCGACGGGACCTACGAGCTGTTCCGGTACCACTACGCACCGAACAACCGCTCACCAGAGCGCGGGGCCACCCGGGGTGTGCTCTCGTCGGTCCTCGACCTGGTCGCCGACGGAGCGACGCACGTTGGCGTGGCGACCGATCACGTCATCGAGAGCTTCCGCAACGACCTCTGGCCCGGGTACAAGGACGGCAGCGGCATCGACGAGGACCTGTACGGCCAGTTCCCGATGGTCGAGGACGTGCTCCGGGCGGCGGGCTTCGCCGTCTGGCCGATGGTGGAGGTCGAGGCCGACGACGCGCTCGCCGCCGCAGCGAAGGTCGCCGCCGCCGACGATCGGATCGAGCAGGTGGTCATCTGCACGCCCGACAAGGACCTCGCCCAGTGCGTGGTCGGCGACCGGGTGGTGCAGCTCGACCGACGCCTGGGCGAGCTGCGCGACGCGGACGGCGTCGTGGAGAAGTTCGGGGTGGAGCCGGCATCGATCCCGGACTGGCTCGCGCTCGTCGGCGACTCCGCCGACGGCTTCCCCGGGCTCGCCGGATGGGGCGCCAAGTCGGCGGCGACGGTGCTGGCCCACTACGGCCACCTCGACCAGATCCCCGAGGCATCCGCGGACTGGGAGGTGAGGCCCCGTGGCGCGGCCAAGCTCGCCGCCACCCTGGTCGCCGAGCGGGAGCACGCACTGCTGTTCCGTCGCCTCGCGACGCTGGAGACCGACGTCGAGGTCGGGTCGGTCGACGACTGGCGTTGGACCGGACCGACCGACGAGCTCGACGAGTGGTGCGAGCGGCTGAACGCCCCCCGCCTCGCCGATCGCGCTCGTCAGCTCGCCGAGGGGCGCACCGCCGGCGGGTAGTAGTTCTCGGGGCCGCTGGCCTCGATGTCACTGACCCAGTCGCCGTCGTAGGGCCAGTCGTCCTCGGCTCCCGGCACCGGGCCCTGCCAGAAGCGCGACAGCGGGCCACCGATTCGGGAGGCGAGCTCCCAGGCCTGCCGCTTGTAGGTCCAGTTGGACGGATCGAGCCGGTGGGCCTCGCGGAAGTGCGGGACCGCCGCCTCCTGACCGACCGTGCGGTGCAGGTGCTGGCCCAGCTCGAAGGCCGCAGCGGCGCGAGCCTCGTCGGTGCCACGGGGGACCGAGTTGGCGAGCACGGTGGCCTCGTCGAGGACGAACTCGCTCTCGGCGCCGTTGGCCGCCCAGTCGCGCAGCGCCTCGCCGTACCAGGCCCGGTCGGCGACGATGCGGCCGGCCGCCGCCCCCATCTCGATGAAGCGCTCGGGGATCTCGTCGGGCAGCTCGGGCGCCGGGACGTCACGACCCTCGTCGGGCCACGCCGCCTCGGCGGGACGAACGATGCGGAGGTCCTCGTCGATCCACACCGCCATCGGCACGTTGACGATGCCGAAGGCGGCGTCGACGGCGTGGGCCTGATCGACCACCGCGTGGTGGGTGACCTCGTCGACGGCGGCCAGGTCGGGACGGGCACCGTCGCGACCCTCCACGTCGAGGCAGACGGTCGCGATGTCGATGCCGCTCGGGGCCAGCTCACGATGCAGTGCCTCCCACCCGGGGAGGTCGAAGCGGCAGCCTCACCACGGCGCCCAGGCCACGACGACGGTTCGTCGGCCCCGTTGCTCGGCGAGGCGCCAGACCCCGTCGGAGAGCACCAGGGGCAGCTCGAGATCGGGGGCGTCGGCGGTGACGAGGGCCCGACCCGACGTCGTGGCCGGGCCGAGGGCGGACACGCCGCTCGCCACGTCGGTCACGAGTGGCATGCCCAGCCGGGCGCCCACGGCGGCGGCATCGATGCGATCGCCGTCCACCCCCTCGGGCAGCGGGACGCACACGTCACCCCGGCAGGCCCCCTCTGGCTTGATCTCCCAGCCGGTCCCCGCGGCGAAGGCGGTCCGGTCGACGGTCGTCCCCTCGAACAGCACGACGGCGACCCTACTCGTGACCCCCGTCCTCCCCGCTCTGGTCGGCCTTCCTCGATGCTCTGCGCCACGGTGTGGCGCGCCGCATCCGCTCGGCCGACGGGCCGCTCAGGCCCCGAACACCTCGGACAGCTCCCTCGCCGGCGGCACCTCCAGCTGGTCGTAGCGGCACGACGCCGGGTCGCGATCGGGGCGCCAGCGGAGGAACTTCGTGGCGTGCCGGAAGCGCCCGCCCTCGAGCTGGGTGTACTTGACCTCGGCGACGCGCTCGGTGGCGACCGGGATCCACGACAGGTCCTTGCCGTTGTTCCAACGGCTCGGCCCGCCAGGCATGCGGCCCGATGCGTGGGCGGCGGCGTCGGCCCAGGCCGACCACGGGTGCCCGCTGATGTCGTCGAGGACGATCGGCTCGAGCTCGTCGACCAGCTCGGCGCGGCGAGCTGCGGTGAAGCTGGACGCCACGCCGACGTTCTGGAGCTTGCCGTCGCCGTCGAACAGGCCGAGCAGCAGCGAGCCGATGCCCTTGCCGTCCTTGTGGATGCGGAAGCCGGCGACCACGACGTCGGCGGTGCGCTCCGGCTTGACCTTGATCCAGCCACGCTCGCCGGGCCGGTAGGTGCCGTCGCGGTCCTTGGCCACGACCCCGTCGAGGCCGGCTCCCTCGAATCGCTCGAACCAGTCGGCGGCGAGCTGGGCGTCGTCGGTGGCCAGCGAGAGGTGGATCGGTGCCACCGCCTCTGCCAGCGCCGTCTCCAGCAGCGTCCGTCGCTCGTGGAGAGGGCGCTCCGTCAGATCGGCGTCGTCCAGCGCGAGGAGGTCGAAGACGACGACCTCGGACGGTGTCGTCTCGGCCAACATGCGGACCCGGCTCTCGGCCGGGTGGATCCGCTGGGACAGCGCATCGAAGTCGAGGCCGCTCGGGCCGGGCACGACCAGCTCGGTGTCGACGACACATCGCGCCGGGAGCGCGGCCCGCAGCGGATCGGGCAGCTCGGGGAAGTACCGGTTGAACGGCTTGCGGTTGCGGGACTGGAGCGTGACCTCGTCGCCGTCGCGGAACACGATGCAGCGGAAGCCGTCCCACTTCGGCTCGAAGAGCATGGGGCCCTCGGGCAGCTTCGTGGCCTTCTTGGCGAGCATCGGCTCGAGCGGCGGCTCCAGCGGCAGGCTCAACCGTCGCTCCGGAGCTTCGCGGCGACCCGCTCCATGACCTCGCCGAGCTGGGCGAACTCGGCTGGGCTCATCGCATCGAGCAGGTGGGTCCGCACGCCGGTGACGTGGACGGGTGCCGCCTCCTGCAGCAGCGCCGCCCCGGCGTCGGTCAGCACGGCGAAGGTCCCTCGCTTGTCCTCCGGGCATTGCTCGCGGCGCACCAGGCCCGACCGGACCAGCCGATCGATGCGATACGTCAGCCGGCTCCGGGAGTGGAGGAGCTGCTCGGCGAGCTCGCTCATCCGCAGCCGGCCGTCGTCGGACTCGGACAGGAAGACGAGCACCTCGTAGTCGTCGAGGCCGAGGCCGTGGGCGTCGCGCAGCTCGCGATCGAGCCGGTCGGTGAGCCGTTGCTGGGCCTCGAGGAAGCTGCGCCAGGCCCACTGCTCGTCCCGGTCGAGCCATTTCGTCGTCGTCACGGCCTCCACTGTAGATCATTCAGAGTTGAACTAGTGGTTTCCATCGCATATGGTTCAAACTCGAAGTACCCCCCGAGATGAACGGAGCCCCCGATGACCACCACCACCCTCCCCATCGCCACCGGCACCTGGACCATCGATCCGGCCCACTCGTCGGTCGAGTTCGTCGTCCGGCACATGGGCCTGTCGAAGGTCCGAGGGCGCTTCGGCGCCTTCGTCGCCACCCTGCAGGTCGACGAGGATCTCACCCGCTCCGCGCTCAGCGCCGAGGTCGATCTCGCCTCGGTGTCGACCGGCAACGACGACCGCGACCAGCACCTGCGCAGCACCGACTTCTTCGGCACCGACGCCAACCCCAAGATGTCGTTCACCTCGACGCGCATCGAGGGCGACGGTGAGGAGTACGTGGCGGTCGGCGACCTGACGATCAACGGCGTGACCCGTGAGGTGGCGCTCGACGTCGAGTTCAACGGGACCGAGACCTTCCCGTTCGACCAGAGCGTGCACGCCGGCTTCTCCGCGACCGGTGCGATCTCGCGACGGGACTTCGGTGTGGAGTTCGAGGTGCCGCTCGGAGCTGACAAGGTGATGATCGGCGACAAGATCTCGATCGAGCTCGAGGCCCAGTTCGCACCGGCGAGCTGAGCGATCCGTCCCCGAGAGGAGTCGACATGGCCACCACCGATCGCACGCAGGAGTGGGACGATCTCCGCGACCGCTACCTCGAACCGCGCGAGCGGCGGCCGGAGAGCACCGGGCAGGGCATCCACCACGCGGCGTTGCTCAGCAGCGACGTCGAGCGGACGATCCGCTTCTACCGCGACGTCATGGGCATGCCGCTGATCGAGCTGTTCGAGAACCGGGACTACGAGGGGTCGACCCACTTCTTCTTCGACGTCGGCAACGGCAACGCGGTCGCCTACTTCGACTTCCCCGGCCTCGACCTCGGCGACTACGCGGAGGTCCTGGGTGGCCTCCACCACGTCGCGATCTCGGTGAGCCCGGAGGACTACGACGCCATCCGGGCCCGGCTCGTCGAGCACGGCATCGTCGAGGTCGGGCCCGAGGACGTCTCGGACTCGACGTACTTCAGCGGTCCGGACGGCGAGCGGCTCGAGATCATCCGCAACCCGCTCCAGGAGATGTACGGCATCGCCCTGGGCTGATCGGCTCCCCACCGGCTTGATCTCCTCGGCGAGGTGCCGATGTGATCGCCATGTGGTGGATGCGGGCAGATGCGTGGTCGCCGACCGACCGTCCGGCGCCGATCCGACGGCGGGTCGCACAGATCGCCATCGGCGTGACGCTCGGCCCCTTCGCCATCGTGTTCGCCACGTGGTCCAACGGTGAGTGGATGCTCTGAGCTGACCATCGTGTTCGCCACGTGGTCCAACGGTGAGTGGATGCTCTGAGCTGACGACACCACGCGAAACGGCCGGGACCCTGGGTCCCGGCCGTTCGTCGTGTTCGGCTCGGCGGCTCCGGCCGCCGAGGTCAGTCGTCGAGCTCGGCCCGGACGGTCGCCGGCTCGCCGAAGCCGACCCGCTCGACCAGGAGCAGCGCGGCGCCGGCGCCGGCCAGCAGCAGGCCGATCCGGATGATCCCGTCGTTGGGGCCGGTCCGCGGCAGCTCGCCGCCACCGGTGCCCGGCGGCGCGGTCGTCGTCGTCTCCTGCGGCTCGGTGGCGATCGTCGTCGGTTCCGTCGTGGTCGTCGTCGTGGTCGTGGTGGTCGTGGCCTCGGTCGTCGTGGTCGTGGCCTCGGTGGTGGTCGTCGAGGGATCGATCGGCGGCGGGGGCTCGGTCAGCGTCGGCGGCACCGTCGTCGTGGTGGTCGTCGGCTCGCTCGTCGTCGTGGTGGTGCTGACCTCACCGCCGCAGCTGACCTGGGCGGTGCCCTGGATCGAGTTGGTCAGGTCGCCCTGGATGCCGTTCACGTACCAGCCGTGGCTCATGCGGACCCGCACGATGTCGGCCGGCGCGATCAGCGAGAAGGAGAAGGGTCCGTCCTCGGTGAGCTCGATGGGCAGGTCGGGCGTCGGGGTCGTGGCGATGATGCCGCCGCCGGAGAGGGCGAAGCGGATGGTGATCGTCTCGTTGATCTGCGGCTCGTTGGCGTCGCGGGCGGTGAGGTGGCCCGGGTCGGCGGTCGTGATCGAGGCGCTGATGACCGAGCCGGCGGGCCAGTCGACCGGGATCCAGTCGGTCTGCGAGTCGCCGTTGCCCGGCGTGAAGAGCGTCCCGGAGGTGATGGTCACCGCCTCGGGGTCGCAGGCGACGTCCTGGGCTCCGGCGGGCGCTCCCGTGGCGACGAGCAGCGGACCGCTCACCAGGAGTGCGGCCCCGATTCGACGTGCCAGTTTCATGGTTCCCCTTCGCGGAGCTGTCTCGGCCCGCACCGTGTCGACCGCAACCGTACGCGTGCAAGCTCGCGCACTTCGCGCATGTCACACAACAGAAGAGCGTGTCGCAGAGTCCAGGTCAAGCATCCTCGTCGCGCCGGCCGTGTCGGGACCTTCGGCCGTCGGGCGTGACGATGACGCCCCGCTACGATCGCCCGCGTGTCCGAGCACCCGATGATGGATCGACTAGCTGACCTGGCCGAGCGGAGGGAGTCGGCGCACAACGCCGGCTCCGAGCGAGCGGTCGAACGGCAACATGCGAAGGGCAAGATGCTCGCCCGGGAGCGCATCGATGCGCTCCTCGACCCGGGATCGTTCCACGAGCTCGACATGCTCGCTCGCCATCGAGCCGAGGACGTGGGGCTCGAGGAGCGCCCCTACACCGACGGCGTGATCACCGGCTGGGGCACGATCGACGGTCGCAAGGTGTTCGTCTTCTCGCAGGACTTCACGGTGTTCGGCGGTGCGCTCGGCGAGGTCTTCGCCGAGAAGATCCACAAGGTCATGGACCTGTCGCTCAAGACGGGCGCACCGCTCATCGGGCTCAACGACGGCGCCGGTGCCCGCATCCAGGAGGGCGTGGTCAGCCTCGACGGCTACGGCGGCATCTTCCACCGCAACGTGCTCGGGTCCGGGGTCGTGCCGCAGATCTCGGTGATCCTCGGCCCCTGCGCCGGCGGCGCCGTCTACAGCCCGGCGATGACCGACTTCATCTTCATGGTGCGCGAGTCGTCGCACATGTTCATCACCGGGCCCGACGTCGTGAAGACCGTCACCGGCGAGGAGGTGACCCTCGAGGAGCTCGGCGGTGCGGCGACCCACGCCTCGAAGTCCGGCGTCGCCACCTTCGTCTCCTCCGACGAGCAGAGCTGCCTCGACGACGTCCGCTACCTGCTGTCCTTCCTCCCGTCGAACAACCTCGAGGTCCCGCCGTCGGAGGAGCCGACCGACGACCCCGAGCGCGACTGCCCCGAGCTCGACTCGATCATCCCCGAGCACTCGAACGTGCCCTACGACATCAAGAAGGTCGTGGCGGAGGTCGTCGACGACGGTGAGTTCTTCGAGTACTTCCCCAACTGGGCCGGCAGCATCGTCTGCGGCTTCGCCCGGATCGACGGCGAGGCCGTCGGCATCGTCGGCAACCAGCCGATGGTGCTCGCCGGGGTGCTCGACATCGAGTCGTCGGAGAAGGCGGCCCGATTCGTGCGGACCTGCGACTCCTTCAACATCCCGCTGGTGACCTTCGTCGACGTGCCCGGCTTCCTGCCCGGCGTCGACCAGGAGCACGGCGGCATCATCCGCCACGGCGCCAAGCTGCTCTACGCCTTCTGCGAGGCCACCGTGCCGCGGGTGCAGATCATCACCCGCAAGGCCTACGGCGGCGCGTACGTGGTGATGAACTCGAAGTCGATCGGCGCCGACCTCGCCTTCGCCTGGCCGTCGGCCGAGCTGGCCGTGATGGGTCCCCAGGGCGCCGTCGAGATCCTCCACCGGCGGGAGCTGGCCGAGGCCGCCGACCCGGCCGCGGCCCGCGACGCGCTCGTCCAGGACTACACCCGCCGGACGGCCAACCCCTACGTCGCCGCCGAGCGCGGGTACGTCGACGATGTGATCCAACCGTCGGAGACGCGGCGCAAGGTCGTGGCCGCTCTCCGCGTTCTGCGTTCCAAGCGCGAGGACCTCCCCAACCGCAAGCACGGTAATGTTCCACTGTGACCACGTCGGTGAGCGATCCGAGCGGCCAGCTGACCGCTGACGAGCTCGCCGCCGTGGTGGCCGCGATCGAGGTGGCCTGGCCGAAGCCGTCGGCGGCGCCTCCGCCGCCGTCGCGACCGCCGGCCTGGAGGTTCTCCGGACGGCGATGGCGGGTGGCACCCCGCTCGTGGCCCATCTCCACCTTCCCGGTGCGGGACCGGCCGGTGTGATGCGCTGATCACGAGCGGGGACCCCCTCGCGAGGCCTGTCCTCAAGCGAGCGGGTGTCCCGGTCGACAGAACTCGCGGGCTCGAAACGTGAAAGTAGGGAGCGCCGCGTGAAGCGCAGATTGACCATCCGGACCCGACTGGTCCTGCTGATGATGCTGCCGTTGCTCGCGCTGCTCGCCCTCGCCGCCTTCGCGGTGAGCTCGGCGAACGACCGCAGCGCACGAGCCGACGAGGCGGTCAGCCTCGCCGAGAACCCCGGCGGACCGGGCGACGTCGTGCGCGCCCTGCAGGCCGAGCGCGCCGTCACCGAGCGGCTCTTCGCCGGGCTCGCCACCAACGAGCAGGTGGCGGAGGTCCACGCCGCGACCGATGCCGCGCTGGCGACCGGCCTTGCCGACCTCCAGGCGGCCTCCGAGGACGACCAGGCCGCCTACGCGGGGGCGCTGACCAGCTACTCGATCCTCCCCGAGATCCGGGAGGGCGTCCTGGCCGGCACCGCCACCGCCGACGAGGCGTGGGAGTTCTACGGCACCGGCATCCGCCTGGTGTTCGACGCGAACGCCCAGACGCGCACCGACGTGGAGCTGGCCGACATCCGTACCGGGCTCGACCTGCTGTCCGGGCTCGAGCGGGCCAACGAGGGCGACTCGGCGCTCAAGGACCGGCTCGGGCCGGTCATCGAGCTCGGCGTCGGCCCCACCGCCGCGCAGGCGGCCGCGCTGCAGTCGTCCTCGACCGAGCGCCGGGTCGCGCTCGACCAGGTCTCGTCGTTCGATCCGTCGATCGGGGCGACGGTCGCCGCCGACCCGTCGGTCCTCGCCATCGACGGGTTCCTCGCGGACGTGCTCGCCACGCCGGAGGGCGCCCCGATCGAGGTCGACACCGATGCCTGGCAGGCCGCCGTGCGCGGGTCGCAGGCCGCGATCCTCAGCCAGTCCGACGCGGTCGTGGCCGAGATCGGCCGCGCCGGCGACGACGTCGTCGACGAGGCACGCACCCAGCAGCTGATCGCCATCGCTGCGGCGATCGTCACCGTGGTCGTGGCGGTCTTCCTCGTCGTGATCGGCTCACGGTCGATCGCCCGGCCGCTGCGGCGCCTCACCCTCGAGGCGCGCGAGATCTCCCGCGAGCGCCTGCCCGCCGCCGTCGAGCAGGTGCGGTCGGTGCCGAGCGGCACCGACATCGAGCTCCCCGAGCTCCCGCCGCTCTCCGGGACCAAGGCCGACGAGATCGGCCAGGTCGGCGAGGCGATCGACCGGCTCCAGTACAAGGCGCTCGATCTCGCCGTCGAGCAGGCCGTCCTGCGCCACAACGTGTCGGACAGCCTCCTCAACCTGGCCCGCCGGACCCAGAGCCTCGCCGGTCGCCAGCTCGACGAGCTCACCGAGCTCGAGGAGCAGGAGACCGACCCGGACTCCCTCGAGCGGCTCTTCCGCCTCGATCACCTCACCACCCGGATCCGCCGGCACGCCGAGTCGCTGATCGTCCTGGCCGGGAACGAGGGACCGCGCTCCCGCGGTGACGCCGCCTCGATCGGCGACGTGCTCCGAGCCGCCCTGGGCGAGGTCGAGGACTACCAGCGGGTCGAGTTCGGCCCGGTCGACGAGGCGATCGTCCACGGCCACGCCATCGCCGACCTCGCCCACCTGCTCGCCGAGCTGCTCGAGAACGGTCTGCAGTTCTCCCCGCCCGACCAGCCGGTCGGCATCGTGGGGCGACTGGGCGACGACGTCTACCGCATCGCCATCGTCGACTGCGGCGTCGGTCTGACCGACGAGGAGCTCGACGAGGCCAACGCCCGCCTCCGCGGCGAGGAGCTGCCGACGGTCGCGCCGTCCCGATACCTCGGTCTCTACGTGGCCGCACGGCTCGCCGGCCGGTTGGGTGCCAGCGCCCAGCTGTCCCGGGCCACGACCGGCGGCGTCCTCGCCGACGTGCTGGTTCCTCGCACGTTGGTGCTGGCCGGCGCCGAGGCCAACCTGGTCGAGCCGAGGATGCCGCCACCGAGCCCGGTCGCCGACTCCTACGGTGCCGAGGTGGTCGACAGCCCGGCGCCCGCGTCGGCCGAGGTCATGAACGTGCCCGGCGTGCCGCCCTCCTTGCCGTACGACCCGGCCGCCGTCATCGGCGACGACGAGCCGCTCGACGTCCTGCCCGGATCCGCGCCGGTCCGATCGCTGGCACCGGTGCCGGAACCGCTGGCCGACGAGGCCCCGGAGGCCACGACCTCCGAGGCGCCGGCCGAGGACGCCGCTCCCACCGCTCCGGAGGAGACGGCCCCGGGTGGCCTGCCGCAACGGCGCCGCGTGGCCCCGCCCGCCTCGACGCCGCCGCCGGACATCCCGGCGTCGGTGGAGCGCTTCGCCGCCTCGACCGACGACGGGTCCGAGCCGGTCCCGGCGCCGTCGGCAGCAGGATCCGATCCCGTGATCGACGCGATGGCGGACGCCGTCGCCGACGCCGAGGCGGCGATCGAGGTCAGCGCACCCTCCGACGCCTCCGTCCCGGACGAGCCGACTGCGGCGCCGGAGGCACCGGCGCCGGTCTGGATGGACGGGCTCGCTGCGCCGGCTCCTCCGATCGACGGCGACGGCACCGACGCGGCCGAGATCCTCACCGGCGACGAGACCGTCGCCCCGAACGGGACCGGCGAGTCGATGTCGTCGAACGGTGTGGTCGATGTGCCCGCCGAGCCCGCTGCGGCGAACGGTGCGCCCGTCGAGCCCGCGGAACCCGCTGCGTCGAACGGTGCGCCCGCCGAGCCCGCAGAACCGGCTGCGTCGAACGGTGTGGTCGATGTGCCCGCCGAGCCCGTCGAGCCGGCTGCGTCGAACGGTGCGCCCGTCGAGCCCGCGGAACCCGCTGCGTCGAACGGGGCCGACGAATCGGTGCCGTCGAACGGCGACGCAGCGACGAACGGCCGGCCCGATCCCACACCCGCGCCGTCCGAACCGGCGGTGCCGGAGCCCTCGCCCGCGGCGGCGACCCCACCGGCGGCACCGGCCGCTGCGTCCGGCGCCGCTCCCCTCACCCGACGGGTCCGGGGCGCACAGCTCCCCGAAACCGGAGGCCGGTTCTCCGAGGTGAGCGGCGGCACCGAGAGCCTGACCGAGCGAGACGCCGACTCGGTCCGCGACATGCTCTCCCGATTCCAGAGTGGCGTCCGGCGAGGCCGAGAGGTCGCAGCGCCGATCGACGAGGAGACCTCCGATGAGTGATGTCAACGGCCAGTCGGTCGCCGAGCAGGCTCGGCAGTTCGACTGGCTGATGTCGAGCTTCGTCAACAAGACCGCCGGCGTCGTCGACGCGGTCGGCGTCTCGTCGGACGGCCTGCTCATCGCGATGTCCCAGGGCCTCGAGCGCTCGGCGGCCGAGCAGCTCGCCGCGATCGTCAGCGGCCTCGTCAGCCTCGGGCACGGTGCCTCCCGCTGCTTCGGGATGGAGAAGCTCGAGCAGGTCGTGGTGGAGATGGACCGCGGCTTCCTGTTCGTCGCCTCGATCTCCGACGGCAGCACGCTCGGTGTGCTCGCCAAGCGCGACTCCGACATCGGTCTCGTCGGCTACGAGATGACGCTGCTGGTCGAACGAGCCGGCTCGCTGCTCACGCCCGAGATCGTCTCCGAGCTGAAGCGCAAGGTCCTGGCGTGAACGAGCCCCGCAGCATCCGCCGCGGGCGTCCTGATCTGGTCCGACCCTTCCTCATGACCGGAGGTCGGACCCGTCCCGTCGACGAGACGCTGGCCATCGAGGCGATGGTCCGCAGCGTCGTCGACGTCGGCGAGTCGCAGCTTCGCTTCGAGGCCGCCGACATCGTCGCGCTGTGCGTCCGGCCGGCATCGATCGCCGAGATCGCCGCCCGGCTCCACATCCCCCTGGGCGTCGCCCGGGTGCTCGTCGCCGATCTCCACGCCAGTGGTCACGTCGACGTGAGGGAACCGCACTCGGTTGCCGAGGACGTCACCGTCATCGAGAGGTTGATCGAACGTGTCCGTGCCCTCTGAGCCGACCGAGGCTCCGCTGGCCGTCAAGGTCGTCGTCGCCGGAGGCTTCGGCGTCGGGAAGACGACCTTCGTCGGCGCCCTGTCCGAGATCGAACCCCTCCAGACCGAGGCGGCGATGACCGAGCGCGCCGCCGGCGTCGACGACCGCGGCCACGTCACGACCAAGACCACGACCACGGTCGCGCTCGACTTCGGTCGGATCACCGTCGACGAGTTCCTCGTGCTCTACCTGTTCGGCACGCCGGGCCAGGACCGGTTCGGGTTCATGTGGGACGACATCGTGCAGGGCGCGCTCGGGGCGGTCGTGCTCGTCGACACCCGCCGCATCGACCAGTCGTTCGCGGCGATCGACTACTTCGAGAGCCGCAACGTCCCGTTCGCCGTCGGGGTGAACCTGTTCAACGGCGAGCGGACCCACTCGATCGACGACGTGCGCGGCGCGCTCGACCTCGATCCGGAGATCCCGATGGTCGAGCTCGATGCCCGGCACCGCGTCTCCGCCAAGCGTGCGCTGCTGGCGCTCCTCACCAGGCTGGCCGAACGAGCCCACGCCCGGGCCTGACTTCGCCCGGGGCGGGCCCCAGGGCGCAGACTGGGGTGATGGAGCGCACCCTGTTCACCGAGGAGCACGAGCAATTCCGTGCTGCCGTCCGCACGTTCGTCGAACGTGAGGTCACGCCCCACATCGACGAGTGGGAGGCGGCAGGTGTGGTGTCCCACGACGTGTGGAAGCGGGCCGGCGAGGCCGGTTTCCTCGGCATGGCCGTTCCCGAGGAGCACGGTGGAGGTGGGGTCGACGACTTCCGCTTCAACGCCGTGCTGGGCGAGGAGCTGACCAAGGCCGGTCCGGGCGGCGCGGCCAACGGCTTCACGCTCCACAACGACATCGTGCTGCCGTACCTGCTGGAGCTCTCGAACGACGAGCAGAAGGCGCGCTGGCTGCCCAAGACGGTCAGTGGTGAGGGGGGCATCCTCGCCGTCGCGATGACCGAGCCCGGCACCGGCAGCGACCTTGGCAACATCCGCACGACCGCCGTCCGCGACGGTGACCACTACGTCGTGAACGGGGCGAAGACGTTCATCTCCAACGGGATCATCGCCGACCTCGTCGTGACCGCGGTGAAGACCGACCCGGCCCAGTCACACCGGGGCATCTCGCTGCTGGTGATCGAGCGGGGGATGGAGGGCTTCGAGCGGGGTCGCAACCTCGACAAGGTCGGCCTCCACGCCCAGGACACCGCCGAGCTGTCCTTCACCGACGTCCTCGTCCCCGTCGAGAACCTGCTCGGCGACGAGGGCACGGGCTTCTTCTCGCTGATGGACTTCCTCCCGCAGGAGCGGCTCTCGATCGCGCTCAACGCCATCGCCGCGTGCGAGCAGTACCTCGAGTGGACGGTCGAGTACTGCACCGAGCGACAGGCCTTCGGTCAGAAGATCGGCTCGTTCCAGAACTCGAAGTTCGTGCTCGCCGAGATGGCGACGGAGGTGCAGATCGCCCGGGTGTTCATCGACCGCTGCATCGAGGAGCTGGTCGCCGGCACGCTCACGACCGAGACGGCCTCGATGGCCAAGTGGTGGTGCACGGAGCTGCGCAAGAAGGTCGTCGACCAGTGCGTCCAGCTCCACGGCGGCTACGGGTACATGCGCGAGTACCCGATCGCCCGAGCCTGGACCGACACCCGCATCGAGACGATCTACGGCGGCACGACCGAGATCATGAAGGAGATCATCGGCCGCTCGATGGGCTTCTAAGCCTTCGCTGCCGCCGGGTCAGGGGATGTTGGCGAGGAGCTGGCGGGCCGTGGCGACCGCTCGGCTGTAGCGGGCGCGGGCCGGATCGGCGATCGTCGCGGGGAGCGTCGACAGCCGCGACAGGCTGGCGCCGACCAGCGACTGGATGTTGTGGAGCAGCTGGCGGATCTCGTGGCCGGAGTGGCCGATCTCCCGAGCGTGCTCGATCTGCCAGCAGTAGGCGTCGAGCTCCTGCCACACCTCGCGCCCGCGCTCGTCGAGACCGGGCAGCGCGCTGATCTCGAACGTCTCGTCCACGGGCGGAGCCGAGAGCGGCGCACCGTTCCAGCGGACGTTCATCCGCACGTGACGCCACTCGTGGAGGAGCGCGCCGTAGAGCATGGCGGGTGAGGACATCACGGACCGACCGAGTCGGACGCTCTGTCGGTCGAGCACGAGCTCCCAGGGACCGCTGGGCGGTCGCATCCTGGCGCTGAACTGCGCTCGGGTGAGGCCGCCCTGCAGGCCGGCGGTGTACAGGACCTTCCTGCCGTGCAGCAGCGAGGCGTCGACGATCCCCATCGAGGCCGCGGCGGCCACCACGCGGTCGATGGCCTCCTGGAACTTGTCCTCGTCGAGCAGCGCCTGGACCCTCGCCACGACGGCCCGGTCGAGCGGGACGGCGAAGTCGGGTACCTCGAGGTCCAGTGCGGCGTTCGGCTGCCGCCTCGTCGCGGCCTGGCGGGCGACGAGCGTGGAGACGGCGTGGTTGCCGGCACGGCGCTGCAGCTGGAGCAGGCGTTCGGCCTCGGACCCGGTCGGTCGGTGGTGGCCCGATGCCGACGCCCGGCGGTGGCCGCGGACCCCCCGACGCTCGCGCACCCCCCGTCCCGCACCCACCTCCGCGACGCTAGTCGTCGCACCGCAGCGGCGGGCGGGCGACCGCGCGAGGCTGTGCGCCGACTCGAACCGGGGGAGCCGACATGGACATGGGGAGCATCTGGCAGCAGGCGGCCGACAAGTGGAACGAGGTGCGCGCCCAGGTCGGTGATGACGATCTCGCCGCACCGTGCGCCTCGTGCCCGGGCTGGACGGTCGGCGACCTGATCGAGCACGCGATGCATTGGCAGGGGCAGGGCGCCATGGCCCTCGCCGGCCTGACCCCCGGCTCCCCGTGGGAGGAGCTGGAGCCGGCCCTGGCGGGTGCGCTGGCCGATCCGGCCAACCTCGAGGGCACGGTCGAGGCCATGGGTGGCATGCCCAAGCAGCAGGTGGCCGGGTTCGTGATCGGCGACCTGCTCGTGCACAGCTGGGATCTGGCCCGATCGGTGGGTGCCGACGACACGCTCCCCGTCGAGGCCGTCCAGTCGACCTACCTGGGCCTGCAGCGCGTGCCCGACCAGATGCTGCGGGGCGACAACATGTTCGGCCCCCAGATCGACGTCGGTGACGACCCGACCCCGCAGGAGCAGCTGCTCGGCTTCCTCGGCCGCCAGCCGTAGGCGCTCCCCTCAGGAGCAGAAGCCGGCGTCGCGACAGCTCGCCACGATCTCCTCGAACTCCTCGATGGTGGAGGCGAAGCTGAGGCCACCGTCGGGTTCGGTCCGGGCGAAGTAGAACCAGTCGCCCTCGGCCGGTCGCAGGGCCGCTTCGATCGACAGCTCGTCCGGTGCACCGATGGGCGTCGGCGGGAGGCCGACGACCCGGCGCATGTTGTACGGCGAGTCGAGATCGAGGTCGGCAGCGGTGAGCACCTCACGTCCCAGGTCGTAGGCGAGGACCGCGTCGATCCCCAGCGGTTCGCCGGCCTCGAGCCGGTTGTAGATGACCCGGGCGACCAGAGGTCGGTCGGCGTACTCCGGTGCCTCGACCTGGATGATCGAGGCGACGACGAGCACCTCCGCCGGTGTCAGTCCGACGAGGGCCGGGGCGTCGTCGAGGCCGTGCCGCGCGGCGGTCAGCTCGAACCCCCGCGCCATGTACTCGGCGAGCACCTCCGGCGGGTCGTCGCGACCGAAGAGCAACCTGCTGGCGAGGAGCCGTCCCTCCAGCGGCTCACCGCCCGCCGCCGCCGGCGATGTCGACGGCACCCACCGGTCCGGGTCGATGGCGCGGAGAGCGGCCTCGAGCTCGGCCCCGCTGAAGTCGAGGTCGGCGTCGTCGACCGCGGCCAGGATCTGGTCGACGGTCGACCCTTCCGCCACCTCGAATCGGCGGTACGCCTCCTCGTCCTCATCGACCGAGGTCTGCGGAGGGGGATCGGGCAGTTCGAACTGCTCGGTCCACAGCTGCCGGCCCGACTCGCCGTCGGCCCGGATCGTCAGCACCTCAGCGCTGGGCGAGAAGGGCACGGCGATGGTCCCCGCGGCCGGGACCTGACGGACGAGCTCGTCGGCCGTCTCGATCTCGACGACCGCGACGGCCGCGTCGAGCGAGCTGATCACGATCGTCGGCCCACGGTGGTCGATGAGGAAGAACCGGCCGTCGCTCGAGGCTCGGCCCCCGGCGACGATCCCAGGAGCGCCCATCGAGCCGGCGTCGAAGCGCTGCCGGCCGTTCACCTCGAATGCACACGAGTAGGCGCCGCCGGTCGCGACGCAGTCGGCCTCGTCGAGCTCGGGGTGGTCGGCGAGCAGCGCCGCCGATGGCGGACCGATCTCGATCCGCCCGACCCCGTCGGCCTCGAGCACGGTGGCGGCCGGCGCGAGGAGGCTGGGGACGGCATCGGCGACGACCTCGATCCCGCGCTCGATCACCTCGCCCGAACCGGCGGATGCACCGCCCCCCGTCGTGTCCGATGCCGCGGTCGAGACGTCGTCGGTGCCGTCGTCGAGCGTCGACGAGGCGACGATCGCCGCGAGCCCCGCGACGACGACGAGCGCTGCGGCCCCGACCCACCAGGACCGAGGGCCGCGCCGACGCCCCTCCACGCCCAGCTCGGCGAGCGATCGACCCATGCGGACGTCCTCGGCGGTGATCGGCAGCTGCACGTTGGCCACCCGGGCGTGCAACCGGTCGGTCAGCTGGTCTTCGAGCGTGCTCATCGGAGCTCCTTGCCCATCGTGTCCAAGGCTCGCCGGATCCACGGTCCGACCGAACCGGGGGCGCAGCCCAGCTCGTGCGCGATCTCGTCGTTGGTCATGCCCGCCCAGTACCGGAGCACGATCGCGGCGCGCTGGTTGAACGGCAGCCCGGCCAGGACGTCGTCGAGCAGCTCCGAGTGCTCCGTCGTCTCCGGCCGTCGATCCAGGCGGGCGAGGACGCCGCGGTGGCGCCGCGCCCGTCTGGCGTGGTCCCGGCAGAGGTTGAGCACCGTGCGATTCAGGTACGGGCCCGGCTCGTCGAGGCGGTCCCATCGTTCCCACAACCGCGCGAAGGCCTCCTGCACGACGTCGCCGGCATCGGCCTCCGAGCCGAGGAGCAGGACTGTGCGCCGGAGCTGCCCGAGTGCCTCCCGTTCGAAGAACGCATCGAACTCGATCGCTCGGGCCGGCTCGATCTGTTCGCCGGAGATCTGACCCACACCTCACCCCACGAACGAGGTTGCCGGATCGATACAGGATTCCTCGGCCTCACCGGCGGCGCCGTCCGGTCGCTGCGACGAGCATGGCCGCGATCGCGACGAGCACGGCGCAGCCGGCGAACGACCAGGTTGGGCTCCCCGCTGCCAGCACGGCCAACGACGCACCGACGAGGACCTCTCCGGTCTGCTCGGTGAGGGAGAGCAGGGAGTGGGTCGTCGTGCGGACGTCGCTGGCCGTGCGTCGGTTCACCCAGATCTCGGTCATCGCTCGCACCACCGAACCCGGGTGGGCGGCACCGGTGGCGAGGACGACGCCGGCGATGGCGAAGCGCGGGTCGGGAGCGACGGCGAACACGACCAGGCCGAGCGCGGCGACGAGGCAGGCCGCCACGATGGCGCGCACGGCGACGGCGTCGTCGTGGACGCGAGCTTCGACGGCGCGCAGGGTCAGCGCACCGACCGCCAGCAGCACCAGGCCGAGGGCGGTGAACCACACGATGGGTCGTTCGCCCTCGCCGAACCCGAGCCCGAGCAGCCGCTGGTCGACGAGGCGGCCGTACGCGTCGGCGCTGCCGTTGATCAGCAGCCAGGCCGCTGCGACCAGGCGGATGTCACGGTCCCCGGCCGCCAACACGACCGCTCGCCGCAGCACCCGCCACCCGGCGCGCGCCCGTCGACCATCGACGGGAACGAATCGCCGCTCGGGGAAGCGACCGACGACACCGGCGAGCCCGATCATGAGCACGCCGGAGGTCACGATCCCGGCGCTCAGCCCGGCCGCCGCGCCGACCCCGCCGAGGCCCAGGAGCCCGACGGCGGCACCGATCAGGTCCCACCGAGCCCGCACCGCGAGCACCCGAGGCACCGCATCCGGCTCGCCGAGCTCGTCGCTGATCCACGCGACGTCGGCGCCGCTGGCGAAGGCCCAGCCGAGCCCGCAGAGCGCCTGGGACGCCGCGAGCGCCGGGAAGGACGTGACCAACCCGGCCATGACCATCCCGGCACCCGTCGCGACGTGTGCGATGACGAGCGAGGTGCGCCGGCTCCGCGTGTCTGCGAGCAGCCCGGCGGGCAGCTCGGCTGCGAACACGGTCGCCGACTGCACCGCGCCGACGAGGACCAGCTGCGACGCCGAGAGCCCGGCGACCACCACCAGGTACACGCCGGCCAGGAGCCAGTAGCCGCGCCAGAGGGCGCTGCGGAGGAAGCTCCAGCGCACGAAGGCGCGCGCGAGAGCGGCGGACGGGTGCGCCGGGTCGCGGCGCGAGAACATCGACATCGTGGAGGGCCATCCCGGGAACCGGTGCGGACGCGAGCGACGGACCGCCCAGGCAACGCGGCGCCGTGGGCGGTCCAGAGGTCAGTTCGTCCCGTTGCGGGACCTAGGCCAAACGATCGGCCCGCATGTGCACCTCCGGCGGTGTCAGCGAACGAGGGCGACCGTAGCTGGCGACCGCTCACGGTCCGGCACGAGTTCCCCTCCTGCCCGTCGAGGTGTCGGCGTCGCACCCGCCGGTCTACGGTCCTCGCCATGAAGGCTGTGGTGTGCAAGGAGTTCGGTCCGCCCGAGAACCTGGTGGTGGAGGAGGTGGACGACCTGGTCCCCGGCGAGGGGCAGCTCCTCATCGACGTCGAGGCGGCTGCGGTGACGTTCCCCGACACGCTGATGCTCGAGGACAAGTACCAGTTCAAGACCGGCCTGCCGTACATCCCCGGCACCGAGGGGGCCGGTGTGGTGGTGGCGGTCGGCGACGGGGTCGAGGGCTGGTCGGTCGGCGACCGCGCCGCCGGCGGGCTGGGCACGACCGGCGCCTACGCGGAGCAGATGGTGTTCCCGGCCGCCGGGGCTCGACGCGTGCCGGACAACGTGTCGTTCGAGGCCGTCACCGGGCTGAACTACGCCCACGGCACCACCCTCTACGGCCTGCGCTACCGGGCCGACCTGCAGCCGGGCGAGACGATGCTCGTCACGGGAGCTGCGGGGGCGGTCGGTCTCTCCGCCATCGAGATCGGCAAGCTGATGGGCGCCCGGGTGATCGCCGCCGCGTCGAGCGACGAGAAGCTCGACCTGTGCCGCGTGGCCGGCGCCGACGAGACGATCAACTACTCGGACGAGAACCTCAAGGAGCGGGCCAAGGAGCTCAGCGGCGGCCAGGGCGTCGACGTCGTCTACGACTGCGTCGGTGGCGACAAGGCCGAGCTGGCGCTGCGTGCGATCGGCTGGGAGGGCCGGTTCCTCGTCATCGGCTTCACCGCCGGCATCCCGGCGATCCCGCTGAACCTGGCGCTGCTCAAGAGCTGCCAGATCATCGGCGTCTTCTACGGCGCCATGACGGGTCGCGAGCCCGAGAAGAGCGCGGCGATCAGCGACCAGCTCATCGAGTGGGTGGCCGCCGGCGACCTCCAGCCCCACGTCTCGGGGCGGTACCCGCTCGATCGTGCCGCCGAGGCGCTGCGGGCGCTGATCGACCGCAAGGCGGCCGGCAAGCTGGTCGTCACGCCCTGACGACGGCGCTCAGCGCCAGCTCCGCCATCGATCGATCGTCACGGTGATCACCGCTCCGGGCAGGGCCACCTCCCGGTACTGCGAGTACTTCTCGACGAGCAACGTCAGCGCTCGATCGCGATCGGGGCCGTCCTCCACGATGCGCGCCGTGCCGTCGGCCCGGACCCACCAGAGCGCGTCCCAGTCCTCGTCGTAGTGATCGACGAGGAACGTCACCGACGGGTGGGCGCGGATGTTGTCGAGGCGCTTGAGGGCGAGGGTGGACTTCGGTTTGGCGTCGACGGCGGTGTGCACGAGCTCGCCGTCGAGCACGAACGTGCACGGGACGAGGTGGGGGCTGCCGTCCTCGGTGATGGTCGCGAGCCGCGCCACCCTGGCCTCGCCGAAGCGACGCCGCACGAGCTCGGTGTCGGCGGGCATCAGCTCACCGCGCAGACGAAGGCGGGACGGTCGACGGCTTGGGGGTGGGCCTCGGCCCGGGCGGCGGTGATGGTCAGCGAGCCGGCGAGCAGCACCGCCACCACACCGGCCGCCGGGGCGATCGCCACGCCGCGCCGCGGTGGGAGCTCGTCGGGTTCGGGGCGCTCGTCGATGAGGAGGTGGAGGATCGCCGCCGCGATCCCCAACCCGATCGCCGTCTGCCACGCGGCGTCGTAGGAGCCGGTGGCGTCGGCCAGCACACCACCCATCCACGCGCCGACGAAGGCACCGGCCTGGTGCGAGAGGAACACGATCCCGAACAGCGCCCCGACGTTCGCCGTGCCGAAGAGCGAGGCGACGATGGCGGAGGTGCCCGGCACCGTCGAGAGCCAGAGCACGCCGATGACCGCACCGAACACGATCGTGGTCGTCGCCGTCGTCGGCACGACGAGGTAGACGCCGATCACCACGGCCCTGGCCGCGTAGATCGAGGCGAGGATGTACGTGTGGGGGATGCGAGCCCCCAGCCACCCGGCGAGCAGCGATCCGAAGACGTTGAAGAGCCCGATCAGGGCCAGCGCCGACGAGGCCGCCGAGGCCGTGATGTCGAGGTCACCGATGTACGACGGGAGGTGGGTGGCGATGAACGTGACGTGGAAGCCGCACACGAAGAACGCCGCGTTGAGCAGCAGGTAGCTGCGGGAGCGGGCCGCTCGACGAAGGTCGTGGCCGAGCGATCGTGTCGGTCCGGCGTCCGCCGCCTGCTGGTCGGAGGCGTTGCCGCGCAGGGCCGGGGCGAGGAGGGCCATCGTCGCCGCGATCGCGGCGAACACGACGAGGACCGCCCGCCAGTCCATCCGATCGAGCAGCGCACGGGCGAGCGGGACCAGCAGGAACTGGCCCACCGAGCCCATCGCCGTGATGATCCCGAGCGCCATCGACCGGCGCTCGGGCGCGGCCATCCGACCCACCGACGCCAACACGACGGCGAAGCTCGCGGATCCGGCGGCGATGCCGGTCACGAAGCCGTAGATCAGTAGCCCGCCCTCGGTGTCGGCGCCGGCCAGCACGACGATGCCGATGGCGTAGACGACCGCGCCGCCGACGATGACCCGTCCCGCGCCGTAGCGATCGGCGACCGCGCCGGCGATCGGCTGGGTGATCCCCCAGACGATGGCCTGGATGGCGATCGCCAGCGCGAACGGCGCCCGCTGGAGCCCGAGCTCGTCGATGACCGGGTCCTGGAAGAGGCCGAACGTGGACCGGACGCCGAGCGAGATGGTGGCGATGAGGCTGCCGGCGACGAGGACGACCAGCGGAGCGGGTGCACCGAAGCGGTGCCCGTCGGTTCGCGCGTCGATCTGGGTCACGGCGGCACGCTACCGACCCACACCGGAGCGGCCCCGACCGGTTTGCTCGTTGTGGGCCGCCCGGCGACGATCTCCTCGACGAGGGGGAGCGACGATGACCGTCGGGATCGAGGACGTCGACGGCGTCCGGACCATCACGATCGACCGGCCGGGGCGGCGGAACGCCGTCGACCGGCCGACCGCCGAGGCGCTCGATCTCGCCTTCCGGGACTTCGACGCCGACGACGCGCTCGATGTCGCGGTGCTCACGGGGGCGGGCGGCACCTTCTGCGCCGGCGCTGACCTCCACGGCCTCGGCGAGGGGCGCGGCAACCGCGTCGGCCTCGACCCGCCCGACTCGATCATCGGCACCCACGGCCCGATGGGCCCGACCCGCCTGCTGCTCTCGAAGCCGGTCATCGCAGCGGTCGAGGGCCACGCCGTCGCCGGTGGGCTGGAGCTCGCCGTCTGGTGCGACCTGAGAGTCGCCGGCGAGGACGCCGTGTTCGGGGTCTTCTGCCGTCGCTGGGGGGTACCACTCGTCGACGGTGGGACCGTCCGACTGCCCCGCCTGATCGGGCACTCCCACGCCCTCGACCTCATCCTGACCGGCCGTCCGGTCGGCGCCGACGAGGCCCTGCGCATGGGCCTGGCCAACCGGGTCGTCCCGACCGGCCAGGCGCTCGACGCGGCCGTCGCCCTCGCCCAGCAGCTGCGCGCCTTCCCGCAGCGATGCCTGCGCACCGATCGGCTCAGCTCCTACGAGCAGTGGGGGTCGTCGCTGAGCGCGGCGATGTCGCGCGAGGTGACCCTGGGCCGGACCGTGATCGACAGCGGCGAGACGGCCGCCGGTGCCCAACGCTTCGCGGCCGGCGAGGGTCGCGGCGGGGCGTTCCCGGCATGAGCGCCGAGACCGCGGGGTCGCGCCGGCCCAACGTCCTCGTCGTCGTCACCGACCAGCAGCGCGCCGACCACAACGGGTACCTCGGCAACCAGATGGTCCGCACCCCCTACCTCGACGCGGTCGCAGCCCGCGGCACGGTGTTCGAGAACGCCTGGGTCGCCAACCCGGTGTGCATGCCGAACCGGTCGTCGATCATGACGGGGCGCCTCCCGAGCGCGCACGGCGTGATCTTCAACGATCGATCGCTCGAATGGGGCGCGGGAACCCACGTCCGCCAGTTCCGCGCCGAGGGCTGGCGCACCGCGCTGATCGGCAAGTCGCACCTGCAACACGGCATGAGCCGCAACGCCACCTTCCCGGCCCGAGGCGCGGCGGCGATCGACCACGGCTACGGCACCGGCTGGGACACGTGGGAGGACGCCGAGCGCTACGAGGACGATCCGCCCGAGCTGCCCGACGACTTCTACGGGTTCGGCCACGTCGAGCTGTCCATCGACCACGGCGCTCGGGTGAGCGGCCACCACCTCCGCTGGGCCCTCGACCGCGGCGGTCGCTACGAGGATCTCGTCGTCCCGCTCACGGCCGACGCGCCGAGGCGGCGCGGCTCCGATCGCTGGTGGCAGATCTACGACCCGCCGTACGACGAGGAGCTGCACAGCACCAACTTCGTCACCGATCGGACCATCGCCTTCGTACGCGAGGCCGTCGCCGCCGGCGACCCCTTCTATGTCTGGGCGTCGTTTCCCGATCCGCACCACCCGATGACGCCGCCGGGACGCTGGTTCGACCGGCACGACCCGGCCGACATGGAGCTGCCGGGCACGCGGTCCGATCCGCTCGATCGCGCGCCGGCCTACCTCCGGCAGCTGCAGCAGGGCACGGCTGCGGACCAGCTGGCGTGGGTGCTGCCCTTCGGCGCCTCCGACGCCGATCTGGTCCGCGAGGCCATCGCGGCCACCTACGGGATGATCGAGCTCGTCGACGACGGGGTCGGCCGGATCCTGTCGGCGATCGAGGCGCTCGGCCAGCTCGACGACACCATCGTGGTCCTCACCGCCGACCACGGCGACATGATGGGTGACCACGGGCTGATGCTGAAGGGCTCGATGCCGTTCAACGGCACGCAGCGCGTCCCGCTCGTGGTCGCCGACCCCCGGCGAGGCTCCGGCCGATCGACGTCGCCGGCCAGCAGCATCGACCTCGCCCCGACGCTGCTCGAGCTGGCCGAGGTGACGCCGAACGACGGGATCCAGGGCCGGTCGCTCGTCCCGGTGCTCGACGATCCGTCGGCCGCCGTGCGGGACCACGTGCTCGTCGAGGACGACCTGCGCCCTCGGACGGCGAGGATCCTCGGCGTGCCGCACCGGATCCGCACGATCGTCGCCGATGACGGCACGAAGCTCACCCGGTTCAGCACCGGTGAGTCGATCCTCTTCGACCTCGCCGAGGACCCCGACGAGCTCCACGAGCTCGGCCACGCCGATCCCGCCCGGTTGGCCGCTGCGAACGACCGCCTGCTCGATGCCGTGCTCCTGGCGACCGACGACGCGAGGGGTGCTCCGGTCAGGTGAGGCTCACCGCCGCCGGATGTCGGTGCGCCGACCCCTCGGGGCCCGCCGGGGAGGGCGGACACCGGCGGCGAACGCCAGGCGGATGACCCGGTAGCGGTGCGGCCGGAACGGCTCGAGCAGCTCCACCATGCGCCGATCGTCGGCCCGGTGCTCGCGGGCGAGCATCCACGAGATCATCGAGGGCAGGCCGTCGTCGCCGAGGATGATCTCGTCGGCCTCACCCCACGTCTGGGTCGCGACGCAGCCGAGCGTCCAGGGCCCGATGCCGCTCACGGCGGCGAGTGCCGGTCGGACCTCGGCGAAGGGTCGGTCGGCGAGGTCCTGGCGACGGGCGACGAACCGGGCGGCCTCGCGCAGGTGGTTGGCCCGGCGGCGCTCGATGCCGAACCGGTGCAGGTCGGGGTAGGCGAGCCGGGCGACGGTCGCCGGCTCGGGCGGAGCGACGAGGCCGTCGATCCCGTCGATGGGCGTGCCGAGCTCGAAGACGAGCCGGCGCCACTGGTCGGCGGCGTCCGCGGTGGTGATGCGCTGCTGGACGATGAACCAGGCGAGGTCGTGCCACAGCGTGCTGGTCCGGACGATCCGGTCGCCGCCGTGTCGCCGCCACAGGTCGCGCAACGGTGGGGCCTCGGGATCGAAGGAGGAGGCGTCGTCGTCGGTGCCGAGCAGGGCCGGCGCTCGATCCGCCAGCCAGTCGGCACCGTCGCCCGACGTCTTGACGGTCGCCACGTCGCCGCCGTCGACCCAGGTGACGACGATCGCACCGACCCCGTCCGGGGTGATCGTCGCCCGCTCGAGCCGGCCCGGCGCCAGCCGGATGCAGGGGTCGCCCCGGAGGAACGTGAGCGGTCGCAGGGTGGTGAGGAGATCGATCCCGGCGACCGGGACGTGTCGCGACGCCACGCGGTGGGCTCAGCCGTGCGGTCGTGGTCGGCGGGTGGGGATCACCGGGCCGAGTATCCCTCGCTACCGTCGCCGTCGTGATCTCCCCGGCCGGGTTCGAGTTCCTCGCTCAACTGGAGGAGCACAACGAGCGCAGTTGGTTCGAGCCCCGCCGCGACGAGTTCCGCAGGCTGCTGGTCGACCCCCTCGTGGACGTGCTCGAGGCGGCTTCGCAGCAGCTCGGCGAGGGTCCGTGGCCGGTGTCGGGAGGCCGCCGGACGATCTTCCGGCAGCTGCGCGACCAGCGCTACGCCAAGGCGGAGCCGTACGCGACCGCCGTGCGAGCGCTGCTCACCAGCACCGGCTCGAAGCCGGCTCGCGAGGGATGCGTGCACGTCGAGGTCGCCGCGGGCGGGGGCTTCGTGGGGGTGGGCTTCCATCGGCCGCCCGCGGCGATGCTCGCTCCGATCCGGCGGCGTCTCCTCGACGAGCCCGACCGGTGGCGGGCGATCGTCGACGGCCTGCGCGCCGCCGGCCTCGAGCTCGCCGACGACCGGCTGGTCCGGATGCCCCGCGGCTTCGAGCCGTGGGTCGGGCACGAGCTGGCCCCCGACCTCCGCCTCCGATCGATCGAGCTGTCCCGGCGCCTCGACCGCGGCGACTGGGTCGAGTGCCGGGTCATCGGCGTGATCGTCGACACCGTGCGGGCGTCGATGCCCCTCCTGCGCTTCGGCAACGAGGCGGCCGGCTTCCCGCCCGCCCCCGGGGCGACACCGGGCTGATCGGCGAACTCGGTCGGGGACCCCCTCGGGTTGGGGTTAGCGTCGGCCCGATGTCGATCGAGTTCCTCCTCACCTCCCTGGTCGTCGTGATCATCCCCGGCACCGGCGTCGTCTACACGGTCGCCTGCGCCATCTCCGGTGGGTGGCGCCGGGGCGCCTTCGCCGCGCTCGGTTGCACCCTCGGGATCGTCCCCCACCTCCTGGCCGCCCTGCTCGGCCTCTCCGGGGTGATGCAGGTCGGCGCCGCGGCCTTCGAGGTCGTGCGCTGGGCCGGCGTCGCCTACCTGGTGTTCATGGGCGTCTCGATGATCCGCAGCGGCGGCGCCCTCCAGGTCGACGGCGAGGAGCGGAGCAGCGCCTCGATGGCCGTGGTCGTGCGCCGCGGGATCGTGCTCAACCTGCTCAACCCGAAGCTCACCGTCTTCTTCTTCGCCTTCCTGCCCCAGTTCCTCGACTCGACGCCTCGCCCCCTCGACCCGGGCCTGATCGCGCTCAGCCTGATCTTCATGGCGATGACCTTCGTCGTGTTCCTCGGCTACGCATCACTGAGCGCGGCCGCCCGCGACCGGGTGCTCGAACGACCCGCCGTGCTCCGCTGGGTCCAGCGCACCCTCGGCACGCTGCTGCTCGCGTTCGGGCTCCGACTGGCCACCGCGGATCGCTGACGCGACTCCGACGGCAGGCAGCCGACGTTCGACCTAGGTTGGCGCCATGGCGACGGCGACGATCAACGGCATCTCGATCCGATACGAGGACAGCGGCGGCGACGGGCCGGCCGTGCTCTTCAGCCACGGCTTCCTGATGGACCACACGATGTTCGACCTGCAGGTCGACGCGCTCGCTCCCGACTTCCGGTGCATCCGGTGGGACGAGCGTGGCTTCGGCGACACGCCGGCACCCGGCCCGTTCTCGTACTGGGACTCCGCCGCCGATGCCCTCGGCCTGCTCGACCACCTCGGCATCGACTCGGCGGTGCTGGTCGGGATGTCCCAGGGCGGCTTCCTGTCGCTGCGCGCCGCGCTCACGGCGCCCGAGCGGGTGCGAGGGCTGGTGCTGATCGACTCGGCGGCCGACGTCGACGACGCCGAGACCCTGGAGGGCTACCAGGGGATGCTCCACGTCATGTCCAACGGCACCGACGAGGAGATCGCCGGGCTGTTCCTCGGCGTCTCGGACCTGATCCTCGGCGACGAGCAGCTCGCCGCCGAGTGGATCCCCCGGTGGCATCAGGTCGACCGGGCGGGCCTGGCCACGGCCGGCGGAGCGCTGCTCGAGCGCGACGACGTGTCCGGTCGGCTGGGTGAGATCACCTGCCCGGTGCTGGTCGTGCACGGGACCGCCGATCAGGCGATCTCGGTCGAGCGGGCCGAGGCGGTGTGCGCCGGGGTGCCGGACTGCCGCGGCGTGATCAAGGTGGAGGGCGCCGCCCACGCGCCGAACATGACCCACCCCGACGAGGTCAACCCGCCCCTGCGCGAGTTCCTCGACGCCATCTGAGCCGGCCGAAATCCGGTCGACGTCGGCGGCGGGTGCCGCCTACCGTCGCCCTCATGCGCAAGTGAGCTCCTGCACGCCGTGTGCGTGCGCTGATCCCTCCCGGCCGTCGCCCGGCCGCGTCCGATCCGTCCTTCGTCACGGAGGAGCTCCATGCCTCGTCGTTCCCCCGGTCGCCGCAGCGGCGGCCGCACCACCCCGAAGGGCACCCGCCCGCCGGGTTCCCGCCGGCCGTCGAACAGCGACGACCGGCCCACACCCCGCCGGTCGGCCCGTCGCGACGGACCGGACGAGCGCCGTCGGACCCGACCGCCCACGGCCGTACCCACGAGGCGGCCGCGAGGGCAGCGGGGCAACCGCTGAACCCGGTCCGCCGTCAGGTCTCGAACCGGTGTGCCTTCGCCCAGCGGCGGATGAGCTTGCGGGCCCAGTCGTAGTGGCTCGTCGTGGCCGACACCGCGTAGCTGCCCACCGACGTCGACCCGGTCCACGCGTACCGGCGCTTCTCGAACAGGTCGTCGCCGTAGCGGGCGACGGTGGCGGCGATCCGGCGGTGGGAGTCGTCGAGGCGCGCCCGGACGTCGGCCAGGTCGTCGCCGCGGGTCCGCTCCCAGATCTGCTGGTTGAGCGTCGGCGTGTCCTTCCAGGTCAGTCCCGGCGCCGGCATCTCGGGGGAGCCGCCGGTCGAGCCCACCTCCTCCCAGCCGAGGAACAGCTCGTGCCACGCGTCGAGATGGGCGAGCAGGTCCTTCACCGACCACTCGTCACAGACGCCACCGACGGTCAGCTGGTCGCTCGGCAGGGCGTTGACGGTCGTCGTCAGCAGCGCGAAGTCGGTCTCGATCCGCTCGACGAGCTCGTCGCGGGTCGTCGGCCGGGACATGTCCCGATCTCACCGCATCGTGCGGCGAAGCGGCAGGGGCTCACGTCCCGACGTCGAGGATCACCAGGGCGAGGGCCAGGCCGGAGAAGGCCACGGTCGAGAGCCCCACGAAGCGCGCCGCCCGCGGGTGCACCACGGGCGTGCCGCGACGGAGGGGTCCGTGCAGCTCCTCGTAGTGCCAGCCCGCCCACACGAGCACGGATGCGCCGGCGGCGACCTGGAGCAGTCCGATCACGGCGAGGCCGGGGTGCGCCGCCTCGGCGGCGTACCGGGCGAAGATCACACCGGCGACCATCGTCGCGATCGAGGTCCGCTCCCAGGCGAGCGCGGTGCGCTCGTGCTGGAGGCCGACGTCGAAGCTCTCCCGGGGACGGTCCTGTCGCTTCACAGCTGGTCGACGACGAACAGCACCGCCGCAGCGAGCGCGACCAGCGCGGTGCAGACCGCCATCAGGGCCGGGAGGCGCGACGGGGGGAGCGGCTCGTGGAGCCGCATGGAGGTCTCGGCCAGCGCCCATCGCCGGTAGGCGGTCGCGGCCGTGAGGAAGCTCAGCGCCAGCAGGGCCACGCCGAGTGCCTCGGCGCCGACCAGCTCGTCGTTGAGCAGGCTGACCGCACCCAGCCCTCCGGCGGCGAGCGCGAGAGCGGTGCGGATCCAGGCGAGGAACGTGCGCTCGTTGGCGAGGGTGAAGCGGTAGTCCGGCTCGTCGCCGACCCGGCGGGGGTCGTCCGGGACGAGCTGGCGGCGGACGACCGCGCCGGGACGGAGGCGGTCGGGGTCCATGCCCTCAGTCTGCCCGAGCGGCGTCCTCGATGAGCGTGAGCACGTTGCCGGCCGGATCGGTGACCTGGGCCTTGTGGACCCAGCCGTTGTCGGTCGGCGGCATCACGACCGACCCACCGATGCGCTCGGCGTTCGCGACCGCCGCTGCGAGGTCGGGGACGGCGACGCCGATGGTCACCCCGGCCTGCTCGCCCTCGACCAGCGCCCCGTCCGGCGATCCGTCGGGGGTCGACACCAGGGCGTAGCCCGGTCCCATCGGGCGGACCTCCCAGCCGAGCAGCTCGGCGTAGAACTCGTGGAGTGGTGCTTCCTGTGGGCCGGTGATGTCGACGTGGACGATCGGGTGGCTCATGGCTCGCTCCTGTGCTGGCCCTCGGAGGTCGGGAGGTCGGCGGCGAGCGCATCGATGACGTGGGCCGTGCGGTCCGGGACGGTCCGATAGCGCCACGAGGTGCCCGACCGCTCGAGCTCGACCAGCCCCGTCTTGCGCAGCACCTTCAGGTGCTCCGAGACGCTCGCCGGAGCCAGGTCGATCTCCGAGGCGATCTCCCCGGCCGGGACGTACCGGTCGGCGCAGAGCCGGAGGATGTGTCGCCGCGTCGAGTTCGACACCGCACGGACGAGCTCATCGAGATCGTCGGGTGCGTCGGCCACGTGGTCCAGCACAGCACGTCATCGGCACCAGGCCACTCTTTCGAGTTGTCCCGAAATAATCAACCCTGCTCCCGTCAGGGGCGTCGGCCCAGGTGGGCGAGCAACCGATCCTGGGGTGAGGCGGCCGCGTCGACGGCGACCGGCGGCCCGCAGATGCCGGGGCTGCGCAGCATCTCGCCCATCGAGTCGGCATCGGCCCGGATGCGGTCCAGCTCCCCGGGTTCGATCGGCTCGTGCTGGTCGAGCCCGGCCGCCCGGGCGAGGTCCCAGGCGTGCACGACCAGGTCGAAGCTGTAGTACCGGTCGATCGTCTCGGCGAAGGTCGTCGGGCCGAGGAAGCCGTCGTACCCGTGGTCCGCGGTCGCCGGGTCGTCGAGGAGGCCCTGGACGAGCACCGTCACCGCCGACCAGCGTGCGAGGGGATCATCGGACAGTCCGTCTCCCGATCCGAGGCCGAGGCGCTCGACCAGCTCGAGCTGGGTGTCGGCGACGTGGGCCACGACGTCTCGGGCGGACCAGCCCTCGCACGGCGACGGCGAGTCCCAGGCATCGGGACCGACGTCGGCGATGACGGCGGAGAATCGGGTGGCGAGGCGGCGGTGTCGGTCAGCGAAGTCGGTCACGAGCCGATCGTCGCGACCCGGCCCACGGCGGTCTTGTACGGATCGGACACGCCCGGGAAGGTCGGCTCGTACCACTGGAGCAGCTCGGTGGGCGCCGACCCGGCGATCGCCCGACACTCGCGGACGAGGTGGGGGTGGTCGGCGTACCCGGCCGTCGCGGCGGCTGCCGACACCGTCGGCGCGGATCGAGCCGAGCGGAGGAAGCGCTGGAACCGGATCAGGCGCACGAAGGTCGCGGGCGGGTACCCGAGGGTTCTCGCCGACCGGCGGCGGAGCTGGCGGGAGGAGAGGCCGATCCGCTCGCAGAGCTGGTCGACGGTCGGCGGGCGTGGCCGGGTGAGCTCGACGGCGAGGCCGCGATCGCGCTCGTCGCCACCCGGCGCCGAGGCGACCCACGAGCGGGCGCACTCGACGATCGCGGCCTGGTGGTCGGCGGCATCACCGATCCGCTCGGAGGCCCGTCGCTCGGCCCGGCCGCCGAGCAGTGAGCCGAGAGGCTCTCGCCGGTCGAGGAGGTCGTCGACGTCGACCCGCAGGACCCGCGCTGCGACGCCGGGACGGAATCGCACGCCGACGGCGTGACGCCCGTGCGGGAGCTCGAAGTCCCACGCCGCGGACTCCGGGCCGCACACCCAGAGCCCGCCGTCGTCGAGCCACAGCACGTCGATGCACCCGTCGGGGATGAGGCGGTGGCGGCCGGTCGGTCGGGCGCTCCACGAGCAGGCGAGGTCGTCGGCCAGGTCGGGTGGAGGCGGTGACGGCGTCATCCAGGCCACCTCCCCGACGCTACGGCACGGCAGGGGCCGGCCCGGGGTCGTGCTCTACGCTCCGGCGATGGTCGCCAGCAGCGAGGACGGGCCCCGGGTGCGCCGCGCGCTCGTGCTCGCCGGCGGGTGGATGCACCCGCCGGACGAGCCCGTCGCGGCGGTGCGACGCACCCTCGCGACGCCGGCGTGGGACGTCGCCGTGGTGACGGAGCCGGCGCAGGTCGCCGATGCGGTGGGCGACGGTTGCGATCTCCTCGTCGTCGCGTCGTGCTGGTTCTCGATGACGGCCGAGCGTTACACGGACGATCAGCGTGCGGCGTGGGCGGTCCACCGCGATGCTCGCCGCGAGTCCGCGCTCGCCTCGCTCGCCGACGGCGGCGTGCCCGTGCTCGCCCTGCACACCGCGGTGATCTGCTTCGACGGGTGGCCGCTGTGGCGGGACTGGCTCGGCGGTGTCTGGTCATGGGACCGCAGCTGGCACCCCGAGCCCCGCCCGATGTCCGTGCGCGCCGAGCCCGGTGCGCCCGTCGAGTCGACCTCCTTCGAGCCCATCGACGAGGAGTACACCGATCTCGACATCGATCCGGCGGTGGTCGTCGTCGCTCGGAGCGCAGGCGGCCAGCCGCTCGTCTGGGTGCACGAGGCGGCCGGTCGCCGGGCTGCGGTCAGCCTGCTCGGCCACGATCATCGGTCCCTGGACCACCCCGAGCATCGGCGGCTGCTGCGCGGCCTCGTCGACCACCTCACCACCGCCCATCGGGGCGTCGCGTGAGCGCGCTGGATCCCGCGGGTCGCTCGGTCCTCGTCACCGGGGCGGCCTCCGGGATCGGCGAGGCCACCGCCGAGCACCTCGTGGGCCTGGGCATGCGCGTGACCCTCGCCGGACGGCGCGCCGAGCGTCTCACGGCCGTCGCACAGCGGCTCGGTCCGGCCGCCGTCGCCTGCCCCGGCGACGTGACCGACGACGCGGCCCGGCGCCGGATGGTCGAGGTCGCCGTCGAGCACGGCGGCGGTCGTCTCGACGGTCTGGTGAGCAACGCCGGGAACATGTACCGGGGACCGATCACCGAGCTCGACGAGCGCGAGTTGCTCGACGTCTTCCACGTCAACGTGATCGCCGGCATGCTGCTCACCGGTCTCGCCGTGCCCCACCTCGAGCGCACCGGCGGGTGCGTCGTGTTCCTCGGCTCGGTCCACACCCAGCGCGCCTTCCCCGGCGCCTCGCCGTACGCCGCGACCAAGGGTGCGCTGGAGACGCTGACCGGCGTGCTCGCCGCCGAGCTCGGCCCGAGGAACGTCCGGGTGTCGTGTGTCCGGCCCGGCGCCGTGCCGACCGAGATCAACGTCCGGGCCGGGCTCGTCACCGAGGAGGAGAACCTGGCCCGGCTCGAGGGGCTGGCCCCGGCCCACGCGCTGGGGCGCATCGGCACCGGTCACGACATCGCGCAGGCGATCGCCCACCTGCTGTGCGCCGACTGGGTGACCGGTTCGGTGTTCACCGTGGACGGCGGGCTCGGGCTGGGCGTCACCAACGCATGAGCGGTCGCCGTCGTGGCCGTCCGCCGGCGACCTCGTCGGACGACACGCGGCGCGGGCTGGTCGACGCCGCCAGGCTCCACTTCGCGACGGTCGGCTACGACGCGGCGTCCCTCACCTCGATCGCCGCGGACGCCGGGCTGACCACCACCGCCACCTACCACTACTTCGAGGGCAAGGCCGAGCTCTTCGAGAGCGTCGCGCGGGACACGATCGACCTGGTGTGGGTCGGCCTGCTCGACCGGGTGGCGGAGGCCGACACGCTCAGCGACCAGGTCGAGGCGTTCCTGTCCGGCGCCGATGATGTCGGTGCCGACGACCGTCTCCTCAGCGCGTTCCTCGTCTCCGTGCCGGTCGAGGCCCGCCGGACGCCGGCCTTCGAGCCCGTCCTGCGGGAGCTCGCCGGCCGGCAGGGCGCCGTCTTCGACCACATGGCGGCGACGGGGCTCGCCACGGGCGAGCTGCGCGACCTCGGCCACGGCGAGGCGAGCGCGATGCTCCGGATGCTGCTGCTCGGCTGGTCCTACGAGACGCACTACCAACCGGAGTACCGGTCGGTTCGGGCCGACGTCGTGCGGAGCGCGGTGGCGTGGTGGGGCCGGCGCACCGGCTGAGCCCGCACGCCCCTTGCGCGACCGATGGGGGTTCGTGTCGAATACTCGGAATTGAAGGGGGCTGCAATTGTCGGAGGGAACGCGACGATCGCTCGTCGTGACCGGGGCCGCGACCGGGCTCGGCGCCGCGATCGCCCGCGCCGCCGCAGCGGACGGCTACCGGGTGGGCGCCGTCGACGTGGACCCCACCGTGCACGAGGTCGCCGACCTCGACGGCGACGGCCACACCGGCTTCGTCGCCTCGGTCACCGATCCCGGTGCGATCGCCGCCGTGCTGGAGGCCTTCGGTCCCCCGGACGTCTGGGTCAACAACGCCGGCATCGTCCGGTTCGGGCCCCTGCTCGACCTGCCCCTGGACGACTGGCGGGCCGTGCTCGACGTCAACCTGACCGGCACGTTCGTCGCCGCCCGCGCCGCGGCGAACGCGATGGCCGCGGCCGGGTCGGGGAGCATCGTGAACATCACCTCGATGAACGGCGTGGCGCCCGGCCCCAACGCCGGCGCCTACGGCTCGACCAAGGCCGCGGTCGGGCTGCTCACCCAGCAGATGGCGATCGAGTGGGGTCCGCTCGGCATCCGGGTCAACGCCGTCGCACCCGGGCTGATCGACGCCGGCATGTCCGAGCCCATCTACGCCGACCCCGAGACCCGCGCCGCCCGCGAATCGAAGGTGCCACTCGGTCGGCTCGGCCGCGCCGCCGACATCGCCGAGGCCGTGCTGTTCCTGGCCGACGAGCGCTCGGCCTACGTCACCGGCCAGACGCTCCTCGTCGACGGCGGCGTCACGATGTCGATGATCGCCAACCTCCCGCGACCCCGCAGCGTCGACGGCATCGGCCACCACGACGCCCACGACGACGCCCCTGCCCAGGAGAGCTGACATGAGCGAGCCCGTCACCATCACCACCTACGAGGAGGCGAAGCTCGCCTACCGCCAGAAGGACCTCCGCCAGGCGCTCTACGACGCGGGCGAGGTGATCATGGAGGACGTCCTGGTCAACCTCCACGCCGCCGAGCATCGGGCCCGCCGCCGCGTCGAGAACCGCCTCTATCGCCGCGAGACCTTCTTCCACTACGAGCGCGACCTGTTCCCCGAGATCATCGCCACCACCATCGATCCGTACGTCGCCGAGGGCCGGGCCGAGCTGGTCTCGCTCGGGCACCAGCTGATGATGAACCTGGCCGCGCTCACCGCCGGCGTCGACCGACCGGCCGGCACGCCCGAGGAGAGCTTCCGGCTCTACGACTACCTGCGGATCTTCATCGAGGGCGCCACCCTCGCCCACTACACCGGCGACACGGCGGCGAAGGAGGCCGAGGTCGTCGAGGCGCTCGACCGGTTCGGTGAGGAGTTCCTCGATCCCGGCATCGCGTCGCGCCGCGAGGCGCTCGCCCGGGTGGATGCCGGCGAACTCGACGAGGAGGAGCTGCCCAAGGACGTGCTCTGCGTGCTGCTGCGCCACGAGGCCGAGCTCGAGTTGAGCTACGAGTCGATCCGCCGCGAGATCGCCTTCTACCTCCTCGCCGGCGCGCACACCTCGGCGACGGCGTTCACCCGGGTCGCGCACAACATCTTCGGCTGGCTGGCCGAGCACCCCGAGGACGCCGACCGCGTGCGCACCGACCGGCTGTTCGTCCAGCGGGCCACCCACGAGACGGTCCGCCTGCAACCCTCGAGCCCGGTGGCGATGCGGTGGGCGCTGGCCGACATCGAGCTCTCGACCGGCACCGCGATCGCCGAGGGCGACAAGGTGGTCATCGACCTCGTGAGCGTCAACCGCGACACGAGCGTGTTCGGGCCCGACGCCGAGGCGTTCGACCCCCACCGGACCACCCCCGACGGCGTGCCGCCCTACGGGCTGAGCTTCGGCTCGGGCATGCACGCCTGCATCGGCCAGGACATGGCCGCCGGCCTCGTGCTGCGCGACGACGCCGCTGTCGAGGCACACCTCTTCGGTCTCGTGCCGGTGGCGGTGCAGTACCTGTTCGACCACGGAGCAGCGCCCGACCCCGACGACCCACCGGAGATGGACGCCTCGACGTCGCGGCCGTACTTCGGGCGCTACCCGATCCTGCTCACCGCGGCGACCTGAGGGAGGCTGGTGCCATGAGCGAACAGGTCCTCGTCCGCGGCGGTCGCTTGATCGACGGCACGGGCGCCGAACCCCGTGACGGCGTCGACGTGTTGGTCGAGCTCGACCGGATCGTGGCGGTCGGCGCCGGCGCTGCCGCCGAGGCCGATGCCGACGTGCTCGTCGTCGAGGCCGCCGGCAGGACCGTCCTGCCCGGGCTGATCGACGCCCACGTGCACTGCACCTTCGACGACGTGGCCTCCAACGACGAGCTGTTCTTCCACCGTGAGCCCACGGTCGCCGCGCTGTCGGCGGCGAAGAACCTCCAGAAGATCCTGCGGGCCGGTGTCACGTCGATCATGGATCCCGACACCGTCTTCGGCATGGGTCCGTCGCTGCGAGACTCGATCGAGGCGGGCCTGGTCGAGGGACCCCGCCTGGCCACGGGGGTGCAGGCGCTGCTCACCTCGGTCGGCGGGACGGCCGGTCGGCTCATCCCCGACGAGGGCACGGTGGGCTACGCGCAGATCGTCAACACGACCGACGAGATGGTCACGTGGACCCGCCGCCACATCAAGCAGGGCGCCGACTGGATCAAGGTCCACGCCACCGGCTCGATCCCCACCCAGCCCGGCGAGCTGGCCGTCTGGAGCGAGCGCGAGCTGCGGGTGGTGTGCGATACGGCCCACGAGCTCGGCGTGCCGGTCACGGCCCACTGCCGCAACGCCGAGAGCACGCTGTGGGCGGCGCGAGCCGGGGTCGACCTGATCCTCCACGCGTCGTTCATGGACGCCGAGGGCCTGGCGGCGGTGGTGGAGCACGGGGCGGCGATCTGCCCGACGTTCACGTTCCTCGCCAACCTCGCCGACTTCGGCGCGAAGGTGGGCGCGAGCCCCGGGATGGAGGACATCTTCCGCGGAGAGATCGAGGCGACCGGGAAGATGATGCGGGCCGCCTACGACGCCGGGGTCCCGATCCTGTGCGGTTCCGAGAGCGGGTTCGCGCTCACGCCGTACGGCCACTGGCACGGGCGCGAGCTGGAGGTGTTCGTCGACGCGCTCGGCCTGACGCCGCTGGAGGCGATCACGTGCGCGACCCGCAACAACGCGATCGCGATGCGGGCCGAGGGTGAGCTGGGCACGGTCGAGGTCGGTCGCCGAGCCGACGTCATCGTCGTCGACGGCGATCCGCTCGCCGACGTCCGCGTGCTCAACGACCGCCGCCGGCTCACGTCGGTGATCAGTCGCGGTCGGCCGGTCGACCTCGACCGGCCCTGGCCGGAGTGGACGCCCGTGCGGGGCTGGAAGGTCGGGGCGTGGGCCGAGCGCACGCTGACCCACGCCGAGGCCTACGGCGACGACGGGTGATCGACGCCCACGCCCACGTCGTGCTGGCCGGCACGATGGGCGCCGCCGGACCGGTGTGTGGACCGGAGATCGGCTACGACGACGACGGCGCGCCGTGGTTCCGCGTCGGCGAGTGGCACCTCCACGGCGTGCGCTACGAGGGCTCACCGTTCATGGACGTCGAGCTGCGCCTCGCCGCGATGGACGCGGCCGGCATCCGGGCGCAGATCCTGTCGCCCAACCCGCTCACGTACCTGCACCACGTGCCGGCGCCCGAGGCGATCGGCTACTGCCGGCGGCACAACGAGGAGCTGGCCGAGATCGTGCGGGCCCATCCCGACCGGCTCGCCGGCTTCGCCTCGCTGCCGATGCAGGACCCGGCCGCGAGCGTGGAGGTGCTGCGCGAGGCCGTGGACGAGCTCGGTCTCCTCGGCGGCTACGTGGGCAGCGACCCCCCGATGCCGCTCGACGATCCGTCCCTCGACCAGCTCTACGCCGCCTGCGTCGACCTCGACGCGCCGCTGTGCGTCCATCCCGCCCCGAGTGGCCTCGACGGCCCCCTCCGCGACCCGCGGATGCGGCGCTTCGACCTCGACCTCGTCGTCGAGTTCTCCTACGAGGAGATGATCTCCGTGGCCACGATCGTGTTCGGCGGCGTGCTGCGGCGGCACCCGGATCTCGACGTGTGCATCTCCCACGCCGGCGGGTCGACGCCGATGCACCTCGCCAAGCTGGAGAAGCTGGCCGAGCGGCGCCCCGGGAGCCCGGCGTGGCTCAAGGAGCCGGGCACGTTCCGGTCCCAGGTGGCCCGGCTCTGGTTCGATCTGCACGTGACCGGCGAGGCCGAGCGCGCCTTCGCCGTCTCGCAGCTCGGCACCGAGCGGCTCGTGTTCGGGACCAACTTCGCCGGGTGGGACGGCGGCTCGGCCGACGTCCCCGCCGAGCTGGCCGCCACGCTCGACGCCAACGCCGTGCGGCTCTTCCGCCTCGACCGGCGGGCGCCGGGGCTGGTGCCGTGATCCGCGTGAGCTCCTACGCGGAGGCCAGGGAGGCGCTGCGCTCTCGTGACCTCCGCCAGGCGCTCTACGACGAGGGCGCGGCCCTGATGTCGGACGTGATCGTGAACCTCCACGGCGAGGAGCACGTCGCCCGCCGCCGGTTGGAGAACCGGCTGTTCCGGCGGGACACCTTCGCCTGGTACGAGTCCGAGCGGATCCCGGCGATCATCGCCGAGGTGCTCGCACCGGCGGTCGAGGCCGGCTCGGGCGAGCTCGGTCGTCTGGCCCGGCGCACGATGATGGTGCTGTCGGTCGACGTGGCGGGTGTCGACCGTCCGGCCGGCGACGCCGCCGAGATCGAGCGGCTGTACGACCTGATGGACACGATGGCGCGGGCGGCCACGGTCGCCCACGCCACCGGCGACAAAGGGGCGATCATCGAGGCGGGCAACCGGGCGCTGGCCGACTTCGCCGTCGAGTTCTTCGAGCCGTCCCGCGCCCGTCGCGCGGCGCTCGTGGATGCGGTCGAGCGGGGCGACGTCGCAGAGTCCGACCTGCCTCGCGACGTCCTGACCACGCTGCTGCGCAACCTCGACCGGCTCGACCTCGGTGCCGACACGATCCTCCGGGAGACCGCGTACTACCCGTGGGTCGGGTCGCACTCGACCGCCAACCAGTTCCTCCACGCCATGCACCACCTCTTCGAGGCGATCGAGGACGACCCGTCCCTGCGGGAGCGGCTGCTCGACGATCCCGATCTCCTCCAGGCCCACGTGCACGAGTCGATCCGCCTGCATCCGGCGAGTCCCGTGGCGCGCCGCATCGCCGTGCGCGGCGTGACGCTGTCGACCGGCCGGTCGATCGCCGAGGGTGAGGAGGTGCTCATCGAGGTCGAGGCCGCCAACCGGGACCCGGCCGCCGTCGGCGCCGAGCCGGACCACTTCCGTCCCGGGCGAGAGCGGGCCGACCGGGTGGCGCCCTGGGGGCTGAGCTTCGGCCACGGCACGCATGCCTGCCTCGGCCAGGAGCTGGCGGGCGGCGTCGACGTCAGCGCCGCCGAGCCGGGCACGACCCTGCTGCGGGGGGCGATCGCCACGATGGCCTGCGAGGTGCTCGCCGCGGGTGCCGAACCCGACCCGTCCGACCCGGCGGCCGCGGATGCGACGACCACCCGGCAGATGTGGGGCCGTTACCCCGTCAGGTTCGGGTGACGACCGGCCGGGAACCAGCTGGGGGCACTCGTCGTCGGACGGGTCATGCGCCGCCACCTGATCCTCGCCACCCTCGTCATCTCGCTCGCCCTCGCCGCCTGCAGCTCGGACGGCGGTGGCGCAGACGAACCGACCGACGTCCGGCCCCCCGACGATCCGGATGCGATCGTCCTGCAGCTCGACGGCGCCGTGAACCAGCCCGACCCGCTGGCCATCGCCGAGGGTCGGCCGCTCTTCACGCTCTACGGCGACGGTCGCGTGATCGCCGTCGACGAGTCGGTGGAGCGCGAGGACCGCGGCGCGCTGCTCCCCATGGCGCAGGGACGTCTGTCCGCCGAGGGGGTCCAGCTGCTCCTCGACGAGGCGGTGGCCCGCGGCGTGCTCGATCCGCTCGACGAGTACGGCTCGACGGACGTCGCCGACGCCGACTCGGTCCGGTTCGTGGCGGCGACCGACCGCCGCTTCGTGGAGTTCGGCGTCTCCGGCCTCGGCACCGAGGACGGGCTCGATGCCGAGCAGGTCGAGGCCCGGCGCCAGCTCCTCGAGCTCGGTGAGCTGCTGCTCGACTGGCAGCGGGTCGCCGCCGCCCACATCGTCGACGAGCCCGTGGCCTACACCGGCGACAGCGTCCTGGTCATCGCCGACGAACGCCGGCTCGCGCCGGAGGCCGACGAGCTCTTCGGCATCCGCACGGCGGGGGAGCAGGTCCGGACCCGCGCCGGTGCGGTGTGGTGCCGCGAGCTCACCGGTGCCGACCTCGACGCGCTCCTGCCCACCATCGTCGACCCGGCCGCCGACCTGCCGCACGTTCTCGTCGTCCGGCAGGTGTTCCCGGGCGAGCCGGGGTGCGCCGTGGTCGAGCAGCTCTGAGCGCTCACCCCTCGGCGCCGGGCGGCTCCCAGCCGTCGGGGGCGACGATGATCCGCCGCACGATGTCGTTGACCTCCACCCGCCACCGTTGCCCGGTGTCGAGTGAGGTGACGGTCACGCCGGCCCGGGGCTCGAAGGCGTAGCGGAGCTCGTCGTCGACGACGATCGGGACCTCGGTGTCGGTCGGCAGCGCACCGAGCGTCGTCACGGAGAGCCGGTCGGCGTCGAGGAGCAGCGTCGGTCCGCCCGGTTCGTCCACGAGCACGACCCGCCGCCCGTCCTCGCTGCGGCCGAGCGTGGAGACGTCGCCGATCGGCACCTCTCTCGTGGAGCCCGATCGGAGGTCGACCAGCTGCCGGGCGCAGCGCAGCTCCCCGTCGCAGTCGAAGGTGAGCAGCCAGTCCTGTCCTCCACCGAAGGCCACGGCGTCGGCGACCACCGTGGTGGAGCCGTCGAGCGCGACGCGGTGGACGATGCCGCTCTCGCTCGACGACACCAGCGCATCGGCGTCGAGCGCTCCGGTCAGCTCGACCGCGCCGGTGAAGGTTCGGACCGCTCGGGGGAACCCCTCCGGCGTGATGCGGAACAGCTCGTTGATCGGCGCGGGCCGGAGCGCCCACAGGCCGTCGGCAGCGGGTTCGGCCGCCGACACGAACGGGAGCTCGCTCAGCTCATCGAACGACCAGTCGAGGAACCGGGCCCGCCGGGTCTCGGGCGACGACACCAGGATCCCGGCGGTGGACTCGATCAGGAGGTCGCCGGCGCGGATCGAGCGGCCGGGGATGCTGAACGGCGTGACGACACCGTCGCCGAGGTCGAGGGCCAGCGCCGACCGGCCGGCGGTCAAGAGGATCAGCGTCGTGTCGGCGAGCTCGGACGGCAGCTCGGCGACGTCGGCGCTCCTGGGAGCGGTGCCGGCGGTGGTCGAGGGCGGCGCTGTGTCGGGTTCGACGGGCGCCGTCGTGACCGGTGGCGCTGTGGTGGTCGGCGGGGTGGTCTCGGCCCCGCTGGTCGACTCACCGCTGCGGCTGGTGGCGAGCGCCGCGGCGAAGACGGCGACGGCGACGACGCCGGCGATCAGCGGCCAGCGCGACCGGTCGCGGACCACGGCCGTACCGGGCGAGGAGGCGTGGTCGTCGATCGAGCTGACCGGCAGCGGCGCAGCGTGGACGGGTGCGCCGCAGCCCGCGCAGAAGCGCGCGACGCCGCTCAGCTCCTCCCCACAGACCTGGCAACGTTCCCCGCGCGCCACGGACGAACCCTACGGCCGCCTCGCCGATGCGCTCAGTCGGCCGAGGCCGGAGGTTCCCAACCCGGCGGGGCGACGAGCACGTTGCGGACGTTCTCCTCGGTCTCGATCGTCACCTCGTCACCGGTCGCGAGATCGATGATGGTGATGTCGCCGGCCGGTCGGAAGTAGTGGCGCAGCTCGCGATCGTGGTCCCCGCCCCCCGGCCCGGCGAACCGCGAGATGCCGTCGGCAGCCGGCTCCATGGTCATCTGGTCGGCGTCGACCACGACGAACTCGTCGGGTCCGTCGGTTCCCCAGAAGGTCACGAGGGCGCGTCGACCGTCCCAGCTGAGGTCGGAGGGCTGGAGCGAGAAGTTGGTGCCGCCCAGATCCATCTCACCGACGCGGCCGGAGCGGAAGTCCCAGATGTTGCTCGTGCAGACGAGCGCTTGATCGCACTCGACGGCGATCATCCAGTCGCGTCCGCCGGCGATGGCCAGACCGGAGCCGACCTCGATGGTCGTGCCGTCCGTGGCGATGCGGTGGGTGGCGCCGGACCAGGCGTTGGCGATGAGCGCATCGCCGTCGATCGTGCCGACCAGGTTCGCCCAGCCGTCGAACGAGCGGGCCTCGATCGGTGGCCCCGACTCGCCGAGCCAGCGCAGCTGGATCGTCCCGTCCCAGTCGAGCGCCCACATCCCGTCGTCGACCGTCTGGAAGGCGCTGGCCTCCGAGAGCGTGGCCAGCTCGCGCAGGTCCCAGTCGAGCGCCGTGGTGCTCGAGTTCGCCGTCCAGCGCTGCACGACGATGCCGAAGGGCGAGCTCGTGATCTGGTCCTCACCCCGGAAGTCGAACGGGGATTCGAACGGCGTCAGCTGGCCGGTGCCGAGATCGAGAGCTGCCACGTCGCCATTCGAGTCGAACACGATGAGCGTCGTGTCCGCGAGGTCGGCGGGGACCTCGCTGACGTCGACGAACCCGGGCGGCACGCTCGACGTCGTCGGCGGGATCGTCGTCGGAGGCGTGGTCGTCGTCGTGGGGGACGGCGTCGTGGTCGTGGTCGGGGCGGCGGTGGTGTCGGGCGGCGGTTCCGCTGCGCTCGACGAGTCGTCCCCGATCCGGCTCAGCGCCAGCGCGGCGACCAGGCCGGCGACGACCAGGACGCCGGCCAGCATCGGCCAGCGCGACCCGTCGCGCACGAGCGGCTGGCCGCCAGCGAGCCCGACCTCGTCGGCGTTCGGGGCGACCGTGAGCGAGCCGGCTCCGACGGGTGCGCCGCAGGCCGCGCAGAAGCGGGCGGCTCCGACGAGCTCCTCGTCACAGGCCGGGCAGCGGCCACCACGCGCCACACCCCGGACCATAGGGCCCGGGGTGCTCGAGGTGGATTCGGGGCGGACGCCCCCGGCTCACTCCGGGACGTCGGAGACGAGCACCTGGCCCAGGCCGACGCGGGCGTCGATGCGGACGATCGCCGGCTCCGGCCCCTCGCCGTCGCCGTCGACGTCGAAGACGTCGTCGAGCTCGGCGCTGATGCCGTCGTTGCGTTGGACGAGATCGCGGCGGGGCAGCTCGACCGCCGTCTCGCCCATGCCGGCGTCCAGCTCGACGTCGAGCACGACGTCGTCGGGCACCACGATCTGGAGCTGGCCGATGCCGAGCTCGGCGTCGATGTCGAGCACCTCGCCCGGGGCCAGGTCGTCGACGACGTCGCGCACGTCGATCACGAGCTGGCCGATGCCGTACTCGTACTCGTCGTCGACGCCGGCGAGGGAGTTGGGGGCGACCCGCTCCTCACCGATGCCTGCGCTCAGCGGCACCTCGATGACGCTCGCGGGGACCAGCACCGCGCCCAGGAACAGGCCGACGAGCAGCAGCGGCCAACCGCGGCGGTTGAGGAACGCGCTGCCGACGAGCCCGACCCCGGTGATCAGCAGGGCGATGGCGGTCACGGGGGCGACGTCGACCTCCCACCAGTCGAAGAGGCCGCCGAGGGCCACGACGCCGAAGTAGACCAGCAGCACGCCGAGCGTCAGGCGAACGATCGAGGGTCGCTGGGGCTCATCGGCGAACGGGGCGGGGTCGTCGTCGGCGTCCGCGGTGGTGTCGAGGTCGTCGTCGGTCGGCGCGAAGCCGGTGTAGGGCGCCAGCGCCGTGCCGACCATCGGGTCGTCCTCGGAGCCGGCATCGAGGTCGGTGTCGATGTCGGTGGCGGCCGCGCTCGACGCGGGCCTGGGCTCCTCGGACGAACCGCGGTCACCGCGCTCGCGGAGCAGGAGCCAGGCGCCGCCGCCCACCAGCGCGAGGGGCCAGAAGAGCTCAGGACCGTCGATCCCGAACCCGAACCAGGAGGAGGAGTCGAGGAGCGTGACGATGCCGACGACCACGAGGATGGCGCCGATCACCGCGGGACCGCCCCAGTGGCGGTCGTCGTCGTCGGTGTCGACCCGGGCGGGGCGTGCGCCGCCGCTGCGCTCCGGGAGGACGAGCCAGGCGATCACGTAGGCGAGGAGGCCGACGCCCCCGAAGACCGTGCCGAGGACGAAGGCGAGTCGGAACAGGACGGGGTCGACGCCGAAGTAGTCGCCGAGGCCGCCGCTGACGCCGGCGACCTTGCGGTCATCGGTCGAGCGGTAGAGGCGGCGGGGGGAGCGGGAGGTGGTCGTGTCGTTCATGAGGATCATCCTCCTCCCGAGCGGCGGATCGGACATCCGGAGGCGCCCCGGATCGACCCCGGAGGCCTCCGTGGGACGGGTCCGGGGCCGTTCCCCTCACGCGATGGTCCCACGACGGCCCAAGATGGTGGTGTGCCAGCGGTCCTCGGTCTCCAGCGAGCCCCCGAACGAGGGGTGATCTCCGGCGTCGCCGTCGGCATCGCCGCGCGCACGGGCCTCGACCCGCTGATCGTGCGCCTGATCTTCGTGGTGCTCACGCTCTTCGGTGGGTCCGGCATCGTCATCTACGCCGGGCTGCACCTCCTCCTCCCCGATCGTGCCGGACGCGGGGCCGAGTCGTCGACGATCCGCTCGATCGTCCTCGCCGGCCTGGCGATCGGGGCCAGCGCAGCGATCCGGGCGCTGGGCCTCGTCCCGTTCTCGGGCGTCAGCATCCCGGTGGCCGTTGCGCTCATCGGCGGTGCGGTCCTCTGGCGCGAGGTCCGCGGTCCGCAGACCGAGGAGCGTCCGCCCGTCGCCGAGGTGATGCGGCGCCTCGTCGGCGACACGGGCGAGGCGATGAGCGACCGCCAGCGCCGGGTCCGCACCGTCCGCCTCGTCGTCGGCGTGTCCCTCGTCATCGTCGCGGCGGTCGCGTTCGTCGCCGTGAACGGGTCGATCGAGGACGTCGGCCCGGCGGTCGGTTCGATGGCGATCCTCATCATCGGCCTCGCCCTGCTGGCGGCGCCGTGGTTGTGGCGGCTCGCCAGCGACCTCAGCGCCGAGCGCACGGCGCGCATCCGCAGCGACGAGCGGGCCGAGATGGCGGCGCACCTCCACGACTCGGTGCTCCAGACGCTCACGCTGATCCAGCGGCACCCGGATCGGGCCGACGACGTCGCCCGCCTCGCCCGCCGTCAGGAGCGCGAGCTCCGGGCGTGGTTGCTCGACCCGGAACGCCCGCTCCGGGGGCGGCTCTCCGACGTGCTCCGCCGGGCCGCCGACCAGGTCGAGGACGACCAGGGCGTCACGGTCGAGATGGTCAGCGTCGGCGACGTGCCGATCGACGAGTCGATGTCGATGCTCGCCGCGGCCGCCGCCGAGGCCATGCGCAACGCCGCCCGCCACGCCGGCGTCGACGAGATCTCGGTCTACGTCGAGGTCGACGCCGCCCACATCGAGGTCTTCGTGCGCGACCGCGGGATCGGCTTCGACCCCGACGCGGTCGACGACGACCGCCACGGGATCAGCGACTCGATCATCGGTCGGATGCAACGCGTCGGTGGGAGCGCGACCATCCGGTCCACACCGGGCTCGGGCACGGAGGTCAGCCTCCGCGTCGCCGCGCCCGTCGTCGAGGAGGAGCAGCCATGAGCGTCCGGGTTTTCGTGGTCGACGACCACGACCTGTTCCGCGCCGGGGTCAAGGCGGAGCTGGCCGAGCACGTCGAGATCGTGGGCGACGCCAGCGAGGTCGACGCGGCGATCGAGCTGATCGTCGAGCGAGCCCCCGAGGTCGTCCTGCTCGACGTGCACATGCCCGGGGGTGGCGGTCTGGCCGTCATCGAGGGCGTGAAGCCGAAGAACCCGGACGTCACGTTCCTGGCCTTGTCGGTGTCGGACGCCGCGGAGGACGTCATCTCGCTGATCCGCGCCGGCGCTCGCGGCTACGTCACGAAGCACATCAGCGGCCCCGAGCTCGCCGAGGCCATTGGCCGGATCGCGGCCGGCGACGCCGTGTTCTCGCCCCGCCTCGCCGGGTTCGTGCTCGACGCGTTCGCCGGTTCGCTGCCCTCGACGGGCGACGACGACCTCGACCAGCTCACCGGGCGCGAGCGCGAGGTGCTCCGGCTGATCGCCCGGGGCTACACCTACAAGGAGGCGGCCGCGGAGCTGACGATCTCGGTCCGCACGATCGAGACCCACGTGTCGTCGGTGCTCCACAAGCTGCAGCTGTCCAACCGGCGTGAGCTCACGCGGTGGGCCGAGGCGCGGCGCATCGTCTGATGCCCGGCGTGCGCCACATCTACCTGTCCGCCGAGGACCTCGACGCCATGCGCCGGTTCTACGGGTGGTTGCTGGCGCTGGAGGAGATCTACTACTCGGCCGAGGAGCAGCTGCTCGCCTTCGACTGCGACGGGCTGCAGTTCACCATCTACGGGGCCGACGTCGAACCGACGGCCGCCGGGTGGGCGACGCAGCCGGGATGGAGCGGCGGCACCGAGACCACGGTCAGCTGGTCGGTCGAGCTGCCCGAGGACGACTTCCGTGCCGCCGTGGACCGCCTGGTGAGCGCCGGCGTCGTCGCGCTGCACGACGAACCGCTGTGGGTCGGCTACTGGAGCTTCCCGGTGCGCGACCCCATGGGCAACACCGTCGAGGTCACCTGGCCCGAGCCCTCCGACGCCGAGACCCGCATCTGGTCGGGCTGAGCGTCGGTCCGGGCGGCGTCGACTCAGCGGACCGCGACGCCGTGGATCGTGCTGTTGACGGGGACGAAGGCGGACCGACGCATCCGCCGGTGGTGGAGGTCGACGCGGCCGAACCCCGCGGTCTCGATCGCTGCCGCGGTGTCGCGGCAGAGGTCGCAGCCCTCGTAGACCCACTTCCACGGGCGTCGAAGGGTGTGCTGGAGCCAGCGTCGCGGGCTCCACACCGGTGCGGCGACGTGCTCGACGAAGCGGAACCTTCCGCCACAGCGAAGGATGCGCCGGACCTCGGCCAGCGCCGCCTCCTGATCGTCGACGGTGCACAACACCAGCGAGCACAGGACCTCGTCGACGGAGGCGTCGGGGAGCGGGATCGTCGCAGCCGGCGCGGTGACCAGCTCGACGGTCACGTCGCGCTCGGCGGCTCGCCGACGGAGGTGGTCGTGCATCGCTCGGTTCGGTTCGACCGCGATGACGGTGGAGCCCGACGGGAGGTAGTCGAAGTTGGCGCCGACGCCGGGCCCGAGCTCGACGATGTCGCCGGCTTCGATGCCCGCGAAGGCGGCTGCCTTCGAGGCACGGGTCACGTGGTTGATGTAGCGGTCGAACCGGGTGAAGAACCAGGCGTTCAGTCGGCCCCGTCGGCCGTGGTCGAAGCCGGCATCGTGTTCGGTGGCCGGTGCGCACATCGCATGCTCCTCGTCGTCGATGTGCTCGCATCGTCCGAGGACGCCCTCGCGCCGGCCTTGCGCCTCGCTGTCGTGAACCGACTCCGGGGACGGGCCGTAGAGTCCGGTCGTGGGCCCACCACCTCCGATCCGGGTGCTCGGCGCCATCGAGGTCGCCGGCCGCGACGGCGGGCGGGCCATCGGCTCGCGTCAGCACGTGCTCGTGGCGGTGCTCGCCGCCAACGCCGGGTCTGTTGTGCCCGCCGACGTCATCGCCGAGGCCATCTGGGGCGACGATCTCCCCGCCGATCGGTCGGGTGCGCTGCACACCCTCGTGTCCCGGCTCCGACCCCGGTTGCCCGAGGGTGCGCTCCAGACGAGAGCGCCCGGCTACCTGCTCGCTGACGACGCCGACGTGCTGGACGTAGTTCGGTTCGAGGAGCTCCTCCGGTCCGCGCCGATCCTTCCGGCGGAGGGCGCGCTGCCCCTGCTCGAGGAGGCGACGGCGCTGTGGCGGGGCCCGGCGTTCGGGTCGGCCGCCGATCGGACGGCTGTGCATCATCGGGCGATCGAGCTCGACGAGCTGCGGGTGGTCGCCCGAGAGCGCAGAGCGGAGGCGCTCCTCGATCTCGGACAGGCCGCCGAGGCGGTGGTCGCACTCGAGGCGCTGCTCGCCGAGCACCCCTTGCGCGAGCACAGCGTCGGGTTGGCCATGGAGGCGCTCGCTCGGGCGGGCCGGCGGAGCGAATCGCTCCGGAGGTACTCGACGTACCGGGAGCAGCTCGCCCACGAGACCGGTCTCGAGCCGACGGCCGAGCTCCGACGCACCGAGCAGGCGGTGCTGAGTGGCGAGATCGGCACCGTCGCGCCGGCCCCGACCGAACCGTCGGGCGCGCCCCTGCGGCTCCGGGTCCAGACCGTCGAGCGTCGCCCGGGGGAGCTCGTCGCCTCCGCCGCGTTCGGCTCCGGCCCGCCGCTGCTGTTCCTGCCCGGATGGATCTCGTCCCTCGACGCCATCGGCGACCGTAGCGACCCCAGAGCGGCGCTGGTCGCTCGGTTGGCCGAGGACTTCACGGTGACGATGTACGACCGCTACGGGACGGGGCTCTCGTCGGCCGCCGACGTCGACGTCTCGCTCGATGCCAGCGTCGACGAGGTCCGTGCCCTGCTCGGCGTCGTCGGAGACGACGTCACGTTGTTCGCGTCGAGCTGCGCCGGCCCCTCCGCCCTGATCGCCGCAGCCGGAACACCCGCCGTGGGTCGCCTCGTGCTCATGTGCACCTACGCGTGCGGACCGCAGCTGTTCACGAACGCGGCCGTTCGCGAGAGCCTCGTGGACCTCGTCGAGCGATCGTGGGGCATGGGATCACGGGTGATCGCCGACCTCATCGTGCCCGGCATCGACGCCGTGACCCTCTCGGTCTTCGCACGCTTCCAGCGGCGCGCCGCCCGGCCCGAGGTGGCGGCGGGCTACCTCCGGCAGCTGTACGAGGCCGATGCGTCGGGCGTCCTCGCAGACGTCCGACAGCCGAGCCTCGTGCTCCACTACCGAGACGATCCGGCCATCCCCTCCGCCGGATCGCACCAGCTGGCCGTCGGGCTGCCCGACGCCGAGCTCGTCACGCTCGAGGGGCCGTACCACACCCCGCCCGGCGGCGACGTCGAACGCATCGCCCACCGGATCGCCGCGTTCGCTGCGACGCCGTGATCGGCTCCGGACCGGCCGGCCGGGCCCTCGCGGGCGCGTCAGACCCCGGCGCGCCTCGCCTCGTCGACCAGCTCGACCACGTCGCTCATGATGCCGGCGAGGGCGAAGTCCTTCGGGGTGTAGACCCGGGCGACGCCGGCCTCCATGAGCCCGGGTTGATCGTCCTCGGGGATGATGCCGCCCACGACCACCGGGGCGTCGACCCCGGCCGCACGCAGCTCCTCCACGAGTCGGGGGACGAGCACGAGGTGGCTGCCCGAGAGGATCGACAGTCCGATGACGTCGGGGTCCTCCTCGATGCCGGCGGTGACGATCTGGTCGACGGTCAGACGGATGCCCTCGTAAATGACCTCCATGCCGGCGTCGCGGGCGGCGACCGCGATCTGCTCGGCGCCGTTGGAGTGCCCGTCGAGGCCGGGCTTGGCGACGAGGAACCGGGGCGGCCCGCCGGGCAGCGCCTTGGCCCGCTCGGCCACCTCGGCCAGCGCCTCCGACCCACCGGTCGCGCCGGCGACCCCCGTCGGCGCCCGGTACTCGCCGAACACCTCGCGCAGCAGGCCGGCCCACTCGCCGGTCGTGCCACCGGCGTGGGCGAACGCGATCGTGGCCGGCATGACGTTGTTGCCGCCCTCGGCGGCACGGCGCAGGCCATCGGCGGCGGCCTGCCAGGCCGCGGCGTCGCGCTCGGCCCGCCACCGCTCGACGTCGGCGATCATCTCGGCCTCGACCGCCTGGTCGACCTTGAGGATCGCATCGTCGCCGCCCAGCGGGCTCTCCGCCGTCTCGGTGAAGTCGTTCACGCCGACGACGGTCTGCTCGCCGGCCTCGATGCGCCGCACCCGCTCGGTGTGCGAGGCGACGAGGCGGCGCTTCAGCTCGTCGATGGCGGTGAAGGCGCCGCCCAGCTCCAGGACCTCGTCGAGCTCGGCCTGGGAGGCCTCCACCAGCTCGGCGGTCTTCGCCTCGACCACGTGCGACCCGTCGAAGAGGTCGCCGTACTCGAGCAGGTCCGACTCGAACGCGAGCACCTGCTGCATGCGCAGCGACCACTGCTGGTCCCAGGGACGGGGCAGGCCCATCGCCTCGTTCCAGGCCGGGAGCTGGATCGACCGGGCCCGCGCCTTCTTCGACAGCGTGACGGCGAGCATCTCCAGCACGATCCGCTGGACGTTGTTCTCGGGCTGCGCCTCGGTCAGCCCCAGCGAGTTCACCTGCACGCCGTAGCGCATGCGCCGCAGCTTGGGGTCCTCGACCCCGTACCGCTCGAGCGTGATCCGGTCCCAGAGCTCGGTGAAGGCCCGCATCTTGCAGGTCTCCTCCACGAACCGGATGCCGGCGTTGACGAAGAACGAGATCGACCCCACCACGGCGGGGAACCGGTCGGCCGGGACCTGACCCGACTCGCGGACGGCGTCCAGCACGTCGATGGCCGTCGCGAGCGCGTAGGCGATCTCCTGCACCGGCGTCGCGCCCGCCTCCTGCAGGTGGTACGAGCAGACGTTCATCGGGTTCCACTTCGGGATCCGCTCGTTGCAGAACGCCACCATGTCGACGATCAGCCGCCGGCTCGGCTCGGGCGGGAAGATGTACGTGCCCCGCGACAGGTACTCCTTCACGATGTCGTTCTGGGTGGTGCCCCGCAGCTCGGACAGCGGCACGCCCGTGCGTTCGGCGTGGGCGCTGTAGAGGCCGAGCAGCCACGCGGCGGTGGCGTTGATCGTCATCGACGTGTTCATCCCGCCCAGGGGGATCTCGTCGAGCAGCGTCGCCATGTGGTCGCGATGGACCACCGGCACGCCGACCTTGCCCACCTCACCCGCGGCGAGCGGGTGGTCCGGGTCGTACCCGGTCTGCGTGGGGAGGTCGAAGGCGATCGAGAGACCGGTCTGCCCCTTGGCGAGGTTGGTCCGGTACAGCTCGTTGGAGGCCTTGGCGGTGGAGTGACCGGAGTAGGTCCGCATCATCCACGGTCGATCCTTCGGCGCGCTCATGGGCCCAATTCTCGTCCATGATGGGGTCGTGACGAAAAAGGTGATGGTGACGGGCGGCGCCGGCTACATCGGGAGCCACGTCTGCGTCGAGCTGCTCGACCGTGGCGACGAGGTCGTGATCGTCGACAACCTGGTCAACTCCTCGCCTCGGGCCGTCGACGCCGTCGCCGCGGTCACCGGTCGGATCCCGGCCTTCTTCGAGCTCGACCTGCGCGATCGGGTCGGCCTGGCCAAGGTGTTCGCCGAGCACGCGGTCGACGTCGTGGTCCACTGCGCCGGGCTCAAGGCCGTCGGCGAATCGGTCCGCGAGCCGCTCGCCTACTGGGACTGCAACGTCGGCGGCACGATCACGCTGCTGGAGGTCATGGCCGAGGCGGGCGTCCACGATCTCGTCTTCTCGTCGTCGGCGACGGTGTACGCCGAGGACGCGCCGCGACCGCTCGACGAGCGCGCGCCGCTCGGCCCGACCAACCCGTACGGCCAGACGAAGTTCGTCATCGAGCGCCTGCTCGGCGACGTCGCACCGGCCGGCGACTGGCGGTTCATCTCGCTGCGGTACTTCAACCCCGTCGGCGCCCATCCCTCCGGGGAGCTCGGCGAGGATCCTCGTGGCGAGCCCAACAACCTGATGCCGCGGCTCCTGCACTTCGCCGGCGACGACGCCCCGGCCATCACGGTCTACGGCGACGACTGGCCCACCGACGACGGCACCGGTGTGCGCGACTACCTCCACGTCGTGGACCTCGCCGTCGGTCACCTCGCCGCCATCGACGCCGTCCCCGGTCTGCCCGGCCACACCGCCGTGAACCTCGGCACCGGGCGGGGCGTGTCGGTGCTGGAGCTCGTCGAGGCCGTCGAGCGGGCAAGCGGGGTGAGCTTCGAGCGGCAGGTGGTCGACCGCCGCCCCGGCGATGTCGCCACCTCGTTCGCGTCGGTCGATCGCGCGGTCGAGCTGCTGGGGTGGCGGGCCGAGCGCGGGATCGACGAGATGGCCGCCGACTCCTGGCGGTGGTTCGAGCAGCACCCCGCAGGCTTCGACGGCACCGGTTCGTGACGAGCCGCCGGGGGCCGCTCGTCGACCTGCGGGTCATCGATCTCTCGACGGTGGTCGCCGCGCCCCAGGCCTGCCGCTACCTCGCCGACCTCGGCGCCGACGTGATCAAGGTCGAACGAGCCGACGGCGACACGACCCGCCGCATGGGCTGGCGCGACCCGGCCGACGACGTGACGCTGATGTGGAAGCTCACCAACCGGGGCAAGCGCAGCATCGTGCTCGACCTGCGGTCGGCGACCGATCGCGACGTGCTGCTCGACCTCGTCGAGGGTGCCGACGTGCTCGTCGAGAACCTCCGGCCCGGCAAGCTCGAGGCGCTCGGGCTCGGGCCCGACGTCCTCCACGCCCGCAACGATCGCCTCGTCGTCACCCGCGTCAGCGGCTTCGGGCAGACCGGTCCGTACGCGCAGCGACCCGGGTTCGCCACGCTCGCCGAGGCGATGAGCGGCTACGCCGACGCCACCGGCGAGCCCGGCGGCGGACCGCACCTGCCGCCGATCGCACTCGGCGACGAGATCACGGCGATGGTCGCCGCGTTCGCCACCATGGCCGCCGTGCACGCAGGTGTCGGGCAGGTCGTCGACGTCGACCTCCTCACCTCGATGGTCTCGGTGATGGGGCCGGCGGTCTCGGCCTGGTTCACCGAGGGCTACGAGCAGCCTCGGCTGGGTTCCGGCATCCCGTACTCGGTGCCCCGCGGCACCTACCGGTGCGCCGATGGGCGCTGGGTCGCCGTGTCGGCGTCGTCCGACGACGTGGCGGCCAGGGTCATGGCGTTGCTCGGCCGCGGCGACGACCCGAGGTTCACCTCCTTCGCCGGTCGCGTCGAACACCGCGACGAGCTGGACGACCTCCTGGCCGGATGGATGGCCGAGCGCTCGTCGGCGGAGGTGTTGGCCGCCTTCGACGAGGCCCAGGCCGCGGTCGCCCACGTCTACGGCGTGCGCGACCTCGCCGCCGACCCGCACGTCGCCGCCCGCGAGATGCTCCCCGTGGTCGACGGCGTCCCGGCGCAAGGGCTCCTCGCCCGGTTCTCCCGGACCCCGGGGCGGCCCGGCGATCGGGCGCCGGCGCTCGACGAGCACGGCGACGACGTTCGGCGGGAGGGTTGGGGTCGTGGCTGACGGCATCGAGCTGGTCATCGAGGCACGCCGCCGGATGATCACCGACACGATGGCGGTCGCGCGCACGCTGCCATTCCGCATGCGGCGCAACGTCGGACCCTTCGTGTTCGTCGACACGATGGGCCCGGTCCGCTTCGAGCCCGGCGACGTGTTCGACGTCGAGCCGCACCCCCACATCGGCCTCGCCACGATCACCCTGCTGCTCGAGGGCCAGGTCCTGCACCGCGACTCGATCGGCTCGGTCCAGCTCGTCCGTCCAGGTGAGGTCAACTGGATGACCGCGGGGCGGGGCATCGCGCACTCGGAGCGCACGCCGCCCGAGCAGCGCGACGTCGAGCGCTCGATGTTCGGGCTGCAGACGTGGGTCGCCCTCCCGTTGGCCGACGAGGAGTGCGACCCGTCGTTCGAGCATCGATCCGCCGACGAGCTGCCCGTGTGGACCGACGGCGGCGCGCAGATCGCGCTCCTGGTCGGTGACCTCGACGGGCACCGCTCGCCGGTCGACGTGCGGTCGCGGCTGGTCGAGGCGAGCGTCGAGCTCGCTCCGGGTGCCAGCTGGACCGCGCCCACCGACCACGTGGAGCGGGCGGTGCAGCTCATGCGCGGCGCGGTCGACATCGACGGTCGGCGCTTCGACGCCGGTGAGCTCGTGGTGCTGCGCGAGGGCGCGCCGGTGACCGTCTCCTCCGTCGGCGGCCCGGCGACGATCGTGCTGCTCGGCGGCGACCCGCTCGACGGCCCGAGGACGATCCGCTGGAACTTCGTGTCGAGCGATCCCGCCCGGATCGAGCGGGCCGCCGAGGACTGGCGTGCAGGCCGGTTCCCCGCCGTGCCCGGCGACGACGGCTACGTCCCCCTGCCCGACGGCTGGGGCACGCTCGGCTGAACGGCTCCGGCGGCGGAGCTTGCTGCTGTCACTCTGCGGGCAGCTCGAGGTGCAGGAAGTGGACCTGCCCGTTCTCGTCGCCGGCCACGATGCGATGGTCGACGGCCAACGACATCACCCAGCCCTCCGCGGTGAAGGTGCAGACGGCTGCCGGCGTCACGAGATCCCACAGCGTGACGGTCTTGTCGTCGCTCGCTGTGACGGCGTGGGAGCCGTCCTGGGTGAACGCGACGGCGCGCACCCAGTCGGTGTGACCGTCGAGCACGAGGAGGTCCTCTCCGGTCGTGAGGTCCCAGATCCGGGCCAGGTGGTCGGCATCGCCGGTGATGGCACGGTTTCCGTCCTGGCTGATCGCAACGGCGTTCACGCCGTTGGTGTGGCCGACGAGCTCGCCGAGCTGCGCGAAGTTGTCGAGATCCCAGATGCGGGCGGTGTGGTCGTCGCTGGCGGTGATGGCGCGCTGCCCGTCCGGCGTGATGGCGACGCCGTTGACCCGGTCGAGATGGCCGACGAGGTGCCCGCGCGGGGAGTCGATGACGAGCTCCCAGCTGGTGGCGGTTCCGTCCGAGGCCCCCGTGACCGCCGTCCATCCGTCGGGCTCCACCGCGATCGCCTCGATCCAGCTGTCGAGATCGAGGACAGCGCCGATCTCAGTGCCGGTCGCGAGGTCCCACGTGCGAAGTGAGCGGTCGCCGCTCACGGACAGGGCGCGCTCGTGGTCGTGTGTGATGGCGACGCCGGTCACCCATCCCGAGTGGCGACCCTCGTGGCCCCGCCCGACGTCGTCGCTCAGGTCCCAGACCCGGACCGTCTCATCGTCGCCCGACGTGACCACCTGTCGTTGATCCGCGGCGACGACGATCTCCGTGACCGCGCCGGTGTGTCCCTCGAGCTCACCGATCCGTTCACCGGTGGCCAGGTCCCAGATCCACATCGCCCGGTAGCTCGATCCGGTGATCACGTTGCGGCCGTCCGGCGTGATCGTCACGGCTCTGACCCGCGTGTAGTGGCCCTCGAGTTCCCCGACCTGGTGGTGGCCCGCGAGATCCCAGATCCGTGCTCGTTGGTCTCCTCCGACCGTGACGGCCCGCCCGCCTTGCGGCGAGATCGCGATGGCGTCGACCGCCCCGAGGTGGCCACCGAACCGGGCGACGGGTATACCAAGCGGCAGGCTCCACATCTGCATCGTGCCGTCGTCTCCGGCGCTGAGGCCAGCCTGGCCGTCGGGAGTCACGGCGACAGCGTTGACGGCGTCGTGATGACCCTCGAACCTCGCGACCTCCACGCGGGTCGCCAGGTCCCAGATGCGGACCGTGTGATCGTCGCTGCCCGTGACCGCATGCCGACCCGATGGGGTGACGGCGACGGAGCGCACAGCCGCTCGGTGTCCGTCGAGTCGTGCGACGGTCGCCTCTGCGGCCAGGTTCCAGACGAGCACCTCTCCGTCGCCGTCGCCGGTGAGCACTTCCTGCCCGTCCGGTGTGATCGCCACCGCCCAGATCCGGGCGCTGTGGCCCGTCAGTCGAGTGACAGCGGTGCCCGTCGACAGGTCCCAGACGCACGCTGTGGTGTCGTCGCCGGCCGAGACGGCGTGGCGCGCGTCCGGTGTTACCGCCACGTCGTTCACGGCGCCACGGTGTCCCTGGAGCGTCAACCGCTCGCCGACACCGGGTGGGCGCAGGGTCGGTGTGAGCGGCCGGAGCCAGGGTCCGCTCGCCGCACGGTCGATCGCGGCGCAGAGGGTTCGGATGCCCGGGCGGTCGATTCCGCCGAGGCGTCCGAGGAGCTGGCTCGGCAGCTGAGCGGGGTCGACCCCGATGACGTGCGCCGACTTCCGGAGGGCGGCCCCGACGTCGCTCACGTCGGGGTCGTGGGGTTCGGCGTCGTAGTCCTCGATGAGCGCGGTGATGTCGGTCGCCGCGAGCTTCGTTCGCATCCACGCCGGATCGAGCAGCAGCTGGCGGAGCCGGTCGGTCGCCCCGGCTTCGCTGATGTGGTATCCGAGCCGCTCCCAGACGTAGCGCTCGTCCTGACCGATCCGTGGCAGTTCGGTCCCCGCCGGCCAGTAGGCGTCGACCAGCGCGAGGTGGACCGACCGGAGGTCGGTCGCCGCGAGGCGGAGGAAGTCGTGCTGGAGGTCGTGGAAGCTGACGCCGCCGTCGTCCGGGTTGACGTAGAGGAGCGCGCGCTGATCGAACCGCTCCAGGAGCTCGCCGGCCGCCGTCGGCGAGATGCCACCCGTGCGGGCCCAGAGACGCTCGATGACCGATCGTGGGACGTGCACGTCCTCGGGGAACACCGCCAGCTCGATCAGCCGCTGCTGATCGTCCTCGTCGAGCGCATCGATCCCGAGCTGGATGGACGCGAAGACGTCGCCGTACGGATGATCGAGGTAGTCGAGCCGGCCGGCCTGTAGCTGGCCGACGAGCTCGTGCCATCCGGCACCTTCGGCGATGAGCGCACCGGCGACGGAGATGGCGAGCGGGAGGTGGCCGGCCTCCTCGATGAGCACATCCGCCGAGTCGGGGAGCGTCGCAGGGTCGCCGCCCACCCACCGTGCGAGCAGGTCGCGGGCGGCGCCGTCGCCGAGGACGTCGAGGCGCGCCTCGGCGGCTCCGACGTCGCTGACCACCTGGCGGTCCCGAGTCGTCAGGAGCAGCCGCGACTCCGAGGCGAGGACGTCGAAGGCCGCGGTGTGCTGCGTCGACCAGACGTCGTCGAGGACGAGGAGCGAACGGCGGGCGGCGAAGGCGGATCGAAGCGTCTCGACGCCGTTACGGACGGAATCGACCGTGATGTCGCTCCCGGTCAGCTGCCTCGCCAGCTCGGCCTGGAGATCCAGGAGCTTGGGCGCCTGCCCGATGGTCACCCAGAAGATGCCGTCCGGGAAGGCACGCCGGATGGGCTCCTGGTGCACCACATCGATGGCGAGCACCGACTTGCCGATGCCGCCCTGGCCGTGGACACCGACTCGACTGGCGCCGGTGACGCCGACGGCGAACGTCTCGCCCAGTAACGCGGCGACGACGCGTTCGCGGTCCTCGAGCCGGGGGACGAAGTTCGGGCGTTGGGCCGGAACCCCGTGCAACGGCGCGAGCGTTGTTCCCGTCGCCGCGACGGTGTCGACGACGGACGGGCCCAGCGCGAACCGCGCAACCGGCGCAACGTCGGGCCGGTCGGCGTCCTCGTCGGTCCGAGCCGCAGCGTCTCGGATGATGTGGGCGAGCTTCACGAGCGCTTTGTTCCGCTTGGCCTTCCGCAGCTGGTCGAGCGGCTGGTCCGGTGACCGTGCCCACTGCAGGTCGTCGAGACCGAGGGCGTCGTGGGTAGCGGCGCTGACGGGCACGGCCACGAGCACCGCTTCGCCAGCGTCGGCAGCGGCCCGCATCGCCGGCAGCTCGGTCTCGACGATGAAGTCCGAGTTGATGAAGTCCTGCGTGATGAGCGCGACGGCGACGCCGGTCCGATCGAGCGCCTCGGTGATCTCGCGGTGCCAGTCGGATCCGACCGGGATGTACGGGTCGGCCCAGACCTCGAGCTGGCCTGATCGCTCGTAGGGCTTCAGGAAGGTCTGGAGGTCCTCCAGCCACTTGCGGTCCTCGTGCGCGTAGCTGACGAACACCAGATCGCGCTCGCTCATCGCCCCGTCCCCCACACGTCGGGGCAGCCTATTCGCGCGCCTCGCCCTCGCTCGGCGACGACGGCGGGTCGAGCAGCAGATCGACGACCAGGGCGGTCCAGCCGGTCTGGTGCATCGCCCCCAGCCCACGTCCGTCGTCGCCGTGGAAGTACTCGAAGAACAGCAGCTGGTCCCTCCACGCGGGGTCGGTCCGGAAGAGGTCGAGCTCGCCGTCCACCGGTCGGGCGCCGTCAGGCCCGGGCAGCCAGATCGAGATGAGCCGGTCGGCGAGGTCCTGGGCGACGAGGCGCAGCGTGGTCCGCCGACCCGAACCGGTCGGGAACTCGACGGTGTAGCCGTCGCCGAGCGAGGCGTGGAAGCGCAGCAGCGACCGGATGACGAGGTAGTTGACCGGGAACCACACCGGGCCGCGCCAGTTCGAGTTGCCGCCGTACATCGGGGTCCGCGACTCCGCCGGCACGTACTCGATGCTCTCGCCCGGCACACCCGGGACCCGGTACGGCGCCTCGTGCCGCTTGGACAGCGATCGGAGCCCGTGCGGTGAGAGGAAGGCGGCCTCGTCGAGGAAGGCCGACAGCGCGGTGGCGAGCTGGTCCGGCGAGACCACCGACAGCAGGACGCGCCGCTCGTCGCCCACGAGACGGACGCAGGTGGGTGTCGGCTCGGCCGCAGCCGCCTCGGCGTCGAGCAGACGGGCGATCTGCTTCCGCAGCTTCTGCTCGCGCTCGATGATCGCGGCCGGCAGCTCCACCGCGGAGATGACCGGGAACGCGCCGACGAGCGACTGGACCTTCACCGGGGTCACGTCGCCGGTGTCGCTGATGATCCGGTCGTAGTAGAAGCCGTCGTCCGGGTCGTACATGCCGGACTCCTCGAGGGCGTCGGTGATCAGCACGAACTGCTCGGCGAACTTCACCGCCATGTCCTCGTAGACCTCGTTGTGCTCGGCGAGGGCGATCGCCATCACCAACATCGACAGCGAGTAGCTGGCCATCCAGCCGGTGCCGTCGGCCTGCTCGAGGCGGATGCCGGGCGGGAGGTCGGAGCGATCGATCGGGCTGATGTTGTCGAGACCGAGGAAGCCGCCCCCGAAGAGGTGGTTGCCGTCCGGATCCTGACGGTTCAGCCACCACGTGAAGTTCAACAGCAGCTTCTGGAAGACGCGCTCGAGGAAGGCGACGTCCTGGCCGCCGTCGATCAGGAACACCCGGATCGCCGCGAAGGCGTGCACGGGCGGGTTGACGTCGTCGAAGTTCCACTCGTAGGCCGGCAGGGCGCCGTTCGGGTGCAGGAACCACTCCCGCAGGAGCACGACGATCTGGTACTTCGCGAACGCCGGGTCGAGGTGGGCCCACGGGATGGCGTGGAAGGCCAGGTCCCACGCCGCGAACCACGGGTACTCCCAGGGGTCCGGCATGGACAGCACGTCGAAGGCGTCGAGATGATCCCACCCGACGTTGCGGCCGTGCGGGTGGCCGGGTGGCGGTGGCGGTTGTCCCGGGTCGCCGTCGATCCATCGACGGACCCGGTACGGGTAGAGCTGCTTGCCCCACACGAGCCCGGCGCTGGCCTGTCGCACGATCTGCATCCGCTCGGCGTCGAGGCCGGGAGCGAGGGCGTCGTAGAACTCGTCGGCATCGGCCTGTCGCTGCGCCAGCACCTCGTCGAACGGTCCGCCCCACCAGCGGGGCGCCTCCGGCGACGGCTCGCCGTCGGGGCGATGGAGCCGCAGCCTGAGCTCGACCCGGTCGCCGGCCGGGACGTCGAGGTGGTACCACCAGGCGGCCTTGGTGCCGCGTCCGGCGGGGTTCACCGTCGGCTCGCCCGACACGACGTGATCGTTGATGCCGTCCTTGGGGAACGCGGAGATGGGTGGGCTCCCGTAGAGCCGGGCCGTGTTGGTCTCGTTGTCGCAGAAGAGGGCGGTCGGCGCCACCGATCCCGGTCCCGGCGCCGCCTCGAGCCGGTAGCCGCGCAGGCGGGGGTGGTCGACCACGAGCGCGTCGCCGGCGGTGGAGAGCGAGGGTCGGTCGTCCGACCCCGACCAGCTCCAGGTGTTCCGGAACCACAGCGTGGGCAGGACGTCGATGGTCGCGGGCTCGTCGCCGTGGTTCTCGATCGTGATCGAGGCGAGGAGCTCGTTCGGCGACGCCTTGGCGTAGGTCACCTCCACGATCCAGTAGCGGCCGTCGTCGAAGATGCCGGTGTCGATCAGCTCGAACTCGGGTTGGTCACGGTCGCGGCGACGGTTCTCGTCGACGAGCTGCTCGTAGGGGAACGCGGCCTGGGGGTAGTGGTAGCGCCAGCGCAACAGGGCGTGGCTGGGCAGGGCATCGGAGTACCACCAGTACTCCTTGGCGTCCTCGCCGTGGTTGCCCTGCGGGCCGGTGAGGCCGAACATCCGCTCCTTGAGCATGGTGTCCGAGCCGTTCCACAGCGCGAGCGACAGGCACAGCTCCTGGCGGAGGTCGGAGATGCCGGCCATGCCGTCCTCGTTCCACCGGTACGTGCGAGAGCGGGCGTGGTCGTGGGGGAACGAGGCCCAGGCGTCGCCGTCCTCGCTGTAGTCCTCTCGGACCGTGCCCCAGGCCCGTTCGGCGAGGTACGGCCCCCACTCGTACCAGGGGTTGGCCGCGAAGAGGTCGTCCTCGGCCCGGCCGGTCGCCTCCGCGAGACGGCGGTGCTCCGCGGTGCGGGGTGGCTCGGGGCGGTCGGTCACGGTGCTCCCTCGATCTCGTCGGCGGGCTGGGCGGTCGGTGCGGGTCGAGCGATCGTGCGCCGGATCGTCAGCGCGAGCAGCACGCCGAGGGCGGCGACGAACCCGGCGGCGAGGAAGGTCTCGCCCAGGGCCTCGGTGGTGATCTCGATCGACGCCGCCTCGGCGGCGTCCTCGTACTCGTCGGAGCCGAGCGGTGGCAGCTCGATCCCGGCCCGGAGCTCCTCGAAGCGGCGCAGCCCCCAGGCCGTGAGCCCGGCCAGACCGATGCTGAAGCCGAGGAGGCGGAACAGGATGACCAAACTGGCCGCAGCCCCCCGACGCTCGGGGGGTGCGGCGTCGACGACGATCGCGCTCGTCGGGGCGATGACGAACCCGATGCCGGCGCCGACGACCGCCAGCAGCACTGCCATCGACCACGGCGAGGTGTCGGGCGTCCAGCGAGTCCCCATCGCGATCAACCCGACGGCGGCGAGCACGAGCCCGGCGACGATCGGCGGCCGGTACCAGGTCCGCTCGGTCACGAGGCCGCCGAGATAGGACGTGACGGCCATCGCCGCCGTCAGCGCGGTGAGCGTCCACCCGGCGATGACCGCCCCCCGCTCGATGTCGCCCTCGACCACGTTGATGAACAGCGGGACGTCGACGAGCGCGATCACCAGCGCCGCGCCCGTGACGAGGTTGATCGCGACCGCCGCACCGACCCCTCGACCACCCAGCGATCGCAGGCCGAGCAGGGGCTCGGGGGCGACCCGCTCCCGCCACACCATGCCGGCGAGCGCGACGGCCGCCACGGCGTAGAGCCACGGCCCGACGATGCCGCCGTCGTCGTCGCCGGTCAGCTGATCGAGGCCGGTGACGCTCTGGATGCGGGCCTCGTCGAGCAGTGCGACGTCGAGCGCGACGAGGCCGACGGTGAGGAGCACGGCGCCCGGCCAGTCGATGCGACTGCCCTCGTGACGACCGGGTTCGAGCACCAGCCAGCCGACGACGATCCCAGCGATGGCCAGCGGCACGTTGAGGTGGAACTGCCACTCCCACGACAGGTAGCGGACGAGGATCGCGCCGTAGAGCGGGCCCCACACCCAACCCAGCGTCTCGACCGCGCCGAGGAGTCCGAGGCCTCGGAGGCGGGCGCCGCCCTCGTAGCGGTCGCTCACGACGGCCAGCCCCAGCGGGACGAGCGCGCCGCCTCCGACGGCGGTGAGGACCCGCCCGACGAGCAGGGTCGACAGGTCGTCGGCCATCGGGACCACGATCGAGCCGGCGGCGAAGATCACCATGCTGGCGACGAACACGGCGCGACGGCCCACGACGTCGCTGATCCGGCCGGCGAGCGGCATCACCGCGACGTAGGCGATCAGGTAGACGTTGACGATCCACGCGGCGTCGTCGAGGTCGTCGGGGACGACCAGGCCGAGGTCGCCGATGATCGGCCGCAGCATCGTGGCGACGACCATCAGGTCGTCGGCGGCGACGAAGGTGCCGAACGCGACGACCCAGAGCGCGGCGCTCGGGCGGCGCCGCCACGGGACGTCGGTCATCCGTCGAGCGGTGGTGCGGTCACGTCGACCTGCGCGCCGTAGTTCTCGAGCTCGACGCGCCATTCGGCGATGCCGTCGTCGGTGTCGACGTCGAACTCGACCGAGGAGATCAGGTCGGTGTCGGTGTCGATGGTCAGCTCGACCGGCGCCGCCTCGTCGACGATGCCGCCGGTCAGCACGTCGACTCGCTCCGCGGCGGCGATGCCGGTGATCACAGCGGTGGAGCCCTCGGAGCTGACGAGCTCGACCTCGCTGAGGTCTTCGGCCAGCAGGGCGCGCCAACCGATCTCGGGGTCGAACAGCGTCGCCGGGTCGAAGCTGAGGCTGTCGGAGGCCTCCTCCCAGCCGCCGGAGACCGGGTCGGTCAGCCAGATCGTGCCGTCGATCGCCACGGCGCCGACCTGGAGGGTCGCCGAGCCGAGCTCGACCGTGACGAGCGCGTCGGCCGAGGAGGGTGCCCCGAAGCGACCGTCGGCGGAGACGAAGGCGAGGTTCTCACCGTCGTCGATGAACACCTCGGCACCGGTCCGCTCGATCGTGAAGGTCACGCTCTCGACCTCGGCCATCGCCGTGGCGGCCTCGTCGAGGATCTCGGCCGGGTCCGTCGGGGCGGGTCCGGAGTCGTCGGCGACGGTCTCGGCCGGCTCCGCATCGTCGGCGTCCGACGAGCAGGCGGCGAGCAGGGCGAGGGCGGTGGCGAGGGCGGCGACGAGGGGGCGCACGCCCACACGCTACGGGCCTGTGACCGGTGCCATGTTGCGCTCCGGGCTAAACTGATGTTTCCTTAGTAATCAGAAGTTGAACCAATCCGATGGGAGCCCCCGATGACCACCTCCAACATCCTCCGCCTCGACGCCGGCGCCGCCCATGACGGCTCGGTCACCCGCACCCTCGGCGACGCCGTCGTCGAGCGCCTCGCGACGACGGGAACGACCGTCACCACCCGGGACCTGACGACGGGGGTGCCCTTCGTCGACGGCGCCTGGGTCGCAGCGTCGGGCGCGGGCGAGGCGATCGCAGCGTCCGACGAGCTCATCGACGAGCTCCTCGCCGCCGATGTCCTCGTGATCACCGCGCCGATCTACAACTTCGGTGTGCCGGCGGCGCTCAAGGCCTGGGTCGACCAGGTCTCCCGGGCGGGTCGGACCTTCACCTACACCGAGGACGGCCCGAAGGGGCTGATCGACGGCACCCGCGCCGTGATCGTCACGGCCTCCGGCGGGACCGAGATCGAGGGTGAGGCCGACTTCGCGGTGCCGTACCTGCGATTCGTGCTCGGCTTCCTCGGGATCACCGACGTGCAGGTGGTCGCCGCCAGCCAGCAGATGCTGCGGGGCGAGGTCGCGCTCGTGGAGGCCCGGGAGGCCGTCGAGAGCGTCGCCCCCGTCGCTGCGTGATGTCGGGTGCACCGGCGGCCGGCTCCGTATCCTGTGCGGGTGTGGAGCCGGCCCCGAGCAGCACGCCGCAGCACGAGTACTGCCCCTACCTCCATCACACGATGGAGCTCATCGGCCGTCGCTGGACGGGCGTGATCCTGTGGACCCTGGCGAACGGCCCGACCCGCTTCGCCGAGATCCGCAGCGCGATCCCCGGACTCTCCGACCGGCTGCTGACCGATCGCCTCGTCGAGCTCGAGGGCGAGGGCATCGTCGGGCGCTGCGACCAGGACGGCGCCTCCTGCTACCGCCTGACCGACAAGGGTGAGCAGGTCGTCCCGGTCCTCGAGGCCGCCGCGGCCGTCGCGTCGGGCTGGGCGTGCGACGAGTCGCCCGCCGACCGCCCCGGCCGCATCCGCGCCGGGGGCTGCGGCTAACCCGCCGGGCGCACGTCGTCGAAGCGGGGCGCGCCGTCCTCGTGTGGCACGTGCGCAGCTCGCGCCACGTAGCTGATCGCGTGGTACCACCCACAGAGCAGCAGCAGGTCGAGCACCTGGGCGTCGTCGAGGTGGCTGGACAGCTCGTCCCAGAGCCGGTCGTCGAGTGTGCTGGTGTCGTGCAGTTGGTCGACGGCCTCGATCACGGCGCGATCGAGGGGGTCGGTCCAGCAGTGGTCGGCCGGGCCGCCGTGGGTGAGCGAGGTGATCTGGTCGGCGGTGAGCTCGGCTCGCTCGGCGAAGAAGGCCACGTGCACGCCCCACTCGTACTCCGCACCGCAGCGAGCACAGGTCCGGTCGATCACGAGCTCGCGGGTCCGCAGGTCGAGCGAGAGCTCGCGACCGAGCTCGTAGCCACCCCAGCCCCGCATCGCCCGGGTCATCGATCGGTTGCGGACGAACGTCCGGAACAGCGCGATCGGTGGGACGCCTGGCGGCATCATCGCTGCCAGCAGCTCCTCGTCCTCCGGTGCGAACGGCGCCTCGATCGGCGTGATCCTCGGCATCGACGGCCTCCCCATGTGGTTCGATTTCCGAATCGCGTGGTGAGGGTAGTGTTTCGGAAATCGAACCGGCAACCCCTCCCGACGTGCCCCGTCCGGGCAACCCGGTCCGCGGCAGCACCACCGGACGCCCGGTCATGGCCGCCCTCGACCTGCTCGGGCGGCGCTGGGCGCTCCGGATCCTCTGGGAGCTGCGCGACGGCGCGATCGGGTTCCGGGAGCTGCGCGATCGCTGCGACGCGATGTCGTCGAGCGTGCTGCGCGATCGCCTGGTCGAGCTGACCGAGGCCCTGCTCGTGCACCAGGACGACGAGCAGCGCTACGCCCTCACCGCGCTCGGCGCCGCGTTGGGCGAGGCGATCAGCCCGCTCGACCGCTGGGCGAAGCGATGGGCCGAGCAGCTCGGTCCTCCGGCGGAGCGCTGACGGCGCCGAGTCGCTGCGAGATCTCCCGGAGCCGGATGAGCTGCTGGAGGAACAGCGGCGTCTCGAGCACGGACTCGACGTACTGCAGGACGTACATGATCGTGGCGAACACGAACCCGTACTGCGGGTCGGCACCGTCGACCACGGCGATCGGGCTGTACACGAGCAGCGCGATCACGCCGAGGTAGATCAGCGAGAAGTTGATCGTCTCGAGGTCCGACAGCGTCCGGTTCCAGCGCATCAGCTCGGCGAAGTGGCGGCGGGCGCCGCCGGCCGTCCTGGTCGACAGCGCGCCGACCTGGCGCTCGAGCTCGTCGTTGTAGCCGGTGGTCAGCGCGAGGTTCCGGCGGCCCGTGGCGGCGTAGACGACCGTGACGAGGACGGCGAGGCCGAGCGACGCGGCGAACACGCCGACGTCGATGCGGGCGAGGATGATGAGGGTGCCGACGATCCCGACCGCGCTGTTCACGATCATCGGCATGGAGTTCTCGAGGAACTCGATGAACTCGTTGAGCAACGTGGTGCGCGCAGCGACGGTCGAGACGTCGGTCCCCCGCTCGTGCTCGGCCGCGGCGAGCTCGCTCGCGGTCGTCTCGTAGATCCGGGCGTACGTGCGGGTGTCGATGAGCCGACGGAGCGCTCCGACGGCGAGGGTCACCACGCCGAGGCCGCCGAGGAGCGCCACGCCGCCCAACTCGTCCTGCAGGAGGTCGTCGATGGCGAGACCGATCACAAGCGGGAAGAGCAGGAGCGCGGCGGCCTCGAGGACCACGAGCGACAAGGTGATGGCGACCCCACCCCGGAAGCGTCGGGCGAGGCTCCCGACCGTGATGGCGCCGACCGGTGCGGGAGTGCTCACGACGCGCTCCTCGCAGCGGCGGGCTGCCAACCGGGGCCGTTCCACAGCCGGGCCCAACGCGTGCGCCAGTCGGCATCGGCGCGGAGGTCGGCCCACAGCAGCCGGAGCTGCGAGAACTGGATGTCGAGCGGGTTGGACGACTCGATCTGTGTCGTGAGGCCGTAGGTCGGGCGCTCGAGCTCGGGCTGGAAGGTGCCGAACAGCCGATCCCAGACGATCAGGATGCCGCCGTAGTTCACGTCGAGATACGGGCGCTCGTTGCCGTGGTGTACCCGGTGGTGCGACGGGGTGTTGAAGACGGCCTCGAACCATCGGGGCATCCGGTCGATGACCTCGGTGTGGATCCAGCCCTGGTAGGCGAGCACGAACGCCGTCATCGCCAAGGTGATCTCGGCGGAGAAGCCGACGGCGACCATCGGGAGGCTGAACACGATGGTGAGGAGCCCGTCGAAGATCCCGATGCGGAGGCTCGTGGTCTGGTCGAAGTGGGGCGAGCTGTGGTGGACGGAGTGGTAGAGGTCCCACAGCAGGCGGCGCTCGTGCGAGATCCGGTGCTCCCAGTAGTAGACGAAGTCCGCCACGACGACGGCGATCGGGAGCGTCCACCAGGTGATCGGGATCGACCAGGGGACCAGGGCTTCCACGCCCTCGAACACCGGCACCCACACGAGGGCCCCGATCGCCCCGGCCACGATGAGGAGGAGGAACGTGACGCCGTTGGCGAGCATCTCCTTGCCCCGCGCCCGGCCGAGCTCGCGGAGGCGGCGCAGCACCACCAGCTCGACGAGCACGAGCGGCAGGAAGAGGGTCTCGAACAGGGCCGAGGCGGTGTCGATGAGATCGAGCATGGTCCCGATGATAGGAGTCACTCCGAGATTCGTCATCCTTCCCGAGTAGGAGATCGATACGATTCCTGAGGATGAGCCTGCGGGAGCGGCACCGGCGCAACACGTTGTCCATCACCCAGCGCACCGCCGTGGAGCTGTTCGTCGCGCACGGCTTCGAGGCGGTGAAGGTGGTCGACATCGCCGATGCGGTGGGGATGGCGCCCTCGACCCTCTACCGCCACTTCCCCAGCAAGGAGGCGATCGTCGTCTGGGACGAGCACGCCGAGGACGACGGCGCGGCCATCGAGCGGGCGCTCGAGCAGCTCCCGCCCTTCGCCGCGCTCCGGCACGCCTTCGTCACGACCCTGGCCGACCGGTACGAGGCCGACGCCGACTTCCAGCTGCAGCGGATCACGCTGCTCTACCGGACGCCGGCGATCCACGCCGCCGCGATCGAGGCTGATGCCGCCGATCGGGCGTACCTGACGGCGCTGCTCGAACGGCACCTCGGCGACGACCACCGACCCGCCGCCGAGCTCGTCGCCGGCGCTGCGCTCCTCGCCGCCGACTGGGCGTTCGACCGCTGGCAGGCCACCCGGGCCGCCCGCCCGCTCGCCGACCTCGTCGGGGAGGCCTTCGACCGCCTCGCCCACCTCGACGACCTCCGCTGAGCGATCGGCCTACGCTCCGGCGATGGGTCTCGCCGACACGCTCGCTGCGACCACGGGCACCTACTTCGGCTCCGGCGACGGGATCGAGAGCGGTCCGTTCGTCGCTCGCATCGTCATCTCGTCCGTGCCGAACGGCGGGGTGGCCATCGAGTACGAGGCGACCTCACGAGAGCAGGGCGTCCAGCATCGGGAGCACTCGCTGCTCTCGGGTGGTCCGGATGGCCGGGATCGGCTCTACGTCGCCCACTCCGAGTCGCCGTTCGTGACCGAGCTGGTGGCGTCGGACGTCGGAGCGGGTCGCTTCGAGCAACCCGTCGCAGCCGGTCCCTACGCCCTCACCGTCGTGATCGAGGTGCCCGAGCCCGACCGCCTCACCTACGCCTGGTGGTGGGCGGCGGCCGGCGAGGAGCCGGTCGAGCAGTCCAAGGCCGACGTCCGCCGCCGGCCCTGAGCCGCCCGGTGATCGGAGCGGGGCACGGTGGAGCCGATCGCTCGGCCGAGTCAGACTGAAGCCGCCTGCGTCGAGGGGAGGGCGGGTGCCGGTCCAACTGGTCTTGGGCGACATGTTCGAGGGACCGACCGATCTGATGGTCGTCCCATGCTCGACGATCCCGACGGTCACGCCGATCGTCCAGGATCGGCTCCGGAACTTCGCCCTCCCTGAGCCGACGGACCGCATGGAGCTCGGAGCTGTGGAGATCAGGCGGCTCGGTGAGTCTGAGCAGAGCATCGCGCAATCGGTCGCGTTCGCCGCCTCGGTCCGCGCTGGCCGCGGTTCGTCGCCGGAGGCGATCCGATCCATCGGAGCGGCGCTCGGCGTGGCCACCATGGAGCGCACGTCAGTCCGGGTCATCGCAGCTCCCCTGCTCGGCACGGGCGCAGGCGGTTTGGATGCCGAGGTCGTCGTGCGTCAACTGCGCGCCGGCTTCGAGTCGACGAGCGAGCCGACCGCGACGCTGCAGCTGTTCGTCCTGCCTGGCCAGCGAGACCTCTTCGAGCAGCTTCGCTCGCAGCTCGAGCGCGGCCAGGCTCCGAAGCGATCCCCCCGCGTGTTCGTCTCGTACACCGGGACATCGCCCGAGCATCGAGGTTGGGTGGCCGACCTCGCCACGTTCTTGCAGAGCAGCGGGGTCTACACCCGCTTCGACCAGTGGGATCTAGAACCGGGCATGAACGTCGCGCAGTGGATGACGAACGAGCTGACCTTGGCCGACCGGGTCGTGATGATCTGCGACGAGCGGTATGCGAACAAGGCCGACGGCCTCCACGGCGGCGTCGGCTGGGAGATCATGCTCGTTCAGGGCGACATGGCCCGAAACGGGCTCGACACGGTCAAGTACATCCCGGTAGTTCGCTGCGAGGATCCCGACCGGGGGCTCCCGACCTTCCTGCAGGCGGCGGCATTCGTACACTGCCCGCCGAGCGAGAGCGACAACGCCCAACGTGCGAAGCTCCTGCGAACGATCTTCAACGTCCCGCTGCGTCCGCCGCTCGGGACGCCCCCGGCCTGGCTCTGAGATGCGCAGCGCCAGCCGTGACACCCTGGACGCGCAACGGCCGCCGGCTCGCCGGCGGCCGATGGTCGCAGTGATGGTCGGGTTGCCGGGATTTGAACCCGGGACCTCCTCGTCCCGAACGAGGCGCGCTACCAAGCTGCGCCACAACCCGTTGGGGTCCGACATGGTAGCGGCGAGTCGAACCGATCGGAAGCGAGAACCCTGCCCTAGCTCGTCTCGCTGATGCGGTGGCTCAACGCCCGCTTGCCGCCGATCCAGTTGCACATCTGCGGATCGGCCTCGCGGACCTCGCCGCTGATCCAGCTGCCGTCGAAGCGGAAGCGTCCCGTGCGGCCCTGGTCGTCGGTGACCTCGATGGCGCCGTCGACGAGGTCGTAGCGGAACCGGGTGAAGGGGTGACGGATGACCGGCACGACTACTCGCCCTCCACCCACTCGCCGAGCAGCTCGTGCAGCCAGCGCACCTTGGACTCCTGGTAGAGGCTGAGCGAGATGCCCGGCTTGCGGGTCGCCTTCAGCCCCTTGTGGATCTGCTCCATGTTGAACATGTCCTGGTCGAACACCTTCGACAGCATCCCGAAGGCCGAGATGTTGGTCCACGGCTCGTCGAAGTCGAGCCAGTGGACCGGCGCCGGATCGGGCTTCTCGCCCGAGTACGGCGCCAGCCAGAGCACCTCCATGATGCAGGTCTCGTGGTCGTCGCCGTTGGGGCGGAACCGGTAGACGATCCGGTTGTAGGCACCCCACGGGTGGAAGTTCGGGAAGACCGTGTAGTCGATGCTGTCGACCATCTCGGCGTCGCTCCAGCCGTCGACCAGCTCGCCGACGACCGGGCGCCAGCGGGCCCGCGCCCCCTCGGCCATGGCCGCACGGGCGGTGAGGCCCTCGGGGATCTCGAACGGCAGCGGCTCGTCCTCGCGGGCGTCGATCGACGCTCGCAGCACCTGCTCCTCGGTCGGCTCCCAGTCGAGCAGCGGGCTCGGGGTGCCGCCGGGGGTGATCACCCGGGCGAAGGTGTCCCAGACGTCGATCTGGCTGTTGGTGTCGCCCAGCCCGGCGGAGATCTGTGGGTGGGTGGCGTTGACGTGGAAGGCCTCGCAGAACGCCTCCTGGGCGATCTTCCAGTTGGCCCGGATGCGCTTGGCCCCGTGCACCTCGACGTAGCGGTTCTCGAGGTCCCAGCGCTCGAACTGCTGGGGCAGCTCCCCGAGGAACTCCTCGAGCGGTTGGGCGTCGGGGTCGGGGTTGATGAACACGAACCCGGCCCAGGTCCCGACCTTCGCCTCGGGCAGGTGCCAGTCGTCGGCCTCCACGTGGGGGAAGTCCCAGTCCGCCGGGATGTCCTGGAGATCGCCGTTGAGCTTCCAGGCGAAGCCGTGGAACGGGCAGCGGATCTCGCTGCAGTTGCCGTCGTACTGCTTGAGGCGGCGACCCCGGTGCAGGCAGGCGTTGACGTAGGCGTGGATCTCGCCGTCGTCGTCTCGCATGACGAGGTACGACCGGTCGGTGATGTCGTAGACGGTGTGGCTGCCGGGCTCGGGGATGTGGTCCTCGCGGCACACGAACTGCCAGACCCGGTCCCACAGCTGGGTCTTCTCCCGCTCGTGCCACTCGCGGGAGATGTACCGCTCGACCGAGTAGTCGCCGTCGCCGAGGTAGCGGGGCGACTCGGCCCGCAGGACGTCGGGCACCGGATGGGTGTCGGCGTCGAGGAGGTCCTGGTAGCTCAGCCCCGGTGAGCGGGCCTGACCGGGCTGTTCGGGCTCGGCGGTCATCGTCACGTCGTCATCCCCTCGCGTCTCCCCAGAGGGGACGAAGTTACTCCCAGGGGCTCGCCGAACTCACAACCAGGGCGGCGTGTCGACCGGCTCGTCGGACCACAGCTCGAGCATGGCGGCATCGGCCTCGGCCGGGCTGCAGCCGGCGCTCCGGCAGATGGCCTCCTGCAACGCCATGCCCGACAGTCCCTGTCGGTCGTGTCGCACGGCCGCCCAGTAGGCGGCGATCGCTCGTTCCCGTGCGATCGAGGCACGGCTCGTGTCGGGGATCGCGCCGGCGCGCTCGGCGAACCGGGGACCGACGACGCTGACCACCGCCGCAGCTGCGAGCAGGATCAGGAACAGCAGGGACACACGCACCATCCTCGCGGCTCGGCCGGAGCGGTTGAATCAACTCGCCGCCAACTCTGCGTCGCCATCGATCAGCCCTGGGTGATCGGGTCGTCCGGGTGCACGGTCCGCAGCTCCAACCACGTTCGCTGCTCGATCGCCCCGATCGTGGCCTCGTCGGCGCCGACGTAGGTCCACGGCAGGTCGATGTCGGTCGCCACGCACCAGGCGGCGTCGTCGGGCCACCACAGGCTCGGCCCCTCGTGACGGGAGGCGAAGGCGAGCACGGCCTCCGGTCCGCCCTCGAACAGCAGGAAGCTCCGTCCCCGCCACCACCCGTCGACGACCGGCGCATGCGCCGCCCACCGGACGTAGGAGTCGTGCTCGCGCTCCCAACGATCGGGGCGGCGCGCCCGCCACCGGGCGAGCGGAGCGCGGCGTCGGGTTCGGCGGATGGTGCCGGTGATCGAGCCGAAGCCATCCCAGACCCCGATCCACCAGCGGTCCGGTGTCGCGGTCGAGTCGAGGAGGACCTCGACCAGCGGCTCGGCGACCTCGAGCGGAGGGCTGCCCTCGAAGGGGCCCTCGTGGAACGGCGCGTCGACCGCGTCGGCGAACGTGCGCCACTCGACGGGCGCGTCGATCGTGGTGTCGGCCCAGTCGGCCACCTCGGCCCAGGTCACCGCGGTGCGGCGGTCACCCTCGATGCGGATCGCCGGGTGCAGCACGCTGCGGTACGCGGCGAAGCCGGGCGGCACGACCGACCCGACGCAGCCGAAGGGGACCGATCCCGGTGGGGGCCATCGATCGCGCGCGGCGGTGTCGGAGGCCGGTTTGGCGTGGGGGCGTGGGTCGGCACCGAACACCGCGCCAGCCTCCCTCCTCGGCGGCCCGCAGTGGTCGCGGGCGCGACGTCAGCCGGCCTCGACCGATTCGGCCTCGGCGTCGTCCTCGGTGTCCTCGTCGTCGGCGGGCTCGGGGGCGACGTAGGTCTCACCCCGTGCGGCCGCACGCAGCGCCGGCCACTCGTCAGGATCGACCCCGTCGAAGGTGCCCTCGCCGGCGAGGACGGCGTCGGCGGCGCGCCGCAGGCGGAACGGATCGAGCGGCTTGACCAGCCAGCCGTCGGCCAGGGACCGGCGGGCCAGGTACACGTCGGCCTCGCGGTCGAGCAGCATCAGGACCGGCACCCGATCGAGGCGATCGGCGCCCTCCTCGTGACGGAAGTCGATCGTCACGGCCATTCCGCCCATGTTGCCGATCTGGAGGTCGCAGATCACCAGGTCGGGCAGGCGGTCGCGGGCGGCCGGCAGCACGTCGATGCCGCGCCGGGCGACGCGCAGGTCGGTCCCCGGGCCCGAGATCGAGGCGAGGATCTCGTCGACCACGTAGTCGGCGTCGGCGGCGATGAGGATGTCGGGCACGGCAGCCGAGACTACCCCTCGGCCCGAGCCGCGACGTCGGTGGGGACGAGCAGGCCGGCGAGCTCGCCGAGACCGGGGAGGTCGTGCACGTCGTGGTCGAGCAGCGGCAGCTCGGCGACGATCGCCTCGGCGTCGGGACCGATGAGCGTGCGGGCCTCGGTCCGCTCCTCCTCGGCGAGTGCCGTGAGCTCGTTGTGGAGGTCGAGCAGCGCGGCGAGCGGTCCGGTGGCGCCCGTCGGGGGAGCGACGACCGGCCCTGGCAGCGGGTGGACGAGATTGACGACGAGGGCGTTCACGCTCATGTCCCGGTCGCGCAGCGCGTCGGCGAGGTGCCCGGCCTCGCGCAGGGCTTCGCTCCGGGGCGACGACACGACGACGAACGCCGTGGTGTCGGCGCGCAACATCCGGTCGACGTCGGCGGCCCGCCGCCGGAACCCGTCCTCCATGCCCGAGAACGCCTGGAAGAACTCGATCGCGTCTTCCACGATCTGGGCGCCGGCGATGCCACGCAGCGTCCGGAGGAAGAGCCGGGCCGCAGCGCTGAAGGCCCGAACCGCGGACCGCGACGGCGCGGTGAGGATCCGGTAGAGCGGGTGCTCGAGGAACCGGACGAGGCGACCGGGGGCCTCGATGAGGTCGATCGCGTTGCGCGACGGCGGGGTGTCGACGATCACCAGGTCGAACTCGCCGGCGCGGTGGAGCTGGTGCAGCTTCTCGACCGCCATGTACTCCTGCGTCCCGGAGAGCGCACCGGAGATGTTGCGGTACATCGGGTTGGCGAGGATGACCTCGGCCTGCTCGGCGCTCGGCGCCTGCGATCGGACCAGGGCATCGAAGGTCGAGGCGGTGTCGAGCATGAGCGCGCTGAGGCTGCCGGCCCACCTCTCGCCGTCGGGCGGCAGCACGAGGCGGGGCTCGTTGCCGAGCTCGGAGATGCCCAGCGCGTCGGCGAGCCGGCGGGCCGGATCGACCGTGACGACGACCACCCGCCGCCCCCGCTTCGCCGCGGCCACGGCGAGCGCCGCGGCGGTCGTGGTCTTGCCGACGCCGCCCGGACCGCCTGCGAGGACGACCTCGGAACGGTCGAGCAGCTCACCCAGGTCGCTCACGAGGCCACCACCTGGCTGTCGCGCACGGCGGCGGCGAGCTCGTCGAGGTGCTCGGTCGTCAGGCGGGCGGTGAAGACGTACGGCAGCAGGACCTGCGGCAGCGGCAGCGCCGTCGCCAGGCGATCCAGCTGCTCGCGCTGCTGCGCGAGCTTCGTCGCGACGCGGTCGGCGGTCTCGGTGAGGTTGGCGGCGCTGGTCGCATCGAGGCCGTCGGCGGAGTCGACGAGGCCGGCCACGTCGAGGTCGGGCCCGAACACGTCGGGCCAGCAGCCGTTGACGACCACCGGGCCCAGCTTGATGCCCACCCGGTCCTCCAGCTCGTAGGCCACCTCGACGACCTCGTTCACCGGCGTCTCCTCGGGCAGCGTCGCGAGGATCACCTGGCAGCGCTCGGGGTCGCCGAGCAGCGCCAGGACCTCGTCGGCCTGGTGGCGGACCCGTCCGGTCGACACCACCTCGCTGATCGACCGGGCAGCGTGGAGGAACGTGATGGCGTGGCCGGCCGCCGGGGCGTCGACCACGATCAGGTCGGCGACGCCGAGCTGCTCGAGTTGTCGGACCTTGCCGAGCACGAGCAGGTCGCGGATGCCCGGCGTCGTCGTGGCGAGCACGTCGACCGCGCCGGTGGCGAGGAAGCGCTTCGCGACGCGGCGCATCCCGTGATCGTCGAGGTAATCGAGCAGCGCGGCCTCGGCCCGGATGATCCGCCCGCTGATCTCGCCCCGGCCCTCCCTGGCGGGGGACAGGACGACGGGCTCGTAGTCGAGGCTCGGCCCGCCGAGCAGCTCGCCCAGCCCGGGCCGGCCGTCGACGCTCACGACGAGGACGGAACGTCCGGCGTCGGCTGCAGCTCGGGCCAGTGCGGCCGTTAGCGTGGTCTTGCCGACACCCCCCTTGCCGGCCACCACTGCGACCTTCGCCGCGGTGATCCACCGAATCGAGTCCAACTGAGGCCCCTGGAGCGTCGAGTGAGGAACAGGGTCAGGCTACTGACGGCGATCGTCCTGGCCGTCACCGGACTGGTCATGTCGGCCATGGGCGCGGCCGCGCAGGATCAGCCCGACACGACCGAGGCCCCCGAACCGGCCGACGGACCGCGCGAGGTCGTCGACGTCGTCGAGGTCTCCGGCCTCATCGACCCGATCGTCGAGGACGATCTGATCTCCCGGCTCGAGGGCGCCGAGGCCACCAACGCCGGCGACGACGAGGAGGTCCTCGCCATCGTCCTGCAGGTCAACTCGGCCGGGGCGGTGATCGACGACGCCGACCTCCTCGCCCTCGTCGAGCGGATGCAGGAGTCGACCGTGCCGATCGGCATCTGGGTCGGCCCGTCCGGCTCGCAGCTCAAGGGCAAGGCCACGTACCTGTTGGCGGGTGCCGACTGGACCGCCATCTCCGGTGAGAGCCGCATCGGCGATCTCGGCGAGCCGCTCGACGGCGAGCCCGACGAGCTGCTCGGTCCCGAGACCGAGCAGCTGCGCAACCGGATGCTCGGCCGCGTCGACGCTCGCGAGCTGGAGCTCATCGACACGTCGTCGTCGATCATCGGCGAGTTCGTCCTGTCGATGATGGATGCCGGGATCATCCCCGAGCGCGTGAACCTCGACGAGCAGGACAACGGGCTGATCTTCCGCGAGACCGCCGTCCCACCCCGCTTCAACAAGCTCCCGCTCATCGACCAGCTCTTCCACACGATGGCCAGCCCGTCGATCACCTACCTGCTCCTCGTGGCCGGCCTCGGGCTGCTCCTGCTCGAGTTCTTCACCGCAGGGGTCGGCATCGCCGGCGTGACCGGCGCGCTGTGCCTGCTCGGTGCGGGGTACGGGCTCGGGGTGTTGCCCTTCCGACCGTGGGCGCTCGTGCTCCTCGTGTTGTGCGTCCTCGCGTTCGCGGTCGACGTCCAGACGGGTGTCCCGCGCTTCTGGAGCGGTGTCGGCGTGGTGTTGCTCATCGTCGGCTCGCTGTTCCTCTTCGACGAGTTCGCCCCGTCGTGGATCACCCTCGGCTCCGGGATGATCGGCGTGCTCCTGCTGATGTTCACGGCCATGCCGAACCTGGTCCGCACCCGGTTCGGGACCTCGACGCTCGGCCGCGAGTGGATGAAGTCCGAGATCGGCGAGGCCGTCACCGCCGTCGATCCCGAGGGCACCGTGCGGGTCCGCGACGCGCTCTGGCACGCCCGCACCAACCGCGCCACCCCGATCGGCGAGGGCGAGGCCCTGCGCGTCGTGGACCTCGACGGCCCGATCCTCGAGGTCGAGCCGGTCGAGGGTGCGGCCCGCGACTACCGCGAGATGCGGGGCAAGCGGCGGGGCTCGGACGAGTCGGCCCCCACCGACGCCACGACGAGCTGAGGGCTCAACAGCCCACGGCGTAGCTCACCGCCCAGCAGACCCTGTCCATCGTCCGGACCATCGAGCTCGCCGACGCGTCGGGTCGACGAGGACTGCCGGAGCGTGTGGAGGCCGTCGCAGTGCGGCCCGGACCGCCGCCGCCACACCGTCGCGGGCCGCTGCCGAGATGTTGATGCCGAGCTCATGCGCCCGCATCGCGAGCTCGTCGTCGAGCGTGAAGGTGGTGCGGACGGACGGCATCAGCCGATCCTCGCCGATCAGCTCACCATGCGACGCGATCAGCAGGGAGCGCGCTCGGACGCGATCCACCAGGCGGTGGCGCTCGTCCCCGACCGCCAGGTCGGACCGGTGACCAGCCCGATGCCCTCGCCGTCGCCGTCGGCGTCGAAGCGGACGAGCCGGGCACCGTCGAGGACGACGAGCTCGTCCTCCGATGCCCACGCCATGTCGCCGAACTGGTCGTCGGGGAAGCGGTCGAACCGGCGGCCGGTGGCGAGGTCGACGATCGAGATCGGGCTGTCGCCGGCGAAGTCCCCCACCGCCAGCTGCGACCGATCCGCGGAGAAGCAGGCCCGCGTGACCGTCCGCGTCAGCGGCACCTCGGCGATCCGCTCGTCGGTGCGCACGTCGACGACCGCGATCTGCGGGCCGGGCTCGAACACGGCGAGGAGGTCGCCGGACGCGCCGAGCAGCGTCGCCTGTGGATCCGTGACCGATGTCAGCTCGACCGGCGCAGCACCCGGTGCGAGGTACCGGGGGAACGCCCACTCCTCGGTCGCCGACCGCACCATCACGCCGTCGGCGACGCCGGCTTCGACCCATCCGGTGCCGTCGGGGGTCGCCACCGGCATCGTGGAGCCGTCGGCGGCGACGAGCGTGAGGCCGAAGTCGTCGTGCACGATCCACAGCTCGCCGGGCGTCGCGGCCGGAACGAGGTAGCGCACGGGCTCGGCTGGCTTCAGGGTCGTGAGCTCGGCGCCGTCCAGCGGCATGAACGTCACGCCGCCCTCGGCGACCACCGCGACCCCACCGGCGCCGAAGAGGAGGGGGAAGGGCCAGTCGCCCGGCCGGGTCGGGAGGTCGAAGCGACCGATGGAACGACCGTCGTCGACGATCCACAGCGGTTCCTCGGCCTCGGCGCCGCCGCCGTCGGGCCACGGCGCCAGGGCGATGCGGCCGCCGAGCCCAGCCGTCGTTCCCCGCAGGGAGAGGCCCGGCTCCGACGGCCAGGCGGGATCGAGGCGGGTCAGCGCGGTGGCGATGGTCGTCGCCGGGGCGGCGGTGGTGGCGGGCGCGATCGTCGTGGCTGGGAGGACCGCGGTCGTCGACGTCGCCGTGGTCTCGGTGGCGAGCTCCTCGCCGCCGCTGCCGGCGAGGCCGAGCGCGACGGCCAGCCCGACGACCAGTGCGACGGCGCCGCCGAGCACCCACCAGTTCGGCCCTCGAACGACGAGGTGATCGCCGTCGGTCACGGCGCGATCGTACGAGGTGCGTGGTCAGTCGAAGACGTCGGCGGGGCTGGCGGTGTGCGGTCCGCCCTCGTCCCGCGCCGTGATCAGCGCCGTCGTCGCCCGCTCGAGCAGTCGGGTCGGGTCGAGGGCGTGGCGGGGGTACGACGCGACGCCCGCGAAGAGGCGCGAGCGGCGGCGGGACTCGGTGAGCGCCTTGCGGAGCCGTTCGACCGCGTCGCGACCGGCGTCCTCGTCGGCCTCGTCGAGGATGAGCGCCAGCCGGTGCTCGCCGTGGCGCGCCACCACGTCGCTGGACCGCAGCAGCCGGCCCCGGAGGAGCCCGACCTCGGCCGCGAACGCGGAGGGTGGTGACCAGTCCGGTTCGTGCAATTCGAGGATCGCCAGCGTCAGGGGCCGGAGGTGGGTGCTCGCCACACCGACCCGCTCGGCGAGCACGTCCGGGAAGGAGTCGGTCCGCACGATGCCGCCGTCGTCGACCGGTTCGGCGGCCGAGTGCCGGAGCTTGCGGCCGACCCACTCGCCGGCGACCACCGTGCTGAGCAGGCCGAGCGCGACGACGAGGCCCCCTTCGGCCGGCGACGGGCCGAGGAGGCTGACCCCGACACCGGCGGTGAGGAGTCCGAGCGCGGCGAGGGCCACGGCCCGTCGAGTGCCCACAGCACGAACGTACCCGTGGACCAGCAGCGGTCAAGTTGACGCTGCGTGGTGGTACGAAGCTTGCGGCCCGGTGTGTCGGCGTCGGCCGGGGGAGCCGGTACGCTCCGGCCGCGTGGCACTCGTCGTGCAGAAGTACGGAGGCACCTCGGTCGGCGACCCGGAGCGGATCCGCGCCGTCGCCGATCACATCGCTCGCACCCGACGGGCGGGCAACGACCTGGTCGTCGCCGTGTCCGCCATGGGCAAGACGACCGACGAGCTGATCCGGCTCGCCGGCGAGGTGACCGACTCCGACATCCCACCGCCGCGCGAGATGGACATGCTCCTCACGGCGGGGGAGCGGATCTCGATGTCGCTGCTCTGCATGGCCATCAACGACCTCGGGGTCGAGGCCCGCAGCTTCACCGGGAGCCAGGCCGGCATCCTCACCGATGTCGTCCACGGCAAGGCGAAGATCCTCGAGGTCAAGGCCGATCGCATCCGCGAGGCGCTCGGCGACGGCGCCGTCGCCGTGGTCGCCGGCTTCCAGGGCATGTCGACGACCCGCGAGATCACGACGCTCGGTCGCGGCGGCACCGACACCACCGCCGTCGCCATGGCGGCCGCGCTCGACGCCGACGTCTGCGAGATCTACACCGACGTGCCCGGCGTCTTCACCGCCGACCCCCGCATCTGCCCCACGGCCCGCATGCACTCCCGGGTGAGCTTCGAGGAGATGCTCGAGATGGCCGCCACCGGAGGCCGGGTGCTGAACCTGCGCTCGGTCGAGTTCGCCCGCAACCACGACGTGCCCATCCACGTGCGCTCCTCGTTCACGTGGCAGCCCGGCACCTGGGTCGACAGAGAGGACCCCGACATGGAGAGCGCCATCGTCAGCGGCGTCACCCACGACACCTCCGAGGCGAAGGTCACCGTCACCGGTGTGCCCGACGAGCCGGGCGTGGCGGCGAAGATCTTCCGCCTCCTCGCCGACCGAGAGGTCAACGTCGACATGATCGTGCAGAACGTGTCGACCGACGGCGCCACCGACATCTCCTTCACCGCACCGATGGACGACCTGCCCGTCGCCCGCGAGGTCGTCGAGGCGCTGTCCGCCGACTTCGCCGACGCCGCCGTGCGGGTCGACGACGGCATCGGGCGCGTGTCGCTGGTCGGTGCGGGGATGAAGACCCACCCGGGCGTCGCGGCCAAGACCTTCGAGGCGATGGCCGAGCACGGGATCAACATCGAGATGATCTCGACCTCGACCATCCGGATCAGCTGCGTGATCCGCGCGGAGGAGGTCGAGCGGGCGGTGCAGATCCTGCACTCCGCCTTCGGCCTCGACTCCTGATCGGGAGGGTCCTCACGTGCGCGAGCCGACACCCTGGCCCGAGCTCCCCATCGAGGAGTGGGGCGACACCCTGGAGACCCTGCACCTCTTCACCCAGGTCGTGGGCAAGATCCGCCTCGTCCAGGCGCCGTGGCTGAACCACTCGTGGAGCGTGCCGATGTACGTGAACGCCCGGGGCCTCGGCACGTCGCTCGTGCCCCACGGCACCGACGGGTTCGAGCTCGACTTCGATCTGATCGACCACGAGCTGCGGCTCGAGACGACCACGGGCTGGACCGACGCCGTCGCCCTGACCGACGTGAGCGTCGCCGACTTCCACGAGCGGGTGCTCGCCATGATGGATCGCGCCGGGATGCCGGTGGAGATCAACCCCGTGCCCAACGAGATCGCCGACGCCATCCCGTTCCCCGACGATCACGAGCACGGCACCTACGAGCCGAGCCACGTCCAGGCCGTGCGAGGAGCGCTGCTCCAGAGCGACCGCGTGTTCCACCGGTTCCGGGCCGGCTTCCTGGGCAAGGCCAGCCCGGTGCACTTCTTCTGGGGGAGCTTCGATCTGGCCGTGACGCGGTTCTCTGGCCGGTCGGCGCCACCCCACCCCGGTGGCGTCCCCAACTTCCCCGACGACGTGGCGCAGGAGGCCTACTCGCACGAGGTCACGAGCGTGGGGCTGTGGTTCGGCAACGCCGAGAGCCCCGTCCCGATCTTCTACGCGTACGCCTACCCGACTCCGGAGGGCTTCGCCGAGGCGGCCGTCGCTCCCGACGAGGCGTTCTGGCTCGAAGCGCTGGGCGAGTTCGCGCTGCCGTACGACGCGGTGAGGGCGGCGCCCGATCCGGACGCCGCCCTGCTGGCCTTCTTCGAGAGCACCCACGCCGCCGCAGCGGACCTCGCGGGCTGGGATCGCCGGGCGCTCGAGTGCAACACGCCCCAGGGTCCGGAGTGGTGGCGGGATCGCCCCCACACCTGAGGGGTCAGCTCAGGCCGGCCGTGCCGAACTCGGCGCTGAAGCGGGTGCACCAGATCACGACGGTGGAGTAGCGCTCGAGGTCGATCGAGGGGTCGAGCTCGTAGTTCTGGTCGCCGATGTTGCCCCGCAGCTCGCCGAGGAGGATCCAGTCGGCCTCGAGCTCGGAACCGCTCGAACCCGGAGGGGCGGCGGAGAGGTAGACGTCGAGGTCGGGGCCGTTGTCGGACTCGAAGTTCTCGAAGCGCAGGAATCGCTGCTCGGTGCCGTCGTTGAGCACCAGGGCGTCGCCCGACACGTCGTAGCGGCCCGAGCCCGTGAACTGGCCCTCGGCGAGGGTCACGATCTGCGGGGCGGCGGCCTCGGTGGTCTCCGGTGCGGCGGTGGTCTCGGGCGCCGCCTCGGTCGTCGCCGTCGCCTCGTCGGTGGTGGCCTCGGTCGTCGCCGTCGTGTCATCGGCGGTGGCCTCGGTGGTCTCGACCGGGGCGTCGGCAGCGGTGGTCGTGGCGGTCTCCGCGGCGCCGGCCCCCGAGGCGAACACCGGACCGTCGTCGTCGACGACGTCGTCGATGAAGGCCGTGTGGATGCCGAAGAAGCCGAAGGCGAGCCAGGCGCCGAAGGCGAGGAAGGCGGCGGCGATGCCGCCGGAGGCGTAGGGATGGCGGCGGATCAGGCTGAACATGGGAGGGGCTCCAGGTCTGGGGGCCGGAGGCTGACCGGCCCGAGCGTAGGTACGACAGGGGAACGTGGGATCGCGGGCTCCGGCATCCCCGGGCCGATCGCAGTTCCGCGGACGTTCATCGGTGCCGAAGCCGCCCACGAAGGGCACACTGGTCGGATGCGTCGTGCTCTGATCACTGGCATCAACGGCCAGGACGGGTCGTATCTGGCCGAGTTGTTGTTGGAGAAGGGATACGAGGTGGCGGGCACGATCCGTCGGACCTCGTCGCCGGATCTGTCGCGGATCGAGCACGTGTTGGATCGGGTGACGCTCGTCGGGGCGGATCTGACCGATTCGGGGTCCTTGATGCGGTGTCTGGCCGGGTTCGAGCCGACCGAGGTCTACAACCTGGCGGCCCAGAGCTTCGTCAAGGCGAGCTTCGATCAGTCCGAGGTGACCGGTGAGGTCACCGGGTTGGGGGTGGCGCGGATCCTGGAGGCGGTGCGCCAGTTCGACGAGGGGGTCCGCTTCTACCAGGCGTCGAGCTCGGAGATGTTCGGCAAGGTCCAGGACGTGCCCCAGACCGAGGCGACGAGGTTCTGGCCGCGGTCGCCGTATGCGGTGGCCAAGGTGTACGGGCACTGGTTGACGGTGAACTACCGGGAGTCCTACGGGATGTTCGCGTCGTCGGGGATCCTGTTCAATCACGAGTCGCCGCGGCGGGGGGTGGAGTTCGTGACCCGCAAGATCACGCGGGCGGTGGCGGCGATCGCGGCGGGTCGGCAGGACAAGTTGGAGTTGGGGAACCTCGACGCGAAGCGGGACTGGGGGTTCGCGGGGGACTACGTCGAGGCGATGTGGCTGATGCTCCAGCAGGACGAGCCGGACGATTACGTGGTGGCCACCGGTGTGACCCACAGCGTGCGGGAGTTCTGTGAGGTGGCGTTCGCGCACGTGGGGTTGGACTGGTCCGAGCACGTGGTCATCAACCCGGCGTTCTTCCGGCCGGCCGAGGTCGATCTGTTGATCGGCGATCCCGCCAAGGCCCGGGCCGAGCTGGGTTGGGAGCCCAGGGTGTCGTTCCCCGAGCTGGTCGCGATGATGGTCGACGCCGACGTCGCCGAGCTCGGCTGAGCCGACCCACGCCGCCGGGACCTTCGGCACCTGGCGCCGGGAAGTTACCGGTCGGTAACCTCGATCGCATGGTGATCGAGCGCGTCGGTGTGTGTGGGTCCGGGACGATGGGGAGCGGCATCGTCCAGGTCGCTGCCCAGGCGGGGTACGAGACCGTGCTGCGGTCGCGCACCGCGGCCTCCGCCGACGCCTCGCTCGCCTCGCTCGGGAAGCGGCTCGACAAGCTGGTCTCGAAGGAGAAGATCACCGGCGACGAGCGCGATGCCGTGCTCGGGCGGGTGTCGGTGACCAACGATCTCGATGCGCTCTCCGACTGCGACCTCGTCATCGAGTCGGTCGTCGAGGACCTCTCGATCAAGCGGGCGTTCTTCGACGACCTCGACCAGGTCTGCAAGCCGCACGCCATCCTGGCCACGAACACCTCGACCCTGCCGGTCGTCGAGATCGCCATGTCGACCGGACGACCGAGCCAGGTCTGCGGCGTGCACTTCTTCAACCCGGCCCACGCCATGTCGCTGGTCGAGGTGGTGCGGCCCCTGACGGCCAGCGACGAGACGATGTCCGCCGTGATGGAGTTCGCCACGCGCTGCGGCAAGGAGCCGGTCGAGGTCAAGGACGAGGCCGGCTTCGTGGTCAACGCCCTGCTGTTCCCCTACCTCAACTCCGCCGTCACGATGCTCGAGCGGGGGACGGCCTCGATGGAGGACATCGACGCCGCGATGCAGGGCGGCGCCAACTTCCCGATGGGCCCGTTCGCGCTGCTCGACCTCGTCGGCCTCGACGTGTCGCTCGCGATCCTCGATGCGCTCCACGCCGAGTTCGGTCGACCCGGTGACGTCGCGGCGCCGACCCTGCGCCGCCTCGTGGCAGCGGGTCGCCTCGGACGCAAGACCGGCGAGGGCTTCTACACCTACTGAGTCCGAGGCAGCCTCGCTGGGCGCGGGCTCAGCCGTCGATGCGGATGTGTTCGCCGCTCGCGACCGCGTGCAGCGTGATGCCCTGCGGGGCGAGGTGGCGGACCCGGCGAGCCCGCTCGCCGCTCCAGCGCTCGGCGTTGGGGACGAACGAGACCCCGGACACCAGCCCCAGGCCCACGGCGAAGCCGCCGCCCCGGGGATCGACCATCGGATCGCACAGAGCTCGACCCGACGCCCCCGACGCCGCCACGACGGCGCCGCGCTCGTGGGCCGCGACGAGCGCCTCCCACACCGCCGACCGCTTCAGCACCGACTCGATGTGCATGGTCGAGCCGTCCACGAGGTAGATGAGCGAGGCGTTGCGGACGTCGTCGGCCAGCGCGTGGTCGACGGCGTCGCGCCGCATGAGTACGGGGACGGTCTCGACGGTCGCCCCGAGCGTCGCGAAGTGCTCGGTCGCCGCGTCGACGAGGCGTTGCGGGCCCTCGTAAGCCGCCGCCGTCGGCAACAGCGTCACCGTCGTCGTGCCCGCCTCGGCGAGCAGCTCGCGGTCGAGGTCGTCGTAGGCAGCGGAGAACTCGTCACCGCCGAGCAGGATCACGGGGCCAGCCATCGCACCCGGAAATGTACTGCGAGTGACCGGGGAGGCCATCCGGTGCGGCCGGACGGTGGAGCACACTGGCCCCCGTGCCGCTCGAACCGCCGCCGACTCCCTGGGCGTTCCCCGACCCGGCGATCGCCGACGACGACGGCCTCGTCGGCGTCGGCGCCGATCTCGAGCCGGGCACGCTGCTCACGGCGTACCGCAGCGGCCTGTTCCCGATGCCGCTGCGGCGATCGATCGGATGGTGGTCACCCGACCCCCGCGGCGTGCTCCCACTCGACGGCCTGCGGGTCACCCGCTCGCTGCGTCGCAGCGTTCGTCGCTACGAGCTGCGATTCGACACGGCGTTCCCAGAGGTGGTGCGGCGTTGTGCCGATCCGCGTCGCCCCCACGGCTGGATCTCGCCGGCGATCGCGTCCGCCTACGGGCGACTCCACGAGCTCGGTTGGGCCCACAGCGTCGAGGCCTGGGAGGGCGATCGCCTCGTCGGCGGCCTGTACGGGGTCTCGGTCGACGGCCTCTTCGCCGGGGAGTCGATGTTCCATGACGCCGTCGATGCGTCGAAGGTTGCGCTCGTCGGTCTCGTCGAGCACCT
>JBCBSZ010000006.1:0-122035 GCA_039818945.1 Actinomycetota bacterium
GCCAGCGGCAGCTCGTCCTCGACCCGCGCCGGCGGCGCCGATGCGTCGTCGGGCCACCACCACAGCACGGCAGCGACCGTGGCGGCGACGACGACGGCTGCCGCGACCAGCAGATCGGGCCGGAGCCAGAGCGCCCGGCGACTCCAGACGCGATCGGCCCACGAGACGGGCCGGGGAGCGGGATCGTGCACGGCTCACCCCACGGCGCGAGCGCGCCGCTCAGTCGGGGGAGGCGAGACCGATGCTACCCGTGGGCCGGCTTGGTCGCGATCAGGTCGATCAGAGCGGACCGGCCCACGTGACCGGTCCCCTCGACCAGTTCGGTGTCGTAGCTCTCCAGTCGCTCGATCGACAGCTCGGCGAACTCGGCGCGCAGCAGCGCCTCGGTGTACTTGAGCTCCGGGCGAGGCCCGCCGCCGGTCCCGTACGCCACCTGCTCGGGCCGGTACCCGTGCACGAGCAGCCGACCCCCGGGACGCAGGGTCCGACACATCCCCGCGAAGACCTCCGAGCGCTCGTCGGGTTCGAGGAACTGGAAGAAGATGCCCGCCACCACGTCGAAGGCCTCGGAGGTCCAGTCCCAGTCGAGGAGGTCCGCCACGCGGAAGTCGACGGTCACGCCGCGGTCGTCGGCGAGGCGCCGGGCCTTGTCGATCGCCACCGCCGAGGCGTCCATCGCCGTCACGTCGAGGCCGAGCCCGGCCAGGAACACCGAGTTGCGACCCTCGCCGTCGGCGATCACCAGCGCCCGCTGGCCCGGACGCACGAGCGCCGCCCGGGTGCGGAGGAACTCGGCCGGCTCCGTGCCGAACACGTACTCGTCGGTCGCGTATCGCTCGTCCCACATGGCCGCTACCGTGCCCCCTCAAGCCAACTTGAGGTCAAGCCATGCCCGTCGACATCGGAGCCGTCATCGACCGGACCGGCCTGCCGGCGTCGACCCTGCGCTACTACGAGCAGCGCGGTCTCATCGCGTCGACGGGTCGGCTCGGCGGGCGGCGCCAGTTCGACGAGACGGTCGTCGAACGCCTCGCCCTCATCACCCTGGGACAGGCCGCGGGGTTCTCGCTCGATGAGATCGCCGAGATGTTCGACGCCGAGGGCCGACCGCACATCGATCGGGACGTGCTCAGGGCGAAGGCCGCCGAGATCGACCGGACGATCCGGCGCCTCACGTCGATGCGCGACAGCCTCCAGCACGCGGCCGCATGCCCGGCGCCGAGCCACTTCGAGTGCGAGACGTTCCTCGAGCTCATGGACGCCGCAGCTTCGGGCGCCTTCGGGCGACCGGGGCGCGACGGGTCGCCTCAGTAGAGCGCCGAGGTGAGCCGGCGGCGCCACTCGCCGGTGCGAGGATCGTCGGGGCCGAGGACCTCGAGCAGATCGACGAACTCCTGGCGGGCGTCGTCGTCGCCCTTGACCCGGGCGATGAGCGCCTCGAGCTTGGCGTCGAGATCGTCGACGGCGTCACCGTTGCGGGCCAGCGCGGCGAGGTGGCGGGTCTGCGGGCTCTCGGGGATGCGGGCGAGGAGCTCCAGGGCCTCGTCACCACGTCCGTCGTCGACCAACAGCTTGGCCAGCGCCAGGATGGCGTCCTCCCGATCGGCCTGCTCGGCGAGCACGGCCCGCAGCGACGCCTCGTCGCCGGCCTCGACCAGGGCCGCCAGGCGCTCGTCGTCCTCGGTCGGCACCAGGCGGTTCACGAACTCCCGCACCAGGTGCTCGGGCTGGGCGCCCATGAAGCCGTCGACCGGCTGGCCGTCGACGAGCGCGTACACGGCCGGGATCGACTGCACCTGGAAGGCCTGCGAGATCTGCGGGTTGGCGTCGACGTCGACCTTCACGCCGACGACCTTGCCGTTCGTCTCATCGATGACCCGTTCGAGGATCGGTCCGAGCGTCCTGCACGGCCCGCACCACTCCGCCCACAGGTCGATGACCACGGGCACCTGCATCGAGCGCTCGACGACCTCGGTCTGGAACGTCGCATCGGTCACGTCGAGCACGGTGGCTCCTCTCACTGCTCGTCAGCCGGGTTCGAGGGTATCGGCGGTCGCGCGGGCCGCGACCGGACGCAGCGCTCGCCGGCCCGGGTACCGTGCGTCACCGGCGAGGAGAGGGAGCGGCAGCGTGGAGGCGACACCCGGGATCGAGCGACCGGCGGTCGACGAGTGGCTCGTCGAGCACTGCGGGCTCACCGGACCCTTCGAGCTCGACCTCATCGCCGGCGGCCGTTCCAACCTCACCTACCGGGTGCGCTGTGGTGACGGCCGCGGTGTCGTCGTGCGCCGCCCACCGACCGGCAAGGTGCTGCCGTCGGCCCACGACATGTCGCGCGAGTACCGGCTGATCGACGCGCTGCACGGCTCGACCGTGCCGGTCGCCGAGCCGCTCGGGTTCTGCGACGACGACGACGTGACCGGGGCGAACTTCTACGTGATGGCCGAGGTGCAGGGCCAGGTGCTGCGCAACGAGGAGGAGGCGCTCGCCGGGCTCGATCCCGACGGCCGGCGCCGCGCCGGCGAATCGCTGGTCGACGTGCTGGTGGCCCTGCACGAGATCGAGCCGGACGACGTCGGCCTCGGCGACCTCGGCCGGCGCGAGGCCTACGTCGAGCGGCAGCTCCGCCGGTGGTACGGCCAGTGGGACCAGAGCAAGACCCGGGAGCTCCCGGTCGTCGACGAGGTCCACGCCCGCCTCGCCGCCGGCGTCCCGGAGCAGCGGGGCGCCTCGATCGCCCACGGCGACTACCGCCTCGACAACGTGATGGTCGACGACGCCGGCACCGTGGTCGCCGTGTTCGACTGGGAGATCTGCACGCTGGGCGACCCGCTCGCCGATCTCGGCGTCCTCCTCACCTACTGGGGCCAGGCGGGCGACGAGTTCCTCGCACTCCCCTCGACGCCCACCGTCGCACCGGGCTTCCCGACCCGCGCCGAGGTCGCCGCCCGCTACGCCGCGGCGGCGGGGCTGCCCGACGACGATCTGCCGTTCTACGTCGCCTTCGGGAACTGGAAGCTCGCCTGCATCCTCGAGGGGGTCTACGCCCGCTACCTCGCCGGGGTCATGGGCGACACCCCCGACGACCTCGACACGTACGCGGTCCGGGTCGAGCAACTGGCCGAGCGGGCGCGCGACATCCTCGATGGTGGAGGGATCTGATGACCGACCTCGTCGAACGCCTCGCCCGACCCGACCTCGATGCCCCGGTGCTCGTCGTGTCGCTCGCCGGCTTCATCGACGCCGGCGGCGCCGCCGAGCTCGCCGTCGACCACCTGCTCCAGCAGGTCGTCACCACCCCCATCGCCCGCTTCGACACCGACGAGCTGATCGACCGGCGAGCTCGCCGACCCGTGATGCACCTCGTCGACGGCGTCAACACCGGCATCGACACCACCGAGCTCGACGTGCTCGCCGCGCAGGACGGTGCCGGCAACGACCTGCTGCTGCTCAGCGGACCCGAGCCGGACTACCGCTGGCGCCGCTTCGCCGCCGCCGTGGTCGACCTTGCGGTCGAGCTGGACGTGCGGATGATCTGCGGCCTCGGTGCCTACCCGGCTCCGGCGCCCCACACCCGCGCCGCCCGGGTCGTCTCGACGGCCACGTCGCAAGAGCTGGCCGATCGGGTCGGCCACCTCGACGGCGCGATCGACGTGCCCGCCAGCGCGCTCGCGTCGATCGAGCTCGAGTCCGCCCGGCGCGGGCTCCCGGCGGTCGGGCTCTGGGGCCAGGTCCCGCACTACGTCGCGGCGATGCCCTACCCGGCCGCGGCGATCGCGCTGCTCGACCAGCTGGGTGAGATCGGCGGGCTCGAGCTCAGCACCGAGTCGCTCGCACCGATGGTCGCCCCGTCGATCGAACGCATCGACCAGCTGGTGGCCGACAACGCCGAGGCCACCCAGGTCATCGCGCAGCTGGAACGCTACGTCGACGCCCTCGACGCCGGCAGCGGCGACGAGCTGCCGTCCGGCGACGAGCTGGCCGACGAGATCCAACGCTTCCTCGGAGGGCTCGACGAGTAGAGCCCGTCGGCCCGTCGGCCGAGCGGCGAGCTGCGCCTCGTTGTTCGAGTCGCCCACGGGATGAAACGGCGAGGAAACACGGCGTCCCTACGGTCGGGCACCGTGAACGTGCCGGTGGTCGATCTCGGCCCCATCAGAGCCGGGGTGGGCGACCTCGATCAGCTCGTGCACGACGTCGATGTGGCGTGTCGCGAGATCGGCTTCTTCGCCGTGATCGGACACGACATCCCTCCGTCGGCCCGGGCCGAGGCGCTCGGCGCGGCGCGGGCGTTCTTCGATCAATCGCACGAGCAGAAGGAGGAAATCGCGATCGGGCGCTCGGCTGCGCACCGCGGGTACGTCGCGATGGAGGCGGAGACGCTGCAAGCCGGGCTGGCCGGCGACGCCAAGGAGGCCATCGACATCGGCCTGGAGCTGCCAGGGGAGCATCCGGCGTTGCGCGACACCCGCGGCGCTCACGGACCCAATCAGTGGCCCGACGTGCCCGGCTTCCGGGACGCCGCCCTCGGCTACTACCGGTGGGCGTTCGAGGCGGCGCTCATGACGCTGCGGGCGATCGCGCTGGCCCTCGACCTCAGGCCGGGGTTCTTCGATCGGCGGATGCGCCTGCCCATGTGCAACCTGCGCATGCTGCACTACCCCCCGGTGCCGAACCCGACGGAGGACCGCCTCGGCTGCGGTGCTCACAGCGACTACGGCACGATCACGCTCCTCGCGACCGATGGCGAGCCGGGCCTGGAGCTCTGGCGCGACGGCACCTGGACGTCGATCACCGCACCGCCCGACGCCCTCGTGGTGAACCTCGGTGACCTGCTGGCCCGCTGGACGAACGACCGCTACGTGTCGACGGTCCACCGGGTGATCAGCCCGACCGAACGACACCGCTACTCGATGCCGTTCTTCGTGAACCCCGACCCCGGCACGGTGGTCAAGCCGCTGCGGTCGTGCGTCGACGAGGCACACCCCCCGGCCTACGAGCCCGTGACGGCCCAGGAGTACCTCGTCTCACGCTTCGACGACACCCACGCCTACCGGGCAGGACGACCCGGGCGTTGATCCTCTCGATCAGCGTCGGCGGGCCTCGGTGAGCACGGGCCAGGTGAGCGGACCCCAGCGCGGCACCCGGCGCTGGTGGACGACGTCGAAGCCGGCCCGATCCAGCAGTCGATCGAGGTCGTGCGGGGCGAGCGCGCGGACCGCCGCCCCCCGCCGCTCGGTCGCCCGCCGCAGCAACCGTGCGCCGGTCGACGAGACCGTGGCGATGGACGCGATGACGAAGCGGCCGTCGTGGCGGAGCAGGTCGCCGACCTCGCGGGCCGCAGCGGCCTGGTCGGGGTACCAGTGGAACGATTCGACGCAGGTGACGACGTCGACCGAACCGGGCCGCAGCGGGAGCCGCTGCGCATCGGAGCGAACCAACCCGGCGACCGAGTCGCCGACCCGAGCTGCCGCCTCGCCGAGCATGCCGGCCGAGAGGTCGGCGCCGATCACCCGAGCGCCGGGGAAGCGCTCGATCAGCCGAGCGGTCAGCTGACCGGTCCCGCAGCCCAGGTCGAGCACGACCTCCGGGGCGAGATCGTCGAGGCGGCCCAGGACGGCGTCGTGGACCGGCCGGTAGGTCGATCGCTGGAGCGCGGCCGAGTCGTACGTCCGTGACCACCGATCGAAGAGCCCGGTCGTGCCGGTGGAGCGGTACATCGCCCCAGTGTCGCCGCCTCGACGGCCGCGGGTTCAGTCGAGGCTGACCGAGACCTCGTCGCGCAGGATCCGCTTGAGGGCCTTGCCGGTCGGGTTCCGGGGGATCTCCGAGACGAACACCGCCGCTCGCGGGAGCTTGTAGCGGGCGAGCTTGCCGTCGCAGTAGGCGACGATGTCGTCCTCGCTCACCTCGGCGCCCTCGGCCTTGACCGCCACGACGCAGGGCGACTCACCCCACTTCTCGCTCGGCACCCCGATGACGGCGCAGTCGGCGACGGCGTCCATCTGCAGCACGACGTTCTCGATCTCGGCGGGGTACACGTTCTCGCCGCCGCTGATGATCATGTCTTTGATGCGGTCGTGGATGTAGACGTAGCCGTCCGCATCGACGATCGCGACGTCGCCGGTGTGCAACCACCCGTCGACGATCGTCTCGGCGGTCGCATCGGGCCGGTTGAGGTAGCCGGTCATGACGTGGGGCCCCTTCACGAGCACCTCGCCGGGCTCGTCCGGGTCGACGTCGGAGCCGTCGGGTCGGACCACCTTGACCTCGGTGAAGAAGAACTCCTTGCCGGTCGAGCCGGCGCGGGCGATTGCCTCGTCGGGGCTGATGAGACAGGCCGGACCGCAGGTCTCGGTCAGGCCGTACACCTGGTGGATCTCGACGCCGAGCGCGGCGTAGGCCTCGATCAGCGACTTGGGCACGGGCGAGGCGCCCGACATGAACCAGCGGAAGTTGCCGAGGTCGACGTCGCCGACCTGCTCCTTGACCAGGAGCATGAACTGGAGCATCGCCGGCACGAGCAGGCCGGTGGTGAGGCGCTCCTCGGTCATCAGCTGCCACACCTTGGCCGGGTCGAAGTCGCGCATGATCACCTGCGTGACGCCCGAGTAGATGCACCCCACCGCGGGGGTCAGCGCACCGACGTGGAACAGCGGGAGGGCGACCAGGTACCGGTCGGCGAAGTGCATGTCGGCGGTGGCGTCGATGGTCATGAGCGCCCACATCGCCGTGCTGTGGGTGTGCATCACCCCCTTGGGCAGCCCCGTGGTGCCGGAGGTGTACATGACGTAGAGCAGGTCGTCGTCGCTGGTCTCGACCTCGGGCTCGTCGGTCGGTGCCGCAGCGTGCACGGCGGCGTAGTCGAGCGCGAACTCCGGCGTCGACGAGGCATCGCCGACTCGGACCCACGTCGTGATGGGCGTGCCCTCGCCACCCCGGTTGTGCAGCTCCTTGACCGGTGCGTCGAACTCCTCGCCGTAGACCAGCGTCGTCACGTTGGCGTCGGTCAGGATGAAGCTGAGCTCGTCGGGCACCAGGCGCCAGTTGAGCGGCACGATCGTGGCGCCGAGCTTCGCGATGGCGAAGAACGCCTCCTCGAACTCGACGGAGTTCATGACGAGGAGGCCGACCCGGTCACCCTTGCTCACGCCGGCTGCGGTGAGCGCGTTGGCGGTCCGGTTGCAGCGGTCGTTGAGCTCGCGAAAGGTGAAGCGCTGACCCTTCGCGACGTCGACGAGCGCATCGAGGTCGGGGTTGAGGTAGGCGCGCTTGGTGAGGAAACGTCCGATGTTGTTGGCCACGGCTGCAGCCTAGGTGTCGGACGTCACACCTCGCCTGCCGATGGGCGATACTTCCGTGGCATGGGACGGCTCGACGGACAGACCGCGATCGTCACCGGGGCGGCGCAGGGGCTCGGCCGGGCGTTCGCCGACGCCCTCACCGGTGAGGGCGCGCAGGTGGTCGGCTGCGACGTCTCGACCGACATCGACAAGGCGGCGACCGCCGGCGGGTGGGAGGGCCGGGTCGTCGACGTGTCCGACGTCGACGCCGTGGCCTCCCTGATCGACGACGTCGACGCCCACCGCGACGGCATCGACGTGCTGATCAACAACGCCGCCGTCATCGCGCCGAGCTCGGTCCGCCAGCCCCTCGCCGAGGCCGTCGCCGAGCTCGACCGCCAGTGGGCGACCAACGTCCGAGGCGTCTTCACCTGCGGGCGCGCCGTGCTGCCGCGGATGATCGAGCGGGGTCGCGGTCACATCGTGAACCTCTCGACCGACCACGTGATCGGTCCGCCCAACCGGGGGATCATCGGCATGTCGCCGCTCGACGTCTACGACGCGTGCAAGTGGGCGCTGCACGGCTTCACCCTCGACTGGGCCGCCGCCGGTGCCGACCACGGCGTCCGGGTCAACGCCTTCGGCATGGGAGCGACCGACACGCCGATGCTCCGCAACTGGCTCGGCGACCGGGTCACCCCCGACCAGGTCGCGTCGTGGCTGCGCCCCGAGCAGGTCGCGGGCGTGCTCGTCGACCTGCTGACCGAGGGACCGGACGGCCGCACCGGCGCCTTCGTCGGGGTGTGGCCGGGCGAACCCGTGGTCCTGCCGCCGCCGGAGGACACGTCGGTCTACCAACCGCGACTCGTCGAGCGGTGGGCCGACTGAGCCGTGGAACTGCCCGACGAGCTCCAAGCGCTGCTCCGCCTCGCCGACGCCGGCGTCGTCGATCCGGTCGACGTGGGCATGGAGTGGCGGGACGGGCCGGGGGTCGGCGGCACGATGTCCGCGCTGGCCCTCACGCAGCCGGTCGACGAGGTGGTCGCGGCGCTCACCGAGCTGCACGGCCCGCCCGAGCTCATCGAGCAGGGCCCCGGCTGGCTGCAGGGGCCGGCCTGGAGCCGCCGCCACGAGTCGGAGCACGACTTCCAGGGCGTGCTGGTCATGGTGCTCGACGGCGCCGACCGGCGCCCGCCGTTCGCCCAGGTCGAGCAGATCCCCGACGACGCCACCGGCTTCGTGCTCGTCGATCGGTCCTACGGCCTCCGGAACCCTCCGACGACCTACGAGCAGGTGCAGCGCCCTCCGCCGCCCCGCCGCGGCCTGCGGGGCTGGCTCGACCGCCGCCGCCGACGCTGACCTTCCTCTTCACCGATCTCGAGCGATCGACCGAGCAGTGGGAGCTGACCGACCAGGCTTGCACCTGCGGGTGGTTCCGGCGCTGCAGCTCGGGACGCCGCCGGTGGACGAATGAGCAGCGGCGCGAGCCGGCCGCTTCGGTAGCTTCGTGATCCATGTCGACGTCCACCGCCGAGCCGTCCGGAGCACCTGCCCACCGCTACACGGCCGCGCTCGCCAACGAGATCGAGCGGCGGTGGCAGGACCGGTGGGCGTACGAGGGCACCTTCGAGGCGCCGAACCCCTCCGGACTGCTCCACGAGGGCTGGGAGGAGAAGGGCGAGGGGCGACCGAAGCTGTTCGTGATGGACATGTTCCCGTACCCCTCCGGGTCGGGCCTGCACGTCGGTCACCCGCTCGGCTACATCGGCACCGACGTCTTCTCGCGGTTCAAGCGCATGACCGGACACAACGTCCTGCACACGCTGGGCTACGACGCCTTCGGGCTGCCGGCGGAGGAGTACGCCCGCCAGACCGGCACCCATCCCCGCACGACGACCGAGGCCAACATCGCCAACATGCGGCGCCAGCTGCGAGCGCTGGGGCTGGGGCACGACCCGCGCCGCTCGGTCGCGACCACCGATCCGCAGTACTACCGGTGGACGCAGTGGATCTTCCTGCGGTTGTTCGAATCCTGGTACGACGCCGAGGCCGACCGGGCCCGCCCGATCGGTGAGCTCGTCGACGCGTTCGCCTCGGGTGAGCGCACCCCGCAGCACCCCGACACCGGCGACGACGTGAACTGGGCCGACCTGTCGGCGACCGACCAACGCCGCGTGCTGGAAGACCACCGCCTCGCCTACGTGAGCGAAGCGCCGGTGAACTGGTGCCCGGCGCTGGGCACCGTGCTGGCCAACGAGGAGGTCACCGCCGACGGTCGGTCCGACCGCGGCAACCACCCGGTGTTCCGTCGGCCGATGAAGCAGTGGATGCTGCGCATCACCGCCTACGCCGACCGGCTGCTGGCCGACCTCGACCTGATCGACTGGACCGACGCCATCAAGACGATGCAGCGCAACTGGATCGGCCGGTCCGAGGGCGCGCGCATCTCCTTCGACGTGCTGGGTGGGCCGGGCATCGAGGTGTTCACGACACGACCCGACACCGTCTTCGGCGCCACCTACATGGTCCTCGCACCGGAGCACCCGCTGGTGGACGAGCTGACCGCCGACGTGTGGCCCGAGGGCACCGACGACCGCTGGACCAGCGGACACCCGACGCCCACGGCGGCGGTCGAGGCCTACCGGGCGGCCGCCGCGCAGAAGACCGACCTCGACCGCCAGGCCGACGCCAAGGTCAAGACCGGCGTCTTCACCGGGTCGTACGCCACCGTGCCCACGACCGGCAAGCAGATCCCCGTGTTCATCGCCGACTACGTGCTGATGGGCTACGGCACCGGGGCGATCATGGCGGTCCCCGGTCAGGACCAGCGCGACTGGGACTTCGCCGAGGCGTTCGGGCTCGAGATCATCCGCACCGTCCAACCGACCGCCGACTTCGACGGCGAGGCGTTCCTCGGCGACGGCCCGGCCATCAACTCCGGCTTCCTCGACGGTCTCGGGGTCGACGACGCGAAGCGCGCCATCATCGACTGGCTCGCGGCCGAGGGACACGGCGAGGGCACCGTCACCTACAAGCTGCGCGACTGGCTGTTCAGCCGGCAGCGCTACTGGGGCGAACCGTTCCCGATCGTCTACGGCGACGACGACCTCCCCCGGGCTGTGCCCGACGACGCGCTGCCGGTCACACTGCCCGAGATCGACGACTGGGCACCGCGCGAGCTCGACGAGAACGCCGAGCCCGAGCCGCCGCTGGGTCGCGCCGACGCGTGGGTCACCGTCGAGCTCGACCTGGGCGACGGGCCGCAGACCTACCGGCGCGAGCTCAACACGATGCCCCAGTGGGCCGGGTCGTGCTGGTACTACCTGCGCTACCTCGACCCCACCAACGAGGATCGGATGGTCGATCCCGCCGTCGAGGCGTACTGGATGGGCTCCGACGCGCACTCGGGCGGCGTCGACCTGTACGTCGGCGGTGTCGAGCACGCCGTGCTGCACCTCCTCTACGCCCGATTCTGGCACAAGGCGCTCTTCGACCTGGGCCACGTGACGACGCCCGAGCCGTTCCAGCGGCTCTACAACCAGGGCTACATCCTGGCCACGGCCTACACCGACCAGCGGGGCGTGTACGTGCCGGCCGAGGAGGTCGTCGAGGGCGACGACGGCCCGACGTTCGAGGGCCGCCGGGTCAGCGCCGAGTTCGGCAAGATGGGCAAGAGCCTGAAGAACTCGGTCACGCCCGACGAGATCTACGACGACTACGGCGCCGACACCCTGCGGCTCTACGAGATGTCGATGGGGCCGCTCGACCGCGACCGCCCGTGGGAGACCCGGGCGATCGTCGGCTCGCACAAGCTGCTCCAACGCGTGTGGCGCACCGTCGTCGACGAGGACAGCGGTGCCGTCCGGGTCGTCGACGAGCCGGCCGACGACGAGACCCGTCGGATCCTGCACCGCACGATCGACGGGGTCCGGGCCGACATGGACGGGCTGCGGTTCAACACCGCGATCGCCAAGCTGACCGAGCTCAACAACCACGTCACCCGGGTCTACGCCGACAGCCCGACGCCGCGCGAGGTCGCCGAGGCGCTGGCGCTGATGCTGGCCCCGCTGGCGCCACACACCGGCGAGGAGCTGTGGGCCCGACTGGGTCACGAGGGCTCGCTCGCCTACGTCGACTTCCCGACGGCCGACCCGTCCCTGCTGGTCGAGGACCTGGTCGAGCTGCCGGTGCAGGTGAACGGCAAGGTGCGGGGCCGGGTGTCGGTCGCCGCCGACGCCGACGAGGCCGCCATCGTCGCGGCCGCGCTGGAGGATCCCGGCGTGGCGAAGCACCTCGACGGCGGCGAACCCCGCAAGACCATCGTCGTCCCCGGCCGGATGGTGAACCTCGTGGTGTGAGCGGCCGAGGCTGCTACGATCGACGAGTCGTTTCGGGGCTGTAGCTCAGTTGGCAGAGCGCTTCCATGGCATGGAAGAGGTCAGGGGTTCAATTCCCCTCAGCTCCACCATGGCGGCCTTACTCGAACCGTGGTCCTCTGAGAGGGCTCGGTGGAGTAGGGCCGCTTTGCTTGCTGGCCGGTAGCGCGGGACTCCTCGAGTCGCCGGCAGAGGTCCGCCTGCATCCTCCTCGGACGGGGCGGCGTCGGCTCCGAGCCTCTGCAGCGCCAGCAACTCTGCGAAGGGTTCGCGCAGTTCGTCGTCCGTGACAGTGTCGTCGTGGATGTAGATCTTCTCGAACACAGCTTGGTTGACCTGACGCCGGACCTTGTCGGTGATCTGTGCGTACAGATCACCCGGATGTGCCAGGAACGCGAGGGCGTGGTCAAGGAGTGCGGCGGCCTCGCCGAGATCGGCTTGGATGGTGTCCATCTGGTCGCTGACCTGAGATCGCCGGGTCTGGATGTCATGGAGGCGGGTGCGGATCTTGTTGGTGAGCGCCGTGCCGTCAGCGATGAGGTCGAGGAGGTTGGCCTCAGCGACGTCGAGTCGGTCGAGCTGCTTCTGGAGTTGCGCCCGCTCGAGGCGGACACTCTCGTTGGCGTCGGCGAGCGTGTCATGAATGCTGCGACGTAGACCGGCGATCAGGTCTGGTTCGAACTCGATGGTCCAGTAGTAGTCGGCCACAGCGTCCTCGACGAGCTCGACCGGAACATGCCGAGCGTCGCACTGATTGCGCTGGGTGCCCGTGCAGCGGAAGTACTCGTAGACGCCGCCGTTGCCACGGTTCACGGTTAGCTGGAGCCGGCTCTGGACGCCTCTCTGGTGGCAGGCTCCGCACCAGACGGTGCCTCTGAGGTAGTGGCGGTGGCGTCGCTGCCGCTCACCCGCAACAGAGCGTGACTGGCGAACTTCTTGCACCCGTTCGAAGGTCTCCGAGTCGACGAGTGGTTCGTGGCGGCCGGGATACTCCTCGCCTTTGTAGGTGACGTAGCCGAGGTAGTAGCGGTCGCGCAGCAGCTCGGAGAGTTTCGAGTCGGAGATCGGGCCGGCGGGGTACCGGCTCGGTCTGGTGACGAGTCCCCGATTCGTGAGCTCATCGGCGAGCGCCGCGAGGGTGTAGTCGCCGGTGGCGTACAGCTCGAACGCGAGCGTGATCAGAGGTCCACGCTCCGGATCGACGACGATGGTGCGTACTTCGCTGCCATCGATCCGCTCCCGCTCGTTGAGGTAGCCGAGCTTTGCTCGGCCGAGTGTGCCGCCCTTCTTGGCCTTCTGGGCCATCTTGTAGCGAATGTCGGCGCCGTCCTCGGCCGAGCGGTATTCGTTGAAGCTCGCCAGGATGCCGTGCATGAGCTGACCGACCGGGCTCTCATCAATGCTTTCGGTCGCGGAGATGAGCTGAACGCCGTGGTTGCGGAGTTCCATCATCGTAAGTGCGTCATCGACACGGTTCCGATGGAGGCGGCTGAGCTTGTAGACGATGATCGTGTCTATATCACCTTCAGTTCTCAGACGGTTGAGCATGGCCTGGAAGGCCGGGCGTTTCTGAGTGCTTCGCCCGGACTCGCCTGGTTCGACGTATTCATCAACGACGACGATGTTGTCGAGCTGTTCGGCTCGCCGTTCACAGGCCCTGCGCTGTGCGGGCAGCGAGATGCCTTCGGGGTCGTAGTCGGTTGTGACCTGGGACTTCGTGCTGACACGCAGGTAGAGGACGGCGCGTCGCAGGGGTTCGATCGAAGTTGGATCGTGCGGTGGCTTCGTTCTGGTGAACGCTTCAGTTTCGAGCATTTCTTCGTCCCCCTCCCAACGGTGACTGCGCTGTTCTCTACTGGTCACGATGGATCCCCAATTCTCGCGCTGATGTTCTGAATGGGCAAGGACGATCTGCCGTCTCGGACGGCGAGTTATCCACACTCTGATCCACAGACGCATCAGAGTGTGAGATACTTTTAGATACAACGAGTCCGGCATAGCGCGATGCTGTGCGGCCGCCAGGAATACAGCCATCTATGACAACTTCAACGACATTAGGACAACGCGTTTCTGCTCGACGCACGTCGCTCGGCCTGTCGGTGCGCCAGGCGGCTGCCTTGGTTGGTTGTTCGCAGTCGACGATGTCGCGGATCGAGTCCGGTGAGCAGGTACCAACGCCGACGCTGCTAGAAGCATTGGCGAGAACGCTGGGGTTTGATCTGCGTGAGCTGTATGACCTCGCGGGGCACCCGCTGCCCGACGAGCTTCCAGACCTCGGCCCGTATGTGCGAATGAAGTTCAAGAATCTCCCCCCGAGGGCGTACGGCGAGATCACGTCGTTCGTCGAGTTTCTGCACGCCAAGTACGGCGTGGAGAAGGAACCGCCGACCGATGGCTCCGACGAGGTGCCCGAAGGCGAACGGCCGAAGGCCGTGTAGGAGTCCAGGTGGGTGGGAAGGAGCGTCAGTACCGGCACAGCCCCACCCGCCACCTCGCTACCGATCAGCGCCTCTCTTTCGATCACGGCACGGCGCTTCGGCGCCTGCGTCGCTTGCTGCCGGATCGCCCGTTGACCGCTGTCGAGGCCTTCGCCGTCGCGGAGCGTCAGGCGTCGTTGCTGCTCGCCATCTGGGGTGTTGAGCATCTTGAGATCCCGATCGAGATGATCGGAGAGCTGTCGGCCGTCACGGTGCAGCGCATGGACCGTATCCCGGTGGCGGGGGCCAGCTTCTGGACTGGTGCGAACTGGGTGATCGTCGTCGATACGGCCTGCTGCCATGGCCATCGACGGCTCACCCTGGCGCACGAGTTCAAGCACGTCATCGATCATCGCCCCGAAGAGACCTACCACGATCCGGATCTCGTCGAGTCGGTGGCCGACTTCTTCGCCCGCTGTGCGTTGGCTCCGCGGAGCTGGGTGAAGACCGAGATCAGTCGAGGGGTGAGCGACGTGGCCGAGCTGGCGGCTCGCTTCGGGCTGCCGATCGAGGTCATGGCCCGTCGCCTCGACGAGTTGGGCTTGGCGGATCAGGTCCGTGCTGCCAGGCCGCTGGTCAGGTGGCTCGATAGATCCAGGTGCGCCCGTCGCGGGTGTTGACGGTGATGAGGTCGCCGCCGAGTTGGAGGTCGCGAGCCAGAGCGTCGATGTCGACCTGGACATAGGCCCGTAGCTCTCCGGGAATCGCCTCGTCGAGGAGAGCGTCGAGGCCAGTGTCTTCGAGGTAGGCCGCCACGTAGGCCTCGAGGCTGGGCCACTCGCCCTCGAAGACGTCGGTGAAGTCGAGCCCGTCTTCGGGGTCGTAGCCGGTGGCGGCGAACCAGCCGGCGAAGGCTGAGCCGTGTTCGCGAAGCTGGCCCGCGTACCAGGCGACGTGTTGGAGCGGTTCGTGCTCGCGGAGCTCGATGGCGTCGAAGTCGTCGTAGTCGTGGATGGCCCACTCCTCAGCGTCCGCTCGGGGAGCGTCGGCCAGCATGTCGTCGATGTCGAGCTGCATCTCCTCCGGGGTCTGCCAGGCGTCGATCCAGGCGCCGTGGAGTCGACCGGCGTTGTAGTCGGACAGGGAGGCGACGTAGATCCGGGGTTCGGGACCGGATCGCGGCTCGGACTCAGGGTTCGGCTGCTGTCCGGTGGATTCCTCATGCATCCACACCCCCTCCCGCTGATGGTCGTGCCGGCTGGGGGTCCGTGGGCCGGGCCTGGGCGATGCGGTTGGTTGCGAGCGCCGCGAAGGCCGGGTTGAGTTCGATGCCGAGCCAGTCCCGCCGGTATCGCTCAGCGACCAGACCAACGGTGCCAGCACCGAAGAACGGGTCGAGCACCACGCCAGGCTCGTCGGGTCGATGGCAGTCGCAGCCCTCGAGGGCGAGCCGCCCGAGGCGAGCGGCGAGGGGACGGCGACAGCCGCCACAGCGTCGCAGCGGGCAGCTGGCCTGCAGCGGTCGTTCAATAAGGCGATCTGGAAAGGAGGCGAAGTGGGCGCCGCTGTAGGCGGCGGTCGCCAGGTGCCAGACATCACCTGGGTTCTTGCCCAGCGGGTGCCCGACGCGACCATCGGCCTTGAGGCGGCCGAGTCCACCGTGGTCGTGTGACAGCGGCGCCACCCAGTCCTTGGGCAGATACGCCCCGCCGCTGGACCGGCCAGCGCGGGCTGGTCGGGTTCGGTGCCGGACGCGGACGCTGTCGAGGTCGAAGTAGTAGGCGGTCTGCTTGGTGAGTAAGAAGAGGTGCTCCCAGGTGCAGCTCAGGCGATCCGCGACGCTGGAGGGCATGGGGTTGGTCTTGGCCCAGACCACGTGGTTGCGGAGGCGCCAGCCGCCAGCCACGAGCGCCAGGACGAGTCGTTCGGGGCCGAGCAGCAGGCTCTTCGGGGGCGCACCGGACCGATCGTGGCGACTGTAGGAGTCGCCCAGATTCAGCCACAGCGACCCGGTGGGCACCAGCACCCGTCGGATCTCCTGGCACACGTCGTGTAGTCGACCGACCCAATCGTCGACGTGGGCCTCGAGGCCGTACTGGCCATCGGTGCCGTACGAGCGCAGCTGGAAGTAGGGCGGACTGGTGATGACGGCATCCACCGACGCATCTGGCAGCCGTCGGAGTTGCTCGAGGGCGTCGCCAACCAGGACGGTGTTGCGGGGCAGGCTCATGGCCGCTCCCCCACCAGCGCGTCGACGGCATGCTCCAAGGTCACGACCCGGAACAGCCCCCTCGTCAGAGAGCTGGCGTCGAGAGTCCTGAGCATGGCGTCGGCGCGGCGCTCGCTGGTCGTGGCCCACAGCACTCGAGGGAAGTTGCCGTGCTTCGTCTGCTCGATGCCGAGGCGGTAGTAGCGGTCGTAGGTCGTGGACTTGCGCATGATGGCGGGCAGGTGCTCGGTGCCTCGATCGACCTCGATGAACCAGCGATGTTCGAGCTCACCGAGCCCGATCGAGACGTACAGATCGGGTCGGAGCACCTGACGGCCACCGATCCCGCTGAAGTCTCGCCAGCAGGCTGGTTCGGTCTGGTAGTCGATGACATCGCCGTGGTCGGTCACCTCGATTGCCTCGACCAGCGTCACATAGAACTCGGTGACGTCCAGGGTGTGAGCGACGAACGCTGATGAGGGTTCGGTTAGGCGCCGGCGCGGCCGCTCCGCGCTGAGCAGGCGTTCACCGACCGAGCCGATCGTGTAGACGAAACCGTCCGAGCCAGCCCGCAGTCCACCAACTCGCCGGTCCAGGCGGCGCAGTGCACCCCACCGGTACAGGCGCGCCAGCACCCGACGGCAGGCTCGCGCTTCGGTCTCTCCGCCCGGGAAGTACAGGCGCCGCAGCTGCCTGCCGCTCACCAGACGGAAGGCGTAGGCAGTCTCCAGGACCGCTCGGTCGCGCTCAGTGACGTCGTCTCGGAGCTGCTCGAGCTCACGTGGGCTGACCCGGCGGCGACTCATCGCCCGCCTCCCTGCCAACCGAAGCGTGAGGGTGCACGCCGCAGCGCAACAGTCCGCGCCTGAAGCGCTCGTTTCATATGGTCTGAGCAGGTCGAATGCCGGGGAGCGCTCGACGCGACCGGACGACCGATCGGACACGTTCCGACCCCGGTCATGCGGGTCCCTTCCGGGGTCGTGTCCGCGGGGCCAGGTCGTCGGTGAGCGGCGGGCGGGACCGCCCGAGGAGCTCGGTCAGCTCGGCATCGATCTCCTTGCGGTCGCGGCCGTAGCGGTCGGCCGAGACCCGCCGCAGGCGCTGTGGATCGTGCACCGCTTCCTCGGGTGGGAGCGTGCGGATCGAACACCAGGGCTGCACCGCACCATCGGCGACCAACCGGGCGTAGGCCTCATACGCCGGCAGGCTCTGAAGGTCGGCGGCGGTGAGGATCGGGTCGTGTCGGGTGAACGCTCGGGCGTCCTCGGCGCTCAGCTGGAAGAGAATCTTGGAGCGGGCGTTGGCCTGTACGGCGGCGCGAACATGAGCCGGGAGCTGATCGAGGTGCTGATGGGCCAGAGTCCATCCCACGCCGAACGAGCGGGACTTGGTCAGCGCGGCTTCGAAGTCGCTGGCGAAATGGCAGTAGTCCTGGAACTCGTCGGCCGTGACGCTGACCGGATGACGCCGCTCGGCCGGGATGCGTCCGCGCTGCAGAGTGGCCTGCCACAGCTCGGCCACGAACAGGCTGCCGAGCAAGTTGGCGCCGTCAGCGCCCAGATCGGCATGGCTGAGGTCGACGAGCACGATCTTGCGCTTGGTGAAGAGCTCCGAGATCGACCACCGTGGCTCAGCCTGGGCGAGCATCCGCCGCAGCGGCGGGCGCATCAGGAACGGCCGGAGGCGAGTCAACGAGGGACCGATGTTGGTGGAACGCTCTGCCGGCGACCACGTCTCGAACGTTGACCAGAAGGCGCTGACCCCGAACGGATCGTCAATCTTGCCGACCAGTCGTCGCCGGAAGGCATCGTCGGTCAGCAGCAGTGGCAGCGCCGCCAGAGTCGTCCCTGGCACTCGGGCCAGCGTCAGCAGCGCGGCGTGCAAGATGTCCTGGGTGCGTGGACCCCAGTGCCCAGCGAAGAGGTTGCGAAAGACCACCAGCAACTGATCGGCCACCGCCTCGGGACTGCGGTGACGGGTCTCCAGGGGGTTCAGCCCGACCGGGTGATCGCTCATCGGGTCGACCACAACGACGTCGTCGTGGCGCCCCTCGGGCAGCCGGGCGAGCAGATCGTCGATCAGGCCGCCCTTGGGGTCGATGACCACCAGTCCACGGCCAGCGGCCGCGTCTTGCAGAGCGAGCTGCATCAGCAGCGTTGATTTGCCGGTACCGGTGGGAGCCGTCACGGCCAGGTGCATGAGGCTGTCGCGGGACCGCAGGGAGACGCCTCGTTCGGGTGGAACGGTGCTCACCCCGACCGTGCGCTGGTCGTCGACGATCGCTGGGGACGGTGGTAGTGCCCGGCTCTGCCGGGACTGCACGGGCAGGCTCGAGGTCGGGCCGATCGGCCACGAGGTAACGGCCAGGAGTTCAGAGAGGTTCAGCGAGGTGCGGCCCAGGACCCAGGTGCGGAGGTTGACCGCCGCTGTTGGACGGATGGAGCGAGCGTGCCAGATGACGCCGGGGCCAGCGGTGGTCCGCAGTGCAGCCAGTACACCGGCGACGAGCTGGCGGCTGCGACCAGTGCTCGCCGACCGCACCACGATTCGACCAATCACCTGCCAGCCGACGTCGTTGCGCTTGTCACGCAGCGCCCGAGCCATCGCCGGATCGGCGCGTCCGTGCTGGCCGAGTGATGCACCAATCAGCGCCTGGGGCCAGGTCTGCAGTACTTCCTGACTCACCTGATTGCTCACCAACTCGGGCTGCAGCGGACGGACCAACAGCCACTGCACCAGCAGGTACTCACCTCGGCGAGTGTCGGCCAGTGCACCCAGCAGGGCTTGAGAGGTCAGTTCCGGCCGCTCATGACGTAGTGGCCGATGACGAGACGAGAGGGTCATCTGCGCGCCCAAGTGCAGGGGAGGTAGATCCCGTTCAACGTCTCGGACGTCGAGTCCAGGTACCAACTGCCGAACGGCTGATCGGAGTCGCTGGTCAAGACCTCGGGGAAGACCGAGGCGATGCACCACGGTCCCGCCGTCACCAATTGCTTCGATCACTACTGGTCGGGCCAGCGCACCAGCCAAGAGTCGAAGAACAGCTTCAAGCTGTTCGGCGTCCAGCTCACGCGGCCAGGACAGCTCCAGCCACCTCAACGACTGAGCCTTCACGCTGCCTCCTCAGCATCGGCCGCTATCGCTTCTAGGTCGGGGCAGTTGCGGGCGGCGTGCTCAGCCTGCGCGGCGGCCTCGGCCTCAGCCATCGCTAGATCGATCAAGGCGCGACCGAGACGACGCAGATCTGGCTCAGCTCGGGGTACTCCCTCGGCACGCACCCGCCGACTGTGCGGCACAGATCCACTCTTGTTTCTATTCTTGCGTCGCCCCATGCCGATTCACCCTCCTTCCGTCCCAAGTTGTCCATTCGTATGTTTCAGTAAACGATCCGCGGCCGGATTAGGTCAAGCAGTCAAGCTCATTTCACAACACCGACCGGACACGTGCCTTCTGATAGCAACTCCTGCGTTCCGGCGGCGGAATAGATGCTGTAGAATTTGATACAGAGCCCTCCGCTGCCGTGGAGCTGCTACCAGTCCGAGCGGCGCCAGATCCGAAAGGCAATCGGTGCTGCGAGCAGGCCGGTGATGAGCAGATACGGGGCCATGGCCTCAATCCAGCTCAGCCAGGCCGTCAACAGCACATCGAGTGCCGTGATGATCAGCACCAGGCCGACCAGCCAGCTCCACGGGAACGGTCGCGACCGCATTCAAGCCGCCCGAAGATCCACAGCGTGATCAGCAGCGGGACGAGTCGGCGAGAAGCACCACTCGGTGACCTCATAGACCTCACCCCGCCACACACGCTCCAGCCGACGCCGCCAGCCTCTCAGCGGCACAACGGCCAGATCTGCGTCCCAGGGCCCGTGGTCGTCGTAGGGAACCAGCACCCAGTCCTCAATCACTTCGTCGATGCGCTTCACGGCTCGGTCTTCGGCGTGTCGCCGGGAGACGAATCAGCACCCTCGGTGGTGTCGCGCATACTTGCCTGAGCTTCTTCGCCCGAATGCACAAGGTCTTCCATCGTCCGCACGGTGTCGAACAACGTGAGGAGCGACCGAGCACGTTCGGGGGTGAAGATCTGGAAGTAGAAAGCGGTCCCAGCGATGCCGATGCCGACGCCGACCATAAACATGAACAGGATGGCGAAAGCTGTCATCAGAAGCCCAGTCCTTCGGCCCGTCGACGGGCCGAGCGAGCGAAGCTGTCGACAATCCAACGTGCTCGGTGCTCCGCCATCGGGTGTTCGGCGACGAAGTCGACTTCGTCGCTCGTCAACGAGCGGACGATGGCCATGTCGAGCCGAGCCACACAGGCCTGACCGACGACCTCGGCCATCGTCACGACCGTCCGATTGCGAACTCGGATGACTTCCCGGCGTGTACCTCTGGCCACCCGACGGCCACCGGGGACACCGAAGTGATCGAGGCGTGGCATCATCTCTGAACTCATGGTGGTGCTCCTTAACGGTGCGGCGGGAGTGCCGCTCCCATTCCGGCCTACGGGATCGACGTACTGAACGCAGCACGACTCGCCGATGATCGGCGCACGGGCGGCTGCCCTAGCAGGTGAAAGGCGCACGGATGGCCGACGAAGAACAGATTCGGGCTGGTCATCGACGTCTACTGAGCCGATCCGTGGGCAAGGAGATCAAGAGCCTCACGGTCGACAAGGCGCTCACCAACGTTGATGGCGACCGGGACGGCAGGCTCCGCCGGCGTGCGCCGCAGCTGCTGACCACTGAGAAGGTGATCGCAGCCCACGAAAGCCTGCGCGCGACCGACTCCGAGGCGACGATCTATGAGGCGGCAATCGTCGTGCTCGACCGAGCGACCGACGGGTGGCCCCACGACGTAGAGCGTCTGGCACTCCGGTTCGGCCTCGGCCTCGACAGCGATCAGCCGACACGGCTCGACCGCTGGGAGGACGCACTGACGCTGGCAGAGGACTTCGGACTGGACGTCAGCAACTCGACCTTCGAGACCTACATCACTCGCAATCGGCTGAACCTGCTCGACCGCTTCGCCGACCTGCTCATAGAGCCGGTCGCGCCTGACCCGCTCGATGAGCGGCAGTCGATGACGGAGAGCGAGCTCATCAGCGGGGGTACATCTCCACCGGTCGACGCATCGTCATTGGCAGATCGTCTAGAGGCCCCCGGCGACTCGGTCGCCTCAGGTCGTGATCGTCATGCGGACAGCCCACACGGAGCGGATCGCTTGGCTGATGCCCTCGGCGGTCAACCGCGCAGCGCGGTCGGTGCTGCTGCAATCACGGCGCCGCTGTGCTTGATTGCCGGAACTGCGCTCCGTGGCGTCTTGGGCGTTGTTCTGATGGCCGTGGCCGTAGCCGCTGGCGTCGCAGTCATGATTATGAGTCAGCGTCAGAGTCTGCGCGTGTATGCCGCCACCGTGACACTCATCGCGATAGCCGGCGGCGGTGTCCTGCTGTTCAGCGTCGCCCGCGACGAACAGCCTGAGGGTGCCGAACAGCAGTCCCTTGATTCTTCGGCGCCCCGAGCAGAGCCTGAGGCGACGGAAGCGTCACCGCCTGCCGACAACGAACCGCCTGAAACAACTTCACCAGGCGAAGAGGAAGAGCGGACGCCGGAGACTATTGCTGCGGGCGCAGACGATGCAGCTGACGACACCGAGAGCCCTGAGTCGGAAGCGATCGATGAAGAGTCGGATTCCAGCTCAGATGCTCCGGGGGAAACCCCTGAGACGGACCAGGACGAACCGGGCGACGCTGAGGTCGCTCCGGTTCCACTCGTCGTACTCGCACCCATCAGCGGCAACTACTTCGAGTCCCGAGGGAACTCAGCCGGCACGATCTACCCCGCAAGCGGAACACTCGATGGCGAGAGCACCGGCCGGATTCTCATCGCATCCGTGGATGGGTTTGGAACCGCAAAGGACGCCGAGGTTGTCTATGCTCTCGATGGCGAGCATGAGGAGTTCGACATTCAACTCACCTATTCGCCGCGTTCGGACCAGTCGGGCGCTGCCTTGGTAACCGTCTTCCTGGATGGGCAATCCGTGCTGTTCTCCGAGGCGGTCGGTCCCGGTGCCCCGACGACACCGCAACGCCTCTCTGTCGCTGGTGGAGAGCAGCTTCGCATTCTGGTCGAGGAGACTCAGGGGAGCCGGTGCGTCGGGGACGATCTCGGCTGCGAGATCTACTTCATCGTTGCTGATCTTGTGCCAAGCACGGGCTTGGAGCAGTCCTAACTCTCTGACTCGTCGCCCGGGTGTTCCCAACGCTCGGGGTCCTCGAACATGTCCTGCAGATCATACAATACGGACTGTCTATCGGAGGGTTGCAAGTCACGTTCTTCAGCTAGACCGAGTGCTGTCCCAACTATTCGCCGCATGTTGGTGACATCCAAACTTCGTCGGCCATGGGCGACCCTGAACTGGTCCGCGGCGAATCGCTGTACTGACCTCTCTTCGTCAGCGAGCAGCTCACCCCACCGCTCAACAACATGCGTGGGGCACATGCTGACACCTTCGACGCGGATGGTCGTCTGCTCTTCTCCGGAACGACCGCAACCGGGAGCGAGGACGTCACTCGGAAGAAGGACTACGGTTGGCGGAAACTGCACCTACGAACGCCTCTACCTCTTCAGGACTCCGAGCGAAGCAGAGAGGAGCGGCTCCTGCGGAGGCGCTGAGGATCGCAAGCCCTGCGCCAGACTTGCTACCGACTCGCCGGCGCCTCAGCGCCGGGCGGTCGTGCTCGCTCCGGGTATTCCAACACCAGAGGTGCGCGCCCCCTAGAGTTTGCGACATGAGTGACGCTGAAGGAGCCGTGCGGCTCTACCTGATGTATCTCGACGATCCCACCAACCTGCGGGACGAAGCAGAGATCAAGAAGCGCAAGGCTGAGGTCGAGAGATCCAAGGACCCAATCGACAAGCTGAAGGCAGTCGCAGCTCTGAAGGCCGCCGAGACGGTCGACGGCGACCAGTACCGCCAAGGATTCCTGAAGCACGCCAGGAGCTGGGCAGGCGCAGAGGGCGTGCCGGTCTCGGCCTTCCAGGAGCTCGGGGTCTCTGCCGCGGATCTGGCGGACGCAGGCTTCGAAGTCCCGCAGCGTCGGAGCTCACGCTCGGCTCAGCGCTCTCGACGCGTATCCGCCGAGCAGGTCCGTACAGGCGCTCTCGCAATGACCGAGTCGTTCACCCTCGCGCAGCTCCAGGAAACGACGGGAGGGAGCATCGGCACGATTCGGAAGGTCGTCGGTGAGCTGGTTGAGGCCGGCGAACTAGGCGATCTGGGTCCGGACCCTAGCCATGACGGTCGGGGGCGAGCTCCGAGCCTCTTCGCGAAGTCCTAGGCAGAGCTCGTACACGCTGTGACGAGGGAGGCCGTCTCGGTCGAGTTCGAGTGGCGGCCGATCGGCGAAGTCCAGCTCGAGGGCCAGCGCCTTCGCTTCCCAACAGTCGCAGACGTGCCCGGTGCGTACCGCTTCAAGCTGACTGAGCGTGTCTACATCGGCGAGACCGACCGCCTGCGGCGCCGATTCCAGCACTACCGGACGCCTGGCCCGTCCCAGTCCACGAATCTGCGGCTCAACGCGCTCATTCGTGAACGCCTCGCCGCCGGTGAGTCCGTCCAGGTGCACACCCTGACGGCCGCTCAGGTGGACACAGGAAGCGGACCAAGACAGCTGGATCTGACCACGAAGGCGGCACGCCTGCTCGTCGAGAACGCTGCGTTGGTGTTCGAGGAGGCGGCGGGCACGCCGATCGAGAACCTCTAGCTGGGTCTCGCTCTTGAGGGGGCTGCTGACTACGACGACACCTACCTCGCCTGAGTCCGCGTTGTAGCCTCATCCTCGCCTGGACCCACCGCCAGGCCAGCCTTCACGGCTTCTTCCGGTCCTTCCCACCGGGGCCGGAAGAGGCTGGCTGCGGCTACCTCTAGGACCGCGCCGGCCGCGAGCCCTTCGGGCCGGCGGCCCAGTCCGATCCACTCGGCATCGGATCATGTGTCGCAGAACAGCCGTTGTACGACGCCACGCTGGAAACTCGAGCTAGCCTCTTCTCAATGGCAGGTCGTCTCCAGCCGAAGCGACCGCCAGCCGAGACCGCTGGTGCAGCCCACCTCTTCCCGTACTATGCGGGGTTCTCCTACGACTGGGCTCGATCTCAACTCTTGGATGGCTCCACGAACGGCACGGTTCTAGACCCCTGGAACGGCAGTGGGACAACAACCTCCGCCGCCTCGGAGCTCGGCTGGCGCTCTGTCGGAGTCGACTTGAACCCGGTAGCGGCGATCATTGCCACGGCTCGGAGCGGCCGACCACTCGGTTCATCAGCGATCGACAGCATCAGCTGCAAGGGTTGGAAGGACGTCACGGACGACGCTGCCCGCGACGACCCGCTCGGAGCGTGGTTCGATCTCAACACAACCAAGAGGCTCCGAACGCTCGCCAGGCGGGTCTCAGCACTTGGCCCGCTGGCCACCGTCGCCCTCTTCCGCACTGTCCGTGGCACCACCGGCTTCGCCGAAGGGTCCAACCCGACATGGGTTCGACGCGGAAGCTCTGCTCAGCTCTTGTGCCTGCCGAGTCAAGCCCTCGAAGCCAGCTGGCGTGCGGAGGCCGTCACCACTTCTGAGATCATCTCCGACCCGAGTGCCGCGCTCCGGTTGTCACCGTTGGTCATCACTGCGGCCGCACAGAGCCTCCCCTTACCGTCGGCGTCGGTAGACACCATTCTCACCTCGCCACCCTACTTGACGCGCATTGACTATGGAGTTGCGTACTCTCGGGAACTCGCCCTACTTAGTTCATGCAACGCTCTGCTTTCAACGGTAAGGCGATCGCTAATGGGCACGACGCTCATCCGACGAGCCGCCGCTCTACCGACGTTCGGCGTCGAAGCGCAGGCACTTCTAGACGAGATTCAACACCATCCGAGCAAAGATAGCTCTGGCTACTACCTGAAGCAGGCTCGTCAGTACTTGTCGGACCTTGGAGCATCGCTCTCTGAGATTACTCGTGTCGCAAGAGCTGGAGCCAGCGCAACGTTTGTCGTGCAAGACAGTTACTACAAGGACATCCCTGTGAAGCTGGGAGAGATTCTCGTGAGCGAGCTCTCCTCGCTTGGTTGGGACCTTGCCGAGTCAAGATCCGAGGCTGTCAGCAGATCCCTAGTGACCATGAACTCTGCTGCGCGACGGTACTCGAAGAAGCCAGTCGAGGAGCATGTGCTTCGCTTCCGGACCACGAGCAGAGGATCGAGAGCATGAGCTTCGCCTTTCCAATGGATGAGTCCGTAATCGACTCCATCGATTCCAAGATCACCCATGTCCGTACCCAGACGCTCGATCTTTCCTTCAACGAGCTCCTCGACATGTATGCGAACCACGAGCTCATCATCCACCCTGAGTTTCAGCGGATGTTCCGCTGGTCGCCGGGCGCCCAGTCGCGCTTCATCGAGTCGCTACTCCTCGAGCTCCCACTGCCGCCGATCTTTCTGATCGAGCGCGAGGATCGAGTCTATGAGCTCATTGATGGTCTTCAGAGGATCTCGTCCTACTTGAACTTCCGCGGTGCTCTCTCGGTCGACGGTGAGATCAGCGAGCCGCTCGTGCTCACAGACTGCGACATCGTCCCGGAGCTGAATGGATACAGCCACGAACAGCTTCCGCGGGCACTCGAGATCAAACTCAAGCGCGCTTTCGTGCGCGCTGAGATCCTCCGAACGGAGAGCGACCCCCGGCTGCGCTACCACATGTTCAAACGCCTCAACACGGGTGGAGAGCGTCTCTCCGACCATGAGGTTCGAAACGCGACCATCCGTCTCTTGTCGAACGACTTCAACGAGTTCATCATTGACCTTTCAGCCTATCCGCCGTTCGTCGCCACCACGGATGCAATCTCAAACAATCAACGACTCCGCAAGTTCGACCAAGAGCTCGTGCTCCGCTTCTTTGCCTTCAAGAATGATGTCGCCTCATACAGACACGATATCGGTGACTTCCTGACCGAGTTTATGGAGGACGTCTCGGATCCTGAGTCAGACCGCCTCCCATTTGACTACACAGCGGAACGGTCGACATTTGAGAAGACCTTTAGCGTGCTTAGCGCCATTGCTGACCATCTCGGGATCGGAGAGCGCATCTTCGGGAGTGTCGTACAGGGCCAACAAGACCCTCGTGGCCAGTTCTCCGTGTACCACTATGAGGGGCTCACACTGGGCCTACAACCCATCCTCGGCCAGATCGATCTCGACGATGACGCAATGATTGCGCGGCTGGCTCACGTGGTGGGTGAAGGAAAGGCTGACACTGAGTTCATCAAGCACACTGGTGCAGGGAAGAACGACCCCAACCCACTGCGCGAGAGAATCTCGTACTTCGCGGTGAGCTTTCGGACGGCGATACAACCGTGAACATCCTCGAGCTGCGCGCCGAGGTTGAGCAGGAGCTCACGTGGCGCCGGCGCGAGCTTCGGCATCTACGCAACAGGCTCCTCGGACCGGCTCCGACCGGCGATGAGCTCGCAAGTGCGATGCGCACGTTGATGGTGATGCAGTACGCACATCTCGAGGGCTTGACGAAGCAGACGCTGTCAGTCTATGCCCGCGCGATCAACTCCGAGCGTGCACTTGCAGAGGCGCTTGCGCCGGAGGTGGCGGCAGCAGGGTTGGCTCCCGAGTTCGAGTCCCTGAGGGCAGGCTCAAGTCCTGCGTCAACGGATCCTGACGAAAGGCGTCTACGCCAGGCTGAGCGAGAGACACACTTCGTCCTGCGACTACGATCGCTAGACACCGAGCCGATCGAGCTCGACATCGATCGTGTTGTGTCGCTGGAGTCCAATCTCAGCTCCGACGTCCTCAAACGCATCCTATACCGGGTAGGGATCTCGCCGACCGATCTCGACCGTACGCTCTATCGTTCTTTGGAGTTCGTCCGTCGGACTAGGCACGACGTTGCGCATGGAGTGCACACGGTTGCACCTGCGCGCTCGGAGTTCGAAGCGCACATGCTCGCCACCGACCGCCTGATGGATGATCTCGTGCGGCTTGTGTATTCGGCGTGTCGTTTCGGACACTTCCGACGGGTAACCGTCTAGCTCCCAGCGATCACAGCGACGAGATGGCTCATGCTACGGCCTCGGTGAGAGGATCGAAGGATGCCGGTCCGATTCGTGAGCACGGCTCAACAGATCGGTAGAGCCCTGCAGGGGGGCAGGCCAATCACCGCAACACCTGCACATGCCAGGCTTAGGGATCACGTGGTGCTTCGATCTCGCCAAGCGGACGAAGTACCGGACCGGTGAGACTCCGCAGCTCAAGTGCATTAGCTTCCGCCCATCCTGCGAGATCAGTCATAGCAGCATGATGCGCACTGTGAAACTGCACGAGCCGACTCGCTAGTTCCCTCGGGTTGTCAACATCTCGAGCGTACTCGTCCCTGGACAGTGCCAGATAGTCATCAACCTTCACGACGCTCGCTCCGTATAGTTCGCTCGACGTCCGCGCACCCGTGACCACTGCGTCGGTCGACTGTGGACCTGGAAGCTCCTTGAGTGAAATCAGAGGAGCCTGGAGAGACACCCAGTTGGTGTCAGGTGTAGAAATGACTAGTGGAAAGCCGAACCCGTGCTCGTGGCTGATGCCGACAGTATAGCTTTCAACCTGCTCGTTGGCGGAGATTTCCAACCCGGTTGACTCCAGCCACTCTCCGATCTGCCGGTACTTCCGAATGGCCACTAGACTTCTCCGCTCAGGGGATTGTGATCCGACTGGTGGCTCAGGACCCCTCGTATGAGATCCGATTTGGAGCGACTCCTGGCAGACACCGGGCGTCGCACACCTCCGACGCGATCCATCATCTCGTCCGAATGGGCCTGAACACTCCGAACTGCCTCCTCTCGGGTGGAGGCTACGGCTGCGAATCCGGTGCTCTCACCAAAAGTGCGGCCGATCGACGCTTGGTACTGTCCGACCATCACCGACCGTCCCGGCTCCCTTTCTAGCGTCATAGTTCCTACGGCGCGATCGTTGAACGGGTCTCTCAACATGCCATGGAGTCCGTTGTCGGCAGTTTCAAACTCTCCGACCAGATAGCCCTCGTCGAGGATCAGTGGGAGTTCTGCGCTCAGCCTTCTATTGTCGGCCTCCCGAAACGAGATCAGGGCCGGCTGGCCGAGAGTCATCCCTCCTCCCCACGGCATGACGTAGAAATGCCACTCCGTAGAAAGGAACGAAGCTACGGCTTGGCTGCGCTTCGGAATCGTAAACTCACGAAGAGCTTCGCTGACCCGACCAGCGAACTCCGGGCACTGCCTCGAGATCTGATCCCAGATGACTGACCTCGGTCCCACCCTTCCCGCGGCCGCCGATTTGACCGTCGCCTCGCTGACACCGAGTAGGTCGCCGAGCGCTCGGCTCGTGAGACCGTACGCCTTTCGTGCGTCCCGCACGATCTGCTGGAGCTCAGCGTAGCGGTGCGTCACGAGGCCGACTCCCACGGGGTGACCGCGCACCGCACAACTGCCTCAGGGCGGCACGCTAGTGTAGTCCGATCATGCACGATGATCACCGACGATAGCCGGAGCTCGCCGGATCCCGCCAGCGATCTCAATGTCGACACTTCGCTTAGTCTTCCCAACCGCCGCTGTCGGGCCCACAGTTGAAGGCATGGCACATGTGAAGCGACTTCTGGGAGCGGCATGGCTACACGGCGCACTTGCCGTTGCGGCACTCATCGTCTCCGTGATCACCCTCGTCGTCTCGCTGTAGGGACGCAGTCCGACATGAAGAATGCACCTTCAGCCGGTTCGGCCCGCCTGAGATGACCAGTCCGCTACCGTCGGATGGTCGACCCGCACGGCAGGACAGCGACGGAGCGAGGATGCCGACGGCAATGCTCGCTCGACTAGAGGGTCAGGCGTGACTGGGCGATGCCGACGCCGACCACCTCTCCTTCTATTCGCGTCACCACCATTCTTAGGCGCAGAGCGTCGCGGACATCTAGATCGAAAGGAGAGGTCTCGCCGACGCCTACCGTCAACTCAAGGACTGAACTGCCGTCCAAGATCAACCTCAAGCGCACCGTCGCATCGACGTCCGAAAGATCCTGAATCCCGATCAGACCCGTTAGACGCGTCCAGCTCCTACCAAGGTCGTACTCCAAGGAGCACTCGTCATCGCCCGAAGAGCCGAAGTCGGTCACAAGAGTACCGACATACAGTTCGCCGTTCATCTGAGCCGAGTCGGTATCCCACGAGCACGTCTGATCGAGACGAGACTGCAGATCAAGGTCTCTGATCAGCAGTTGCGGAGAACTAGGAACTGAAGAGCTAGTCGTGGACCGCAGAGTGGTGCTGGAATCGCTTGGCGCCGATGACGTGCTAGTCGAGGGACGCGGACTCGACGTAGAGCTTGGCATGCTCGACGGCGACCCGTTCGAGGAGCTGTCGTCGATCCGACCAAACGCTACGCCTGCCGCAAACGCAACGACGCCGGTACTGACGGCAATGGCGAGGCTCGCCCAAGCAGAAATCGCTTGCCGCGTCTGATGGTCCTGTTGTCGACGTTCTCTCCGAACGACCACGGCTCCGAGTGCAACGCTGCCGAGGAGAAGGCTTGAGACGAGAACCACGATCCCTGCGTTCACTCGCGCGACTCTCTGACTCTAATCCAGAGCGCGCTCCCAGCTGTGATCATGCTGGCGAAGGTAAGCAGGATCGCCGTCCATGACACGCGAGTTTGAAGCCCGTGAACTTCACTCATTGCTAGCCTTTCGCCAATCGTCTGTTCCTGGATAAGCCTCTCTAGCTCAGCGAGTTCTCCAAGGTCGATTAGATCGCCGTAGGTCGGGGCTCTAGCTGTCGCGAGCTCCGACGCCAGTTCCACGGAGCCTGGATCCACCTTCTCTACCTTGCCCGTGTCCGCGTTCACCCTGACGCTGAAGGACGCACGTGGCTCGGTTTCTGCGTCGATCAGTCTAACCTCTCGCCTCAAGTCCACGAAGAGTGCCACGGCGGCAATCGAAACGAGGAGGCTAAGGAGGACAAGGAAGATCTGCCGCCAGTCTGTCTTGCACTTGATGAGCTCGCCAAGGGAGTTGAAGCCGAAGACCGCAGCGACGACAAAGAGACTGCCATCCCCAAAGACCGTTCTAGGCGATAGGCCCCTGTCAGAGTCCGTGATCACCACAAGGAGTGCGTCAAAGCCATAGACGGCCAGAGCAGCGACGGCCGTGAACGATAGCCATGACAGCATCTCGATGCCATCCGCGCTGTTAACCCAGCCGACCCGGTGCCGCGTTGACGATTCGTTGGAGTCACTGGCTTCGCTCACCGCGCGCGATCTCTCCGGGCTCGTAGGATGTGGTCAACACTAGTCCCAAGTAGCTCATGATCAGAGATCCGGTGAGGGTCGCCAATGCCTGGGCAGGCTAAGCACTCAGCATGCCAGTGGACTTGCGGCAGACAGACAGGGAGCGTCCCGGCTCTGAGGAGTTGCCTGCATGCCGCCGTGCAGAGTGGATGATGGCGTCGCGGCTGTAGTACTCGGACCCGAACCGGCCGCAGATCGCACGATGAGTGCGACGGCGTCGCCTCGAGCGCCCGAGGGACGGGGAGGTCGCACAAGACCGATTGAGCGACGCGGCCGTCCGTGGAGAAGACCGAGTGCACTCCAACGTCGGGAAGCCGAAGATCGAGGTGACAGGATCTGACGGCGGGTTGTCACCAAGACTGCCCAAGAACTCCTCGTCGGAGAAGTTGAACACTCCGCCGTCGCTGGCCACCATCAAGTAGCCACCCCCGAAGGGCACGGCGCCAACGACGGGAGCGTTGAGCGACACACCAGCCGGTAGTACACCCGGCATGCTGCCCCTGAACTCGGCGTCGAATGCGAAGATCCCGCCATCGCTTGCCACTAGCCAGGGGCCCTCACCGTCTTGATCGGTTGCTACTCCGACAACCGGCTCGTTCGGCGGTCGGCCCCCCATCGATCCTCTGAACACGGCGTCGCCCACGGCGAAGACGCCGCCGTCGCTTGCAATCACAGGTGCTGGAGCGGGAGAACCGTGAGCTGCGCCGGGCGAACGATCTTCCGCTCCGCGTCGGCCTTCTTCGCGGCCGAGCTCGACGGCCGTCAGCGGTGATCGCCTACATCGACGCCCACCGAGATCGTTTCGGCGTCGAGCCGATCTGCAGGACACTGCAGTCGCCCGATCGACGTACTGGTCAGCCAAGCGCCGCCCCGCCTCGACCCGCTCGATCCGCGACGAGGCGTCGAAGGTCGAGATCGCCATGGTGCTCACCGAGAACCACGGCGTGTATGGCGCACCGAAGATCTGGGCCCAGCTCAACCGCGAAGGCGTCCGGATCGCCCGCTGCACCGTGGAGCGCCTGGTGCGTAACCTCGGCCTGCGTGGCGAGGCCGCCCGCGACGCACCACCGTCGCCGACGAGCACACGGACCACCGGCGGACAAAGTCGAGCAGGATTTCACCGCCACGGCGCCGAACCGGTTGTGGGTGGCGGACCTCACCTCCGTGCGGACCTGGTCGGGGTTCGTCTACGTGGCATTCATCACCGACGCATTCTCCCGCCGCATCGTCGGCTGGCAGGCCTCCACCACCTTGCCCACCGACCTCGCGCTGCACGTCCTCGAGCAGACCATCTGGGACCGCCAGCGTCCCGGTGAAGCCCTCGACGGACTGGTCCATCACAGCGACCGCGGGGTCCAGGGCGGATTCAATCGGTGGTCGCAACACCTCCTGGTGATGGAGGCGTGTGTTGGTGAGACGACAGCAGTTGGCAGATCGGGCGCTTCGTCCGGCGATGCGGTCGCGCCAGACCCCGCAAGGTCCTCGGCTGGAAGACACCGGCCGAAGTCCTCGACGAGCAGCTACGGTCGCTCCCCAACGCAGGTGCTGCAACGACCGGTTGAACCCAGTCAGTACCTCGCGATCCGCTACACCGAACGCCTCGCCGAGGTCGGCGTCACCGGCTCAGTGGGCAGCCGAGGCGACTCCTACGACAACGCCATGGCCGAATCGATCATCGGGCTCTACAAGACCGAACTCGTCCGCAACCGGGGACCCCTGGCGCGGTCTCGACGACCTCGAGCTCGCCACCCTCGAATGGATCGACTGGTTCAACCACCGACGCCTCTTCCACGACCTCGGCCGCATCCCACCCACCGAGTTCGAACACCACCACCACCACCGTCACACCGTCTCAACCGAGCCGACCGAGCCGAGACTCACACCACCGAGCCTGCGTAGAACCCGGGGAGGTTCAGGGACAACGTCCCCGCTTGTCACAGCGTACGAGCCATGGAGGTTGTTGACGGCAGGGGGTCCCGTGATGGGGTGAGCCTCCGCGGCGAGTGTGGATGTCGCTGAACAGACCACACGACCCCGGAGGTTCGGTGTCTCACCGTAACGCCCGACTCACCCCTGCCGGCCGACGGATCCTCGTCGAACGCGTCGCGGCTGGCACCCCACAAGCCCACGTCGCCATCCAGATGGGGATCTCTCGGGCCACGGTGCACAAGTGGTGGCACCGCTGGCTCGCCGAAGGCGACGCCGGGCTCGAGGATCGGACCTCGTCCGCATCGCTCACCGACCCCGCGTTCGTCGTGCTGTGGAGCGGCGCGTGTGCCGGCTGCGACGGTCCCGACGATGGGGGCCAGCACCGATCTCGATGCTCACCGGGTTGCCGTCCTCGACGGTCTGGGCGATCCTGAATCGCCATGGGACGAACTGGGCGGCGTAGATGGATCGCTCCACCGGTCGGGTGATCCACCACGAACGGGCCCATCCCCGGCGAGCTGATCCACCTCGACATCGAGAAGGTGGGCAAGATCCTACCCGGTGGCTGGCGTATCCACGGCCGCGGCGCCCTGCCCAAGCGCCCTCGGGTCGGCTACACGTACCTGCTCGTGGCGCTCGATGATCACTCCCGGGTCGCCTACGTCGAAAGCCCACGACAACGAATGAGCCGCCACCCTAGTCGGCTTCTGGCGGCGAGCGCTGGGCCGGTTCGAGGTCCGGGGCATGACCGTCGATGAGGTCCGCTCAGACAACGGATCCAACTTCCGGTCACGCCACTTCGCCGACGATCTCGCCACCCCAGGGATCAAGCACCGCCGCACTCGACTCTACCAGCCTCAGTCCAACGGCAAGGCGGAGCGATTCAACCGGACCCTCGCCGATGAGTTCCTCTACGCCCGCACCTTCCGCTCAGAGAACGAACGCCGCCGACGCCTCGATCGCTGGGTCCACGACGACAACTGTCACCGCGACCACACCGCCATCGGCGGCCTACCCGCGACCCGCGTCGACAACGTCACCGACTCCCACACCTAGGCCCCGCTTCCGCCCGCTCGCACGACCATGCTCGGAAGCACGACGGACGTACGGTGTCCGTCCGTACAGCTACCGTCTAGCCGACCGTTGCTGACGCTGACCCGCTGAGCTAGCTTCTGGACTCTTGCTACCGGGGGTAGGGAACTCATGGCCACGATCTTCGCAACGGAGACGGGTGCGGTCAGCTTCGAATCCCGACCGATCTCGGTCGAGCTAGGCCGGCTCGACCGACTAGATCAGGAAGCAATGAGACTTGAGCTCGACCGAGTACTCTACTCCGAACTGTCTCCATTGGCTCCTGCGGAGGCCCTCTCCGCCGAGGGAATGCTCTCCTGGTTCCGCGACGCAGCGGACCGAGTCCTTAGGAGCGTCTTCGAAGCAGCGCATCAGGGTCTGTGCGGAGAGGAGGGCAAGGACTTGCGGAACGCAGTGCTCGCCGCAGCAGGTATTGCAGGCGGCGCTGCCCTTATTGCCAGTGGTCTGGTATCCCTCGGGATTGGCACGGCGCTGGCGACCGCCGTCTCGGCCTGGATCTACAAGTTCATCGTCAAGCCATCTGGGAAGGCGTTCTGCGAGCACTGGGCGGACTCCCTGCCGGAAGGCGTCTGACTATAACCTCGAGTCGGCCCTTGACTCCCACGTCACCGTTCCGAGTGCCCAAAGGTACAAATCGGATCTGGACCTGGACTCACCGTGCTAGGTCTCAGCCGTTCCACGCGCCAGGAGCCGGGCCCTTACCTGGCACGATCGAGCGCCTATGCTGACGATAGATCACCTTCATGCGGAGTCGCCGTCATGGCAGACCGCGTACGCCCTGGCTCTCTGTAGCGACCTCGCCAGTGAACCGGCAGAGGCAATCACGCACGTGGTCACTGAGAGCTGGGCCTTTAGCTCCTGCGAGCCCTTTGCCGTCGGATCGCTACGTGGGTTCGTGGCCTCCGACACCTCGACCTGCGTCGTGAGCTTCGCAAGCGCGCTACCGATCGTCAGCTGGATCACCGAATTGGAACTAAAGGATCTGCGGCGGCCGTACGGCACTGTTCATAAAGGACTATACCACGCCTGGGAGACTGCTCGGGATCAGATTCTGGGCGCACTGTCCGACCGCACAGCTCAGCGACTGTACTACACCGGTCACGGCGTTGGCGGAGCGGTGGCATCGATAGCGATCGCCGACGTCGCTTGGCTCGGACTACCAACTGCCACGGAACGAGGCACGGTTGCGGCCTATACCTTTGGCCAGCCAGGAGTTGGGCGAAGTGACTTCGTGCACTACGTGGCTCACGAGATGCCGGGTGATGTGTTCAGGGTTGTGATGGCTGGCGACGAACTCACTCACTTGCCTCCGACGTTCCGACAGGCAGGGCAGTTGCTCCCCATTTCAACGAGCGGCGAGGCAAGCGCCCCGGACACTGAGACCTTGCGCACGTCGGCGTGGTCGCCGGACGACCTCACCGAGCTCCAGGAGATGCTGACAACTCCCAGCCCCGTCTATGCGCGGTCGCAGCTGCCTCGGGTGGTAGATGGAGCTAGAATTGACCCGATCGCTCAAGCTTCACTCGAGGCACTCGCCCCAGGACTGAACTACAACCGCCTCTCTGGGTACACGTCCGTACTGCGGCGCCTCGCGCTGCAGGACGTCTTCATCGATGGGAGCCTCGACGTCGCGAGACAACTACGATCCAACGACACAGCTGAATACGCACAGGCACCCTTCTCTTACAATGAGGAGGTTACGCCTCTGCTCCTTCGGCTCCGTTCTGCGGACTGGAGTCCGCCTGCGGGCCTGGTCGTTCACTCCCAAGTGGGCACTTTCGTCACTGGTGAAGGCGACTACAGTCAAGTCGCCTCTTTGCGCAGCGATCCGAACGTCTTGAGTATCGAGGCGAGCAGAGACGCCGGACCCTGGGAGTGCATCGACTCGGTACCTTTCGTCCGCGCAACTGATGTCCATGCTCCGCCGTTGGCGGAGACCGGATCCGAAGCAACAGTCGGCGTCATTGATACGGGAGTCGATGTGCTTCATGAGGCGTTCCTAGACGCGGAAGGGACTTCAAGGATCCTCGCAGTGTGGGATCAGGGCGGAGTGCCCGATATCCATTGGAGGACTCCCAAGGATCTCTACCCGGAAGTCTTCACTAAGGACTACGGCGTCCTGTATGACGGGAAACTGATTAGCGCAATGGTTGCGGGTGCCCTCGACCCACCCGAGCGTTTGCGCGATCCGGGACCGTCATCCGACGGTACTCCGACTCCCGGGCACGGGACACATGTCGCGAGCATCGCAGCGGGACGAACGGTAGGCGCATTCGCCGGGGGTGTCGCGCCCGACGCAGGTATCATCGCTGTGATCCCGAGGCCATCGATCGCGATAGATCCCACACACCCCAATCCGAAGAGTATCGGATACTCGGTCAGCCACGTCGACGCGTTGGACTTCTTGCGGTCAGCGGCTGCGGCTCCACAGATTGGCGGGGGCCGCCCAATTGCTGTGAACGTGAGCCAAGGGATGAATGCCGGCGCGCACGACGGCCTGTCAACGCTAGAGGCTGCGTTCGACGAGTTATCCCAGCAGGGCAGAAGGCCGGGCTTCGTGATCGTGAAGTCCGCCGGCAATGAAGGCGATGCCAACAGCCATGCTGAGGTAGAAGTCATGCATGGCGGCATCGTCGAGATCTCGTGGAGCTCGCGCAACGCATTCAGACCAAGGGACTACTTTGAGTTCTGGTACGAGGAGTGGCTAGATCTTCGTTTCGAGTTGGTCGGGCCGGGAGGCGAGGTGTCGGCTATGGTCTCGGCCGGCAAACCAGTCGTCCAGTCGGATCTCAACGGCAATCGTTGCTCACTACGGCTGAATCAGTTCCACCCGGACTGCGGCGATCATCAACTGCAGCTCATCATCGTACCGGGTGACAATCCGATCCGTAGCGGTACTTGGCGACTGAGAATTGTGGGCGATTCGGCCTTGGCCCGTGATCGAATCGTTCACGGCTGGGTCGAGCGGGATCACAGCAGAGCGGTCCAGTTCCTCACCGGTGACAGTAGTGCGTCAACGGTGACAATCCCCGGTACGGCGAAGCACGTCATCACGGTCTCGGCCTGTGCCGCGGCCGAGCCACTCAGGGCGCCGAGCTTCTCCTCGAGGGGCTTGACCCGTGATGGGCGTGCGAAGCCCGACCTCTGTGCGCCCGGGGAGATGGTCACTGCTGCAGCGTCCAACTCTGGTGACTCCAGAGCAACCGTGGCAATGCCCGGCACGAGTATGGCTGCTCCGCACGTCACGGGGGCGATCGCATTGGCCATGTCCCGCAGACGGAAGTCCGGCCGATCGCAGCTCAACTCGAACCAGATCTTGAGCGCTCTGAGGCGGACTGCTCGACACGGATTGGGTGCGCATCATCCAGCCTTCGGATTCGGTGCGCTAGACGTTGCAGCGTTCCTGAAGGTGGCGGAGGACATCCAGTAGAGCTGCCGCCGAGTTGAGTGGACGACACAGTTCCATTCTTGGCGACCAGCTGCTGGCTCACTTCTCCGGATCCAGGTTCGTCATGTGTCAGCGCTCGCAGCGTCGGTGTGCCTGACGCTCGCGAGGCATGAGTCGAGTGTTCTGGACTCACGACCCGATACGTGCGTCACCGTCCACTCGCAGCTGAGTTACACGCACATGCCCGACCCAAATGGCGACAAGTGCCGTTGTATGGAGCAGCTGACTATTTCGTGGTGGTAGGCGGCTCATCCTCTTCTCGCACCCTCACCCAACGTGTCACAGGCTTCCGGCACTCCAGGCTGTCAGGCCACGGCACCCGTCAAGCCGTCGCGGATGGCGGGGTCACATGGTTGGCGGCTACACTCCTCTGCGTGAGGCCGCCGAGTGCCGCGAGATGACAAGTCGGCCGGCGCGGACCTGACAAACCTGGCCGCCAAGGGCAAGCTCTGGTCTAGCCACGATAGTCAATTCGTGCTCGACGATCGCCTTCGAGACCTCGGTGTGATGGCTATCCACGTCGCACGTTTGCGATAGCGGTCGATCGAGGCGGAACGGAGTCAGAGTTATGACGGATGATCAGACACTTCTACCGCACAACGTCGATGTGGTGGTGTGCTTCTGCGCGCCCGACCTGCCCTACTCCTACGTTGAAGCAAAGCTACTCTACGATGCGTACAGACCGAAGCGCATGTATTGCTTCAACACCCTCTACGGCTTCCTAAGGAGGGACGATTACTACTCAGGCTACCCGTTCGTATATGAGCTGACAGCCAGCGACGAGTCGGTCTTGGTCTGGTTCGCAACCCACGGAACATCTGATGGCAAGATTCTGCTCCCTAAGCACAACATGCCAAGATTCCCAAACCTTGGACCTTCCGCGCCAACAGTGACCGAATGGTCCTTCCACACATCCGTTTTTCTTCATTCCTGCGTCACCATGATCAAGCATTTCGACATGGCGTGCCGTCTCACCTGGTGCCTCAACATTTGCATGTCGTCGGCTGCACTCAGCAGCATGTACACGACACTGGAGGACTTAGTCATGACGGTTCCGTCGTCGGACCACGCGGTGGACCTGGACGTCTTGGCGTACGGAGACAGCATCCCTATTCCTGATCGACACAACCTGCTGTTTCTCGCCCTACGCTCGCGAGCCAGGGATGACGACAGGTCGACTGTGAGAGAGTTCGCCGAGGCGATCACCCGAGTAGGCAGATCAGGGCACACGGAGAAGGATGTGGAGCGACTCGCCGCCTACTTGGCGCGCGCTCGGTTTCTTACCAAGGAAGACACACTTCGCGCGCGCATCGTCGAGCCACTGCACACTTCAGCAGAGCAATCGATCGTGAAGAGAAGCTACACCTATTAGCAGCTACCACCTACTTCTGACCCCAGCACCCGTTCCGGACGATTAGTCGGCGCTCCACTGGGACACTGCAGGCCAGACTGTTGAGTTGATGGCGCATCCATACGGATTGATTTCAGGGCGCGCGGTAATGAGTCCGGCCCGGTAAGAGCAGAAGCAGTCACGCCGTTGAGGTTCTCCACATGCTCTCAGCTGAGGCGTCTCGGCCCTCTGCTGGTCGAGCAGCTCGGCGTAGACCGACGGCGGTCGTGACATGAAGAGCCACCCCGCGCCGCTTGAGCGCTCCAATCACACGATCTAGGAGTTGTTCAGTCTTGATTTGATATGCTTAAGGTATCGAGACTACACAACAATCACTGCTACTAGATGCCCTGAGGTCTGCACTTCTGTTTATCGGACTGCTCGTGTCTCCTGGAGTTCTTGGCGGTATACAGATTGAGCTCCGTGTCGGTTGGGATGTCCATATTTTCGCCGTCGAAGGCCTACGAGGCGGAGAGTTACGTTCCGGGTCGCCATTTGTTGAATCCTTACCGATGCGCGATAGCTGGATAGCTCCGATCATCAATCCGGTTGTTGGAACTATACTCGTCATCGCCAGCGGACTCCTTCTTCTGTCTAACTATCGTCGGCGTAGATAACTGATTCGTCCCCACAGGACGACGAGCCACCCCGCGCCGCCTGAGCGCTCCACTGATGGTGCGGGAGGTCGTGCCCAGCTCCTGGGCTACTGCGGCCAGCGACAGCCCGGAGGCGTAGAGCTCCACAGCCCGATCCGTCCGCTCCTCATCCATGAACCTCCACCGGGTCTGGACTCCCTCCCGCTTCAAGATCGCCGACACCGTCCGCCGATCGATCCCGAACCGCTCACCCAGTTGATAGATGGTCAGACCATCCTGGTAACCGGATACCAGGTCCTCGATCTGCCGAGGTCGAAGCCGCGTGTGTCGCTGCTGCACACGCTTGGCCTGCTCAGGCCTTCGATCAGGCTTCAGAACTGCCAGCTTGGCCACTCGTCCTAGAACGTGCGTTCGGTTTGAATAGCCTCCGAGGAGCTCCACCAATCCGAACATACGTTCCCCTTAGTGGCCCCTGCAACAGGGGTCTCTTCATGTCCGATCGCTTGTGGACAAGTCGCCAGCCGATCCGTCCACGCATCTTCTCCCGCCTCTGTTTGAATGGTTCGATTCCGATCAGGTCATCTGTTGACTTGAGCACAACGTTCTTACAGAGGTGGATGGTAGGCATGACTTGACGTGTTGTGGCGCATACAGCAGATCGACTGATCCGACCGGCCACTGCACTCGCTCGAGCCAGCAATGCTATAGTTCTAGTCAAGATGTACAGACTCAAGCTCCTTCAACAGCATCGATCAATCGCCGACATTCCTGAAGACTTCGAGTTCGGCAGCTTTGTGCTGCTTAGCGGCGTCAACGGTAGTGGCAAGAGCCATCTACTCGAAGCGATGGACAATGGATCAGTACAAGTCATCGATGATACTGATGGTGTCATCAACTCGGACCTTATTCGATTGTTCACATGGGAGACACTCCACGCAGGCAAGGCCTCGAAGGCGGACGCAACAACAATTCTCCGCCAATACTCTGATGCATGGGATGCAATCGCCAACTGGAAGGCAGATCCGGGCCGACTCGATCCGCTCACCAGTAGCTTGACCAACGCTGGCATTCCGACAGCGCTACTAGACGCAGACGCGATCTTCGGCATGACTGAACGACGATTCCGCTCTCGATCATCACTCGAGGGTGAAGCTCTTGATACCGCCTGGCAGAACTTCAAGGCGCAGCTCGATTCGATCGTGAACCAGCTTGACCGCCAGGTGCTCAGGGGACAACCAATGCTCAGCAAGGCGCTGCCGCTCGCAGCGATCGAGCTGAAGAAGGAGCCGCACCAAATCACGAGAAGCGAGTACAACAGTGTGATGCTCAGGTCTATGGACCTTCTGGATCCGTTTCAGCAGAATCTCAGCGAGATCTTTGCCGTCTACCACAAGCTTTGGATCAACAACAACGCCAACCAGATGTTGGTACAGAAAGGCGACAAGAGCGTCGAGGCCCTCACGGACGAAGAGTTCGTGTCTGAACACGGCGTGCCGCCGTGGGACTACCTCAACAAGTTGCTCGCTGATGGTGGGTATGACTTCAGGGTGAACAGGCCTGGGCCTGGAGCAGACGATCTACCATTCATCGTGAAGCTAGAACATCAGGTCAATGGCGCGACTCTTGACTTCGACGACTTGTCGTCTGGGGAGCGCATTCTCATGGCCCTCGCGATGTGCGTCTACTCCACCCAGGATGGTCGCATCAAGATCAATTATCCTAAACTGATGCTCTTTGACGAGGTTGACGCACCGCTCCATCCTTCGATGATCCGTTCGACCCTGGAGACGATCGAGTCAGCTCTTGTTGAAACACACGGAATTCGAGTGATGATGACTACCCACTCCCCGACGACTGCCGCGCTTGCCACTTCAGCGTCGCCTGTCAGGATGAATAAGGAAGCACCGCGCCTGACTCAGACGACGCGACAGGAAGCGATTCGCGTCTTGGTGGCCGGTGTTCCAGCGCTTGTTGTCCGCGCAGATGAACGTCGGCTGGTCTTCGTGGAGAGCGACAACGACGTAAGGTACTACGAGGCCCTCAGTCAAGCTCTAGACCAGGAGCTCAGTCAGGAAATCGTGCTTGTGTTCAAGGGTGTTGGCTTCAAGACGCGTGGTGAGACAATCCATGAAGGGAAGGCTCGAGTTGCAGATACGCTAGCCAAACTCACTGAGGCTGGAGTCGACGACGTATACGGTCTCTGCGACGCTGACGGTGACGGCGAGAGTCCTTCGGCAACACTCAGGCATCTTGGTGAAGGCGAACGATACGCGATCGAGAACTTCATCCTTGACCCGCTGATCATAGCGTGCGCGCTAAATATGAATAAGTGGTGGGACCATGTTACACCCGAAGACATGGGGCTTGATAGGTCAAATGGCATTTGGTGTGGCCTCGACTCGGCCGACCAGGAATCGCTCCAAACGGCGGCCGACGCAGTACTAGCGCAGATAGGCCCTAGCTCTACCGAGGCACCCTTGGATCCAGTGGAGATAGGTCTTGTTGGCGGCTCTACGATCCGACTGCCGCAGTGGTTCCTAGAAGAACGCGGTCATGACCTAGCCGCCAGGATACGCTCCCAGATTCCGCAACTCAATGCACTAGGAAACGAACACGCGACGCTCGTGTCCCTCGCAGAGAAGGTCATCGATCGTGTCCCAGACCTTCTTTCTGCCTCCCTGCTGGCTTCCTTTGAGGACCTGAAGCAGAGTTAGCACCACTTCAACTTCGGCAGGGGCGGTTCCGCGTTGTGGAAACCACGCGAGACAGAATCACCATCGCGTGAGACAATTGCGCGATCATGAAGAAGCGACGCAAGCAGAGGCTCTCACATCCTCAAGCTTCTGACTTCGCGCTCCCTAAAGGCGCATATCGTCTTCCCACTGGCGGCATCATGCTCAAGCCCACCACCAAAATCCACAGCAACGGCTCCAAAGCTCGGAAGATCACGGTGCAGGGACTCATGCGCGACCAGATCAATGTCGAACGACTCGCCAAGGCCCTGATCGAGGTGGCCCGTGAGGAGCAACGGACCAAGACGAAGTCCGAAGCTACCTCCACTGATTCGTTCCCACAGGACGACGAGATACCCCGCGCCGCTTGAGCGCTCCGCTGATCGTGCGGGACGTCGTGCCCAGCTCCTGCGCTACTGTTATTTGCTCAGTGGCCGTCATGTCTGGCCTGGCTCGGGCATGGCCCCTTCTGCCGGCTGGGAGCTGCTAGTAGTCGGCACGGGGGCAAGACAAAAGTGGCATCTTTCTAACGGTTTCTCTAGAGGGTTTGCACTCAACGCGGGTTGTTGGGCTGGCCCGCAAAGTGCATGTGGAGCTTATAGGCGAAACAGCCAAGCAATGAAGCTGCGCCGAGGCTGAGCAGGCCTGGACCAATGTAGGGGTTGATCACACGGGCAAGATCGTTGACGCCTCTATGGAAACGAACCTCTGTAAAAGGATGGCCAATCTGCTGTTCAGTCACTGTTGGTACGAGGAACTCGCTCCGCCAGCCGAACGGCAAGTCGAGCTGAATCTGCAGGTATTCGGAATAGATCGCCAGGAAACCGGCAAGGATTAGCACAACGGAAGCTACGACCAGTCTGTCGAGAAGGCGATCCACGATGTTTCGAATTCTATCACGAGTGATGGTTGACGTTCCTAGGACAGTGCATGTTCGCCGTTCTCGCCCAGCTAAGCATGACGACAGAGACAGAGGCGGGGTCGAGAGCTACGTCCACTGATTCGTCCCCACAGCACGAAGAGCCACCCCGCGCCGCTTGAGCGCTCCGCTGATCGTGCGGGACGTCGTGCCCAGCTCCTGCGCCACCGCAGCCAGCGACAGCCCCGCGGCGTAGAGCTCCACCGCCTGATCAATCCGCTCCTCGTCCATGACCTTCCACCGGGTCCGGACTCCCTCCCGCTTCAAGATCGCCGACACCGTCCGCCGATCGATCCCGAACCGCTCACCCAACTGGTAGATGGTCTGACCATCCCGGTACCCAGCTACCAGTTCCTTGACCTGACCAGGACGAAGCCGCATATGTCGTTGCTGCACGCGTTTGGCCTGCTCAGGCGCTTGATCAGGCTTCAGAGCAGCCAGCTTGGCCACGCGTTCTAGAACGTGCGTTCGGTTTGAATAGCCCCCGAGCACCTCCACTCCTCATCGTTGTCTGCCGAGTTGCTCCGCGACTTGCGACGGACCTGGTTCAGGTCGGGGTGAAGGCGGCGGCGCTCGCCACAGACGTCAGCCACTCGAAGAACTCGTCTTCGGGCAGCGGTCGGGAGATGCCGTAGCCCTGGCCGATGTCGCAGCCAGCGTCGCGGAGCCAGCGCAGCGCAACCTCGTTCTCGATTCCCTCGGCCACGACCTCCAGTCCGAGCTCGTGTCCGAGGTCGATGACGGCCCGTGCGATCGAGGAAGCTCCGTCGTCCCGGTCGCTCGGGAGGTGGGTGATGAAGCTCTTGTCGATCTTGAGCTCGTCGATGTCGAGGTCGCGAAGGTAGGCGAGCGACGAGTACCCGGTGCCGAAGTCGTCGATCGCGAGCCTGACGCCGAGGCGGTGGAGCTGGTCGAGGGTGGCCCGAGCTGAAGGAGCGTCGTGCATCATCGACGTCTCGGTGACCTCGAGCGTGAGCCGCTCGGGGTCGAGACCTGTTCGGGACAGGTGGGTCTGCACCCGTGCAGGGAGGCCGTCGTCGAGCAGATCGGTGGGAGAGATGTTCACCGCAGCGCTGAGATCGAAGCCGCGCTCCCGAGCTCGACGGAGCATCGTGGTCGTTCGCCCCAGCGCGTGATCGGTGATCGCCGTGATCAGCGGTGACCGTTCGACGGCCGGGATGAACTCATCGGGCGGGACCGGACCGCGTGTCGGGTGCGTCCAGCGGATCAAGGCCTCGGCGCTCACCACGCGACGGGACGCGAGATCGACCTTCGGTTGGAAGTGCATCTCCAGCTCACCGTCGCGGCCCAGCGCGGCGCGGACGTCCGCGAGGAGCTCGAGGCGTCCTGCGCTGCGTCGATCGAGCTCGGGCGAGTACGAGCAGTGCGTCCGACGCTTCGCCCTGGCGGTGGTCACGGCGACGTCGGCGCAGCGCAGCAGCGCAGCGGTCGAGGCTCCGTGCAACGGACCGACGACCCCGCCGGAGCGGTACGAGACCGCGAGTTGGAGACCGGCGAGCTCGACCGGTTCGGCCAGGCCCGCCGCACACGCCTCGGCGAGCTCGTCGGCGGGGCACGGTGCGCCGAGCGCGAACTGGGATCCCCCCACGCGGGCCAGCGTCGCTTCGGGGGTCCGTACCGCCTCGAGCCGTCGTGCGACGGCGACGAGGAGCGCATCGCCGGCGGCATGCCCGAGCGTGTCGTTGACATCGCCGAGGCTGATGTCGATGAGCACGAGCCCGACGCGTTCGCCGGTGCGGATGCGGTCGTCGAGCACGTCCTCGAGGCGGGTTCGGTTCGGCAGGCCCGTCAGGCCGTCGTGTGCAGCGTCATGAGCGATCCGCCCGTGGAGCGCAGCGTTGCGGAGCACGTTGGCGAGCTGCTGAGCCATCGACTCCAGCCGGGCGACGTCGGTCGCGGAGAACTTCGACGATGCCCCGACGCGGTCCGCGACCACGACCACACCGGTGAGGACCTCGGAGACCGGCAGCGCTGCGGTGCACGGGCCGCTGAGCGGGGCGTCGAGCAGCGCCCGCACCCTCTCGACGAGTTGCGCGGATGCCTCGTCGTCCTCCGGGGCCAACGCCCCCGGGAGCTCCCCCGGACCGCACCGAAGCACCTGTGACTCGCGTCGCGCGTCCATCGATCGGACGACCGACGTCCGGTCGTGGTGATCGGTGAGCACGACGAGCGCGTGGCCGGCGCGAAGCAGGTCACGGATCTCGTCGAGAGCTCCCGTGACGAGGCCGTCCAGGTCGAGGGTGTCGGTCAGCGATGAGGTGAACCGATGCACGTCGACGAGGTCTCGGTACCGCTGCGTGAGCTGTCCGTGCGTTCGGAGCATCAGCCACACGGCGGCGATCGGCACGATGACCACCCATCCCGCCCCGGGGTCCGCCACCACCGGGAGCACGGCGAGGACCGCGACCAACGCGATCACCACGGAGTGCAGCTCCAGGTGAGGCATCCGGAACGCCGTGCCCGCACCACCCTCGAACACCCACATCGCGACACCGACGAGCCACGCCGAGAGCACGTTCGCGGTGACGACGGCGGCGAAGAACGCGGCGCCGTTCCGGATCGAGGGTTCGCTGAGGTCGGCGCCGAGCACCTCGACCAGCAGCACAGCGACGAGCGTCTCCTGGACGACGACCGCGAGGTTGAACAACCGCTTGTAGTACGGCGCCCGGTGGCGCAGCTGAGCGAACACCGTCGCCATGGCGCGTGCGAGCAGGAGCGCCGGTGGCGCGACGAAGAGGATGCCGAACGCGAGCGGAACCTCGGTCGGGGCGAGCGTGATCGCCTGGCGCCGGGTCTCGATGTGGAAGGCACCCAGATCTGCGGCCAGGAAGCCGACCAGCACGAGCGCCCAGACCGTCAGCGTCGCCTCACCACCGGCGACGCTCGGCACGTCGACCACGGCCACGAACACGGCCACGGACACCGTGGCCATGGCGGCGGTCAGACCGAGGACGCATCCGACCGGGCGAGCGGACACGACGCGCCGAAGCCCCGACTGTCTCGAGAGCGCAGCAGCTGTCTCCACGGTCACCACCCTCGGGCCCCGAGTCACTCGGCCGATCGCCTCCGCCTCCGCCTCCTCCTCCGTCGGCAACGCCACAGCCCAGCGTGAGGTGTCGGCGGAGGGGACTGCGCACCCGGCCGTCGCAGCCGGCAGCCGCCGGGTCGCCGACCGGTTCGGCGAGGACGGCATCGACGAGCGACGGCCTGACGCCTTCCCCGGTTCATCGACCGGGTCAGGGTGTACGGTGTCGGCGAGGGGAAGGGGTGCACGTGGTCTCGTTGTCCGCGCCAGCACAAGCCCTGCTGGGTTCGGACGCCGTCGCCCACGTCTGGACTCGCAACCCCGACGGCTCGCCCCAGGTGTCGGTGGTGTGGGTCGTCGTCGAGGGTGACGAGATCGTGTTCGGCTGCGACCGCTCCAGTCGCAAGGCACGCAACCTCGAGCGCGATCCCTCGATGGTGTTGTCGATCGAGGACGACATCCGGAGCGAGCAGGGGTTCCAGCGCCACCTCGTGGTCAGGGGCACCGCCCGCCTGTCCGGACCCGATCCGGCGTTGATGGACCGCCTCGCAGCTGCGTACACCGGGCTCGGCCGCCACCCGTTGGCGTTGCGCGACTCCCCCGACGCGCTCGTCGTGCGGGTCAGCATCGATCGGATCAGCGGCGTGGGTCCCTGGGTCGACTCGGACGCGGGCGGAGCCTGACGCCGGCGGCGCGACGCCGCAACGCGCCGTGTCCCAGACCACCTGAGGCCCGAGGCCAGCTCACCCGGCCCGCCGCCCGCACCTCGACCGCGACACGTTGTTCGTCCTTGCGCGTCCGTTGCTGCGCCGAGCCCGCGGCCCGACCGATCACGACGGCTGAACGCACGTGAGAGGCGAGCTGCATGACCGTCACGAGTCGGATGTTCGGGGCCCTGGTGGGCCTCCTGGTGGCGGCGAGCGCCGCACTCCCCATCGCCGCAACCGAGAGCGCTGACTCCGGCGCGTCAGACGGCGTGATCCGGCCGTCGATGGTCGAGATGCTCGACGAGTCGCACGCCGGCGGCGTGGTGACGATGGCCGAGCTCCGCGAGGACACCCTCGGGTCTCGGGGTCACCTCGCCAGCGGCGCCGGCATCGACGTGGCGCTGATCGACACCGGCGTCTCCCCGGTCTCGGGCCTCGACGGCGACAAGGTCCTCCACGGCCCCGATCTCTCCGGCGAGGGCTCCTCGCCCGAGGTCGCCTACCTCGACACCTACGGCCACGGAACGCACATGGCGGGCATCATCGCCGGTGACCGGCCCGGTCACGAGGGCATCGCGCCCGACGCCCGCATCGTGAGCGTGAAGGTCGCCGGCCACGACGGGATCACCTCGGTGCCCCAGGTCGTCGCCGCCATCGACTGGGTGATCGAGCACCGCAACGCCGACGGCCTCAACATCCGGGTCCTCAACCTGTCGCTCGGCCTCGCCGACGTCGACGACCACCGCGGCGACGCCCTCTCGGCCGCCGTCGAGCGGGCCTGGGACGCGGGCATCTTCGTGGTGGTCGCGGCCGGCAACTCCGGCGACTCCCAGCCCCACCTCGACAGCCCGGCGATCGACCCCTACGTGCTCGCCGTCGGCGCCGCCGACCAGATGAGCCACGAGGTCCAGACCGAGCGCGACGTGCCGAGCTGGTCGGCACGCGGCGAGGTCGGCCGCGACCCGGACCTCGTGGCCCCCGGGCGCTCGATCGCCTCCTACCGCGTGCCGGGCTCGACCATCGACCTCGCCGCCCCGCACGCCCGGTACGGCGACGACTTCTTCCTCGGCTCGGGCACCTCGCAGTCGGCGGCCGTGATGAGCGGCCTCGCCGCTGCGATCATCGCCCGCTACCCGTGGACCAACCCGGACCGCCTCAAGTACACGATCGTCAAGGACGCCGAGTCCGTCCGCGGCTTCGGCCGCTCCGACGCCGGCAACGGCCACGTCGAGGGCTGGGACAGCATCGAGGGCCAGGCGGGCAACCGGACGCAGTACCACGATCATGCGGCCGGTCCGGGCACGGGCCTGGCCACGCCGTCGGGTGCGACCTGGTCCGGTGGCACGTGGTCCGGGGCCACCTGGAGCGGCGCCACCTGGAGCGGAGCCACCTGGTCCGGTGGGACCTGGAGCGGCGCCACCTGGAGCGGAGCCACCTGGTCCGGGGCCACCTGGAGCGGCGCCACCTGGAGCGGAGCCACCTGGTCGGGAGCGACCTGGTCCGGCGCCACCTGGAGCGGGGCGACGTGGTCCGGCGCCACCTGGTCGGGCCACGGTTGGACGAGCTGATCGCTGGGTGACGACCCCTGGAGCGGGCAGACTCGGCACGTGTACGAGCTGCTCGTCCTCGACGTCGGCGGCGTCTGCGTCGACCGGGCCGGCCGGTCGGATCCGGCCGCGACCGAGCTCGTCGACGCAGCGAGGGAGCGAGGCATCGTCGTCGCCGTGCTCAGCAACGAGCTCGACGAGGCGAGCGCCGATGCGCTGCCGCCCGTCGATCACGTCGTCGCCTGCAACACCGGCATCCAGAAGCCCGACCGACGAGCGTTCCAGCGCGTGCTCCTGCTCACCGGGACCGATGCGGCCGCTGCGCTGGTCGTCGACGACTCCGCCGACAACGTCAGGGGCGCCGAGGCCGCCGGCGCGGCGGCGCTGCACTTCGACCCGGACGACCGTTCCGCCTCCTGGGCCGCGGTGCGGGCGGCGCTTGGCCTCGCCGGGCACCAAGCGTGAGGATCGGGGCCGCCGGGGCGACGTCCTAGCATCGCCGGGTGGCCTACGACCCACCGACCACGGACGACGCGGCCGTCACCGAGGCGCTCGGCGCGAAGGGCTACTACGACGACGTCGCCCTCGTGCAGTACGCGGCCTGGGCCGCCGAGGTCGGGATGCTCGAGCTCCTGGCGGCCGGGCCCGCCTCGCTCGCAGACATCGAACGCACCACCCGGCTGACGGACGCCGGCGTCGATGCGATCGGCGGCGTCCTGGTCGCGGTGGGGATGCTGCGACGCCCCGATCCGTCCTCGCTCGAGCTCACCACCGAGGCGGCGGAGTACCTCGTCCCCTCGAGCCCCTACTTCATGGGTCACTCGCTGTTCGTCACCTGCGATGCGCCGATGCCCGGACGGTGGCTCGATCCGCGCCCGGTCAGCACGGCCGTGCGGATCAGGAACGGGCTGCGACATCGGGCCCTCCAGGCCGTGAGGGCCGTTCCACTCCACCGGGAGCCGAAGGTCGGCCGCTGGGCGCTCGGCGGCGAGGCCCGCCTCGAGAACCAGCACAGCCGCAATCTGCCGAATGGGGTGGCAGCCGCGCAGCTGCCGCTGTTCGACGAGGTCACCACCGTCCTCGACGTCGGCGGGGGCACCGGGACGTTCGCCATCCCGTTCCTCGAGCGGAGGTCCGACGCTCGCGTCGTCCTCACCGACCTGCCGAACGCGATGGACGGCATCGGCGGCTTCCTGTCCCGAGCCGGCGTGCGGGATCGGGTCGAGCTCGTCGCGATGGACGTGCTCGACTCACCGTGGCCGGTGCCCGAGTGCGATGCGGCGTTCTTCGGCAACCTCGTCCACGTGTTCGACGACGCCACGACGGCGCAGGTCGCCCGGGCGTGCCGGCCCCACGTCCGCTCGGGCGGCGTCATCGTCTTCCACGAGCTGGTGTGGAACGACGACCGGACGGGGCCGCTGAAGACCGCGCTCTTCAACGCGACGATGCGCAGCCACGTCGGCAGGCAGCGGACGGTGGCCGAGCTGATCGAGCCGCTCACCGCGGCGGGCTTCGTCGACCCGTTCAGCCACCCGACCAGGGGTGGCTTCGCCGCGGTCGGCGCCCACGCCCCTTGAGGCAGCGCTACTTGAACGCGACCCAGGCGCCGAAGTTCATCCAGCGCCAGAAGCAGTCGACGGTGCGGAAACCGGCCCGCTCGAGCAGGTCGACGTTCTGGGCCGCCGTGATCGGCACGAGGACACCTTCGAGCGCCTGGCGCTTCCGCTCGATCGATTCCTGGGAGTAGCCCATCGCGTGCTTGCGGGCGTGGTACAGCTCGACGAGGTGCTCGTCGATCGTGGCGCCCTGGCCGAGCACCTTCTCGACCAGCACGAAGGCCCCGCCGGGAACGAGCGTGTCGTAGATGTCCTGCACGATGCGCTGGCGGTAGTTCGTGGGGATGAACTGCAGCGTCAGCACCGACAGGAACAGCTTGGCGGGCGCCTCCTTCGGGAAGTCGTCCCGGAGGTCGCGCTTCTCGACCGAGACCCGGCCCTCGGCGATCTCGTGCTCGTAGAGGTGACGGGCCGCTGCGAGCATCGGCTCGGAGAGCTCGCACAGCACGAAGCGCTCGTCGCCCCCGGGGCGGCGCACGAGCTCCTCGACCGCACGGCCGCGACTCGTGCCGAGATCGACGACCAGGCTGGTCTGGTCGCTGGGTACCGAGTCGAGGACCCGCACCGAGAGATCCGTGACCGCCCGGCGCATCACGTCGTACTGCGGGATGGAGCGGGAGAGCATGTCGTCGAAGGAGTCGGCGACCTCCTCGTCGAACTCCCACCTGCCGTCCTGCTCGACCGTGTCCCTGCTCACGAGACCGACCTCCCTCGTCCCTGCCGCGCGGCTCGGTCACCGTAACCGAACACCCGCTCCCGGAACGACCGCGGAGCGTGTGGGCGCGAGAGGATTGTGGCGAAGTGGGCGGTCCGTTGGGCTGCGGTGCGGCGCGCTCCGGCGACGTGCGGTGGGGTCACACCACTCCGCTGACCAGGGCACTCGGGTCGGCGATCGCGCCGGCACCTCGTGCTGAGGCCCCCGATGCGGGACGGCGGTCGACCATCACCCCACGTGGTGCACCGTCGCCGGTCCGTCCGGGCGGCGTCGAGGTCGGCGCCGCCTCGGTGCCTGGCGAGGCCTATCCGGCTTCGTGCTTGAACGAGAGCCGGATCTTGGTCCGGTACAGCGACGCCGCGCCGTTCTCGATGACCAGGTCCTGCTCGACGACCTCGGCCACTCGCAGGTCGCGCAGCGTCTGCGACGCCTCCTCGACCGCGTTGGCCGCCGCCCGCTCCCACGACTCCGAGCTCGTGCCGATGAGCTCCACCACGTTGTAGACGCTGTCCGACATCCCCATCCCCCAAGGTCGGTTCCGACCAGAGGCTAGTCAGGCCGGGCCGGACGAGCAGGGGGGATCATCCGTCGTCGGCGTGGCCGCAGACCTCCGCGTTGAAGGCACGGATCTCGGCGGCTGCCTCGTTGGACGCAGCGGCATCGGTCGTCGCGGCGGCGAGCTCGCTCGGCGGCACGACGGCCAGGTCGTAGTCGTAGCGGGCGAGCACCTCCGCGAACGCGTCGTACCAGTCGGCGATCACCTGGGCCGCGGGCCGCACCTCCGGAGGCGCCACCTCCATGATGGCGGCGATGTCGTCGTGGAGACGGGTCACGTTCTCCTCGTTCACGAAGCCGACGGGGTCGCCCTGCAGCGCCACCAGACCGTCGTGGACCGACGGTTGGATCCGGCACCACTCCGAACCGGGGTCGCCGCCCCCGGCACCCAAGGCGGCGTCGTCGCCGTCCGGCGGCTCGGTGGTGTCGACCTCGTGCACGACCGTCGTCGAGGTCGTCGCGACCGTCGCAGGTGCGGCCTCGGTCGCGTCGCCGACGTCGTCGGCATCGCCGCACGCCGCAACCGAGACGGCCACGGCGACGAGCAGCAGCAGTCCGACCACCCCACCCAGCGCGGTCCGAAGACCCTGTGGCACCACGATCCCACCTCCCACTCGCCCGACGACGCTACGCGCCGTGCGGTCAGCAGCGCAGGATCTCGCCTCGGCCCGGCAGGAACGAGGCGCTTGACCCTCACACCGTGTGAGGCCTGACGCTGGTCCCCGAGGTCGAGACACGAGGAGAGACGACCATGACCACCCACCCGATCAGCGAGTCCACCGATCCCCGGCGAACCCGGACCACCATCGCGCCGGTCGCCGCCCGATCCCGACTCGTCAGCGCCACGTCCGCACGTGTCACCGCCGCCAGCCCGGAGCGGCTCTGGACGGTGCTGGCCGACGAGTTCGATGCCGTGGGCGACTGGGCCAGCACCGTCGAAGCGTCGACGGCGTGGCCGGCCGAAGCGACGCACGACACGCCGGCGGCGGACCGGTACTGCGATGTCCCGGGCCTCGGGCGGACCCGGGAGCGCATCACCGCCTACGACCCCGTCGCTCGGATGATCGGCTACGAGGTCGAGGCGCACGGCATGCCCGGGTTCCTGCGGTCCGTGGAGAGCACCTGGCGCATCACCCCGCTGGACTCGGGCGACGCCGAGGTCCGATTGACCATCGATGCGAGGGTGAGCGGACCTGCCGCCCGCCTCCTCACCCCGATGCTCCGCTCGCAGTTCAGGCGCACCCAGCGTCGGGTCCTCGCCGACCTCGACGTCTACGCTCGCTCCGGCGAGGTGTCGGGACGCAAGGCACGGATGACGGCCGGTCGGTGACCCGGACGCGACGTCTCCACCAGGAGGTGGCCCGTGTTCCAGATCGGCGAGTTCTCGCACCTCGCCCAGCTGTCGGTGCGGATGCTCCGACACTACGACGAGATCGGACTGCTCCCGCCGGCGTGCGTGGATCCGACCACCGGGTACCGGTACTACGAGGCCGACCAGCTGGCAGAGGTCCACCGCATCGTGGCGATGAAGGAGCTGGGGCTGAACCTGGACCAGATCCGGCAGCTGCTCCGGGAGGGCACGACGCCCGCCGACCTGCGGGCCATGCTCCGGGTCGAGCAGCTGCGCGCCGAGCAGGCGCGGGCCGACGCCGAACGACGCCTGCGGGAGCTCGCCGGCCGCCTGGCCGAGCTCGGCGACGACGAGCCGGTCGGGATCGACGTCGTCGAGCGGTCGATCCCGGCCCAGCCCGCCCTCCTCCACCGCACCGTCGTGACCGACTTCGCGGCGGCCGAGCACCTCGTCGACGCGGTCGCTGCCACGCGACACCTCGTGCCCGAACCGGGCCCGCTCGTCGTCGTCGGCCACGGACCGTCCTTCGACACCGTCGACGTCGACCTCGAGATCGGGTTCCCGTCGCCGGGCGACGAGCCCGTGCCGCTCGCCTCGGGGCACCGCCTCCTCGAACCGTCGACCCTCCCCGCCGTCGACCGGGTGGTCAGCGTCGTCGCGGTCGACACGCTCGAGAGCGGGCACCAGCGTGCGCACCACGCCATCGGCCGGTGGCTCGAACGGCACGGCTGTCGCCTGTCCGGTCCCGGGCGCGAGCTGATCCACGGCCTCGGGCCGGAGGGACCGCCGACGGTGGAGATCCAGTACCCGATCACCGACCGCTGACGGTCGGCGGCGCATCGAGATCGTCCCCGACCACCAGCCCGCGAGGCGGCTGCCCGTCCTCGCCGTCGACCCCGCCGCTTCGCGGTCGGCGGTCCGGGGCGAGCTCGGGCTGGACTAGCGCGCCGCCGCGAGATCGGCGGCGATCTGGATGATCTGGTCCTCCTGCCCACCGACCAGCTTGCGACGGCCGCACTCCATCAGGATGTCGGCGCCCGGGACGTCGTACCGCTCCGCCGCCCGGTAGGCGTGCTTGAGGAAGCTCGAGTACACCCCGGCGTAGCCCATGATCAGCGACATGCGGTCGAGGACGCACTCGTCGTCCATGACGGGCCGCACCACATCCTCGGCGACATCGATCATCTTCAACGTGTCGAGTCCGGTCCGGATGCCGAGACGATCGGTCACCGCGGCCAGCGCCTCGCAGCTCGTGTTGCCCGAGCCGGCCCCGAACCGCCGCGTCGACCCGTCGACCTGCACCGCGCCCGCCCGGATCGCCTCGATCGTGTTGGCCAACGACAGCGACAGGTTCTCGTGGCCGTGGAAGCCCACCTGCGCGTCGCCGCCCAGCTCGGCCACCACCGCGGCGACCCGGTCGCTGGCGTCCTCGAGGATCATCGCCCCGGCCGAGTCGACGACGTAGACGCACTGGCACCCGGCGTCGGCCATGATCCTGGCCTGCTTCGCGAGGTCGTCGGGCGAGATCGTGTGCGCCATCATCAGGAAGCCCACGGTCTCCAGCCCGATCTCACGGGCCAGCCCGAAGTGCTGCTCGGAGATGTCGGCCTCGGTGCAGTGGGTTGCCACCCGCACGATCGACACGCCCAGGTCGGCGATGGCGGAGATGTCGTCCTTGGTCCCGAGCCCCGGCAGCATCAGCGCGGCGATCTTGGCCCGCTGCGCCGTGTCGACCGCCGCCGCCATCAGCCGCCGCTCGTCGACGAGCGACTCGCCGTAGTTGTACGACGAGCCGCCGAGGCCGTCGCCGTGGGTGACCTCGATGACCGGCATGCCGGCGTCGTCGAGCCCGGCGACGATCGAACGGACGTGCTCCTCGGTGAACCGGTGGCGCTTGGCATGTGACCCGTCGCGCAGGCTGGTGTCGGTGACCCGGACGTCGAGATCGTCGGAGAACGGCATCACGAGGCTCCTTGCAGCAGGGCGGAGGTGGCGATCCCCTCGCCGACCTTGGTGGCGGCGGCGGTCATGATGTCGAGGTTGCCCGAGTACGGCGGCAGGTAGTCACCCGCACCCTCGACCTCGACGAACACCGCGACCCGCCCCCGGCCGTCGTCGTGGAAGCCGACGTCGAACTGCGGATCGGCGGTGAGCCGGTAGCCGGGCACGTACGTCTGCACCTCGGCGGCCACCTCGTGGATCGACTCGGCGATCGCATCGGTGTCGGCGCCGTCGGGGATCGTGCAGAAGATCGTGTCGCGCATGATCAGCGGTGGTTCGGCCGGGTTGAGGATGATGATCGCCTTGCCCCGGGTCGCGCCGCCGAGCACCTCGATGGCGCTCGAGGTGGTGCGGGTGAACTCGTCGATGTTCTGCCGGGTGCCGGGCCCGGCCGACCTCGAGGCCACCGTGGCGACGATCTCCGCGTAGTCGACGGGCACGACCCGCGAGACGGCGTGCACCATCGGGATGGTCGCCTGACCGCCGCAGGTCACCATGTTCACGTTCATCGCACCGGCGTGCTCGGTGAGGTTGACCGGCGGGATCACGTAGGGCCCCCGGGCGGCCGGGGTCAGGTCGACGGCCCGGATGCCGGCCTCCTCGTAGCGGGGGGCGTTGCGGACGTGCACGTAGGCGGAGGTCGCCTCGAAGACGAGATCGGGCAGCTCGTCCTGCGCCAGCAGCCGGTCGACGCCCTCGGCCGTGGCCTCGAGGCCGGCCTCGGACGCCAGGCGCAACCCCTCGGAGGCCGGATCGATGCCGACCATCCACCGGGGCTCGATGAGGTCGGACCGCAGGAGCTTGTACATCAGGTCGGTGCCGATGTTGCCGGAGCCGACGATGGCAGCGGTGGCGGTCATGTCTCCTCCCGAGGAGCGATCGAGGTCGTGACGGTGCCGAGCCCCCCGAAGTCTGCCTCGACGACGTCGCCCGGGGCGATCGGACGCATCGGGCCGAGCGCACCGGTCATCACGACGTCCCCGGCGCGCAGCGGCGTGCCCCGCTGCGACATCGTGTCGGCGAGCCAGCGGGCGGCGTGCAACGGGTGCCCGAGGCAGGCGGCGCCGGAGCCGGTCGACACCTCCTCGCCGTTGATCGACATCGACATCGGCACCGTTCGCAGGTCGACGCGATCGAGCGGCACCGGCCGGCCGCCCAGCACGTAGAGACCGCAGCTGGCGTTGTCGCCGACGGTGTCGACGAGGCGGATGTCCCAGCCGGCGACCCGGCTGTCGACCACCTCGATCGAGGCGAGCGCGTACGCGGTGGCGCGGATGACGTCGTTGAAGCTGTGTTCGCCGTGGTCGAGGTCGCGGTCGAGCACCAGCGCCACCTCGGCCTCGGCCCGGGGCTGGAGGAGCCGCTCGGCCGGGAGCGGCACGCCGTCGCCGAACTCCATGTCGACGAACAGCGTCCCGAAGTCGGGTTGGTCGACGCCGATCTGGTCCATGACCGCCTGCGACGTGATGCCGATCTTGCGGCCAGCGACCCGCCGTCCCTCGGCGATCGCGAGGTCGGTGTTGACCTGCTGGATCGCGTAACCGACGTCGAGGTCGGCGGCGGTGCCGACGATCTCACGGATCGGCGCCCGGGGCACACCCGTCGCCGCCGCCTCCCGGAGGGCCTTCGCGGCCTCGTCGATCAGGTGCTGCTCGGTCACCCCTCGGACCTCTCCCGGGCCAACCGGGCCTGCTTGTCGGCGAGGAGCTCGCCCGCCGCCATGTAGTCGGTCGGATCCATCTCGGTGATCCAAACCCGCACCGAGTCCCGCTGGGCCCCGAGGTGCTCCTCGACGGCGTCGGTGATCGCGGTCATGAGGGCGCGCTTCTGCTCCGGGCTCCGTCCGGTCGACATGTGCACGTTGACCAGTGGCATCAGGCAACCCCTCGAACCGAGACCGAACCGAGCGCCGAGTACCGGGCGACGGCCGAGGTGCCGACCGCCAGCGGCCGGGCGTCGGTGGGCGCACCCGCCGGGACGATCCACCCGGCCTCGAGCTTCCCGCCGTTGCGTCCGACGTGATTGGCCAGCATCGCCACGCACCCCGCCGGATCCCCGAGCAGCGCCGCCCCGGTGGCGGTCCCGGTGATCTCGCCGGCGACCTCGAAGACGCAGCCGAGCGTCTCCAGGTCGGCCTCGCCGGGCCTCACGCCGTCGGCGCCGACGGCGACCCGCGCCGCCGAGGTGTTGTCGGCGATGACGTCGGGCAGCGTGAACGAGAACGCCTCGTAGCGTGAGTCGATCACCTCGATCCCGCCGACGATCTCCGCGGTCGCGTCGAGCACGTCCCCGGCGTCGACGCCCGGCCCGGCCAGGTCCTCGCCCAGGCGGAACACCAGCTCCGGCTCGACCCGCGGGTGGATGAGCTCGCCCACGCTCACCTCGGCGTCGGCCGGCAGCACCGACGACGCCAGCACCCAGCCGTACACGGGCTCCGACACGCCCATCTGCTCCTGCTTGGCGACCGACGTGAGCCCGAGCTTGGCTCCGGCGATCACCTCACCCCGGGCCAGGTAGCGGTCGAGCAGCGCGGCCTGGATGGCGTAGGCGTCGTCGATCGCCAGCTCGTCGACGTCCTTGGTGATCGCGGTGACCTCCCGGCGGTCGTCGACGGCGACGAGGAGATGATCGACCCAGCGGTCGACGTCGACCGCCATCAGGTGGCGGCCATCGACTCGCGCGCCGCCTCGGCGTCGAGGTGGAGCGCCTTGAGCTCCTCGGCGATCGGCGAGTACCGCATCGATCCGTCGTTGATCCAGTCGATGGCGAACGCCGACCCGCGGCCGAACTTCGATCGCTCCAGCGGCAGCTTGATCACGTCGTGGGGCTCGCGCACGACCGCCACCGGGTCCTCGCCGTTGCGCACCGACTCGATCGCGCCCTTGAACATTCGGCGACAGGCGACCACGCCGACGTCGCTCTTGGTGATCTTCTCGTTGACCCGGTCGGCGATGGGACCCTGGGTCACCCAGGCCATGACGTCCTGGCCCTCGATGTAGTCGACGATGTGGTTGCCGTCGGCGTCGAGCCACTCGTACTCGTAGTCCACGACCGGCGGGTCGTCGGGCAGCTCCGCCCCCTCCGGCGCGTGGACGGAGTAGAAGAGCGCCCACGTGTGGGTGTCGTCGATCGGCACACGGATCTGCATCTGGAACACCCCGTTGCCGCCGACCCACATGCAGTACGGGAAGACGAGCGGGTGGCCGATCTTCCAGTCGTCGCTCTCCTCGTCCTGGCCGACGAGCAGCCGCCGCTTGATGATCCCGTGCTCGAAGGGATCGAAGGCCACCTTCTCGTGCTTGTTGGCGCTGAACGACTCCGGCATCGGCGTGCCCTGCTGCCGTGCGATGAACTCGAAGTAGTTCCCGTGCAGCGCCTCGACGTGGTACGGGTCGACCGAGTTCTCCATGATCTGGAGCCAGTTGCACGGCAAGACGGTGTGGCCGATGTCGCGGATGCCCGCCATCACGTACGCCTCGTAGCGGGGCAGCTCGGGGGCGGGGCCGTCGCCGACGTACACCCACACCATGCCGCCGAGCGCCTGGGCCCGGCCGGAGCGCACCCCGCAGCTCGCCCGGAACCTCGGCGACGAGTCGGGCTCGGCGAGGATGTCGACGCACTCGCCGTCGGTGTCGAACTTCCAGCCGTGGTACCCGCAGCGGAGCCCGCCGTCCTCGACGATGCCGTAGGCCAACGACGCGCCGCGATGGGGGCAGCGCTCGTCCACGATGCCGTAGCTGCCGTCGGGCGTCCTGAACAGCGCCCAGTCCTCGCCGAGCAGCCGCACCCGCTTCGTCGGGAACTCGTCGAGCTCGCGGACGAAGGCGATCGGGTACCAGTAGTGCCGCAGCACCTCGCCCATCGGCGTGCCCGGTCCGACCCGGGTCAGCTCGTCGTTCTCTTCCTGCGTCATCATCGTGAGCTCGCTCTCAGCCGAGGAACGTGATGGTTCCGGACGATCCGTCGACCCGGATGCGGTCGCCGGTCTTGATCTGGTTCGTGGCGAAGCCGGTGCCGGTCACGGCGGGGACGCCGTACTCCCGGCAGACGATGGCGGCGTGGCTCATCATCCCGCCGATGTCGGTGACGCACGCCGTGATCTTCGGGAACACCGGCGCCCAGCTCGGCGCGGTGATCGGGGCGACGAGGATCTCGCCGTCGCGGAGATCGTCGACCTCCTCGGGCGAGAAGACGAGCCGGGCGACACCCTCCGCGACCCCGGGCGAGGCGGCCATGCCCTTCAGCCCCCCGCCGTCGTCGCCCGAGCCCAGCCAGGTGGCCACGGACTCGCTCGTGATGCCCCACAGCATGATCGTGAACGGCTCGGTGACGACCTCGGGCGGCTCGCCGAGCGCCTTCGGCGGCGTCCAGTTGCTCAGCGCCGCGTGGATCTCGCGGCGGCGCTCGATGGTCGGCGCCCAGTGGTCCCTGCTCATCGTGGGCGAGTTGACCGCCCAGTTGGCGTAGTAGTCCCAGAGGATCTGGTCGACCTCGTCGGGCCGCACGAAGAGCAGGTCGTCGTCGGCGCTCAGCATGCCGTCCTTGGCCAGCGTGGCGCCGAGCTCCTTCACCTTCCGCCACACCACCGACATCGTCCAGTGCTCGATGTAGAAGTTGTGGTTCTCGACGTACGGGAACACGACCCGGGCGAGCCCGAGCTTGCCGTCGAAGGCCTCGCGGTCCTCGTCGGTGGCGAGCAGCTCGCGGTACTCCCCCACGATGCGGTCGCGCTCGGCGGTGATCGCCTCGATCGGGCGGCTGATGTCCTCGCCCGCCTCCAGCTTCGCGATGTAGTCGCGGATGAAGGCGTACGGGATCGACCGCTCCTCCCTCCAGATCTTGTCGAAGTGGTAGAAGCCGTTGCCCGAGGTGAAGTTGAACCACGGGTCCTCGACCGCGTCCCAGGCGGCCTGCCACTCCGCGCCGGCATCGCCGTCGAGGCTGACGTGGTCCGGGTCGTCGAAGGCGCGGGCGATGCCGAGGTCGATGGCCTTCTGGGCCAGGACCTTCAGCTCCTCGTTCGGGCGGAAGAGGTCCACCTCGACGCCGGCGACCATCTTGGCGATCCCGAGGTCCGGGATCGACGGGAACGCCTCCTTGCAGAAGCCGAAGAAGTCGAGGTACGCCGCGTAGCCGAGGTTGAGGAACTCGAAGTGGTAGTTCCATGCCTCGAGGATCAGGTCCCGGAACTGGTGGTACGAGCGCAGCAGCTCGAAGCCGCTGCCGTAGCCGACGCCCTCGGTGATGACGGGGAGGTCCTCCATCTCGGGCAGCGGGGAGAAGTCGAGCGCCTCGATCCGCTCGATCGCCCCCTTCACCTTGCCCAGCCAGTTGGCGTAGAGGTCGTCCCAGTTGGCGAAGTAGTGGCCGGCCCGCTCCATGAACTGCGGCACCCGGGGCTCGATCTGCTCGGGATCGACACCGACCGGCGAGAGGTAGGCGTAGCCGTTGAGGATGCGGAAGTCCACGCCGTCGGCCGGTGGGATCCGGTAGTGGCGGCTGTTCATCTGGCTCAAGGAGGCGATCGCCACCTCGAAGAAGTAGGCGTCCCACGGGGTCAGCGCGTGGCCCCAGTGCATCGAGTCCCAGAACCAGAACCGGGCGTCCTCGTAGCCCTTCCGGGCGTCGCCGAACGAGCTCGACGGCGAGTACAGCTCCTCCCACCCCTCGATGCCGTCGGGCGGCTCGATCTCGAACGGACTCGGAAAGCGATCGCTCGCCATGGTGTTCCCCCTCGTATCCCCGGTGGTGGTTCGGCTCAGCTGGACGAATCGGTGTGCAGCGGCTTGACGAGCGTCGAGACGATCGACGCCATCGCATCGGTGCCGGTGCGGCTGATCGGCGCGGTCGCCTTCTGCGACCAGACGGTCTCGGGCCGGCTCTGGAGCATCACGACGTTCTCGCCGTCGGGCAGGTGCCGGTCGATCGCCCACTCGACGTCCTGCGGGCAGCCGTAGTGCTGCTCGGCCCGACGGGCGAGCTGCGCCACGGCGACGAGCTGGTCGTCGGTGACCGACGCCGCGGTCTGCCGTTCGGCCTCGACCTCGACCTTCTCGACGACGCCGTGCTCGGTCAGGCGGTACTCGACGTGCTTGGTGGAGATCTCGCGGTGCACGACCTCGCGCAGCACCTTGTCGACCAGGAAGTTGTCCGGCGTGACCTCACCGGAGACCACCGCCTCCCCGAGCCCCCAGGACGCGTCGATCGCCACCTGCGACCGGTCACCGTTGCTCGGGTTGAGCGTGAACGCCACGCCCGACGCGCTCGGGTCGACCATCTTCTGCACCGCCACCGACATCGCGATCGACTGGTGCAGGTAGCCCATCGAGTGCCGGTAGGCGATGGCCCGGTCGGTGAACAGCGACGACCAGCAGCGACGGACGTGATCGATCACCGACGGCAGCCCGCGGATCCAGAGGTAGGTGTCCTGCTGACCGGCGAAGCTGGCGTCGGGGAGGTCCTCGGCCGTGGCCGACGAGCGCACGGCGACCGGCAGGTCGTCGACGCCGCAGTGCTCGCAGAGCGCCTCGTAGGCCGAGGCGAGCGCGTCGACGACGGGGTCGGGCACCGCTTCACCCTCGATCAGGTGCCGGATCTGGTGCGAGACCTCGAGGTTGTGGCTGAAGTCGTCGTGATCGAGGCCGCGCAGGAGCTCGTTGACCCGCCCGACCAGCTCGCGGTCGCGCCAGATCAGCCCGTAGGCGTCGGTGGTGAGCGCGAAGCCCGGCGGCACCGGCATCTCGGCCCGCATCATCTCGCCCAGGCTGGCGTTCTTGCCGCCGACGAGCGGCCGCTGCTCGGGCTCGTAGCGGTCGTACCAGACGATGAAGTCGGTCATGGTGTCGGTGACCCTCCTCGGTGTGAAGGAGCGGATCGTCGGGAGCGCCTGCTCCCAGTCGATGACGGGACATGCCTCACACATGTCATGTCCCGGCTTCCTGGTGGGAGGGCAGACCGGCCCACTCGTCGTGGACCTGCCAGGTGGGGAGGTGCCCGACGTCGGGGACCTTCACCTCCTGCACCCGGTTTCGGTAGGCGACCAGCGCGTCGCGCCCGCCGCGGGTCCAGGTCTGGTCGCCGAGCAGCTTCACTCGGACGTGCTCGGTGTTGTATGGCTCGCCCGGGTCGTAGCCGAGCGCGGACACCGCGAACGCTCGGATGCAGCCGGAGTGGGTGGCGATCGCCAGGCGGGCGCCGGGGAACTCGTCGGAGAGCCGGCCGATCCCGGCCCAGAACCGTCGCACGGTCATCGCCGGCGGCTCGAAGTGCATCAGCGGGATGGTCAGCCAGTGCGAGATGGGGTCGCCCCCGCCCTGCTGGGTGCGCCAGAACCGGTCCATCTCGACGAGCCAGAGCGGCCGGTCGCCGGCGGCGGTGCGCTCGTGGCCCTCGAGCAGGGCGCTGTACTGGCGGAACGCGGCCGTCACGTCCTTGAGACCGTCGGGGGCGACGAACTGGAAGTTCCGGAACTCGTCGGCCGGTTCGGGCTCGACGATCGTCAGGTCCTTCTCGTACTGCGCCAACCCGTCGACGAGCCCGCGGTGGATCTGCTCGGCGGTCTCTCGGGCCCGATTGGTCGCCGCGTGCCGGAACACGACCGTCTCGCCCGACTTCACCCGCCGCGACAGCGTCCGCCCGTAGGTGTGCGCCTGCCAGGCGCCCTGCGGCGTGAGACCGGAGTCGGTCGAGTACCCCTGCGTCTCGCCGTGGCGGATGAGGTACACGTCGTTGAGGAGCTGCCGTGTCGACTCGGGCGGTGCGGAGATCTCCTTGTTGCGGTTGTCCTCGGTGAGCGCCTGCTGGGTGGCCAGCTCGGCCCGCTGCCACAGCGGCCCGTCGGGCGCCTTGGGTGGCGGCTCGGTGCGCTGGCGGAACGTCTTCAGGTAGAGCGGCGCGCCGTCGTCGGCGTCCTCGCCCGGCGCCGCACCGTTGCCACCGGCCCGGCGATCCCGGAAGCGGGCCAGGTACAGCGGGGCCTCGAAGCGGTCGGCGCCGTTGGTGTCGCGGTCGCTCACGAGTGCACCGTCATGAAGCGCTGGTCGACCTGACCCCGGTACGTGAAGACGGCCCGCCCCATCTCGGCCTCGGTCCAGGTGGTCGGCTCGTCGTCGGGATCGAAGTGGTACCCACCGGTGTAGACCTCGTTGCGGTTGCCCGCCGGGTCGAAGAAGTAGAGCCCGCAGCCCCGGGTGGCGCCGTGACGGGTGGGCCCGGCGTCGATGGGGACCCCGTGGTAGGTGCAGAGGTCCGCGGCCGTGCGCAGGTCGTTCCACTCGTCGACCCAGAACGCGAGGTGGTGGAAGCCGCCGTCCGGACCGGTGAGGAAGGCGAGGTCGTGGGGCGTGTGGCTCCGCTCGAGGAACGTCACGAGCTGGTGGCCGTCGTCGGCGACGATCTGCTCGGTCAGGCGGAACTCGAGCACGTCGCGGAAGAACGCCGTCGCCCCGTCGACGTCCTCGCACAGCAGGAAGATGTGGTCGAGCCGGGGCGGGGCGATGCCGACCAGCCCGTCCGGCTTCGGTGGCGGGTTGATGAGCGGCAGGCCGTTGCCGACCTGACCCATGCCGCACTCCAGGTCGACGACGTGGCCGCTCGGGGCGGTGAAGCGCGCCGTCGCTCCCGACGCCTCGGCGAGCTCGCCGGGGTGGAAGCGCTGGACCTCGATCCCGGCGGCGGTGACCCGATCGGCCAGGCGGTCGAGCTCCGCCTCCTCCATCACCTTGAACGCCAGGCCGTCGAGGCCGTAGGTCGGCGCCCTCTGGAGGATCAGCGAGTGGTGCTGGTGCTCGTCCCAGCCCTTGAGGTACGCCCGCTCTGCGTCGGTCCCGACGTCGTCGCGACCGGTGACGACGAGTCCGACGACCTCGGCGTAGTACGCGAGGGCGAGCTCGATGTCGGGCACGCGAACGGTGGCGTGCGAGAGGCGGAGGATGCCCGGGCTGCTCATCGTCGATCGGTCGCCTTCTGGCTTCGCACCGTGCGGCTCGTCACATCCGCTCCCTCATGTGTGGACCGTGGCGAACCGCTGGTTCAGCACGCCCTCGTAGTAGAAGACCGCCCGGCCGGCGCGGTCGTCGGTCCAGGTGATCGTCGGGAAGTCCGGGTCGGGTCGGTAGCCGCCGGAGAACACCTCGTTGCGGGTGCCCATCGGGTCGAAGAAGTAGATCGTGCTGCCGCGGGTGAGGCCGTGACGGGTCGGACCGATGTCGATCGTGACCCCGTGGTAGGCGAGCAGATCTGCCGCCCGGCGCACGTGGTCCCAGTCGTCGAGCCAGAACGAGAAGTGGTGCAGGGCACCGTTCGGGCCCTGGACGAAGGCGATGTCGTGGGGCTTGGCCGAGCGCTCCAGGAAGGCGATCGTCTGGTGGCCGCCGCCGTCGAGCAGCTGCTCGGTGAGGCGGAAGTCGAGCACGTCCTGCATGAAGCGGGCGACCTCGGGGACCTCCTCGGCGTGCACGAGCAGGTGGTCGATGCGGGGCGGGGCGATCCCGCGCAGATCGGGAACGATCGGCGGCGGGTTCAGCAGCGGCAATCGGCCCCCGACCTTCTCGACGTCGGCGACCAGCTCCATCTCGTGGCCGGAGGGCAGCTCGAAGCGGATCGACTCGCCCTGCCCGGCCTCCTCGCCGTCGGCGACGCGCTGGACCGGCGCCCCGGCCGCCTCGACCCGTGACTCGAAGGCGGCGAGGTCGTCGGCGTGCTCGACCTTGAACGCGAACCGATCGATCCCCACCCTGGGGTCGTGGCGGATCGCCAGGCAGTGGTGGTCACGCTCGTCCCAGCACTTGAAGAAGACGCGGTCGCCGGTCTGCTCGACCAGGTCCAGACCGAGCACCTCCGTGTAGTACGCGGTGGCCAGCTCCAGGTCGGGCGCGGTGATGTCCACGTGACTCAGTCGCAGTACCCCCATGCGGATCAACCAACCACAGGGGTGTCAGGTGACGAAAGCCACATCCCACATCGCGGGACACTAGGTTCACGACCGTGTCCCGCAATCGGCTCTCGTCGGTGGCCCGAGCCGCCCGCCTCCTGAAGCTGTTCACCACGAAGACCCCGAGCTGGGGCGTCTCGGAGCTGGCTCGTGCGACCGGGCAGTCGACCTCCACCGTGCACCGCCTCGCCGCCACCCTCGCCGACGAGGGCCTGCTCGAGCAGGACGCGGAGACCGGCCGCTACCGCCTCGGGCTCGCCCTGTTCGACATGGCGGCTGCGGTGCCGACGCACCGGAGCCTCCACGAGGCGGTGATGATGCCGATGACCGAGCTGCGTCACCGGTCGGGCGAGACCGTGCAGGTCGGCGTGCTCGACGGCCGTCAGGTCGTGTACGTCGAGCGGCTCGACGGCCCGAACACGCTCCGCTTCTTCGTCGAGCTCGGCCGACGCAACCACGCGCACTGCACCGGCTCGGGCAAGGTGCTGCTCGCCAACCTGGCCCCGGCTCGCCGCGCGCAGCTGCTGCGGGGCTGGGAGCTGCCCGAGCTCACGTCGCACACGATCACGTCTACCGACGACCTGGTTCGCGAGCTCACCTCGGTCCGCCGGCGGGGGTACGCGGAGAACCGGCACGAGTCCGAGATCGGCGTCTGCTCGATCGCCGCGCCGATCCGCGACTCGACCGACAGCTGCGTCGCAGCGATGAGCGTGGCCGGACCGATCGAGCGCATCGACGGCCAGCGCGACGCGCTCGTCGACGCCGTGACCTACTTCGCCCGCCTGGCGTCCCGTCAACTCGGCGCGCAGCACTGAGCGCTTCCCGCCATGCGGGACGTTGCTTGAGGCAGCGCATCGACGACCGGTAGGCCGGCGCCGTGGACGACGTGCTGCTGCTCGACTTCGGCGGTGTCTGCCTCCTGAACCCGGTCGAGTTGCACGGACGGCTCGAGGAACGGCTCGGTCTCGCACCCGGGACCTTCACGTGGCTCGGTCCGGTCGACCCGTCGACCGACGAGCCGTGGCGCCGGATGATCGCCGGCGACGGACCGACCGAGCGCGACTACTGGGCGATGCGGGCGGCCGAGGTCGGTGAGGCGGCCGGGACGGCGCTCGACACGCGCGGCCTGATGCAGCTCCTCTACGAGCCGCCGACCGACGAGATGATCCGCCCGGGCTGCACCCGCGTGGTCGACGCCGCGCTCGCGACCGGCTGGGGCGTCTCGGTGCTCAGCAACGACCTCGGTGCCTTCCACGGCCCGGAGTGGGCGGCCGCGATCCCACTGCTCCGACGGGTCGATCAGGTCATCGACTGCGCCCACGGACCGGCGCTCAAGCCCGACCGAGCCGCCTACGAGTGGGCCCTGGAGCTGCTCGGCGTCGCGGCGTCGCAGATCGTCTTCGTCGACGACCAGCCCCGCAACGTCGAGGGCGCCGAGGCGTGCGGCATCGAGTCGATCTGGTTCGACGTCGCCGACGCGGAGGCGTGCTGGGATCGGATCGGCCGCCGGGTCGGCCGATGACCCTCGACGCCGTGGCCCTCGCCGAGGAGCTGGCGGCGGCCGAGCGCGACGGCAGCTGGGTTCCGCTGCTGAGCGAACGGATCCCGACGCTGGACCGGGCCACGGCCCGCGCCGTCGCACGGGCCCGCGACGAGCTGCGGCGGGCCGCCGGCGACGCGCAGATCGGCTTCAAGCTCGGGTGGACCTCGGTGGCGATGCGCGAGGCGCTCGGCATCGAGCGACCCAACTGGGGATCGCTCTGGGCCTCGCAGGTGGTCGATGGCGACCTCGACCTCGGTCGCCTGCACCAGCCCAAGGCCGAGCCGGAGCTGGTCGCCGAGATCGGAGACGACGGCGCACCGGCCCGCTGGTGCCTCGGCATCGAGATCGTCAACCCTCGCTTCGCCACCTACGACTTCGACCAGCTCGACAACACCGCGGACAACTCGTCGTGCGCCCGCATCCGGCTCGGGCCGTGGGTGGAGCTGGACGGTGACCCCGCCGACGTGCTCGTCGAGCTGTCCGACGGCGGCACGCTCCGGCAGGGCAGCGGCGCGAACGTGACCGGCGGGCCGACGGCCTCGGTCGCCTGGCTGCGGGACGAGCTCGTCGCCGAGGACCTCGCGCTCCGAGCCGGCGACCTGGTGTTCACCGGTGGCCTCACCGCACCGCTCGACGTCGTGGCGGGCCGGTCGCTCGTCGCCCGTTCGCCCTCCCACCCGCAGCTCGGCGAGCTCTCGCTGAGGTCGACCTGAACAACGGGCGCACGGGATGCCCGATCCGGCTCGGATCCGGCGATACTGAGGACGTGCGGGGGTCGTCCCACCCGGCTCCTGCGCCCCGTCCCGGGGGTCCGGGGAGGTGTGCCCACCGCACCCCTCGGGCCGCCCGGGGCACTCCGAGCGTCCTCTACGGCGTGGCCGGCTCACCGAGCACCAGTCGACAGCGCTCGATGTCGTCGCGACGCAGGTGGTTCGTGCCCGGGACGAACCGAACCCGCTCCAGCCGTGGATCGGTCAGCGCACGGAGACAGGCGCCGGCCAGCTCACCGTCGCTCACCCGCCGCGCGACGGCCGCACCCACCGAGTACTCGGCGAGTCGCGGCGTCAGCGGGCCGGCGCAGCGCTCGCGCAGGACCGACGCGACGTCGGCGAGGGCGTCGACGTCGTCGAGGTGGAGCGCACGGATGCCGCGGCACAGCACCCCGGCCGGATGGGTCGGATCGTCGAGCGCATCGAGCTCGTCGACGAGGCGGGCGTCCCCACCGTCGATCGCGATGTGGTGGGCCAACGGCAGCAGGGTCGCCCCCACCCACCGATAGCGGGAGCGGACGTAGAGCCGCAGCGCCTCTCCGGCCTCAGCGGCGCTGGCCGGGCCGTCCCCGGCGGCGTGCAGCGCGCCGGCGAGGTTGGTCCGGGCGAGCGACGCCTCGGCCCAGTTGGCGACCCGCTCGGCGCGATCCGCGGCGAGGGCCGCCTGCTCGATCGCCGTCTCGAGGTGGCCGAGCATCCAGTTCACCCGAGCGGCCCGTGCTCGTCCCCAGTCGACGAAGGTGGTGCTGTCGGTGGCGTCCCCCGCTGCCGTGCTCGTCTCGAACGCGTCGATGGCGCCGAGGAGATCGAAGCTGTCCTGGCGGGCGAGCCCCAGCGTCATCGCGGCACGAGCTTCGAGCGTGCGGTCCCCGGCGCGGCGGGCGTCGACGAGCGCGAGCTCGGCCTCGAGCTCGGCACGGGGGTACTGGCGCATCGTCCACGAGACGATGGCGAGCCGCTGATAGGCCTCGGCGCGCCGCCCCGCCAGCGTCGGATCACCCCGGCTGGCCTCGACGAACCGCTCCAGCTCGTCGCGCTCGTGATCGGGGGCGAACCGGGCGAGATCGTGCACCGTCGAGCGGCCTCGGTTGACCAGGCCCTCGCCCCACAGCCGGAGATCGCCGGTGAGGCGCCCGTAGGTGGCGGCCTCGGCGAAGAGCTCGGCGGCGCGGCTCGTCTGGTGGTCGCGGAACGCGGCGTGGGCCCGTCGGAGCTTGAGATCGAGCAGGTCGCGCTCGGTCGAGGACGGGCGGGCGGCATCGAGCGCGACGGCGAAGTAGCGGTCGGCCTCGGACCAGGAGGCGGCGGACATGGCGCCCTCGCCGGCGGCGGCGCACGCTCGCCGGACCCAGTCGCCCTCGTCGGCGCGGGCCCGGATCAGGTGATCGGCCTCCCAGCGCAGCGCGGCGGACGACCGCGGCACCGTCGAGGCGATGACCGCAGCAGCGGCCAGGTGCATCCGCCGCGATCGCTCGTCGTCCGCATCGGCGAGCAGCGCCGACGATGTCGTCGGGTGATCGAACTGGAGCCGTCCGCCGCGATCGCGCAGCACCCCGAGCCCGATCAGGTCGGTCAGCGGGCCGGAGCCGGCACCGTGCTCGGCGAGGAGCGCCTCGGTCAGCTCGATCGAGGCGTGATCGCCGAGGACGGCGACGGCGAGCGCCACGTCGCGCTGCTCGACGTCGAGGTCGGCGATCCGGGTCCGGGCCAGTTCGGTGGTGGAGATCTGATCGAGCGACGGCGCATCGCCGACGTCGATCGTCGTGAGTCCGGCCTCCTCCACGAGGGCGCCCCGGGTCGTGAGCATGGTCAGCGCTCGCCGGAGCGCGAGCGGGTTCCCGCCCGTCGCCTCGCGGAGCAGGCTCATCGCGAACGGGTCGGGACGGGCGAGCCCCATCGATCGGAACAGCCCGTGGATGTCGAGGTCCTCGAGCCCTCGGAGGGCGACGGACCGGACGCAGCGATGCCGCTTCGCCCGGTCGAGTCGCTCGGCGAGCGCGGTGGCGGCCGAGGCGGGACGGTGAGCGCCGAGCACGAAGAGCTGGCTGCTCCGGTTGCCCGGGCGGCTGGCCAGCCGCAGGAGGTGATCGAGCTGCTCGAGCGTGCGGTCGTCGGCCCACTGCAGATCGTCGGCGAGGATCGCCAGGGGCCGATCACCGGCGGCATCGAGCAGGGCGGCCGGCAGCTCCTCGAGCGTCAGCGCCGCCGCCCGCTCGGCATCGAGCTCGCCGATCGCCGTGCGCGCCGCCTCGAGCACGACCTGGGGACCGGGCACCTGGTCCTCGAGGAACTCGACCGAGACGACCCGGAAGCTCCGGTCGGCGCCCGTGGCAGCGAACTCCTCCAGCAACCACGTCTTGCCGATGCCCGCCTCGCCCTCGACGAAGACCGCGGCCGGACCCGAGCGCAACGCCGCAGCGGCGACGCGCTCGATCTCGGCCAGCTCACGGCGGTGGCCGGTCGTCCGCCCGGACAGCAGCTCGGCTGGCGACACCACCCGCTGGGTCCTGGCCGCCACGTTGCCCTCGACCGGCTCGAACGAGCTCGGCTCGAAGGTCAGCGCATCGGTCAGGACGTCGGCCTCGAGGCGGCTCATCGCGGCGGACATCACCCAGCCCCGCTCCCGGTAGCTCGCGCCGAGCTCCGCGAACACGTCGAGCGCCTCGTGTCGCTCGCCGACGGCGACCAGGGCCCGGACCAGACCGTGGCAGACGCTCTCGTCGAAGGGGTTCGCCTCGCGCAGCTCGCGCCACGGCCCGATCGAGCCCCGGTGATCGCCGAGATCGAGGAGCGCGCCGGCCTTCACCCGCACCAGGCGCAGCCGCGCCTCCTCGAGGTCGACGCTGTGGTCGCTGGCGATCGGGCCGATGGCGATGCCGGCGAACGGCTCGGCCCACATCGCCAGCGCGTCGCCGCAGATGGACACCGCCTCGACGAGGTCGGAGTCGGCGGTGCGCTCGGCGACGGTCGCGAGGCGCACGAACCGGTCCGCGTCGATCGTCACCAGGTCGGGCCGGATCCGGTAGCCGTCGGCGGTCGTCTGGATCACCTCGGCAGCGCCGGGTGCGAGCGCCGACAGATCGTTGAGGAGCTTCGCCCTCGACTTCTGCACGTTCGCCTTCGACGTGCCGAGCTCCTCGGCGAGCACCGAGAACTCGACCGCGCGGCCGGGGCGACACAGCAGGGTCGCGAGGAGCGTCGACCGCTGGTTCCGGGGCAGGTGCAGCGCGGTGTGCCCGCACCGCACCGACAGTCCGCCGAGCACGGAGACGTGCAGGTGGGGCGGCTCGGTCACGCCCCGAACTGTACGCGGCGGCCCGCGCGCCGCCCGGCGGCGAACGATCGGCGAACGGGCTCTGCTGCGCTGGTCGTACGGGCTGATCGCCCACGTGTCGCCAGCGGAGAGGACGCCAGATGCCCGACATGCCCCTGCCCACGAGTCGGCCGGTCGGCCTGCTCGCGCTGGAGGCCGCCATCGGCAGGCTCGTCTCCACGCCCGCCGGTCGGCGGGCGCTCGGGACCACTGCGTCCAGCTGGGACGAGACGGCGTTCGCCGCCTCGGCCACGGCGGCGGAGGCGGTCCAGACCGGCCTGTTCGCGCATCTAGCGGCCGAGATCGAGCCGATCCGCGACGCCCTGGTGGCGATGGCCCGCAGCGACACCAACGGGCGCGTGCCGCGGCAGGCGGCGGGCTCGAAGGATCGTGGCCGGATCGAGGCCGTCCTCCTCGAGGCCGGGTTGCGGCACATGGACTGGGAGTGGCTGTCGCCCCAGAACCGCTCCGGCTTCTGGAAGCGATGGATCGGCGATCCCGCCCCGATCCTGCGCTCGGCGTTCCGCATCATCGCGGCCTACGACAACCCGGAGTCGGTCCACCTCGTGTGGGTCTGCGGATCCCCGACCTTCGAGGTGTCGATCTCCGAGACGCACGGCCGCGACCTCTGCATCGTCTTGTCGACGCCCGGTCCGGACCTGCCGCTCGTCCACCTGAGCGACGTCGAGCCCGGAGACCAGGAGCCGACCGACGCGACGCGCGACGAGAGCCACCTCGTCCTGTACGGCCCGGGCATCGTCAGCGACGCCGGGGTCGAGCAGCGGGGTCATCTGGTGGCCCGACCCGCAGCCGAGGCGCCCGACGCGCTCCGGCCGAGGGTGCGCGAGCGCATCGAGGAGACCAACGCACGGCTGCTGGCCGCCCTCGAGCGCAGCGGGGCCGACTGACCGACACGTCCGGACCGCTCGCCGCGGCACCCGGACGACCGATCCGCGCAGCCGCACGTCGGCTTGGCGAAGCCAAGGTGGGACGGCTTCGCCGTGCGGAAGGGGTGCGGGCCTCGATGGGGGCCCGCACCCACCCTCTCCAGGGCCGGTCACGACGCTCGGTACGCTCACGGCCGTCGCCCACGGAGGCTGCGTGCCCGAAGCGCTCCCCTACATCACCAACGCGCCCAACATCACCCGAGCGGAGCTGATCCGCGAGATCCAGACCGGGTCGCGCCTCGTGTCGTTCCCGCACGTGGTGTCGTTCGGCGTGACCGTCGACGATCCCGGCCCAGCCTGGCTCGTCCGGCCCGGCGAGTCGACCCGGAAGCCGTACCCCGAGATGGTCACCAGCGCCGTCTTCGGGTGGTGGGGCATCTCCGGGATCGGTTCGACGTTGCGGGCGCTCCAGGTGAACCGGGCCGGCGGACACGACGAGACCGAGCTCTTCTTCGGCACCTACGCGACCGCCGCGATCCTGCGTCACGGTCGACCGCGGTCGCCGGACGAGCCGATCGACGAGGCGGCGCTCGACGAGGAGATCCCCGACGGCCACCTCCCCGCGTCGGGACCGAAGCGCCGGCGAACCCGGTCCGTCGTGCTCGCCGCGCTGGTCGCGGTGGTGGTCCCCGCCCTGGTCGCGCTGGCGGTCCTCTCGTCGTCCCCGGGGCGCCGGGTCGACGAGCTCGACGTCGGCGACTGCTTCGACCTGCCCGACGGCGACACGGTCGAGCGGGTGGACCTCCGCTCCTGCGACGAGCCCCACGACGCCCAGCTCTTCGCCCTCGACGAGCTCGACGACGACACCATCGCCGCCGACCTCGAGACGCTCGAGGCGCGAGCCCTCGCCCGCTGCCGGGAGCGGGCCCGCGAGGTGGGCATCGGCGACGACGTCCTCGCCGAGGGCGCCGACCTCGGCGTCTTCCTCCAGGAGCGCGGTCCCGACGACCTTCGTCGGATCGCCCGCTGCTACGTCGTCTCCGATCTCGGCCTCCGCAGCTCGCTCCTCGCCCCCTGAACCGGCGCGACCCGGCGCGACCGAACCTCGACTTGACCCGCTGTTAGATAGATCGATCTACTAAGGGGATGCGATCGCTCTGGCTCGACGAGGACCTCGACCTGGCGTGGAGGGAGGTGCCCGACGCCGAACTGGTCGACGCGACCGACGTGATCGTGGCGCCGCTCGCCGTCGCCCGCTGCGACCTCGACCTCTCGATCGCGCTCGGCCTCTACCCCATGCCGCTCCCGCTGGCGATGGGCCACGAGATGGCCGGCGAGATCGTCGAGGTGGGCGACGAGGTCGAGCGATGGTCGGTCGGCGACCGCGTCATCGTGCCGTTCCAGGTCAGCTGCGGCCGGTGCGACACCTGCCGCGACGGCCACACCAACGCATGCACCTCCGTGCCCGTCGGCTCGGCCTACGGCTTCGGCCCCCACGGCGACCTCGACGTCGGTGGCTCGCTGACCGAGCGGGTGCGGGTGCCCTTCGCCGACGAGCTGCTGATCGCCGTCCCCGACGGGCTCGACCCGGTCGCCGCCGCCGGCATCCCCGACAACGTCTCGGACGGTTACCGCACCGTCGCCGGGCCGATGCGCGACCGGCCGGACTCACCGGTGCTCGTCGTCGGCGGAGCCGGCCAGTCGGTCGGGCTGTACGCCGTCGCCGCCGCGGTCGCGCTCGGTGCGCCGGCGGTGCTGTTCCTCGACCATGACGACGAGCGGCTGCGCTGCGCCGAACGCCTCGGCGCCGAGGTGTTCGACGTCCGCTCGGTCGACGACCCGAAGCAGGTCCGTGCCGTGACGAAGCCCTTCGGCGCGGCGATCACCGTCGACGCCTCCGGCACCGACGACGGCCGCACGCTGGCGCTCACCTCCGCGCGCCCGTGCGGTCACTGCACCAGCGTCATCGGTGGGGCGGGCGGCACCGACGTCCTGCCGCTCCAGACGATGTACGTGAAGGGCATGACCTACGACATCTCCCGGGTGCACGCGCGCGCGACGGCACCGGAGGTGCTCGAGCTCGTGAGCGACGGCCGCCTGGACCCCCTCGCCATCACCCACCGCGTGGTCGACGTCGACGATGCTGTCGAGGCGATGACCGCGCCCGACATCAAGATCATCTTCCGCTGCTGATGGCCGGACCCCGGAGCGCCGACACCCGGCGCCGAATCCTCGACGCCACACGCCGGCTCCTCGCCGAGTCGGGCACCACGGGGACCGGGCTCAAGCAGATCGTCGCCGCCTCCGGGGTGGCCTACGGATCGATCTACCACCAGTTCCCGACCGGGAAGGACGAGCTCGTGGCCGCTGCCATCGAGGACGCCGGCGACGACCTGGGCGCCCTCATCGCCCACGTCTTCGACACCAACGACTCCTTCGTCGCCGCGGCTCGCGCCATGTTCGACCTCGGCGGCCAGCTGTTGGTGGGGACCGACTTCCGCCAGGGATGCCCGATCGGCACGGCGACCGCCGACGGGCACCTCGTCGAGCCGGTCCGGGCCGCCGGTGAGGCCGCGTTCGCGTCGTGGATCGCCACCATCGCCCGCAACGCCGAGCGACATGGCGTGCCCGCCGCCGAGGCCGAGCGGCTCGCCACCGCGATCCTGGCGCTCTACGAGGGCGGCCTCCTCGTGGCTCGCACCGCCCACTCCCTCGACGCCATGACCGCGGCAGCCGAGGCCGCCGAGCAGCTGATCACCGCCGCGAGCGGCGCCTGAACCACTCGGGATCGCCTCCACCCGGGGTGGTGGCTTAGCCGCGTTTTGTGACGGGGTTGGCACAGACTCGGGTCAGATGTCGTAGACAGGGAGCACTCGACGCCGATCCGGGGGGAGTCGGAGCGGCGTCTCGGCACGGGTACACAGCGCGGTGACGGCATGAACTTCCGCAGCGTCGCGCAGCTCAGCGACCAGCTGATCCAGTGGTCGAAGGGGCTGCCACAGGACTTCGAGCTCGTGGTGGGGCTGCCGCGCAGCGGTCTGCTCGCCGCCAACCTCCTCGCGCTGTACCGGAACCTGCCGGTCGCCGACCTCGACGGCGTCCTCGCCGGACGGACGATCGGGGCGGGGACGACACGGGTCGACCCGTTCGGCGAGGTGGAGCCCCGCGGCGCGTGCGACCCTGCCCGGTCGCCGGCCGCCGAGCGGTTCCTCGACCGGCCGCGGAAGGTGCTGGTCCTCGACGACAGCACCTACTCCGGCGACTCGCTCCGCCTCGCCAGGAAGCAGGTCGAGGCGGCCGAGCTCGACCACCACGTCGAGTACGGTGCGGTCTACGTCACTCCGGAGACCATCGGCGTCGCCGACCACCACTGCGAGGTGCTCGGGCACCCGCGGTGCTTCGAGTGGAACGTGCTCCACCACCACGTCCTGAGTCGAGCCTGCGTCGACCTCGACAGCGTGCTGTGCGTCGACCTGCCGCAGCCCACCGGCGCCGACGACGCGGCGTATCGGTCGGCGCTGCGGACCGCCCGCCCCCGCCACGCCATCACCGCCTACATCGGCCAGCTCGTCACCGACCGCCCGGAGCGCTACCGCGCCGAGACCGAGCGGTGGCTCGACGAGCAGCGGATCGCCTACGGCGACCTCGTCATGGCGAGGACCGGAGCCGGGCCGCGGCTCCGGGACCTGCACGCCTCCGGCGCGCACAAGGCCTCGGTGTACCGCGACGGCTCCGCCACCTTCTTCGTCGGGGGCGACATCGGCCTCGCCGTCGAGATCGCCAACCTCTCACGGCGCGCCGTGTTGAGCACCGACACGATGCAGATGATCCAGCCCGGGGCACTCCCCGTCGCCCGGCCCGGGCTCGCGCTCGTCGACGACACCGCGCCCAGCCGCCCGAAGCGCCTCGCTCGCAGCATCGTGCCGCGACCGGCTCGCGTCGGGCTGGATCGGGTCCGTCGACGTCTCGCCCGCGCCTCCTGATCGGCCGCCGTCGACCACCATGGCCGGCGATGCCTGAGCAGACGATCGTCCGCGGCTCCTGCCACCACGACTGCCCGGACACCTGCGTCTGGGACGTGACCGTCGAGGACGGCCGAGCGGTGCGCCTGCGCGGCAACGCCGACCACCCCACCACACGGGGCCAGCTCTGCCCGAAGGTGAACCGGTTCCTCGACCGCGTCCACCACCCCGACCGGATCCTCACGCCGCTGCGACGGGCCGGACGGAAGGCCTCGGGCGAGTACGAGCCCATCTCGTGGGACGAGGCGATCTCGACGGTCGCGGACGGCCTCCGGCGGGCCGCCGACCGCCACGGTCCGGCCTCGATCCTCCAGTTCTCCTTCGACGGCACCCAGGGGGTCATCCAGAAGGGTGTGATGGCCGACCGCTTCTTCGATGCGCTCGGCGCCAGCGACATCGGCCGCGACCTGTGCGGGGTCACCGCGTGGCTCGGTGCCGCCGACGTCTCGGGGCTGCCGTACGGCATCGACCCCGAGGACCTCCGCCACGCCCGCAACATCATCCTGTGGGGCACCAACACCCACCTGACCAACCGGCACCTCTGGCCCGTCATCGACGAGGCTCGGGCCGCAGGCGCGCACGTCACCGTCGTCGATCCGATCCGCACCTCGACCGCCGAGAAGGCGGACGATCACATCCAGCTCCGTCCGGGCACCGACGTCGCGCTGGTGCTCGGGATGATCGGCGTCCTCGACCGCGACGGCCTGCTCGACGACGCCTGGCTCGCCGAGCACACCTCGGGCAGCGCCGAGCTCCTCGCCGACGCCCGCTCGCTCCCCCTCGACGAGGCCGCCCGCATCACGGGCATCGACGCCGGGCGCATCGCCGCGCTCGCACACGCCTACGTCGAGCGCCGCCCGTCGGCCATCCGGGTACTCGTCGGGCCCGAGCACCGCGAGCAGGGCCGGGAGATCATGCGGTCGATCGCTCTGCTCCCGGCGCTGACCGGCGCGTGGCGCGACGTCGGCGGCGGCCTGGCCCGCTCGACGCAGATCTACTTCGAGACCGCGCTCGCCTACCCCGGCGACCGGCCCGACCGTCCCCGGATCAACATGGCGCGCCTGGGCGAGGCGCTCACCGGCGACTCGATCTCTGCGCTCGTCGTGCACAACTCCAACCCGGCGGTCATCTGCCCCGACCAGAACCGGGTGCTGGCCGGGCTCCGCCGCGACGATCTCTTCACGGTGGTCGTCGAGCAGTTCCTGACCGACACCGCCCTCCACGCCGACATCGTCCTGCCGACCACGACCCAGATCGAGCACCTCGACCTCGGCATCGCCTGGGGCCACCTGTACCTGGCGCTCAACCAGCCGGCCATCGCGCCGCTCGGCGAGGCGCTGCCCAACACGGAGATCTTCCGGCGCCTCGGCGCCGAGATGGGCCTCGACGACCCCGGCTTGCGAGACAGCGACGAGGAGCTCGTGCGCCAGCTCCTCGACTCGGACCACCCCTGGCTCGACGGCATCTCCTACGAGCGGCTCGTCGAGGAGACCTGGGCCCGCCTCGCGGTACCTGCCGGACACCGCCCCAACGTCGACGCCGCCCCGGCCACCGACGACGGTCGACTCCGCCTCGGCTCGCTGGTCCACCACCCCGGCGCCGAGACCCCGGACGGCGATCCGGAGCTCGCCGCCCGCTTCCCGCTGGCGCTGATCTCGCGGAAGCAGCACACGAAGTTCCTCAACGCCAACTACGGGGGCTTCGAGCGGCACCTGCCCAGCGAGGGCGAGCCCCGCCTCCAGATCAACGCCGCCGACGCGGCCGCTCGGGGCATCGGCGAGGGCGACCGGGTGATCGTGCGCAACGACCGCGGCTCGCTGACCCTGACCGCCGCGATCACCGACGTCGTCGCCCCCGGTGTCGTGGCCGTGCCGTTCGGCTGGTGGAACCGCCACAGCCCCGACGGCCGGGGCGTCAACGCCCTGACGAACCCGACGCCGCCCGCAGACGACCGCGGCTCGGCGGCGTTCCACGACACGCTCGTCGAGGTCGAGCGGGTCGGTTGATGCACCTCGATCTGTCCGATCCGTTCGCGGCCTACGAGGACCAGGACTCCGGCTGCGTCTCGTACGGCATCGAGGCGGACGGCCGGCGCTGGCACGTGAAGATCGCCACCGATGAGCAGGCCGAGGCGTCACTGCGCAGCGCGATCCGGTTCCACGCCGCCGTGCGCCATCCGGCGATCGTGGCCCCGGTGGAGGTGGTCGAGGCGCCCCGGCTGACGCTCGTCGCACCGTGGATCGACGGGTTCACGCTCAACCAGGCCACGCGCTACGGCTCGGACCGCAGCGGGCTGCGCCGCTTCCAGGCCGAACCGGTGGGGGTCGTGCTCGCCGGCCTCGACCGCATCCTCGACGCCCACCTCGCGGTCGTGGCCGCCGGCTTCGTGGCGGTCGACCTCTACGACGGGTGCTTCCACGTCGAGGTGCCGAGCTCGACCACGTACCTCATCGACCTCGACGAGTACCGGCCCGGGCCGTTCGTCGTCGAGGACGACCGGCTCCCGGGGGCGAGCAGCTACATGGCGCCCGAAGAGTGGCGGCGGGGCGCCACGATCGACGAGCGCACCACGGTCTTCGGTCTGGGCCGCACGCTCCAGCACCTGCTGGCCGGTCCCGACGGCTGGCGCGGCTCCGCGGAGCGGTGGGCGGTCGTCGAGCGCGCCACCGCGACGGCGCCGCACGACCGCCACCAGCGGGCGACCGACCTGGTGCAGGACTGGCGGGCTGCGGGTGGCTGACCCCGACCGGCTGATCCATGGGCGCCAGGCGTCAAGGCCCGTCGAGCGACGGCGGGGTCCAGCGAGCGCCGGAGGCGGGGGCGGGCACCGTGCTGGTCGGGCTGCCGACGCCGCCCCAGACGATCAGCTCGGTCCCGGTCCACACGGCGACCGCGCCCTCGAGACCGCCCAACGGCCCGTCGAGGTGCACGTCCCAGGCACCCGAGTCGACGTGGACCGTCACGGGCGGCAGCTGGGGCTCGAAGAGGACGATCCAGTCGCCAGCGGATGCGATCGAGACCTCCTCGAGGTCGACGGTCGGCAGCAGCGGTCGCGCCCAGGTCCAGCCGTCACCGTCCGGGCGAGCGAGGCGATACGACGTCCGCCCCGAGGGCTCGACCACCGATGCGACGACGACGAGCCCGCTGTCGTGGCCGACGATCTTCGAGGTCCCGATCCGGCCGTCCGGGTGCTCGAGCGGCGGCAGCGAGCGCCAGGTGTCGCGGGCCGGGTCGTAGGCGGAACCCCGACCGTCGTCCCAGACGACGATCTCGCCGTCGGCCCAGACCACGTCGAGCATCAGCCTCCAGAGCTGGTCCCAGCTCACCGCCTCCGCCGCGAGTGGGAGATCCGTGCCCCGGACCCACACCTCGGCGTCGTCGTCGTAGCGGACGACGGCGATCGACGACGCCTCCGGACGCTGGACGGCGCCGATGCCGAAGAGGTCCTCGCCGTCCGACACCAGCTGGCCGAGGAGGGCGCCCTCGACGTCGGGCAGCTCCGTCCAGCCGTCGCCCCGCGGGTCGATCGAGGTGACGGCGCCCTTGGCCAGCGCGACCAACCGACCGTCGACGACGACCGAGGTCAGGCCGGGATGCCCCCAGCCGGGGACGACGAGGGTCCGCCACGAGTCGGTCGAGGGGTCGTAGGCCGCACCGTCGGCGTAGGCGACGTCGCGATCCGGGTTCGAGCCGGCCCAGACGACCACCTCGCCGCCGATCCACCCGGCGACGGCGAACGATCGCCCCGCGATCGGTGCGGCGGCGATCGGTTCCCAGGTCCCGGGCCCCGCCGGGCCGGTGACAGCGAGCGCCGACTCGACCTCCTCGTCGCCGACGTCCGCCGCCGGTTCCGTCGACGTCCTCGGACCGCGCCAGGCGAGGAGGCCGGCGACGAGCGCCACGACGAGCAGCGCCGCGGCGACGGGCAGGCGAGATCGACCCGCCGGCACCTCGTCCCGCAGCGAGATCTGCTCCACCTCGCCGTCCGTCTCCCGAGCGGACGCGGGCCGGCGCGCGTCCAGCAACACGTCGGCCAGCTCGGGCAGCTCGGCGCGCAACCTCGTCTCGACGTCGTTCACGACAGCTCCTCCCTCAGCACGGCGAGCGCTCGATGTGCCAGCGAGCGCACGGTCGCCGGCCGGCACCCGAGCGCGGCGGCGATCTCGTCGTCGGGGACGTCGACGAAGTAGCGCAGGACGATCACGATCCGCTGCCGCTCCCCCAGCCGGTCGAGCGCGTCCCGGAGCTCGATCAGGCGCTCGGGTGCCTCGACCGGCGGCGCCGCCTGGGCCACGGCGTGACGGCGCTCCAGCTCACGTCGTCGCAGCACCGCTCGCGAGCCGTTGACGACGCACGTCCGCAGGTAGCCGCCGGGTCGGTCGAGGGATCCCCACCGTTGCCCGACCGCTTCGAAGGCGTCCTGCACGACCTCTTCCGCCTGCTGGGCCGACCCGACCAGCAGCACGGCGAGGCGCAACATCGGCGCCCGCTCCCGTTCGAACAGCGCGGTCAGGTCCTCGTGGGGCCTGGTCGGCGGTGCGGGACGAGGTGGTGGCGGCATCTCACATCCAACGATGCACGAGGCGGGCGCGCTGTTGCAGCGCCGCTCGGGTCGCCGTGGTGCGAGAGTGGCGCATGGAGCACCGACCGGCCGTTCCGGCCGACGCCGCCGCGATCACCGACCACCACCATCGCTGCTGGGTGTCGGCGTTCACCCACCTGCTCCCCGAGGGCGCGATCGACGGGCTCAGGTCGGAGGTGATGCTCGAGACCTGGCACGGCCGCCTGGCGAGCGGTTCCGGTCACTCGACGGTCGTGGCGGTCGACGCAGGGCGCGTCGTGGGCCACACCTCGGTGCGACGGAACGAGATCGTCACGCTCTACGTGCACCCCGACGAGCAGGGCCGCGGCATCGGACGACGCCTGCTCGGGGTCGCGGAGGGGATCGTCTCCGACGCCGGTCACGACGAGGCCGAGCTGCGGACCGTCGTCGGCAACGACCCGGCGATCGGGCTCTACCGCTCGGCGGGATGGACCGTCACGGAGGAGATCGTCCGCAGCGAGGACTACGGCATGACCTACGACGAGCAGGTGCTCCGCAAGCGGCTGCGCTGATCAGTCGGCGTCGTCGCGCCAGGCCGGGACGTCGGCCCAGAGCCGCTCGAGGTCGTAGACGGCCCTGACCTCGTCGTCGAAGACGTGCACGACGGTGTCGCCGTAGTCGAGCACCACCCAGCGCCAGTCGGTCTGGCCCTCGGTGCGGATCGGCGACTCCCCGGTGCGTTCCCGCACGAGGCGCTCGACCTCCTCGACGATGGCTCGCACCTGGCGGGCGTTGGAGCCCGAGCCGACGACGAAGAGCTCGGCGATGGCGAGGACCTCGGCGACCCGGAGGACGACCGGATCGGTGCCGAGCTTGTCGTCGATCGCCGCCACGGCGGCCTGCGCGACCGGGTCGAGGTCGGCGAGGTCGAGCACCAGCTCGGCGCCCGGCGCGGGCTCGGTGGGCGACGTGTCGGCCTCGCCGTCGACGTCGGGGACGATCTCGTTCAGCGCAACGCTCCGGTCACGCTCGTCATCGAAGCACACCGGGCCGGCAGATGACAGCCGTCCCGGTCACCTCCGTGCGGTTCACTGCCCGTCGACGTACTGGGCGACGAAGTCGCGGCCGAGGACGATCGTGACGTCGACGACGTCGATCGCGTTGCGGTCGCGGACGACCTCGCCGAGCCCGAGGGCGTCGCGGAGCTGCTCGGCCGCGTTGCGTTGGTCGTCGCGATAGTAGACGAGCTGGGTCGTGCGGTAGTCGAAGGTCCGGGCGTTGTCGCGGAGGTCGACCCGGGCCCCCGCCGGCAGGAGGATCTCGGTCGCCACCGAGGCGAGCCCGGGGGTGCCCGCACCGTTGAGCAGCTGCACACGGATGCGGCCGGAGCCGTCGCCGGCGGCGTCGGGGGCAAACTCGGCGACCAGCGCGTCGATCTCGTCGCGCACGATCTTGTATTCGGTGTCGACGCCCGTGCCCGCCAGCGTCTCGACCGGGAGCAGGCGATAGTCGACCGGACCGTCGGCCAGCCCGTGGAGGAACGCGACCAGATCGGTCCGCACGTCGGCGATCGGGTAGTCGACCGTCGCGAGGCCGCCCAGCCAGGCGCGCCAGACGGTGTCGTGGCGCAGCAGCCGCACGAGGTCGGGCTCATCGAGGGCCTGCGCCGCGAGGAACGGCCCGACCGCGTCGGCGGTCAAGGTGAGCGGACCCGCGTCGGTGACGACGGCGATGCGACCGTCGTCGTCGCGGTCGATCGGGTTCGGGTTCACCACCTCGAGCGGTGCGACGTCCTCGACCAGGGTGGTCCAGGCGCGGGCGTCGAGGACCGCGACGTGGTCGAACTCGACGCCGAGCAGGTTCTCGGTGGTCAGCTGCACCAGCTCCTCGCCGCCGAGCTCCAGCGACCTCGACAGCGGTTCGAGGCCGAAGCCCGGCACGTCGAGGACCGTCGAGGCGGGGACGAACACCATGCCGCCGCCCGCACCCGAGCCGTCGAGCACTGCGGCGGTCACCGACACGAGCTCGCCGATGTCGCCGACGTGGATCAGCAGCGCCTTCGGGGTGGCCTCGAGGGTGACGGCGACCGGTTCGGCCGCGGCGACCTCGGTCGGCTCGTCGTCGCCGTCGCCGAGCAGCGGGCGGATGACGATGGCGGTGCCGATGAGCGAGATGATCACGACCAGGAGGGCGAGGACCGTCATCCGCTGGCGGCGGCGTTGCTGCTCGCGCTCGCGGCGCCGACGATGGCGACGCCCCGTGCCGGCCGACGGCAGCGGCACCCAGTCGGCCGGCGCCGAGGTGTCGCGGGGCTCGGCCCGCCGACGTCGCCGCGCCGGCTCCGCGCCGCCGTCGCCGTCCCCGGCGGTCGGGTCGGTCATCCGAGCGTCCCGTAGAGGCCGCGCTCGCGGATCACCTCGAGCACGGCGGCGGGGATGAGGTAGTCGAGTGGGCGGCCGTCACGGACGCGGTCGCGCAGGTCGGTGGACGACACGTCGAGTCGGGGAGCCTCCACGTTGATCCAGTCCCATCCCTCTGGCGGCCGGGACCCGGCGGCCCCGGGTCGGTCCACCACCACGATACGAGAGCGTTCCCTCAGCTCGGCCGCGCGCTCCCAGGAGGTGATGCCGGGCGCGGCGTCGCTGCCGAGCACCACGTAGGCGGTGGTCTCGCCGTCGGCCTGGATCTCGTCGACGGTGTCGATCGTGTAGCTGGCGCCGCCCCGACGGATCTCCAGATCGCTGGCCCGAAGGCCCTCGACCTCGTCGACCGCAGCGGCTACCATGTCCAGACGGTGCTGCGCGGCGGTGATCGCGCGGTGCTCGGTCTTCTGCCACGGCACGTTCGCGACCACGAGCAGGACCTCGTCCAACGCCAACTCGTGGAGTACGTTCACCGCAATCACCAGATGACCGACGTGGGGCGGATCGAACGTCCCACCAAAGATGCCGACTCGGCGAGATCGCACGATCGGCGAGTGTACGGATCACCGGCCCCCCAGCCAGATCGGGCTCCAGATCTCCACCCCCGTGACCGATGGTTCGGTCCACCGAAGATCCCCGCCCGATGTCCTTGCACGCGCCAGAGGTGACGAACGTCACCGTCACGCGCGGGAATCGCACCGCGGTCGGCAGCGTTGTTGAAGATGTAATCGAACAGCTGTCCGGGTGCTCTCGGCGGTCGGAGCCCACAACCGGTGGGTAGCCGCACCCAGGAGCGGGCAGCGATGAGTGACTGCGACCCCGGTCGCGGTGGAAGAAAGGCGACATGACGGATTCTGTCGGGCTCTATCTCAATCAGATCGGCGCGGTGGCGCTCCTGAACGCGGAAGAGGAGAAGGAGCTCGCCCAGGTCATCGAGCGCGGTCGGGACGCTGCCGAGCGCCTCGAGGCCGGCGAGAAGGGCGTTGCGCTCAAGCGCGCCGTCCGCGACGCCGCCGCAGCACGTGACCGCTTCATTCGCGCCAACCTCCGCCTGGTCGTGAGCATCGCGCGGCGCTATCCCCTCCCCCCGGGGATGGAGCTGCTCGACCTCATCCAGGAGGGCAACCTCGGCCTCGAGCACGCCGTCGAGAAGTTCGACTGGCGCAAGGGCTTCAAGTTCTCGACCTACGCCACCTTCTGGATCCGCCAGGCCATCGGCCGGGCCCTCGACCAGAAGGCCAGCCTGGTCCGACTGCCGTCGGATCGCTCCGCGAGCCTGCGCGCCGCGCTGCGCCAGTCGTCTCGCGACGGGAGCGACCTCGACGACGAGCACGCACGACTCCAGCGGCTCACGTCGCCGACGTCGCTCGACCGCACGGTCGGTGTCGACGGCGACAGCGAGCTGGTGGATCTGCTGGCCGACGGCAACCCGGGCCCGGAGGCCCTGGCGCTCGTCAGCGCCCAGGCCGACATGGTCGTGGGTCTCCTCGACCGGCTCGAGCCCCGGGCGCGCCTCGCCGTGGAGCGGCGCTTCGGCCTGTCCGATGGCGAGACCCGCTCGTACCGCGAGGTCGGCGAGGAGCTCGGCGTCACCGCCGAGGCCGCTCGTCGTCTCGTCAAGCGAGCCGTCGACGATCTCCGCGAGGACGCCTCGCGACTCGTCGCCGCCTGATCACGTGAGCAGGGGCCGGCATCGGGATGTCCCCGGTGCCGGCCTCTGTCGCGTTCGCCCTGCGACCGGCCAATGACGTTGCGCCGACCGGCCCCCGATTGTGAGCATGAGTGACGTGAGCACCACCTGGACCCCCTCCTCCTGGCGACGATTCCCGGCCCAACAGCAGCCGGAGTGGCCGGAGGAGGCCGAGTACGACGCCGTGCTCAAGGAGCTCGCGACCTTGCCGCCGCTGGTCTTCGCCGGCGAGGCCCGGCGCCTGACCAACGACCTCGCCCGCGTGGCGAACGGCGAGGCGTTCCTGCTCCAGGCCGGCGACTGCGCGGAGTCGTTCGACGGGTTCTCCGCCGACGTCATCCGGGACAAGCTCAAGGTCATCCTCCAGATGGCCGCGGTGCTCATCTACTCCTCGGGGCTCCCCGTGGTGAAGGTCGGCCGCATCGCCGGGCAGTTCGCCAAGCCCCGCTCCTCCGACGTCGAGCGCCAGGGCGAGACCGAGCTCCCGTCGTTCCGGGGCCACATCATCAACGACACCGCCTTCGACGAGGCGTCCCGGACCCCCGACGCCACCCGGCTCGTGCAGGCGTACCACCAGTCGGCGAGCACGCTGAACCTGCTGCGAGCCTTCACCCGCGGCGGCTTCGCCGATCTGCGCCGGGTCCACGCCTGGAACCAGGAGTTCGTCGCCGAGGCACCGCAGGGGCGCCGCTACGAAGCGGTCGCCGACGGCATCGACGCCGCGATCCGATTCATGGCCGCCGCCGGGGTCGACCTCGACAACGATGCCATGCAGCAGGTCGATCTCTACACGTCCCACGAGGCGCTGCTGCTCGGGTACGAGGAGGCGCTCACCCGGCAGGACTCCCTGACCGGCGAGTGGTACGACTGCTCGGCCCACATGCTCTGGATCGGTGAGCGCACCCGCCAGCTCGACGGGGCCCACATCGAGTTCCTCCGAGGCGTCGGCAACCCGATCGGCTGCAAGCTCGGGCCCACCGCCACGCCCGAGGAGGCCCTCGCGATCTGCGAGGCGCTCAATCCGGATCGCGTCCCCGGTCGACTCACCCTGGTCAGCCGGATGGGGGCCGCCAAGGTCGCCGAGGTGCTGCCGCCGATCCTGCGGGCCGTGACCGCCGCCGGGCATCCCGTGGTCTGGGAGTGCGACCCGATGCACGGCAACACCTTCACCAGCTCGACCGGCCACAAGACACGACGCCTCGACGACGTCATGGCCGAGATCACCGGCTACTTCGCCGCCCACGCCCAGGAGCAGACGTGGCCGGGCGGCATCCACGTCGAGCTCACCGGCGACGACGTCACCGAGTGCCTCGGCGGGTCGAGCCAGACGGTCGAGCCCGACCTCGAGATGCGCTACGAGACGGTCTGCGACCCGCGGCTCAACGCCCGTCAGTCGCTCGACCTGGCCTTCCAGGTAGCCGAGCTGCTGACGGCCCGACGCGACAGCTCAGTCCAGGAGTGACCTGAGGCCGGCTCGCGCCGGCCGGAAGCCGCAGGCGTCCAGGTAGAACCCGGCGTGCTCGTCGTCGAAGTCGACGTGGAGCCACTCGCACCCCGCCGCGCTGGCCCGGTCGGTCGCCAGGTCGACGACGGCGACCCCGATCCCCTCCCCCTGGCGCCCCGGCGCCACCATGACGTCCTGCAACCATGCGTGCGCCAGCCCGTCCCACAACACGTTGGCGAAACCCACCAACTCGGCACCGTCGCGGGCGCAGCACCACCCGAGGCTGTGCCGCTCCAGCAGCGCCGCCCAGTCCCACTCCTCGTCGGAGAAGAGGCGGGTGCCGAACGCCGCCGCGTGGAGGCGGTTCACCTCGGCGCTCGTCACGTCGTCCCGCCACCGCATGTGCACGTCGGTCATACGTGAGAGTCTGGGCCCTCGAAGCGAGGAGGACGCCATGCAGCAGCTGACCGGGGTCGACTCGGGGTTCCTGAGCATGGAGACCCGCCACCAGTTCGGCCACGTGAGCTCGGTGACCGTCTTCGATCCCGGCGACCGGTCCGGCGGGGCCGGCTTCGAGGCGACCCGGCAGCTCATCCTCGACCGGCTCCACCTGCTCGAACCGTTCCGTCGCCGGCTGGTCGAGGTGCCCTTCGGACTCGACCACCCCTACTGGATCGAGGACCCGGACTTCGACGTCGACTTCCACGTCCGCCACATCGCCGTGCCGGCACCCGGCGAGCGCGAACAGCTGGCCGAGCTCGTCGCCCGCCTGATCGCCCGCCCGCTCGACCGCTCCCGCCCGCTGTGGGAGTACTACGTCATCGAGGGCCTGCAGGGTGGCCGGATCGCGCACCTCAACAAGATCCACCACGCCACCATCGACGGTGCGTCCGGCGCGCAGATGTTGGCCAAGCTCCTCGACCTCGATCCCGACCACCAGCCGGGTGGGCCGCCGCCCGAGCTCCCGCCGGCCGAAGAGGAGCCGACGCCCGGCGAGCTGCTCGCCCGCACCGCCGCCTCGCTGATCGCCCAGCCTCGCAAGGCGATCGGGCTGCAGGTGCGAGCCCTCCGCTCGGTCGCCGACACCACCCGCACCCAGGGCCCGGCCGGGCTGGCCGACCTGCTCGCACGCGGCCTGCCGGGCCCGCTCGGCGAGCCGCTTCGCCGCCAGCGCACCGAAGCGCTGCGCGAGCGCGAGGAGCGCGACGGGATCATCGCACCGGTCGTCCCGGCCTTCACCGCCCCGTCGACGCCGTGGAACCACCCGATCTCGACCCACCGCCGCTTCGCCTACGACACGCTCTCGTTGAGCGCGGCGAAGGCGGTCAAGAACGCCCTCGGCGTGACCCTCAACGACGTGGTCATGGCGATCACCGCCGGCGCGCTGCGGACCTACCTGCTCAAGCACGACGCGCTCCCGGAGGAGCCGCTGATCACGATGGTGCCGGTGTCGGTTCGAAGCGCCGACGAGGCCGACACGTACTCGAACCGGGTGTCGGGCATCCTCGCCCCGCTCGGAACCCACCTCGACGATCCCATCGAGCGGGTCCGCAGCGTCCACGAGGCGATGGCCGGCGCCAAGGAGACCCACGACGCCGTCCCGGCCGAGCTCCTGCAGGACTTCTCGCAGTTCGCCACCCCGGCGCTGTCCACGCTCGCCAACCGGTTGGCGATCCGGGCTCGCCTCACCGAGCGGGTCAACCCGGTGAACCTGGTCATCTCGAACGTGCCCGGGCCCCGCGAGCCGCTCTACAGCTCGGGCGCCCGGCTCGAGCACTTCTACCCGGTGTCGACGATCGTCGACGGGCAGGGCCTCAACGTCACCGTGCAGAGCTACCTCGACAACCTCGACTTCGGCCTCGTCGCCGATCGGGAGCTCGTGCCCGACCTCTGGTGGATGATGGATCTCTTCCGTGAAGAGCTCGACGTGCTCCACCACGCCACCGGCACGGCGTAGGCCTCAGCCAGCCGGCGCCCGGGCGATCGCCGCGTCGACCAGCGGCACGAGATGACGGCTGGCCGCCTCGAGCGGCGCGGTGCTCCGCATCGTCCGGCACAGCACGAAGCACCCCTCGACGGTCGTGACGAACAGCGTCGCCAGCTCGTGGGCCTCGTCGTCGGCGACACCAGCGCCGCGCAGGTGGTCGCCGACCGCGCGGACCCAGCTCTCGAACGCCGCCTGCGCCGCAGCTCGCAACGTCGGGCTCGTACTCGCCACCTCCCGCGCCACCGTGCCGATCGGGCAGGGGTCGAGGAAGTCGGTCTCGACGAGGGTGGTGGCCGCGCCGGCGAAGAAGTCCCGGTACGCGGCGACCGGGTCGGCGGCCCCGCCGGCGATCGTCTCGAACAGCTCCCGGTAGGCCGAACCGGTCGAGGCGATGACCGCAACCGCGAGCCCCTCCTTGCCGCCGGGGAAGAAGTGGTAGATCGACCCGGTCGTTGCGCCCGACGCCTCGGAGATCGCGCTCAGCGAGGTGCCGTGGTAGCCGTGCAGCCGGAAGAGCTCGTTGGTCGAGTTGATGATCCGGTCCCGGGTGTCGGTCACGCCGACACTCTAGAACGATCGCTCTAGCCAGCGGCACCCGACCCGACTAGAGTGATCGTTCTAGACGGAGGTCGGAGACGTGTACCACTTCGCCGTGCGGCGCCTCATGCGCCACTCGATCGGTCGCCTCAACGAGGGTGACGCCTCACTGGTGCTGCGATTGGCGGCGCCCGACGCCGAGCTCGTCTTCCCCGGCGACAACTCCTGGGCGACGATGTTCCGGCCGGCCGAGCGAGGCCGGCACGCCCACGCCACCCACCGCGGCATCGACGAGCTCACGGCCTTCGCCGAACGCTTCGTCGGCGAGGGGCTGCGGTTCGAGATCGAGGACATCCTCGTCGCCGGACCGCCCTGGAACACGCGGGTCGCGCTCCGGGCCCACGACTACGCCGAGGGCGAGGCGGGCGACCGCTACAACAACCGGGTCGTCGCCTTCCTCGAGATCCGCTGGGGCCGACTCCGCCGATGGGAGGACTACGAGGACACCGAGCGCATCGCCGCCTGGGACGCCGCCCGCGTCTGAGCGCGGCCCCTCGGGCCCGCGCCTCGCCACTCGACGCGCTCCGGCCGCTCGGGCCCCGCGTCTCTACTCGAGGCGCTCCACGAAGTGCTCGAGTTGGCGGAGGTTGCGGACCTCGAAGACCTCTTCGCAGTGGGCGCCGTACTCGGAGATGATCGAGTCGCCCGTGTCCCAGTAGCTCTTCGGCTCGGGGTTCAGCCAGAACACGTTGCGGGCCCGCTCCGCCGCCTTCTTGATCACCCACGAGTTGGCGGCGTGGTAGTTGTTCCGGGCGTCGCCGAGGATCAGCAGCGTCGTCTTGGCCGTGATCGCCCGCTCGTGCTGCTCCCAGAACACGCTGAAGGCGTGGCCGTAGTCGGAGTGGCCGTCCACCCAGACGACGTCGGCCTCGGTGTTGATGCGCCGGATCGCCTCGGTGATGTCCTCCTCACCGTCGAAGAACCGGGTCACCTCGTCGAGGCCGTCGATGAACACGAACGCCCGCACCTTCGAGAACTGGTTCGAGATGGCGTAGACGAGGTGCAGCGTGAAGCGGGCGAACGCTGCGACCGAGCCGGAGATGTCGGCCAGCACGACGATCTCGGGCTTCGACGGCCGAGGGAAGCGGTACTTCGGCTCGGCCGGCACGCCGCCGTAGCTCAGCGACGCCCTCACGGTGCGCCGGAAGTCGAGCGGGCCCCGCCGCTTGTGGCGACGCTTGCGGGCCAGCTTGGCGGCGAGCTTGCGGGTGAGCGGCTGGATCGCCTTGCGGATCCCGGCCATCTCCTCGCGGCTCGCGTGCATGAAGTCGACGTCCTCGGGCAACGGCTTGCGCAGCGTCTTGGCCATCGCCTCGGCGCCGCGGTCGGCGACCAGGCGTCGGCGGATCTCGGCCTCGATCTCGCGCTTGAGCTCGTCGATGCGCGACTCGAACTCCTCGCGCTGGAGCCGCTCGTCCAATCCGCTGAGCGGTTCGCCGTCCTGCTCACGACGGTGGTCCTCGTCGGCCTGCTGCATCATCCGCTCGAGGAGCGCGTCGAGGTCGAGGTTCCGCAGCGTGCGGTAGAGGTAGTAGGTGCCGCCGACGGGTCGGCCCGGCTCCATCCCCGCGAAGCGGCGCACCGCCTGACGGGCGAGCGCCTGGGTCATCATCTCGTCGCGCTGCATCATCGCCCGGAACAGCATCTCGGCCAGCTCCTCGGGCGTGAGGCCGTCGAGGCCCTGCCCGGAGTCCTCCTGCTGGGCGTCCTGGAGCAGCTGGTCGAGGATGTCGTCGGCGTTGTCCTCGCCGACGTTGAACTCCGAACCCCGGAGCGAGAAGTAGACCTCGAAGACCGTGTCGAACGCCTTCCAGTGAGCGTCGTTCTTCACGAGCGTCGCCGCGAGGGCGTACTTGAACGCCTCGCGATCGATGATCGGGATGTGCTGGACCGCCTCCATCGCGTCGAGGTTCTCGGTCAGCGAGACCGGGATGCCGGCGGTTCGCAGCTCGTGGACGAAGCCGTTGAGCAGCTCGACGAGCGTGCGCTCGCGCTGCGGCGCCGGGGTCGGCGCCGTCACGACTCGTCCACCGTCAGATCCTTGGCCGTCTTCTCGATGTCGCTCTGGTACTTGAGCAGGATGTGGAGCGTCTCCTTGGCGACGTCCTCACCCACGGAGTCGATCCCGAGGAGCACGAGCGTGCGGGCCCAGTCGAGGGTCTCCGACACCGATGGCGCCTTCTTCAGCTCGAGCTGCCGGATCGACCGGACGACGCGAGCGATCTGATCGGCCAGGTTCTCGGTCACGCCCTCGACCTTGGTGAGCACGATCTCGCGCTCGCGCTCCATGGTCGGGTAGTCGATGTGGAGGAAGAGGCACCGCCGCTTCAGTGCCTCGGAGAGCTCGCGGGTGTTGTTGGAGGTGAGGAAGACCAGCGGGATCTGCTTGGCATCGATGGTGCCGAGCTCGGGGATCGACACCTGGTAGTCGGAGAGGATCTCCAGGAGGAGCGCCTCGGTCTCGACCTCGACCCGGTCGACCTCGTCGATGAGGAGGACGACCCGGTCGTCGGCACGGATGGCCTCGAGCAGCGGTCGGGTGAGGAGGAAGTCCTCGGCGAAGATGTCGTCGGAGACGTTCTCCCAGCCCGGGCCACCCGACTCACCGCGGTCGGCCTGGATGCGAAGGAGCTGCTTCTTGTAGTTCCACTCGTACAGCGCCTTGGCCTCGTCGAGGCCCTCGTAGCACTGGAGCCGGATCAGCCGCGACCCCGTGATCTCGGCGACCGACTTCGCCAGCTGGGTCTTGCCCGTGCCGGCCGGCCCCTCGACCAGGATCGGCTTCTGGAGCCGATCGGCCAGGAACACCACCGAGGCGATGGCGTCGTCGGCGAGGTACGCCACATCGGCCAGATCGGTGCGCACGCCGGCGACATCTTGGAAACGGGCTTCGGTCATTCGGTCGGGACCTCCTCGAAGCGACCACCGTACGGCGCCACGCTCTCGCTCAGCGAACGCGAACCGGCCCACCGGAGCGCCAGCTACGTTGTGGGCTTCCTCGACAACGGAACCGACGGCGTTCGTGGCACCTTGAGTGTCACGCGGCGTGGTCGACGGAGAGACCTCGTGGTGGAGTTTCCGGACCCAGAGCTGATGGCGTGACGTTCGTCCTCCTCGTGCACGTCGTCGCCGCAGGCGTCGCGGGAGCGCTCGGCTCGAGGCTCGGAGCGAAGGTCTTCCTGCTCGCTGCGGTGGCGCCGCTCAGCACGGTGGTCTGGATCGCGATCAACGCCGGCGACGTGCTCGACGACCGCGACGTCAGCGAGTCCTACCGGTGGATCCCGGGGCTGGGGCTCGACCTCTCGTTCCGCGTCGACGCCCTCTCCCTGCTCATGCTGTTGCTCGTCGGCGGGATCGGCGTCCTCGTCTTCGTCTACGCCTCCCGGTACTTCCACGGCGACGAGCCCGGGCTCGGGCGCTTCGCCGCGCTCCTCACCGCGTTCGCCGGTGCCATGACCGGGCTCGTCAGCGCCGACGACCTCATCGCCGTGTTCGTCTTCTGGGAGCTCACCTCGGTGACCTCCTACGGCCTGATCGGTTTCAACGACCGGTCCGCGAAGGCACGGGCCTCGGCGGTGCAGGCGCTGCTGATCACCGGCGCGGGCGGGTTGGCGCTGCTGGCCGGCCTCCTGCTCGTCCAGATCGAGTCGGGCGCCACCTCGTTCTCCGAGCTCACCGGCACCGAGCTCGAGGGCTCGGTCGCCACGGCCGCCGCCGTGCTGGTGGCCCTCGGCGCGTTCACGAAGTCGGCCCAGGTGCCCTTCCACGGGTGGCTCCCCGGTGCGATGGCGGCGCCGACACCCGTGTCCGCCTACCTGCACTCGGCGACGATGGTGAAGGCCGGCGTCTTCATGGTCGCCCGCATGTCGCCGGTCTTCCACCACATCGACACCTGGGTCTTCCTGACGGTCACCGTCGGTGTCATGACGATGTTGTGGGGCGGGTACCGGGCCTTGAGCCAGTACGACCTCAAGCTCATCCTCGCCTACGGCACGATCAGCCAGCTCGGCATGCTCATCGCCACCTTCGGCGTCGGCAAGGACAAGCTCTACATCGCCGGCGTGGCCATGCTCCTCGCCCACGCGCTGTTCAAGGCGGCGCTGTTCATGGTCGTGGGGGTCATCGACCACTCCACCCACACCCGAGACATCCGCGAGATCTCGGGCCTCGGGAGACGGATGCCGGTCCTCGCGATCGCGTCGGCCATCGCCGGCCTGTCCATGGCTGGCTTCATCCCACTCTTCGGCTACGTGGCCAAGGAGACGATCCTCGGCGGGCTCCTCAAGTCCGACTTCTTCCTCGTCGACGTGGCGACGGCCGGCATCGTCGTGGGTTCCGGGCTCACCGCCGCGTACACGTTCCGCTTCCTGTGGGGCGCGTTCGCCGACCAGCCGGGCGTCGAGACGAAGCTGCACCGCCCCGGCGCGGTCTTCGTCGCCCCCGCCGTGCTCCTCGCCGTGCCGACCGTGCTCTTCGGCATCGTGCCCGACCTGGCCGAGGTGATCGTCGACCCAGCGGCAGCCGACCTCGAGGAGTCGGCCGGCGAGATCGACCTGAAGCTGTGGCCCGGATTCGTCTTCGCGCTGTACCTCTCGGGGCTCGCGCTGGTGATCGGCGGCGTGCTGTTCGCCGTGCGGCGACCGGTCGAGGCGATCCAGCAGCGGCTGACCCGCTCCCAGGACGCGGCGTCGATCTTCCAGGCCACGCTGGCGGGAACGCTCAAGGGCGCGGCCAAACTCACCGGACTCGTCCAGACGGGCTCGCTGCCGGCCTACCTCGGCATCATCATCGCCGCGACCGTCACGATCCCTGCCGTCGCGATCGCCGGTGACGCCGCCCTGCCCGACGACCTCGTCATCGCCGAGTCGTGGCTCCAGGCCGCGGTCGTGATCGGCACGATGGCGGCGGCCGCCGCCGTGACCGTCGCGAAGCGACGATTCGGCGCCGTCATGATGCTGGGTGGTGTGGGGTTCGGCGTCGCCGCGCTGTTCGTCATCCACGGTGCGCCCGATCTCGCGCTGACCCAGGTCCTCGTCGAGACCGTGGTCGTGGCCATGTACGTCCTCGTGCTCCGCCACCTCCCGGAGCGCTTCTCGCCCAGTCCCTTCAACGGTGTCCGGATCCTCCGCCTCGGCATCTCGCTGCTCGTCGGCGGCGCCGTCATGCTCATCATGTTGACGGCGGTGTCCGAGCGCACCGAGGTGCCGGTCGACGCCGAGATCGCCGCCCGGGCCTACCCCGACGGCGACGGCAAGAACGTGGTCAACGTGACCCTCGTCGACATCCGTGGCTTCGACACGATGGGTGAGGTCATCGTGTTGGCGGTCGCCGCCCTCGGTGTCGCTGCGTTGGTTCGCACCGGCCGTCAACGAGCGTCCGCCGAGGAAGAGCCGCCGAGATCAGCGGATGCTCCGGGTGCGGGCACCGGGGACGGCACGACGCGAGAGGTGTCCCATGCCTGAGCCGGCTCCCACGCGCCGCGAGCTCCGGGTCGGCGACCCGTCGGTGGTGCTCGACGTCGTGTTCCGCAGCCTGTTCCACACCGTGATCGCCATCGGCTTCTACCTCCACATGGCGGGCCACAACAATCCCGGTGGCGGCTTCATCGCCGGGCTCGTCATCGGCAGCGCGCTGGTCCTGCGCTTCATCACCGCCCGGCCGCAGTACGGCGCTCGGCTGCTGATCCCGTCCGACATCATGATGGGCATCGGGATCCTCATGGCCGCCGGCATGGCCGTCACCAGCCTGCTGCTCGGCAACTCGCTGCTCGAGCATCACACCTGGGAGTTCGAGCTCGCGGTCTTCGGCAAGGTCAAGGCGACCTCGGCGCTCGTCTTCGACACCGGCGTGCTGCTGATCGTGGTCGGCGTCATCGCCATGCTCCTGGAGGTCCTGGGCGGCGAGGGCGACGACCCCGAGCGGGTCGACCCCGACCGGAAGGCCACGCCGTGAGCTTCATGCTGGCCCTCCTCGTGTCGTGGCTGTTCGCCATGGGCACCTACCTCGTCCTGCAGCGGACCCTCACCCGCGTCATCCTCGGCCTCGGCCTCCTGGGCCACGCCTCCGTCCTGATGCTGCAGGTCGTCGGCGGTCGGGCCGGCCGGCCACCGCTGCTCGGGCCCGACTCCTCCCAGGAGGGCGTTTCCGCCCCGCTCCCCCAGGCGCTCGCCCTCACCGCGATCGTGATCGGCTTCGCCGCCACCTGCTTCCTGCTCGCGATGGCGTACCGCAGCTGGCTGGGGACCGGCGACGACAAGGTCCGTGACGACATCGAGGACCGTCGCATCGCCCAGGAGATCGCCAACACCGAGGGCAAGTACCAGGACGAGTCGGTGCCCGACGGCGACGAGGAGATCCTGCGATGAGCCTCGTCGCGCTCCCCGTCATCATCCCCGTGCTCGGCGCCGCCGTGACGCTGGTGCTCTCGCGCTGGCTCACGCTCCAACGGGTCGTGGGCGCGATCGCGCTCGCCGGCACCCTCGCCTCCTCGATCGTGCTGCTGATCGAGGTCGAGAGCGACGGCATCGCCGCGCTCGACATCGGCGGCTGGGAGGCGCCGGTCGGCATCACGCTGGTCGCCGACCTGGCCGCCACGATGTTCCTCGTCATCTCGATGGCCGTGATCTTCCTGGTCCACATCTATTCGATCGGCCAGGAGTGCGACACCGAGCGGCCCCGCATCTTCCATCCGGTGTACCTCGTGCTCGCCGCCGGGGTCGCGATGGCGTTCCTCACCGGCGACTTCTTCAACCTGTTCGTCGCCTTCGAGGTGATGCTCATCGCGAGCTACGTCCTCATCACGCTCGGCGCCGGACAGCAGCGGATCCGCGCCGGCATGACCTACGTGGTCATCAACCTACTCGCCAGCACCCTGTTCCTCACCGCCGTCGGCCTGATCTACGGCGCCACCGGCACGGTCAACATGGCCGACCTGGTCACCAAGTTCGAGGCGCTGCCCGAGGGCAGCCGGGTCGGGCTGGGCGTCCTGCTGCTCGCCGTCTTCGCCATCAAGGGCGCCATCTTCCCGTTCTTCTTCTGGCTGCCCGACAGCTACCCCACCGCACCGATCTCGGTCACCGCCGTGTTCGCCGGCCTGCTCACCAAGGTCGGCATCTACACGATGATCCGCACCACGACGATCCTCGACCTCGACGAGATCCAACCGCTACTGCTGATCGCGGCGGGGATCACGATGGTCATCGGCGTGGTCGGGGCGATCGCCCAGGACGACATCAAGCGGATCCTGAGCTTCCACATCATCAGCCAGGTGGGGTACATGCTGATGGGCCTCGCCATCTACACCGTCGCCGGTCTGGCCGGCGCCGTCCTCTACGTCGTCCACCACATCCCGGTGAAGACCGTGCTGTTCCTCGTCGGCGGCCTGATCGAACACACGACCGGTACGGCGGCGCTGCACCGCCTCGGCGGTCTCGTGCGGCGTGCGCCGGTCATCGCCGCCCTGTTCGCGGTGCCGGCGCTCAGCCTCGCCGGCATGCCGCCGTTCTCCGGCTTCCTGGCCAAGCTGTCGGTCGTCCAGGCCGGCCTCTCCGCCGAGCAGTGGGCGGTCGTCGCCGCGAGCCTCGTGGCGAGCCTCCTCACCATCTTCTCGATGAGCAAGATCTGGGCCGGCGTCTTCTGGGGCGAACCCGATGATCCGCCGCCCGCGCTCGCCGACCCCGAGGGGCCGCAGCTTCGCCCGCCTCGGCTCATGGTCTGGTCGACCGCGGCGATGGTCGGCGTCACGCTGATCGTCCCGATCTTCGGCATGGCGGTGTTCGACCTGTCCGAGCGGGCGGCCATCGATCTCCTCGACCGCTCCGCCTACGTCGAGGCGGTGCTGCCGTGACCTTCCTGCGTTCGCTGCAGCGATCGATCTGGGCCCTGATCTGGCTCACCTTCGTGTGGGTGGCGCTCTGGCGCGACGTCTCTCCCGGCAACCTCGTCGCCGGCCTCCTCGTGGCCAGCGGCATCATCCTCGTCTTCCCGCTCCCGAAGTCGACCATGGGCATCGACCTCAACCCGTTGGCGATGGTCAAGTTCCTCCTCGTCTTCGCGGCGTCGGTCGTCCGGGCGAACTTCATCGTCGCCTGGGAGGTGCTGACGCCCCGCAACCACATCCGCGAGGGCATCATCGGCGTTCCGCTCCGCACGAACCACCCGGTCGTGGTCACGACGATCAACCACGCCATCAACCTGGCGCCGGGCACGATGGTCATCGACATCGACGACGACCCGTCCGAGCCGTTCGTGGTCTACGTCCACGTCCTGCACCTCGACGATCCGGCCGACGTCCACGACGAGGTCCGGCGGCTCGAAGACCTGATCCTCGCGGCATTCGGGATCGGGACCGAGGAGGTCGCGGCATGATCGAGGTGCTCGACATCATGGCGATGGTGCTGATCGCTGCGGCGGGCCTGCTCGCCATCGGGCGGATCGTGCGCGACGGCAGCCTGCCCGACAAGCTCCTCGGCGCCGATCTGCTGGCCGTCGTGGTGGCCACCGGGATCGCCGTCTCGGCCGGCGTCACCGGCAAGGTCTACTTCGTGGACGTCGTCGTGATCGTCGCCGCCGTCGGCTTCCTCGGCTCGGTGACCGTCGCACGGTTCATCGAGAAGCGCGGCGCCCGCCTCCCCGGGGAGGACTGGTGATGGAGACCGCCGGCGCCATCATCGTCCTCATCGGTTCCTGCTTCACGCTGCTCAGCGCGGTCGGCCTCCATCGCTTCAACGACGTGTTCGCACGGATGCACGCCGCCGGCAAGGCGTCGACCCTGGGCCTCGACCTCATCCTGCTCGGCGTCGGGCTCCGCTTCGCCGACGACGGCACCTTCGCCAAGCTGTTCCTCGCCGGCGTGCTCTCGCTGATCGCCGTCCCGGCGGGCGTGCACCTCATCGGCCGGGCGGCGCACCGAGCCGGGACCGAGGTGGGCCCGGACACCGTCGTCGACGAGCTCGAAGCCGCCCGCCGGCTCCGCGCCGCCGCCGAGGAGTGACGCCTCGCCCCTACCGAGGCGTCGCCAGCAACCCGACCAGCTCGCCGACCTCGTGGCCCAGCTCGAGCTGGTGCCGCAGCGGCCGGTCGAGGTGCAGGTCGTAGCTGTTGCGCCGACCGACCCGACGGCGCTCGACGTAGCCCGACTCGACGAGGTCGGCGATGATCCGCCGCACCGCACGCTCGCGGATGCCGACCGCCTCGGCGATGTCGATCAGCCGGGCCTCCGGGTCGCGGGCGAGGCAGATCAGCACGTGGCTGTGGTTGCTCAGGAACGTCCACGTCGACGGTCGGTCGGTCCCGCTCCCGTCCTGCTCCACACCGGCGAAGGTACCAGCGCCCACCGCCGTCCCCGGGTCGACGGCGACGCTCAAGGGTGACGGTCGATCGACCGATGACGGGGTGTGGACCTCGAACCGACCGCTCTCGTGCTCCTCGAGTGCAGGCGCCGCGACGACCTGCCGACGTTGCGGCGGGCACGGATCGTCGCGTGCGCCGACGGTCTGGTCGGCCTGGTGCTCGAGCGCGAGCGCCTCCACGACCTCCTGATCGGCCCGGGCACCCCGATCGGCCTCAGCGCACCCGGTCGCTTCGGGGTGTGCCCGGCGACGGTCACCGCCGTCGAGCCGGATCGCCGAGCGCTGGTGGCCGAGGTCGATGCGGTGGTCCTGGCGCTGCGAGATCGGCGTCGCCATCGACGGACCGCGCTCCACGGCGACGCGAGCTGGCCGACGGGAGCGGCCGCCGTCGTGGACGTGTCGCCGGGCGGGCTCCTGGTCGTCGGGATCGGGCCGTCCGGACCGACCCCGGTGCACCTGACCGTCGGGGACCTCGAGGTGTCGGCCCTGGCGCACCCGCTCGGACACGCCGACGGCCGCAGCCGGCTCCGCTTCGAGGCCCCCCTCCCGCAGCTCGACCGCACGACGCTCGTGCAGACCGCGACCTTCGCCGCCTGACGCCGGACCGGCGGATCAGTCCGGGAGGATCACCAGATCGTCGCGGTGGACGACCTCGTCCGGAGTCCCGGCCGGGAGGTCCTCGGTCCGCCGTCCGGCCACGGCGCGCACCTCGTCGGCGCGCATGCGGGCGAGACCGCGACCGAACACCGCGCCATCGGGACCCACGAGATCGACCGCGGCGTCGACCTCGAACGACCCGTCGACCTCGCGGACACCGGCGGCGAGCAACGAGCGGCCCGAGCCGACGAGCGCCCGTCGCGCCCCCTCGTCGACGACGATGCGTCCGCTCGTCGCGACCGCGAAGGCGATCCAGAGCTTCCGGGCGGAGAGCCGCCGATCGTGGGGTCGCACGGTCGTCCCGACGCCGGCGAGGCCGGCGAGGCAGTCGGCCACCACGTCCGGGCGCCGGGCGTCCGCGATCACGGTGCGCACGCCCGTCCAGGCGGCGATCTTCGCGGCGGCGAGCTTCGAGGCCATCCCTCCGCTGCCCCGGACGGTGCCCGCCGGTCCGGCTCGCCGCTGGACCGCCTCGTCGACGTCGAGGATCTCGTCGATCAGCGTCGCGCCGGGATCGAGTCGGGGATCCCCGCTCAGCAGGCCCGGGGTGTCGGTCAACAGGACGAGGGTCGACGCTCGGACGAGGTGAGCGACGAGAGCGGCGAGCCGGTCGTTGTCGCCGAAGCGGATCTCGTCGTCGGCGATGGCGTCGTTCTCGTTGACGACGGGCACCACGCCCATGGAGAGCAACTGATCGAGCGTCTCACGAGCGTGGACGTACTGCTGGCGGACCATGAAGTCGAGCGGCGCGAGCAGGACCTGCCCGGCGACGATCCCGTTGCGGCGGAACCGGTCGGACCAGACCCGCATCAGCTCGATCTGGCCGACCGTCGCGACCGCCTGGAGCGCGACTGCGTCGGTCGGCCGATCGACGGCGAGGACCGGCAGACCGGCGGCGATGGCGGCCGAGGTGACGACGACGACCTCGACACCGTCGCGGCGGACCCGGTCGACCTGTTCGACGAGCTCGGCGATCATCGATTCGTCGATGCGACCGTCCTCGCCGGTGAGCGACGACGTGCCGACCTTCACGACGAGGCGGGGACGCCCCGACGACGTCTGCGCGTTCACTCCCCGTCCCCGCCCAGGTCGTCGTCCTCGTAGGTGAACTCGAAGTCGCCGATGCGGACGGTGTCGCCGATGCCCACCCCGGCTCGCACGAGCGCCTTCGGCACCCCGAGGCGATCGAGGCGCTGCCGGGCGACGTCGAGCGCACCGAGGTCGGTGAGATCCGACAGCGCCACCGCCCGACGCGCCTCGCGACCCACCACCACGTAGGCACCGTCGTCGCCCCGCTCGATGCGCACGCCGCCGGCCTCGGGCCGGTGCAGGACGAAGCCGGCCGACTCCTCCTCGGTCGATCGGGCTTCCGCGACGAGCTCACCGAAGCGCCCCACGACCCGGTCGAGGCCCTCGCCGGTGACCGCACTGATGCGGAGGCCGTCGAAGGGCTCGGTGGCGACGTCGGCCTTGGTGCCGATGACGACGCGGGGACGGTCGAGGAGGTCGGGCCGGTACGCGCCCAGCTCGGCGAGGAGGATCTCCTCCTGATCGGCGGGGCTCCGTCCGTCGACCGGGGCAAGATCGACGAGCACGGCGAGGGCGCGGGCCCGCTCGACGTGGCGCAGGAACGTGTGGCCGAGCCCCCGTCCTTCGCTCGCGCCCTCGATGAGCCCGGGGATGTCCGCGACGACGTACTCGGTGTCGTCGCGCCGCACGACGCCGAGGTTCGGGACGAGGGTGGTGAACGGGTAGTCGGCGATCTTGGGCTTCGCCGCCGAGATCCGGGAGATCAACGTGCTCTTGCCGGCGTTGGGGAACCCGACGAGGGCCACGTCGGCCATGAGCTTGAGCTCGGCCTGGTACCAGATCTCCTCACCGACCTCACCCTGCTCGGCGAAGGCCGGAGCCCGTCGTCGGTTGGACAGGAACCGGGCGTTGCCCTTGCCTCCGCGACCACCTCGTCCGGCCAGCCAGCGGTCGCCGTCGTGGGCCAGGTCGGCGAGGGTCTCGCCCGTGTCCCGATCCAGCACGACGGTACCGACCGGCACCCGGGCGATCTCGTCGGCACCGTTGGCCCCGTGCTTCTTCTTGCCCTGGCCGTGCACCCCGTCGCCGCCACGACGGAACGGATGATCCCGGAAGCCGAGCAGGCTGGCCACGTTGCGGTCCGCGACGAGCCAGACGTCGCCGCCGTCGCCGCCGTCGCCACCGTCCGGGCCGCCCATCGACACGTGCGCCTCACGGCGGAACGACACGCAGCCCGCGCCGCCGTTGCCGGCCTTGACGTGGATCTGGGAGACGTCGACGAACCCGGACACGGCGAACGAGCCTACGGGCCCGAGCGGCCGGTCGAGTGGTGAGTTCGTCGGATGGTTCGACGTTTGAGCACGGCACGAACCGTCGACTCCTGGAGCAACCCGAACAGGAGGCAACCGTGTCCTTCGAGAACTTGTTCTCGTACTCGCCGACCCAATACGAGATCGTCTTCGGCGTCTTCACCCTGACCGCGGCGGTGTTCGCGGCGTGTCTCGTCTACTCGCTCGTCACCGCCGGCTCGATCGCGCCGAGATATCGGCTGACGTCCTACCTGACCGGCGTCGTCATGGTGTCGGCCTTCTTCGAGCTCGGCTGGCTGGCGCTGCGATGGGACTCGGTGTTCAGCTTCGACGGATCCGCCTACGTGGTCGGCGACGAGCTGTTCTCCAACGGCTTCCGGTACATGAACTGGTCGATCGACGTCCCGGTGCTCCTGACCCAACTGCTCATCGTCGGCGGGATCACCGGCACGCTGTTCCTGAAGCGCTGGGCGGCGTTCGTCGTCGCCGGCCTGGCGATGATCTGGACCGGCTACGTCGGCCAGTTCGACGAGATCGACGGCGGCGCCCAGTTCTGGATCTGGGGTGCGATCAGCACGGTGTTCTACCTGTGGCTCCTCTGGGTCGCCTACCAGACGATCCGGGACGCCAAGGCCAAGGCCTCGCCGACGGTGAAGCGGATGTTCTCGGTCGTGTGGGGCCTGTTCGTCGTGTCGTGGACGATCTACCCGGCGGCGTACCTCATGCCGCAGATCTGGGACACCGCCAACGGCGTGGTGCTGCGCAACATCATCTACAGCGGCGCCGACATCAGCTCGAAGGCGATCTACGGCGTCATCCTCGCCCTGATCGCCCAGCGCCTCAGCGCCGAGCAGGGGTACCGCCCCGCCGCCGAGAGCGAGAGCTGGCGGGACGACATCGAGGAGATCACCACCGCCGCCTGAGCGGTGTGTCGATCACCGTCCGGACGCGCCACCGCCGGCCCCGAGGGGCCGGCGGTGGCAGCGCGTTCGGGTGAGTGCTGCTCAGTCGGTGGGCAACACGTCGACGAGCTTGCGGCCGCGACGGGAGCCGAACTTGATCTGGCCATCGGCGGTGGCGAAGAGCGTGTCGTCGCCGCCACGACCGACGTTGCGGCCCGGGTGGATCCGGGTGCCGCGCTGGCGGACGATGATCGAGCCCGCGGTCACGACCTCGCCGTCGTAGGCCTTGACGCCGAGCCGCTTCGACTGGGAGTCACGACCGTTCTTGGTGGAGCCTGCGCCCTTGGTCTTGGACATGACTACCCCTTGCTGATGCCGGTGATCTCGAGCCGCGTGTAGCGCTGGCGATGGCCCCAGCGACGACGGCTCCTGGTCTTGTTCTTGTAGGTGAAGCCGGTGATCTTCGGGCCCTTGATCTCGCCGACCACGCGGGCGGCCACGGAGGCCCCGCTCAGCTCGTCGGCGGTCGAGAGCACAGCATCACCATCGACGAGCAGGACGGGGTCGAGGGTGACCTCGTCGCCCTCGGCCGCGTGGAGCAGCTCGACGTCGATGGTCTGGCCCTGCTCGACGCGGGCCTGCTTTCCACCGGACTGGATGACAGCGTACATACGGCGCTCGATGGTACTCGGAGAACGACGCCGAGCCTCACGGATCGCCGGATCAGCTGCTCCCGAGGTTGGAGGCGTCGAGCACGACGCCCCGACCGGCGCACTGGTCGCACGTCGAGGACATCGACTCGAGCAGGCCCTCGCCGATCCGCTTGCGGGTCATCTCGACCAGGCCCAGGTCGGAGACGTCGTAGACCTGGGTCCGCGTCTTGTCGCGGGCCAACGCCTCGCGGAACACCTTCACGACCTCGCGGCGGTGATCGGCGACCTCCATGTCGACGTAGTCGATGACGATGATCCCGCCGATGTCGCGCAGGCGGAGCTGCTTCGCGATCTCCTCGGCGGCCTCCAGGTTGTTCCGGAAGACCGTCTCCTCCAGGCTCGACTTGCCCACGTTCTTGCCGGTGTTGACGTCGATGACCGTGAGCGCCTCGGTGTGCTCGATGATGAGCGAGCCACCCGAGGGCAGCCACACCTTGCGGTCGAGGGCCTTCATCACCTGCTCGTGGACGTGGTGGCGCTCGAAGAGCGGGAGCCCCTCGGCCTCGACGTCGTAGTACTCGATGCGCTCGGCGAGGGCCGGCGTCACGGCCCGCATGTACGAGGCGACCTGCTCGTACAGCTCGCGATCGTCGATGATGATGCCGCGGTAGTCCTTGTTGAACTCCTCGCGGATGACCCGCACGGCCATGTCGGGCTCGGTGTAGAGCAGGGCCGGCGCCTTGGAGGACTTCGCGAGGGCGTCGATCTGGCGCCACTGCTCGCCGAGGCGTTGGACGTCGCGCTCGATCTCCTCGGCGGTGACGTCCTCGGCGGCCGTGCGCACGATCAGGCCGTGCTCCTTCGGCTTGACCCGCTCGAGGATCGACCGGAGGCGCTTGCGCTCGCCGTCGTGGAGGCGCTTGGAGATGCCGAAGGTGTCGGGCTGACCCGGGACGAGCACCACGAACCGGCCCGGGAGCGAGACCTCGGTCGTGAGCCGGGCGCCCTTGTGGGCGATCGGGTTCTTCGTGACCTGGCAGAGGATGTTCTGCTTGGCCGTCAGCATGTCCTCGATGCGAGGCTTCTCGCCCTTCTTGGTGTCGACCTCGTCGGCGTCGTAGCTGACGTCGCCCCGATAGAGCACCGCGTTCTTGGGGGTGCCGATGTCGACGAAGGCTGCCTCCATGCCCGGCAGGACGTTCTGGACCCGGCCGAGGTAGATGTTGCCGTGGATCTCCGAGACGTTGTCGGAGGGTCGAGACACGTAGTGCTCGATCAGGTTCCGGCCTTCGAGCACCGAGATCTGGGTGAGCCCCGAGCTGCCGTGACCGTGGACGCACATGAGGTACCGACCGACCGGCCGCCCCTTGCGGCTGCGGCCCCGCCGGCGGGCGAGGGATGCCTCGTCGAGCTCGACGGGGTCGACCCCGTTGATCGACGACGTGGCCTCGACCGGCGTCGGCTGACCCTGGCCGCTGCGGCCGCCGCCACCACCGCCGCCACCTCGACCGCGTCCGCCCCGACGGCGCCGGCGACGTCCGCTCGACGAGCCGCCCTCGCCCTGCGGGTTGCCGCCGTTGCCCTGGCCGCGCTGACCGCCGTTGCCCTGGCCACCGGACCGGTTGCCCTGGCCGCCCTGCTGGTCGCCACCATCGCCCCGGCCACCGGACCGGTCGCCGCCGTTGCCCTGGCCGCCCTGCTGGTTCTCGGACGCGGCGGCTCCCTGGCCGCCTCCGCCGCCCGAGCGGCGACGACGCCGCCGTCGTCCGCTGCCGGTCTTCGCCGTCGCGTCGCCGGAGCCGCCTCCGGCTCCTCCTGCGTCAGTCGCCGTGGGCGTGGGTGGTGGCACCTTCGGCACGAGATGGGGCGCCGAGCCCCGATCGTCCGGCGGGGCGGTGTCGCCGCCCGCTGCCTCTTCGGCCATGTCGAGTCCTTCCGTCTCGGCGCGCGGCATCGCGCGCCGGGGTGAGGCGGGCGCGAGTCGACCGGGTCGTCACGATGCCCGCACCTCGGCGAGCTCGCGGACCGGGTCGAGCATCGAGATGGGCTCCCGACGCTCGCCGTCGCCTTCGATCCATTGCTGCGTCCGCCGCGACAGCCCCAGCTCGAGCTCGGGATGGGTCGCGGCGATGAGCTCGGCCGGCCGCACGCTGAACGGCTTGGTCGCGAGCTCGACGGAGAACGCCTGCCCGTGCTCGGACGCACCGAGCGGGACGAGGCTCCCCAGTGCGGAGCGGAGGTCCACCTCGACCTCACGCCCCTTGCGCTGCCGTACGTACGGCAGCGAGTCGGCCTCGAGCAGCTCGCGAACGAGCGCTTCGGCCGAGTCCGGTCCGATCTGTCGCACCTCGAACCACCAGGTGCAGGCGATCACGGACTCCTGCAGCGACGGCGTCGATCGTTCGATCGCCTTCGCTGCGGTCACCTCGAACCCGACGGGCAGGGCAGCGGTCAGCGCCTCGCACAGGGGTCCGGGTTCGACCGGCTCGTCGAGGAGCAGGTCGAGGTACTCACCGTCGGACTCGTCGCCGGTCGGCAGGGCCAGGCCGAAGCTCAGCCGGGGCCGGGGCGAGAAGCCCTGGGTGTAGGCGATGGGGACACCGGCGCGCCGGAGCGCCCGCTCCCAGATGCGGGCGACGTCGCGATGACCGGTGAAGCGGACCTTGCCCCGCTTGGTGAAGCGGAGGCGGATGGAGGTCGCAGCGGTCATCGGGCCGCACCCGCCGGCTTGGCGCCGAGGAAGCGCACCGGGGCGCTCCCCGCGGCGACCAGGTCCTGACCGGTGCCCTGGGAACCGCCCGCCGGCGGCACCGGCGAGGCGACGACGTGCTCGACGCCGTACTCGGTGCACGCGCCGCAGTCGTAGCACGGCGTCCAGCGGCAGTCGGGCAGGCCGGCGCCGGCGAGCGCGTCCTGCCAGTCCTGCCAGAGGAAGTCGCGGTGGAGCCCGGCGCGGAGGTGGTCCCACGGGAGGATCTCGTCCTCGTGGCGGTGGCGGGTGGTGTACCACTCGAGATCGAGGCCCTCCGCCGCCATCGCCTCGGTCCAGCGGTCGAGATCGAAGCGCTCGGTCCACTCCTGGAAGGTGCCGCCGGCCCGCCACACCCGCTCGATGACCGCGCCGATGCGGCGATCGCCCCGGGAGGCGAGGCCCTCGGCCAACGAGGCAGCCGGCTCGTGCCACTTGATCTGCACCCGTGTCTTGCGGACCGCGTTGCGCACGAGGTTGACCTTGCGCTGCAGCTCGTCGACGCCGTTCATCCCGAACCACTGGAACGGGGTGTGCGCCTTCGGGACGAACCCGCCCAGCGACACCGTGACCGACGCGCCCTTGGTGTAGCCCTTGCCGATCTCGACGCAGCGCTTGCCCAGCTCGGCGATCGCCTCGGTGTCGTCGTCCATCTCGGACGGCAGGCCGGTGAGGAAGTACAGCTTCATCCGCTGCCAGCCCTCGGAGTAGGCCGACTCGACGGCCGCGTACAGGTCGTCCTCGGTGATGAGCTTGTTGATGACCTGACGCAGCCGCCACGACCCGGCCTCGGGAGCGAACGTGAGTCCGCTGCGGCGGGCCTTGGCGACCTGCGCGGCGACGCCGACGGTGAAGGCGTCGACCCGCAGGCTCGGCAGCGAGATCGAGACCCGGCCGCAGTTCACCGGGTCGGACATGGTCGCCTCGGTGACCTGCTCGATGCCGGAGAAGTCGGCGGTCGACAGCGAGGTGAGGCTGACCTCGTCGTAGCCGGTCCGGCGCAGGCCGTCGCCGATCATCCGGGTGACCTGCTCGGCCGGGCGCTCGCGCACCGGGCGGGTGATCATCCCCGCCTGGCAGAAGCGGCAGCCCCGCGTGCAGCCCCGGAACACCTCGACGTTGAGCCGGTCGTGCACGACCTCGGTCAACGGGACGAGCTGGCGACGCGGGTACGGCCAGTCGGTCAGATCGGCGATCGTGCGCTTCTCGACCACCTCGGGGACGTCGGGGTAGCGCGGCGTCACCTCGGCGAGGTGCGGGCCGTCGTAGGCCACGTCGTAGAGCGAGGGCACGTAGACGCCCTCGATGCCGGCGAGGTCGCGCAGCAGCCGCTCGCGCGAGCCCGCGGGCTTGCCGGCGCGCTTCCACGGGGCGACGACCTCGGTGATGTCGGAGACGACCTCTTCGCCGTCGCCGAGCACCACCAGATCGACGAAGTCGGCAACGGGCTCGGGGTTGAACGCGGCGTGCCCGCCGACCGCGACGAGCGGATCGTCGTCGGCGCGTCGGGCGGTGTGGATCGGGACGCCGGCCAGGTCGAGGCAGTTGAGCAGGTTCGTGTAGACCAGCTCGGCGGAGAGGTTGAAGGCGAGGACGTCGAAGGCCCCGGCCGCCCGATGGGTGTCGACCGAGAACAGCGGCACACCGTTGCCCCGGAGCTGCTCCTCGAGGTCGACCCATGGCGCGTAGGTGCGCTCGGCCAGCGCGTCGTCGCGTTCGTTGAGGATCTCGTACAGGATCTGCAGGCCCTGGTTGGGCAGCCCCACCTCGTAGGTGTCGGGGTACCCCAGCAGCCAGGCGACCTTGTGGGGAGCCCAGTCGGGGGTGACCATGCCGTCCTCGCCACCGATGTAGCGGGCGGGCTTCTGCACACGCGGCAACAGCGGTTCGAGGCGCGGCCAGAGGTCGGTCATGATCGGGACCACGGTACACCCACCCCTGTGGACTCCGACGATGGCCGGCCGCCGCCCAGCCGGCCGCCGTCCGTGAGGTACCGCTCTCCGTGGTCAGTCGGCCGCAACTGCCGGCGTGCTGGTCAGCGGAAGCGCCGGGCGTGGACGCCGAGCACGAGGCCGATCGCCGTCCACGCCATGATCGTGGACGAGCCGCCGTGGGACAGGAAGGGCAGTGGGATCCCGGTGATCGGCATGACGCCGACGGTCATGCCGACGTTCTGGAAGATCTGGAACATGAACATCGACAGCACGCCGAGGATGACCAGCGTGCCGAAGCCGTCCCGGGCGAGCGCGGCGAGTCGCCACAGGCGCCAGATGAGGAACGCGTAGAGCGTCAGGACCGTGCCGGCGCCGACGAAGCCGAACTCCTCGGCGACGGCCGTGAAGATGAAATCGGTGTGCTGTTCGGGCACGAAGTCACCGCTCGTCTGGGTGCCCTCCAGCCATCCCCGGCCGGTCAGCCCGCCGGCCCCGATCGCGATCTCGGACTGCTCGCCGTTGTAGCGGTACTCCTCCGGGGCGTCGTCGTTGAGGAAGCTCGTCAGCCGCGCCTCCTGGGGTTCGGGCAACAGCCCGAGGGTCAGCACCGCCGTGACGCCGACGATCGCCACGACGGTGGCGCCCACGATGTGCGATGCCCGAGCGCCACCGACCAGGAAGATGCCCATCGTGATGGCGACGAACACGAGCATCGTGCCCACGTCGGGCTGGGCCAGGATCAAGAGCATCGGCGCGCCGGCGATGGCGAGCCCGGTGACGAATCGATCGAGCCCGGCGCCCGGCCCGCTCGCCGACACGAACGCGGCGAGCGCGACGATCACGCTGAGCTTGGCGAACTCCGACGGCTGCAGCTGGAAGCCGGGCAGCTGGAACCACGACGTGGCCCCGTTGATCTCGCGTCCGAGGACCAGCACCGCGACCAGGGAGAGCATCGTGACGGCGTAGAGCTGGGCCGACCAGTCCCGCAGCACCTTGTGGTCGACGAACCACGTGATCACCGCTGCGGTGAGCCCCACGGCGAGGAAGGTGATCTGGCGCTGGCCGTAGAAGAACGGATCGTCGCCGGCGGCGGTCAGGCTGCGCTGCGTCGCGCTGTAGATCGCGGCGACGCCGATGACCGACAGCGCCAGGCAGACGAGGACGATGCTCCAGTCGATGTGACGGGCGGGTGCCCGCGGGTCGGTGCTGCCGAGCGGTCGGGTGCGCAGCGCCGTCACGACGCGTCCTCCGCTGCGGCTTCCTCGGCCTCGATGGCGGCGCGCTCCTCCTCGGTCAGGATGTCGCCGGTGAGCTCCAGCTCGACGATGGCATCGAGCACCTCGCGGGCCACCGGCGCGGCCGCCTCACCACCGAAACCGGCCTCCTCGAGCACCGCGACCACGACGTACTGCGGATCGAACGCCGGGGCGTACCCGACGAAGAGCGCGGTGTCCTCCAACCGGGCCTCGGTGACCGGGTTGCGACCGAAGCGCTGAGCCGTGCCGGTCTTGCCGGCGACGGCGAAGCTGTCGAACGGGAACCCGATGAAGGCCTCGTCGGCGGTGCCCTCAACGCTGCGGACCGCCCCGATGAGACCGCTGGCCAAGGTCTCCCACGTCGCATCGGGAGCGGGCGTGGCCATGTCGAACTCGCCAAGGTTGCGCTCGCTCAGCTCGCGGACGATCTCGCCCTCGGTGCGCTCGACGACCTCGGCGACGATGTTGGGCTGTTGACGGTCGCCGCGGGTCGCGAGCGTGGCGTAGGCGTTGGCGAGCTGGAGCGGGGTGACGAGCAGCTCGCCCTGGCCGATCGCGAGGTTGATCGTGTCGCCGACGAACCACGTGCCGAACTCGAAGACCTCGGCCTCGAAGAGCTCCTGCTTCAGGTCCTCGTCGGGCACCTGCCCGGCTCGCTCGAAGGGGAGCTGGATGTTGGTCTCGGAGCCGAAGCCGAAGCGGCGGGAGACCTCCTGGATGATCTCGTCCTCGCCGTCGGGCAGATCACGCTGGATGTCGGCGCCCATCGAGTAGTAGTAGACGTCGCTCGACACGACGAGCGAGCGGTTCAGGTCGACCCAGCCGTACTCGATCTCGCCGGCGTTGGTCCACTGGCACTTCTCGCCCTCGCACGGATCGAGGTTGTAGAAGCCGGGGTCGTAGATCGGCGTGCCGAGGTCGATCACGCCGGACTCCAGCCCAGCGATCGCCGTGAAGGGCTTGAACGTCGAGCCGGGGGCGTAGAGGCCCTGGATGGCCCGGTTGGTGAGCGGTGCGTACGACGACGGACGGATCAGCCGCTCCCACAGATCGTTGGAGATGCCGCCGACGAACTCGTTCGGATCGAAGTACGGGTAGGACGCCATCGCCACGACCGAGCCGTCGGTGACGTCGAGCACGACGACCGAACCAGCCGGAGCGGGGCGGGTGGCGTTGAACTCGCCCGCGTCGCGACGGGCGTTGAGCAGACCGGTCTCGAGCGCCTGCTCGGCGACGCGCTGCAGCCGCGTGTCGAGGGTCAGGATGATGTCGCTGCCCGGGGTGGTCTCCTCGACGACGTCTCGGGCCACGACGCGGCTGCGGCGGTCGACCTCGAAGCGCTCGAGGCCGTTCTCGCCGCGGAGGTCGCTCTCGAAGATCTGCTCGACGCCCGCCTTGCCGAACGCGTCGCCGGGCTCGTACCCGCGATCCGCGAGTCGCTCGAGCTCGTTCTGCGGGATCTCGCCGACGTAGCCGACGACGTGGGAGGCCACCGGACCGAGGGGATACACCCGACGCTGGACCTGCCGGGCGATGACGCCGGGGAACTCGTTCTGACGTTCCTTCAGGAAGGTGAGGAGCGGCTCGTCGACCCCCTCGACCAGCACGACGGGCAGGAGTTGGTTGTTGTTGAGGTCGTAGTACTCGTCGAGGATCTCCTGGGCGGTCATGCCGATGACCGGGCCGAGCCGCTCGACCATCTCGAGCAGCTGATCGTCGTCGTCGAGGGATCGCATGACGTCGCGGTCGAGCGCGACCTGGCCGACCAGGACGTTGTCGGCGAGCACGACGCCGTTGCGGTCGAGGATGCGGCCGCGCACCGGATCGAGCCGGACGTCGCGGATCTGGTTCTGCTCCGCCTGCACGACGAAGTCCGGGCTCACGAGGACCTGCAGGTAGTAGAGGCGGGCGAACAGCGCGGAGAAGAGCGCGACGAGCACCACACCGAGGACCGCGAGCCGGACCCGCGGGACGTCCTGTGCGCTCACCGGCGCGCTCCGGGCAGCTCGACATCGAGGGCCCAGCGCATGGCGCGCACCGCGACCGGCATGAGGATGACGTTGGCGATCATCAGCGAGAGCATCAGGCGTCCGATGGGGAGGTTCAGCAGGTGCTCCTGGCCCAGCAGGGAGCCCAGGGCGACGTAGAGGCCGACACCGGCAGCGGTGCCGAGCGCCGCGGAGACGGCTCGGGAGAGCCGGCCCGGGGCCACCAGTCTGCCGTGGAGATGCCCGACTCCCCACCCGAGGAGCGTGGCGCTCAGCGCCCAGAGTCCGAATGGCGTCTGCACGAGCAGATCCATGCCGATGCCCGCCACGAACCCGATCATCGCACCGAGATCGGGACCGGCGAGCGCGCCCCCGGCGATGGCGACCAGGATGAGCAACGCCGGCGTCGAGCCGAGGAGGCGCAGCTGCGGTGCGACGGCTGCCTGCGCGACGACGGCGGTCACGAGCACGACGGCGAGGCGCGCCCTCATCGCGGCTCGTCCGGGGCGGGCTCGCTCGGCGGGGGCCACCGCAGCACGCTCACGACATCGAGCCGGTTGAGGTCGGCGGCGGGCGCGAGGGACACGCGGAGGACGCCGTCGATCTCGTCGACCTCGGCGCTCGTGACCGTGCCGACGAGGAGGCCGGGCGGGAACGCCGAGCCCTCCTGACCGCTCGTCGTCACCGTCTCCCCGGGGATGACGACGGTGGAGATGTCGACCAGCTCGATCTCGAGCGGATCGGACCGGCCCCGGCCCACCGCCGCGCCGGTCTCGCCACTCCGGCTCAACCGCACCCCGACGCCGAAGGTGCCGTCGGTGAGCAACTGCACGCGCGATCGGCCACCGGTGGCCTGGGTGATCCGGCCGACGAGACCGCCCGGACCGAGCACCGGCATGTCCTCGGCAACGCCGTCGTCGGTGCCGACGTCGAGCTCGATCGTGCGCTCGAAGTCGGAGATCGGGGCGTCGATCACCCGGGCGGTGACCGTGTCGAGATCGAGGGTGTCGGTGACGCCGATCAGCTCGCGCGCCTCGGCCAGCTCCCGCTGGAGTTCGGCCACCAGCAACGCCTCGGCCTCCAGCTCCTCGACGCGGGCCCGGAGCTCGGCGTTCTCCTGCTCGACCTCGTCGAAGTTGAAGGCGCCGTTCCAGGCGTCGCTGACCGGCTCGGTGGCGCGGTCGACGACGCCGCGCACCGGGGAGAGGAGGTCGAGGGCGCCGTCGCGCAGACCCTCCAGCGGGCCGGCATCGCCGCGGAAGTCGATGGTGATCAGCGTGATCGACGCGAGGACGAGCACGATGATCGTGGTCCGGGAGGGGCGTTGGGACGCGCGTCGCGCCACCATGGGCCGCTACCCGGTCGTCAGGCGTTGCTCGACGAGAACAGCACGCCCTTCAGCGCCTCGAACTCCTCGAGCGACTGGCCCGAGCCCATCACGACGGCGTCGAGTGGGTGCTCGGCGATGAGGATCGGCATGCCGGTCTCGTCGTGCAGCAGCTGGTCGAGCCCGCGCAGCATGGCGCCGCCACCGGCCAGGACGATGCCCTGCTCCATGATGTCGGCGGCCAGCTCGGGCGGGGTCGTGTCGAGCGTGACCTTGACCGCGTCGACGATGCTCGCGAGCGGCTCGGACATGGCGTCGCGGATCTCCACCGACGACACGGTGATGGTCTTGGGCAGGCCGGTCACCAGGTCGCGACCCCGGATCTCGGCGTACAGCTCCTCGGGCTGCGGGCAGGCCGTCCCGATGGCGATCTTGACCTCTTCGGCCGTTCGCTCGCCGAGGGCCAGGCTGTACTCCTTCTTGATGAAGGTGATGATCGATTCGTCGAGCTCGTCGCCGCCGACGCGCACGGACTGGCTGGCGACGATGCCGCCGAGGGAGATCACGGCCACCTCGGTCGTGCCGCCGCCGACGTCGACGATCATGTTGCCGGTCGGCTCCTGCACCGGCAGGCCGACGCCGATGGCCGCGGCCATGGGCTCTTCGATGATGTAGGCCTTGCGGGCGCCGGCGTACTCGGCCGCCTCCTGCACCGCACGTTGCTCGACGCCCGTGATGCCGGAGGGGACGCAGATGACCATCTCGGGCTTGGCCCAGCGGCGCGGGCTCACGCGCTGGATGAAGTACCGCAGCATCTTCTCGCAGATGTCGAAGTCGGCGATCACGCCGTCCTTCAGCGGTCGGATGGCCTGGATGTGGCCGGGCGTGCGCCCGATCATCCGCTTGGCCTCGAGCCCCACCGCGAGCGGTCGCCCGTCGCGCACGTTCACGGCCACGACCGACGGCTCGTTGAGCACGATGCCGCGGCCCTGGACGTAGACGAGGGTGTTCGCCGTGCCGAGGTCGACCGCGATCTTGCGGCCGGAGATGGACGCGAACACGGAGTCGGACACGGGGCGCCTCCAGCGGGCCGATGCGTCGCCCAGCCTAAGGCCACCACCGGTGCCGCTCAAGGAATGGTCGTCGTAGGAGGCCACGAGCTCAGCCCAGCGCCGGGAAGAAGAGCCCGATCTCGCGAGACGCCGACCACTCCGAGTCGGAGCCGTGGACGAGGTTCTCCGTCGTGATCGTGCCGAGATCGCCGCGGATCGTGCCCGGTGCGGCCTCGGCCGGGTTGGTCGAGCCCATGAGGTTCCGAACGATGGCCCAGGTGTCCTCGGGGCCCTCGACGACGAGGAGCAACGACGGTGACCGGGTGATGAACGCCAGGAGGGTGGGGAAGAACGGCTTGCCGTCGTGCTCGGCGTAGTGCAGCTTTGCGGTCGCCTCGTCGATGGTGCGGAGCTCGGCCGCGATCAGCGTGAGGCCCTTCTTCTCGAGCCGGGACACGATCTCTCCGGCGAGGCCGCGCTCGACGGCGTCCGGCTTGCAGATGACCAGGGTGCGACCCACGCGGAGCTCCTCGGGGGGAATCGGGGCTGAGCAGCGGTCAAGGCTACCCACCGCGCGCCCCTATGCGGAATCGCGACCGCCCAGCGTGGTCTCGTCGTCCCAGGAGCGGCCGAGGTGCTCGCGGGCCTCGCCGACGACGTAGAGCGAGCCCGAGACGAAGATCGAGTCGTCGGGGGTGACGAGCGCACGGGCTCGGTCGACCGCGTCGGGCACCGACGGCACGACCTCGACGTCGAGGCCGAGCTTGGTCGCCGCCGCAGCGATCTCGTCGGCGGGGATGGCCCGGGCCCAGTCCGGAGCGGTGGCGATGACGACCCGCGGCGCGATCCGGGCGAGCGCCTCCAGCATCTCCGCCGGCTCGCGGCCGGAGTTGCACCCGAACACGAGGACGGTGTCGCCGCCGATCGAGAACTCGCTCGTGTAGGTGTCGGCGGCGGCCGCTGCGCCCTCGGCGTTGTGGGCACCGTCGAGCAGGACCAACGGTTGGCGGTCGACGATCTCGAACCGACCCGGCGCGGTGACCGAGGCGAACGCCTCCTCGACGACGTCGCCGCCGAGCGACCGGTCGAGGAAGGCCTCCACGGCAGCGAGGCCGAGCGCGGCGTTGCGGCCCTGGTGGGCCCCGTGCAGCGGGAGGAAGAGGTCGGTGTAGGTCGCCTTCGGTGTGCGGACGTCGAGCACCCGGCCGCCGATGGCGATCTCGTTGCGGAGGAGCTCGACGTCCTCGCCGAGCACCCACACCTCACCGGGGCGCTGGTCGAGGAAGTGGTGGCGCAGATCGGGGTCGTCGGCGCCGAGGACGAGGTGCGCGCCCTCCTCGATGATCCCGGCCTTCTCGGCGGCCACGTGGTGGATCGTCGGACCGAAGTAGTCGAGGTGGTCGAGGCCGACGTTCGTGACGACGGCGACCTCGGCCGAGACGACGTTGGTGGCGTCGTGGCGCCCGCCCGCACCGACCTCGATGACGTTGGCCGAGGTGGGCACGTCGGCGAAGACCGCGTACCCGGCCGCGGCCAGGATCTCGAAGTAGCTGCTCGTCACGCCCGCCAGAGGTTGCACCGACGCGACCAGCTCGATCGCCCGGGCGAACTCCTCGTCGCTCAAGGGCCTTCCGTCGATGCGCATCCGCTCGTTGATGCGCTGCAGGTGCGGTGAGGTGTAGGTGCCGACGGTCAGGCCGAGCTCGACGAGCACGGCCGTCACGACCCGGGCCGTCGAGCCCTTGCCGTTCGTGCCGGTCAGGTGGATGGTCGCTGCGGCGTCCTGCGGATCGCCGAGCACGGCCATCAGCGCAGCGATGCCGTCCAGGCTCAGCTCACCGGGGCGGCGCGGGCCCAGCCGCTCGATGTTGATGTGGCCGTTCAGCCAGGACAACGCCTCGTCGTAACGCACCCGGTGGAGGCTACGGAGGTGAGATCAGCTCGCGGCGCGTCGGGGTCGGTTCGCCGCGTCGGTACCCGGCTTGCGGGGCACCAGCGTCGGGTTGACCTTCTCCTCGACCGACTTCCGGGTGAGCACCGCCGCCTCGACGTCGTCGCGCGACGGGAGCTCGTACATGACGTCGACGAGCACCTCTTCGAGGATCGCCCGGAGGCCGCGGGCACCGGTGCCGCGCAGCATCGCCTGCTCGGCGATGGCTTCGAGCGCCTCGGGCTTGAACCGGAGGTCGACGTTCTCGAGCTCGAAGAACTTCTTGTACTGCTTCACCAGGGCGTTGCGGGGCTGGGTGAGGATCTGCACCAGCGCCTCGTTGTCGAGCGGGGCCAGCACGCCCATGACGGGCAGACGGCCGACGAACTCGGGGATGAGGCCGTACTTGAGCAGGTCCTCCGGCAGCACCTCGGGGAACAGCTGGGTGAGGCTGTGGTCGACCGGGCTGCGCACCTCGGCCGCGAAGCCCATGCCGCCCTTGCCGACGCGGGCCTCGATGATCTTCTCCAGCCCGGCGAAGGCACCACCACAGATGAACAGGATGTTCGTGGTGTCGATCTGGATGAACTCCTGGTGGGGGTGCTTGCGTCCCCCCTGCGGCGGCACGGCCGCCTGCGTGCCCTCGAGGATCTTCAGCAGCGCCTGCTGCACGCCCTCGCCGGACACGTCGCGGGTGATCGACGGGTTCTCGCTCTTGCGGGCGATCTTGTCGATCTCGTCGATGTAGATGATCCCGGTCTCGGCCTTCTTGACGTCGTAGTCGGCGGCCTGGATCAGCTTGAGGAGGATGTTCTCGACGTCCTCGCCGACGTAGCCGGCCTCGGTCAGGGCCGTGGCGTCGGCGATGGCGAAGGGCACGTTGAGGAGACGGGCGAGCGTGCGGGCCAGCTCGGTCTTGCCCGAGCCGGTCGGCCCGATGAGCATGATGTTCGACTTGGCCAGCTCGACGTCGTCGTCACCGACGGTCTGGCCGACCTGCACCCGCTTGTAGTGGTTGTAGACCGCGACCGACAGGATCTTCTTCGCCGCGTCCTGACCGATGACGTAGTCGTTGAGGAACGAGTAGATCTCGCGGGGCTTGGGCAGCTCGTCGAAGCCGAGCTCGGTCGTCTCCGACAGCTCCTCCTCGATGATCTCGTTGCAGAGATCGATGCACTCGTCGCAGATGTAGACGCCCGGGCCGGCGATCAGCTTCTTGACCTGCTTCTGGGACTTGCCGCAGAACGAGCACTTCAGGAGCTCCCCCGAATCGCCGAACTTCGCCATGTCAGCGCCCCCCCGGGCTCAACGTGTGCTCGGTCACTCGCCCCGACTCCCTCAGGCGGCCCGGATCGGACCGTCTTCGAGCGGTGATCGCGACTCGATCACCTCGTCGATGACACCGTACTCCTTCGCCTCGGCAGCGCTCATGACGAAGTCGCGGTCGGTGTCGTCGTGGATCTTCTCGACCGGCTGGCCGGTGTGGCGGGCGAGGATCTCCTCGAGCAGCACCCGCATGCGGTCGATCTCCTTGGCGGCCAGCTCGATGTCGGTGGCCTGGCCCATCGCCTGGCCGTAGGGCTGGTGCAGCAGGACCCGGGCGTGGGGCAGGGCGAGGCGCTTGCCCGGCGTGCCGGCCGAGAGCAGCACGGCGGCGGCCGAGGCGGCCTGCCCGAGGCAGATGGTCGAGATGTCGTTGCGGATGAACTGCAGCGTGTCGTAGATGGCGAACAACGCCGTGATGTCGCCGCCCGGCGAGTTGATGTAGATGCTGATGTCGCGGTCGGGGTTCTCCGACTCGAGGAACAGCAGCTGGGCGCTGGTCAGGTTGGCGATCGTGTCGTCGATCGGCGTGCCGAGGAAGATGATGTTCTCCCGCAGCAGGCGGCTGTAGAGGTCATAGGCCCGCTCGCCGCGGTTCGTCTGCTCGACGACGGTGGGAACCAGGTGGTTGGCGACCTCGAGGCGACGCTCGCCCCAGGCCCCGAACATCGATCCGCTCACGCTTCCTCCGTCTCGGTCTGCTCGGACGCAGCGGCGTCCTCGGTGTCGTCGGTGTCTTCGCTGTCGATCGTGTCGTCGACGGCCGCCTCGATGTCTTCTGTCGACGGCTCCTCCGGCGGATCGAGGAGCGCCCGGTCGATCGCTTCGCCGGAGTCCTCGTCGACGAGCTCGGCCCGCTCGACCAGCCAGTCGAGGGCCTTGCGCTTGGTGAGCTCGGCCTGGATGCCCATGAGACCGTCGGCATCGGTGAGGCGACGGCGCACCTCGTCGGCCTCGAGCTCGAGCTGGGTGGCGGTCAGCTCGAGCTCGGCGGTGAGCTCGTCGTCGGTGGGGGCGAGGTCCTCGGCCGCTGCGACGGCCCGCAGCGCCAGGTCGACGATGGCGCCGTTGCGGGCGCCGTCCTGGAGCTGGTCGCGGAACTGCTCCTGCGTGGTGCCGGTCATGGCCATCCACTGCTCGAGCTGCATGCCCTGGGCCTGCAGCGACATCGCGAGGTTCTGGAGCTGGTCCTCCATCATCGCCTGCACCATCGGCTCGGGCGGCTCGATCTCGGTGAGGTCGCGCAGCGCGCCGGCGACGCGGTCGCGCAGCGCCGAGCGGGCCTGCGACGACTTGATCGTGTTGAGGCGCTGGGCGCTGTCGGCCCGCATCGCCTCGGCGGTCTCGAACTCGGTGTTCTCGGCCACCCACTCGTCGGTGAGGTCGGGGAGGACCTTCTGGCGGACGGCCTTGACCAGCACCCGGAAGTCGAGCGTCGCGCCCTCCTCGGAGGGGTGATCGGCGCCGAACTCGAGGATGTCGCCCGGCTTCGCGCCGCGGAGGTTCTCGTCGAGCTCGACGACGAGGGCCTCGATGCCCACCTCGTAGCTGTAGTCCTGAGCGGTCAGCCCGGCGATCTCCTCGCCGTCCTGGGAGCCGGCGATGTCCATGAGGACGTGGTCGCCGTCGATCGCCGGCCGGTCGACCTCGTCGAGGTCGGCGAACTGCTCGCGCACCCGGTCGACCTGGGCGTCGATGTCGTCGTCACCGGCGACGGGTGAGGGCAGCTCGACCCGGAGGCCGTCGTAGCCGTCGATCTCGATGCTGGGCCGGACCTCGACCACCGCATCGAACACGACCGGGCCCTGCTCCTCGCCGTCGGTGATGTCGATCTCGGGCGGGGCGATGGCGTCGACGAGGTGCTCGCGGAGGGCGGCACCGTAGTAGTCGGGGATCGCATCTCGCAGCGCCTCGCCGCGGGCCACCTCGGGGCCGATGCGGGCCTCCAGGATCTTGCGGGGGGCCCTGCCGGGCCGGAAGCCCGGGATGCGGACCTCCTTGGCGATCTTGCGAAACGTCTCGTCGAGGGCTTCGTCGAACTCCGACTCGTCGACCTCGACGGTCAGCTTCACCCGGTTGTCGTCGAGGGTGGAGACCGTGCTCTTCACAGGTGGGCGAGTGTACCGGCCACCGCCCTCGTCCCTCGGACCCTCGCCGGACCGGATCGTGACGGAGGGGCGACGTTGTGCGTCAGGTGGCTCACAAGGCCAGCTCGCGGGGTCGATGGAGGGAACATGCGCCCATCGTCGGCCCCCGACCGCCACGCCTGGCTCGCGATCGTGGCGGCGCTCGCACTCGTGGCCTCGGCCTGCGCCTCCGGCGCCGCCGGCGACGACGCCGCGGACACCGTCATCGGACCGGCGGTGCTCGACCCCGACGACCCCGAGGTCGCCGACCCGTGGGGCGACGGTCTGACCCGGGTCGTCGTGCGTTGGGACGACGACGCGGCCCCTCCCCCCGCCGACGGACCGTCACGGCTGCGCGCCGCCACCGGTGAGCACTTCGAGGACGTCGACCCCTCCCACCCGCTCGCGGGCACCCCGTCGGATCCCGCGCCCGCCGACGAGCCCCGGCCGGCGCCGTCGACGTCGCTCCCCGAACCCTCCACGCCCGAGGTGAGCGCGCCGGGTGAGGTGGTCGACGACCATCCGCTGCTCGATCAGGACGGCGTCGTGTCGGTCGTCGCGGGAGGTGACGGCTACTACCAGGTCACGGCCGACCTCGAGGTCGACGAGGTGCTGGCCCTCCCGGGCGTCCGCGGTGGCTGGCGCGAGCAGGTGGCCACGATCAGCGCCGACCCGATGCGCGGCGACGAGTGGTACCTCGACGACACCGCCGGCGTCGCGGCGCCGGAGTTGTGGGACCGCGCCGACGGTTCCGGGATCGTCGTGGCGATCATCGACACCGGCGTCGACCTCTCCCACCCGGACCTGGTCGCGAACCTCTGGACGAACGACGGCGAGATCTGCGGCAACGGGATCGACGACGACGGCAACGGCTACCGCGACGACTGCACGGGCTGGGACTTCGTGAACGGCGACGCGGACCCGTCCGACGACCACGGGCACGGCACCCACGTCGCCGGCACGGTGGCGGCGACAGCCGACAACGACCTCGGCGTCGCCGGCGTGGCGCCCGGCGCGCGGATCATGCCGCTGAAGGTCCTGAACTCCCGCGGCAGCGGTGGGTTCTTCGGCGTCGCCCAGGCGATCCGCTACGCCGTCGATCACGGAGCCGACGTGATCAACCTGTCGCTCGGCGCCGTCGGGGCCCGCTCCTTCTACATGGAGGACGCGCTGAACCACTCGACCCGGGCCGACGTGCTCGTCGTGGCCGCCGCAGGGAACAACGCCGGCGACAACGACGTGCAGCCCGTCTACCCGGCCTCCTACCCGCACCCGAACCTCGTGTCGGTCGGCGCGTCGACCCAGGCCGATGCGGTCGCCTGGTTCTCGAACTACGGCGCGACCAGCGTGGACGTCTTCGCTCCCGGCGACAACATCCTCTCGACCTACCCGGGCGGTCGGTACGCCCGCATGCGGGGCACCTCGATGGCCTCACCCGTCGCCGCCGGCGTCGCGGCGCAGCTGCTGTCGCTCGACCCGTCGGCCACGGTCGGCACGATCACGGACGCGCTCCTCCGTGGGACCACCCCCGGCGACGCCTACGCCGGCCGATCGGTGACCGGCGGCCGGGTGCACGCACCGGGCGCGGCCGAGTTGCTCGTGCCGGGCGTCGGCTTCGACGTGTCCGGGCTCCTCGGTCTCGAGGCCGACGTCGCGGCACCGATCAGCGCCGAGCCGGTCGTCCACCCGTCGAGCGACCTCGACACCTCGAACACCAGCGTCCGGGCCACCCTGCTCATCGACCACGACGGCCAGGTCCGCACCGTCGCTCGCCACGACCTGCTGGTCGACGGCGCGCCGGCGAGCACCGACGACGAGGGCCGGGTGCTCGGCCAGGTGCGCGCCGACGCGCCGACGCTCGACCTCGAGCTGGCGCTGCCCGCCGGCCGGTACGGGCTGCTGCTCGAGCTCGTCGACGACGCCGGGCAGCGGGTCGGCCTCGCCGGTCTCACCGGCTTCGAGGTGGTCGGCGAACCGGACCCCACGCCGACGACCACGACCGTGCCGGCCTCGCCGACCACCACCACGCCGGACGACGGCGGAGACGGCGGCCCGACCCCGGCACCCACGACCACCACCACGCCGGACAGCGGCGGAGGTGGCGGCACCACCCCGGCACCCACGACCACCACCACACCGAGCGGCGGCGGAGGAGGGGGCGGCGGCACGCCGACGGTGACGACCATCCCCACCGTCGATCCCGGCGCTCCGACCACCACGACACCGAGCGGCGGGGGTGGCTCCACCTCGCCGACGACGCCGACCAGCCCGACCACCAGCCCGACCACCACGGCACCGTCGTCGCCGACCACCACGCCGGGCAGCGGCGGCGGCACCTCGCCGACCCCCACGACGCCGGCGACGACCACCCCGCCGACGACCGGCGCGCCGACGACGACGGCCCCGGGCGGCGGCGGCGGCACCCCGACCACGACCATTCCGCCGATCGGCACCGAGCCCTCCGTCGGCGAGATCGCGATCTCCGCGGTCTCGCCGAACGCCGGGTCCATCGCCGGCGGCGACACCGTGGTGATCACCGGTGGCGACTTCGGCACCCAACCGACCGTGCTCTTCGGCGACCGCCCGGCCACCGTGCTGGTGAACATCGCCGGCGTGCAGCTGCTGGTGACCACACCGACGGCTCCGGCCGGTGCGGTGGACGTGGTCGTCAGCGACGGCTCGCGCACCGGCACGCTGCCGAACGGCTTCCTCTACCTCGATCCGTCGGGCGGCTCACCGGGCTCGCCGTCGACGCCGACCACGACGGTCCCGGTGCCCGACGGTGGCGCCCCGACCACGACGACCCCCGGCGACAGCACGCCGTCGATCACGATCCCGGACGTCACCACGACGACGACCCCGGTCGATGACGGCGGTGGCACGACCCCCACGACCTCGACCACGACGCCGTCCGGCGGCGGCACCGTGCCGACCACCGAGGCGCCCGACGTGACCGCCCCGTCGACGACCGTGCCCTCGATCGTGACGGGGCCCGGCGGCATCAGCATCGGACTGCTCCCGACCGATCTCGCCGACCTCGGTCTCACCTCGGCCGATCTGGTCGCCTCGACCTGCATCGCCGATCCGTGCGCCGCTGCGATGCGGTGACCCCGGGGCCGTCCCCACGGCGCCGATCGCCGGCCGGCCAGTAGCGTCGGCGCCGTGGTCGCCCTCCAGCTCAGAACCTCGGAGATCTCCGTCGCCGATCTCCTGGACCTTCCGTGGTCGATACCGATCGACGAGTGGCCCGAGGACATCACCGTGCGCCTCCCCCGGGGAACGCACCGCCACCCCGTCTGCTTCGTCGAGCGGTCCGGGGTGTACCTCGCACTGAAGGAGCTGCCGGAGCGGCTCGTGCGTCGCGAGTTCGAGCTGCTCAGCCACCTGACGGAGGAGGGACTGCCGGTCGTCGACGTCGTCGGCACCGCCCTCTCCCGCCGCGGCGACGACGGCTCGCGGCTCGAGGGCGTGATCATCACCCGCCACCTCTCCTACTCCCTGCCCTACCGCTCGCTGTTCCGTGGCCCGGTCGTGCCCGACGTGCGCCAGCGCCTCATCGACGCACTGGCCGTGCTGCTCGTCCGCATCCACCTCGGCGGGTTCTTCTGGGGTGACTGCTCGCTCAACAACGCGTTGTTCCGTCGCGACGCCGGCGCGCTGGCGGCGTTCGTGGTCGACGTCGAGACCGGTGAGCTGCACGACGAGCTGACCGACGGCCAGCGTGGCTACGAGCTCGACATCGCGGCCGAGAACATCGCGGGCGGGCTCTTCGATCTCGTGGCGGCGGGTCGGATCGACGAGACCGACCTCGACCCGTTCGAGGTGGTCGAGAGCCTCCGCAAGCGCTACGACGACCTCTGGACCGAGCTGACGCGCACCGACGAGGTCCGCGGCGACGAGCTGTTCCGCATCAACGAGCGGCTGCGGCGGGTCAACGAGCTCGGCTTCGACACCGCCGAGGTCGAGGTGCTCGAGACCGACGGCGAACGCCGGTTCAGGTTCCGACCCGTCGTCGTCGAGGAGGGGCACCACAAGCGGGTGCTCGCCCAGCTCACCGGCATCGAGGTCACGCAGGAGAACCAGGCCCGCCGGCTGCTCAACGCCATCCGCGGCTTCGGGGCCTGGGTGTCGGAGGCCGAGGGTCGCGATCTGCCCGAGGGTGTGGTGGCCTACCGCTGGTTGACCGAGCGGTGGGACCCGACGATGGCGTCGATCCCCGCCGAGCTGGCCGGCCGGGCTCGAGCCGGCGGAGATCTATCACCAGGTGCTCGAGCACAACTGGTTCCTGTCGGAGCAGGCGGGCACGGACGTGGGCCTGCCCGTGGCCGTCGAGTCGTACATCGAGTCGGTGCTCCGCCACCAGCCCGACGAGCGGATCGTGATCGACCAGCCGACCACCGCGCTCGACCTCGGCGAGATCGCCGCGCTCGACGACCCGGGCACGTGAACGACGCGACGGATCGCGGCCTGGTCGAGGCGCTCGACCTGGCCCGCGTCGCCGACGACCAGCTCGCGGCGGCGAGCGATCTCCGCGTCGACCGGGGCAGGGTGGGCCGCCTGCTCGAGCTCGTGGGGCTGACGCTGTCGCGGACGGCCGGCCGTCGCGGCCCCACCCCGAGAGCGTGCGCCGCGCCGCCGAGGCGCTCGACGAGCTGGCGACGTGCTGTGCCTCGATCGACCGTGCCGCCGTGGCGGCGGCCGCCTCGGGCTCCGAGACCTGGGGCGACGAGCTCTGGTCGGACCGGATCGACGGCTGGGAGGCGAGGCGACGGGTCGACCGGCTGGTCGGGGTGCTCGAGCGGGAGCTGCTCGCCCGCCGCGGCGAGGGGTGAGAGCGGGCGACGGGAATCGAACCCGCATCATCGGCTTGGAAGGCCGAAGCTCTAGCCATTGAGCTACGCCCGCAGGAGCGCGCCGATCAGGGTACCGGGTCGGGTGTCGGCCGGAACGGTCGTGGCAGGATGCGTCGATGGTGCGACCCGGCAGCGAGCGGATCGATCTGACGACGGCGG
>JBCBSZ010000007.1:0-111549 GCA_039818945.1 Actinomycetota bacterium
GCCGGTCCCGTACGCCACCTGCTCGGGCCGGTACCCGTGCACGAGCAGCCGACCCCCGGGACCGGCGGCGGGCCTCGCCCGGAGCTCAAGTACACCGAGGCGCTGCTGCGCGCCGAGTTCGCCGAGCTGTCCATCGAGCGACTGGAGAGCTACGACACCGAACTGGTCGAGGGGACCGGCCACGTGGGCCGGTCCGCCCTGATCGACCTGATCGCGACCAAGCCGACCCACGGGTAGCATCGGGCTCGCCTCCCCCGACTGAGCGGCGCGCTCGCGCCGTGGGGTGAGCCGTGCACGATCCCGCTCCCCGGCCCGTGTCGTGGGCCGATCGCGTCTGGAGTCGCCGGGCGCTCTGGCTCCGGCCCGATCTGCTGGTCGCAGCAGCCGTCGTCGTCGCCGCCACGGTCGCTGCCGTGCTGTGGTGGTGGCCCGACGACGCATCCGCGCCGCCGGCGCGGGTCGAGGACGAGCTGCCGCTGGCCGCTCCGCCGACCGTCGCTCCGGCCGAGGTGCACGTCCACGCCGCCGGGGCCGTCGTGCGCCCCGGGCTCTACCGGATGCCGGCCGGCGCCCGCATCGCCGACGTCATCGACGCAGCCGGCGGGGCGCGGGCGGACGCCGACCTCGACCGCGTGAACCTCGCGGCGGCCGTCACCGACGGCGGACAGATCTTCGTCCCCGTCGAGGGCGAGGCGTTCGCCGGGGTCGGGGACGGCGGTGGCGAGGCCGCGGGAGCGTCGGGGCCGATCGACCTCAACACCGCCGACGCCGCCCGGTTCGAGGCGCTGCCCGGGGTCGGGCCGGCGACCGCCGAGGCGATCGTCGCCCACCGCGAGGAGCACGGGCGGTTCGCCGCGATCGAGGACCTCCTCGATGTCCGCGGCATCGGGCCGGCGAAGTTCGAGGCCGTGCGCGAGCTCGTCACGGTCGGGTCGTGAGGGCGCTCGTCGCGGCGGTCGCGGCGCTCGCCGGTGCCCGCTTGGGTGAGGTCGCGCCCGCCTGGCCGCTCGCGGTCGCTGCGGCGGTGCTCGCACTCGCGTGCGCGATGGCCGGCTGGCGGACGGCGGCCCTCGCAGTGGTCGTCGGTGCGGCCGCCGCCGTGCTGGCCACCCGGGCGCTCGGCCCGCTCGACGAACCGGTCGAGGAGGTCGAGGTGGAGGCGGTCGTGACGCTCGTCGCGGACCCTCGCAGCGGTGACCGCTCGGCGCGCGTCGACGTGCGCCTCGACGGCGCCCGCTACGAGCTGCACGCCTACGGCGGTGTCGCCTCGATCCTCGGGGAGGCCCGGATGGGTGAGCAGGTCGTGGTGCGAGGTCGGACCTCGGCGGCTCGCCCCAGCGATCTGGCCTGGTTCCGACCGCGTCACGTCGTCGGCCGGATCGTGGCCGAGCGGGTGTCGCGACCGTTGCCGGCGGCCGGACCGATCGGTGTCGCCAACGACGTCCGGGAGCTGCTGGTCACCGGTGCGGCCGACCTCGACCGCGACGAGCGGGCGCTCTTCCTCGGGCTGACCATCGGCGACGACCGCGAGCAGCGCGACGAGCTGCGGGAGCGGTTTCGGGCCGCGGGCCTCGGTCACCTGCTCGTGGTGTCGGGGCAGAACGTGGCCTTCGTGCTCGCGGTCGCCGGTCCGGGGCTGCGACGCCTCCCGCCGACGAGTCGCGCGGTGGCGGCGACCGGCGTTCTCCTCTTCTTCGTCGCGGTGACGCGGGTGGAGCCGTCGGTGAGTCGAGCCGCGGTGATGGCCGGGTTGGCCATCGGAGCCGATCTGGTCGGCCGGCCGGCTTCGTCGCTGCGCCTCCTCGCCACGGCGGTCACCGCGCTGGTGCTCGTGGACCCCCTGCTCGCGTGGTCGTTGGCGTTCCAGCTGTCCGCTGCTGCGACGCTCGGCATCGTGGTGCTCGAGCGACCGATCCGGTCCGCGCTCCCGGGGCCGTCGTGGTGCACGACGCCGTTGTCGGTCACGCTCGCCGCGCAGCTGGGCGTGGCACCGCTGCTCGTCTGGACCTTCGGCGACGTCCCGTCGGCCAGCCTGCCGGCCAACCTGCTCGCCGGCCCGGTCGCGGGCCTGGTGATGGTGTGGGGTGCGACGGCCGGGATCGTGGCGGGCGCGGCGCCCGGCCCGCTCGCCTCGGCGCTGCACGTACCGACCCGGCTCGGGGTGGGATGGATCGACGGCGTCGCCAGGATCACGACCTCCTGGGGCCTGCCGACGTTGGGCGCCCTCGAGCTGGTGGTCGCGATCGCGCTCGGCCTCGGCGCCGCGAGGTGGCGTCGGCGGCGGAGCGTGCGATCAGGCGCTCGGCGCCGGTTGGCGCAGGCCGGCGGCCTCGGCCAGCAGCTCGACGGAACGGAGCCGCTCGTCGAGTGAGCGTGACGCGTGGGCGGTGATCAGCTCGTCGGCGTCGGCATGGGCAGCGAAGTCGTCGAGGTACGCCGCAGCCCGCTCGGGGGTCCCGACCGCCGAGTAGGTCATCATCTGCGCCACCTGGCGGCCCTGCGGCGAGGCGACGAGGTCGTCGAGCTGGGCCTCGGTGAAGGGTCGACCCCGGCCGAGGAAGCGGGCGACGCGCCACCGCACGATCTGCTCGAACTGGGCGTCGGCCGCCTCGTCGGTCTCGTCGGCGACGACGTTGACGGCGGCGATGACGTAGGGCTCGGTGAGCTGGTCCGACGGCTCGAACTCGCGGCGGTACGCGGCGACGGCCTGCTCGAGCGCAGCGGGAGCGAAGTGCGAGGCGAAGGCGTAGGGGAGGCCGAGCGCCGCCGCGAGGCGGGCCCCGAAGAGCGACGAGCCGAGGATGTAGAGCGGCACCTCGGTGCCGGCGCCCGGGATGGCCTCGACCCCGGGGACCACCGATCGGCCGGCGAGGTAGGCCTGGAGCTCGAGCACGTCCTGGGGGAAGGCCTCCGCCGCGGCGTTGGTGCGCCGCAGGGCGCGCAGGGTGGCCTGATCGCTTCCCGGGGCCCGACCGAGACCGAGGTCGATCCGGCCGGGGTGCAGGGACTCGAGCGTGCCGAACTGCTCGGCGATCGTGAGCGGTGCGTGGTTGGGCAGCATGATGCCGCCGGCGCCGAGTCGGATGGTCGAGGTGTGCGCCGCGACCGTCGCGATCAGCACGCTCGTGGCCGACGAGGCGATCGACGCCATGTTGTGGTGCTCGGCGTACCAGACCCGGTGATAGCCCGATCGCTCGGCCTGCTGGGCCAGGGTGATGCTGGCCCGCAGCGCCTCGGCCGGCGTCTGGTCCGGGGCGATGATCGCCAGGTCCAGCATGGAGAGCGGACGGCGCGGTGACGTGACCATGGCGGGTGCAACCATCGGATCCGCGCCGATCATCCCGCCAGTAGCGTCGGGGTCGATGGCGGACGATCCGAGCGTGGTGCTGGTCCACGGCGACGACGAGGTGCTCATCGGGCGAGGGCTCGATGCCGCCGTCGATGCGGCCGTGGGTGCACGCGACCGGGCCGAGGTGCTCCACGAGCTGCGCGACGAGGAGTACACGGTCGCCGACGTCGTCGATGCGATGAACACCCCGCCCTTCCTGGCCGATCGGCGGGTCGTCGTGGCGAGGGGCGTCGAGCGCTTCGGGGCCGACGAGCTCGGCCAGCTCGTCGCCGCCCTGGCCGATCCGCTGCCCACGACCCGGGTCGTCATCGAGCGTCGGGGCCGGGTGCCGAAGGCCCTGAAGGACGCCGTCAGCGCGGCCGGTGGGGTGGCGGTGGCGACCGGCGCGCCGGTCCAGGCCAAGGCCAAGCGGGGGTGGCTCGACGATCGCTTCGACGAGGCGCCGGTGCGGCTCGATCGGGCCGCCCGCTCGCTCGTGGTCGAGCACCTGGGTGAGGACGCCGGCCGGCTGGGTCCGCTGCTCGACACCCTCGTCGGCGTGTTCGGCGCCGGTGCCGAGGTGGGCGTCGACGACGTCCGGCCCTACCTCGGCGAGCAGGGCGGCGTGCCCCCGTGGGAGCTGACCGACCCGATCGACGCCGGATCGGTCGACGAGGCGGTCCGGGCGCTCGGGCGCATGATCGACGGCGGTGGCCTGCATCCGCTGCAGGTGATGGCGATCCTGCACCGCCACGTCGAGCAGGCCGCTCGCCTCGACGGCGCCGGCGCCGCCGACGACAAGGCCGCGGCGGCGATCCTCGGCATGAAGGGTTCGACGTTCCCGGCCAAGAAGGCGCTGTCGCGGTCTCGCAAGCTCGGGACGCCGGTCCTGCGGGACCAGCTCGCGCTGCTCGCCGTCGCCGACCGGGAGCTCCGGGGCGAGAGCGCGCTCGACGGACGAGCGGTGCTCGACGTGCTGGTCGCCCGGCTGGCCGACCCGCGGCGTCGGCGGTGAGCCTCGGGGATCAGACCTTGCGCAGCACCGTGACGACCCGGCCGTAGATCTGCGCCTGGTCGGCGGGCACCTCGATCGGGGTGAAGTCGGGGTTGGCCGGCTCGAGCACGACGACCGGGCCCCGGCGGCGCAGCGTCTTGACCGTCGCCTCCTCGCCGGGCAGCGCGGCCACGATGATCTCGCCGTCGAGGGCGTCGGGCTGGCGGCGCACGACGACGAGGTCGCCGTCGAGGATGCCGGCCTCGATCATCGACGTGCCCCGGACCCGCAGCATGAACAGCTCGCCCTCGCCGCACAGGTCCGACGGGACCGGCACCAGCTCCTCGACGTGTTCGTTGGCCAGCACGTCGGTGCCCGCGGCGACCTCGCCGACGAGCGGCACGTGGCGGGTCGACGCCCGCTCGGCGGTCGCCCCCGAGGCCGCGTCGTAGCGGACCTCGAGCGCTCGGGGCTTGGTCGGGTCGCGCCGCAGGTAGCCGAGTCGCTGCAGGGTGGCCAGGTGGGTGTGCACCGTCGAGGGGGACGTCAGCCCCACCGCCTCACCGATCTCGCGCACCGACGGGGGGTAGCCGTGCTCGTCGAGGTGCTGCTCGATGACGGCGAGGATGGATCGCTGGCGATCCGACAGCGGACGTTCGGCCGGCGTGGACGAGTGGCCGTCGTCGGCGTCGATCGTGGTCACGGTGCCTCCCGGTGGCTCGGGGTGTGCGGCGACGAACACCCGTTTGGGACACCGTAGCACCCGATCACGCGTTCGGGAACGACCGTTCGATCCGGGCGGTGGCGTCGGGGGAACAATTGTTCGGTCGAACGGTTGACCCGAACGCCCGTTCGTGCTGTTCTGAGAGGGGAACGAGCGTTCGGTGACACACCCCCTCGTCAGACTGCTCGCATGCGGTGGTCGAGACGGCGAGGCACCCACCGGCGCCGGCAGCGGCCGGGTCGGACGGCGACGGAGAGAGGAACGACGATGAGCGAGGCGGCGACGATGGGCTGGCGGTCGACGGGGTCGAACGTCCTGGTCGACGGGTCCTCCGCGCTGGTGGCGACGGACTGGCCGGCACCGCGTCCTCCGATGGAGCTCGTTCCCGAGGACCGGTCGGTTCCGCCCCTCGTGGAGCCCGAGGTCGCCCGGCGGGCCGCGCTGGTCGCCGTGGCGGTGGCGGCGGCGTTCGCCGTGCTCTCGCTGCTGTCCGGCATGGTGTGGACGGCCCCGGCCGAGGTGCCCGATGACGCCGTCGTCGTGGTCGTCGAGTCGGGCGACACCCTGTGGAGCGTGGTGCGCGACGCGGTCCCCTCCGGCGAGATCGGCTCGATCGTCGCCGAGCTCGACGCGGAGCGCGGCGGCCGTGCGCTGCAGGTCGGCGAGGTCGTCGTCGTCGACCTGGGCTGAGTGGTCACGCTCGCTCGACCAGGACGGTGAGGCGCGCCGCCGGTGACGGTCGCGGAGCCGGCCGCCGGGCGGGCTGCTCGGGTAGCGTCGACGTCGTGCGCTGCCCGACCTGCGACCACGACGACACCCGCGTCGTCGACTCTCGGCCGGCCGACGGTGGTGCCGCGGTTCGGCGGCGTCGCACCTGTCCGTCGTGCGCGGGGCGGTTCACCACCTACGAGCGGGTCGAGCCCGCCGACCTGGTGGTCGTCAAGCGGTCCGGCTCCCGGGAGCCCTACGACCCGGCGAAGGTCGAGCGGGGCGTGCGCCTGGCCACCAAGAACCGCCCGGTCGATGCCTCGTTGGTGAGCGCGATCGTCCAGGAGGTCGACCAGGCCGCCCGTCAGCTCGGTCCCGAGCTCGACTCCGATCAGGTGGGCCGGCTGGTCCTCGATCGGCTCGAGCCGCTCGATCAGGTGGCCTACCTGCGCTTCGCCTCCGTGCACCGCAGCTTCGACGACGCCGAGGAGTTCGCCCGGGAGGCCGAGCGCCTGACCGGGCACTGAGCGCCCGGAAGGGCCGTCAGGGGCGCGGTCGGACGTAGCGGAGGAAGAGCTCGTCGCCGTCGGCGAGGACGTGGTGGCGCTCGAGTCGACGCAGGGCCGAGGCGTCGGTGCGCAGCATCCGAGCTCCGTCCCCGCCGACCAGGTGAGGCGAGACGGTGAGGTTGATCTCGTCGAAGAGATCCTCCTCGAAGAGCTGACCGTTGAGCCGGGGCCCGCCCTCGGCGAGCACGACCGAGAGGCCGGCCTCGTGCAGGGCGTCGAGGGCCCGCCGCGGCTCGACGCTGGCGTCCCCGGCCTCGATCACGTCGGCCACCTCGGCGACCTCGGCGCGGCGGACCGGATCGGCCTCGCTCACGGTCACGACGATGGGCCGGCTGGTGGGGGCGGCGAAGAGGTCGGCCCCGAGGTCGAGGTCGAGGCTGCGGGTGACGATGGCGAAGCGCAGCACCTCGGCGACGCCGTTGGCTCGGCGGCGGCGCCGGATCGCCTCGCCGGCGCCGGCGGGGCCGTACTCCTCGGCCCGCACGGTGGCGGCGCCGACGAGCACCACGTCGGCCTGGGCCCGGATGGCGCCGAAGAGCCTCCCATCGCCCTCACCACCGAGGTCGCCGGAGAGGCCGTCGACGGCGATCGCCCCGTCGATCGACGCCACCATGTTCGACAGCACCCACGGCCGGCCCCGCTCCCGTCGGCGTCCGTCGCGCAGTGCCCGGTCGAGCTCGTCGTCGGTGTCGAGGTCGACGGGGTCCGGATCGAGGCGTCGCATCGCAGCGACCGTATCGGCCGCCTGGGCCGGGGCGGCTCGCTCGCCCGCCGGTCGGTGGCCGAGGTGGACCGCTCTCGTGGTCGGGGTCGCCCGCCTGCCAAGCTGGCGCCACGCCGAGGAGGGGACGCCATGAGCGAACGTCGAACCGTGACCCGCACCTGCCCGCTCTGCGAGGCCACCTGTGGGCTGCAGATCGAGCTGGAGGGCGATCAGGTCGTCCGGATCCGCGGCGACCGCGACGACGTCTTCAGCGCCGGGTTCATCTGCCCGAAGGGCTCCACCCTCCGCCAGCTCCACGAGGATCCCGACCGCCTCCGCCGCCCGCTCGTGCGACGCGACGGCGAGCTGGTCGAGGTGTCGTGGGACGAGGCGTTCGAGGAGATCGAGCGCCGCCTCGCCCCGATCGTCGCCGAGCACGGTCGCGAGGCGCTCGGCGTCTACGTCGGCAACCCCAACGCCCACAACCTCGGCTCGATGATCTTCCTGCGCCAGCTGCTGTCGGCGATCGGTGGCACCCGGCGGTTCTCGGCCGGCTCGGTCGACCAGCGGCCCAAGGAGGTGTCGAGCGCCCTGATGTTCGGGTCGGTCACGGTGCCGGTGCCCGACCTCGATCGCACCGACCTCGTCGTCATCATGGGGGCCAACCCGCTCGACTCGAACGGTTCGCTGTGCACCGCCCCCGACTTCCCCGGCCGGCTGCGCCGCATCCAGGAGCGCGGCGGACAGGTCATCGTCGTCGATCCGGTCGCCACGGCGACCGCAGAGCTCGCCGACGCGCACCTCGCCATCCGCCCTGGGACCGACGCCCACCTCCTCGCCGCGATGATCCAGGACATCGCCGCCCGCGGCGCCGTCGAGCTCGGTCACCTCGCCGACCACGTCAACGGGCTCGACGAGGTCCTCGCCGGCGTGGCCGCCTGCACCCCGGAGCGCGCCGCCGAGGTGTGTGGTGTCACGGCCGCCGAGATCCGCGGCCTCGTGACGTCGCTCCTCGACGCACCCTCCGCCGCGGTCTACGGCCGCATCGGCACCTGCACCCAGGAGTTCGGCACCACGACCAGCTGGCTCATCGACGTGGTGAACGCGATCACCGGCAACCTCGATCGCGTCGGCGGCGCGATGTTCACGACCGGCGCCACCGGTCAGCCCTCCACCCGGGGTGAGCCCGGCCGGGGTCGAGGCGTGCGCACCGGTCGCTGGACCAGCCGGGTGTCGGGACAACCGGAGATGATGGGCGAGCTGCCGGTCAACGTGCTGGCCGAGGAGATCGAGACGCCGGGCGAGGGGCAGATCCGAGCGCTGGTCAGCGTCGCCGGCAACCCGATCAGGTCGCTGCCCAACAGCGAGCGCCTCGACGCCGCCTTCGCTCGGCTGGACCTGCTCGTGGCCATCGACATCTACGTCAACGAGACCAGCCGCCACGCCGACGTGATCCTGCCGTCGCCGTCGGCGCTGCAGAAGTCGCACTACGACCTGCTGCTCTACAACTTCGCCGTGCGCAACGTCGCGAACTACTCGGCGCCGGTGCTGCCCCTCGACGACGACCAGCTCGACGAGTGGGAGGTGCTGCTCCGGCTGGCCCGGGTGATGTCGGGGCGGGGGAGCGGGGGCGAGGGACTCGACGCCGAGGTGGACGCCGCCGCCGAGCACCTCGTCCGCAGCGCCGTCGCCGACGAGCACGGCCCGGTCCACGGCCGCGACCCCGACGAGCTCCTCGCGATGCTCGAGGGCCGGCGCGGCCCCGAGAAGCTGCTCGACCACTTCCTCCGGACCGGCCCCTTCGGCGACGCCTACGGCGCGATCCCCGACGGCCTGAGCCTCCAACGCCTGCTCGACCACCCGCACGGCGTCGATCTCGGCCCCCTCGAGGCGGAGCGGGTACCGGCGTTGTTGCGCACGCCGTCGGGCCGCATCGAGCTGGCACCCGAGCCGTTCGTCGCCGACCTCGCTCGCGTCGAGGCGACGCTGTCGGCCCCGGACGGTCCCGACGAGCTGGTGCTCGTCGGCCGCCGCCACCTCCGCTCGAACAACTCCTGGATGCACAACGTCGACGTGCTGGTGAAGGGCAGGGAGCGCTGCACGCTCTGGGTCCACCCCGACGACGCCGCAGCGCGCGGGCTCGTCGATGGCGGCGCCGCCTCGATCCGGACCCGGGTCGGCCGGGTCGACGCCCCGGTCGAGGTCACGCGCGCCGTGCGACCCGGTGTCGTCAGCCTGCCCCATGGATGGGGTCACGACGCCGACGGAGCCCGCATGTCGGTCGCGCGACGGCGCCCCGGTGTCAACGCGAACGCCCTGACCGACGACGGTGCGTCGGACCCGCTCTCCGGCACCACCGCCCTCACCGGCATCCGCGTGACGGTCGCTCCGGCGACTGCATCAGGCGAGATGATGCAAAGGGATCAGGCCGTCGTGTGAGCGGGTCGTCGCCGTCGGTGACGTGTGCCGGCACGATCCCGCTGGGCCGACACGTCCCCCGTTCATCCACAGGTCTGTGGAAAACGACAGCGCTCTGACCAGGCCAAACGGACGACCAACGTGGCGACTCCACCACGGCTCGTGGTGGATCCGCACTCGCTCCACAGTCGCTCCACCACGGCCCGCAGGATGGGGGTGGAAATCCCCAACTCGTCCTCTCGTTCGCCACATCGCGACCCCCGTATCGTGAGGTGAACGCCGCCAAACGACCGGCGAGGTCGGTGTCGAGTTCGTCACCATGAGTGGTTGCGCGATTACCACTTGCGAAATCCGGTCGACACTGGTGTAATTACATTCCTGTCATTCGTGGTTCGGGGTGATCGGGACCACAACATCTGGTGTCACCGGGGTTCGGGGGGATCGGCGTGCGGAGGGGCAACGGAGCCCCGTCGTCTGTCGGATCTCGGCAACGCCCGCCGCTCCCGACACCGCACGACCTGACACCAGAGGAGCAGCGACAGCACCCGGCCGCACCCGGCCACTGAGACACACCGCCAACCCCTGCGGGGCCGCGGTGCGCACACGACCACGCGACACCCGTCGCAGCGACACCTGAAGACAACGACACCGGAACGACAAGGAGACGTGGGGATGGCCCTCGCACCACAGCAGGCGACGATCGGGATCCGGCGGCACTACACGGCGCCGGGGGTTGACCCCTTCGTCGACGTCCAGTGGGAGCGTCGCGACGCCCGCATCACGAACTGGAAGGACGGTTCGGTCGCCTTCGAGCAGCTCGGTGTCGAGTTCCCCGCCTCGTGGTCGTTGAACGCCACCAACATCGTCGCCCAGAAGTACTTCCGCGGCACCCCGGGCACCGACGCCCGCGAGTCCTCGCTGCGCCAGGTCGTCAGCCGGGTCGCCGACACCGTCACCGAGTGGGGTCGCAGCGACGGCTACTTCGCCGACGACGCCGAGGCCGACGCCTTCAACGCCGAGCTCAAGCACATCCTCGTGACCCAGCGGGCCGCCTTCAACTCGCCGGTGTGGTTCAACATCGGCGTCGAGGGCGTGCCCCAGCAGGCCTCGGCGTGCTTCATCCTCTCGGTCGACGACGAGATGGACTCGATCCTCAACTGGTACGTCGAGGAGGGCACGATCTTCAAGGGCGGTTCGGGCTCGGGCATCAACCTGTCGAAGATCCGGTCCTCGGTCGAGCCGCTCAAGGGCGGCGGCACCGCCTCCGGGCCGGTCAGCTTCATGCGGGGCGCCGACGCCTCGGCCGGCACCATCAAGTCGGGCGGCAAGACCCGTCGGGCGGCGAAGATGGTGATCCTCAACGCCGACCATCCCGACGTCGAGGACTTCATCTGGTGCAAGGCGGTCGAGGAGCGCAAGGCCCGCGCCCTGCGCGACTCCGGCTTCGACATGGACCTCGACGGCCGCGACGCCATCTCGATCCAGTACCAGAACGCCAACAACTCGGTCCGCGTGACCGACGAGTTCATGCGGGCCGTCGAGGACGACGCCGACTGGCACCTCCGCGAGGTCACCACCGGCAACGTCGTCAAGACGATGCGGGCCCGCGACCTGTTCCGCCAGATCTCGCAGTCGGCGTGGGAGTGCGCCGACCCGGGCATGCAGTTCGACACCACGATCAACCACTGGCACACGGCGTCGAACACCGGTCGCATCAACGGCTCGAACCCGTGCTCGGAGTACATGCACCTCGACAACTCGGCGTGCAACCTGGCGTCGATCAACCTGCTGAAGTACCTCGACGACGACGGGACCTTCGACGTCGAGGCCTTCCGCCACACCGTCGAGGTGGTGTTCACCGCCCAGGAGATCCTCGTCGGCAACGCCGACTACCCGACGCCGGCCATCGGCGAGACCTCCCACCGGTTCCGTCAGCTCGGCCTGGGCTACGCCAACCTCGGCGCCATGCTCATGGCCCTGGGCCTGCCCTACGACTCCGACGAGGGCCGGGCGCTCGCCGCGTCGATCACGTCGCTCATGACCGGGCACGCCTACGCCACCTCGGCTCGCACGGCCGCTCGGATGGGTCCCTTCGCCGGCTACGCCGAGAACGAGGAGCACATGCTGCGGGTGCTGCGCCAGCACCGCGAGGCGGCCTCGGAGATCGACGAGGAGCTCGCCCCGGTCGAGCTGCTGTCCGCCGCCCAGCGGGCCTGGGACGACGCGGTCGACGAGGGCGAGCGCCACGGCGTGCGCAACTCCCAGGCCTCGGTGCTGGCCCCGACCGGCACGATCGGTCTGATGATGGACTGCGACACCACCGGCATCGAGCCCGACCTCGGCCTCATCAAGTACAAGAAGCTGGTCGGCGGCGGCACGATGTCGATCGTCAACCAGACCGTGCCCCGGGCGCTGCGCCGCCTCGGCTACACCGACGCCCAGATCGACGACATCGTCGCCCACATCGACGAGAAGAACTCGATCATCGGGGCGCCGCACGTCTCGTCCAAGCACTACGACGTGTTCGCCTGCGCCATGGGCGACAACGTCATCCACCACCTCGGACACGTGAAGATGATGGGTGCGGTGCAGCCGTTCATCTCCGGCGCCATCTCCAAGACCGTCAACATGCCCGAGGAGGCCACGGTCGAGGACGTCGAGGACCTGCACCTGCAGGCCTGGAAGCTCGGCCTCAAGGCCGTCGCCATCTACCGCGACAACTGCAAGGTGGCCCAGCCGCTGTCGTCGAAGAAGGACGACGATGACGACGCCGACACCCCGGTGGCGACCGGTGAGGACCAGGAGGCGGCCATCGCCGAGGCGGTCGACGCCGCCATCGCCCAGGTCCGCGCCGAGCCGGTCCGCAAGAAGCTGCCCAAGGTCCGCAACTCCAAGACCTTCAGCTTCCGGGTCGCCGACTGCCACGGCTACGTGACGGTCGGGGAGTACGAGGACGGCCGTCCGGGCGAGATCTTCCTCAAGGTGGCCAAGCAGGGTTCGACCCTCGCCGGCATCATGGACGCCTTCGCCATCTCGGTCAGCCACGGCCTGCAGTACGGGGTGCCGCTGCGGGTCTACGTCGAGCAGTACACCAACATGCGCTTCGAGCCGGCGGGGATCACCGACGATCCCGACCTGCGCATCGCCTCGAGCCTGATCGACTACATCTTCCGGCGCCTGGCCCTCGAGTACCTGCCCTACGAGGAGCGGGTCGAGATCGGTGTGCTGTCGACCGGTGAGCGGATGCAGCCCACGCTGCCCGGCATCGAGGAGGCCACGACCGAGACCACCTCGGCGCCCGAGGTCAGCGAGAGCCCGAAGACCCCGCCGGTCAGCCCGGGCTACTCGGCGTCGGCCCGCACGCTGGGCGAGATCTGCCAGGCGTGCGGCTCGGCCAACATGCAGCGCGCCGGCAGCTGCATGGTGTGCGCCGACTGCGGCAGCACGAGCGGCTGCAGCTGAGGCAGAGGAGAGGAGTCGGCGCACACCCGGACGGACGTGGTGTGCGCCGACTGTGGCAGCACGAGCGGCTGCAGCTGAAGCCGAGGAGAGGCGGAGCGACACGAGATCTGCGCCGGGCGCGGCCACACCACGGTGAGGGTGCGCAAGAGTTGCGGCGCAGGGCCTGATCGGAACGATCGGGTCTCCGCAGCACGTTCGTACAGAACGCGCGGACTCGCTGGACGCCGAGCACGTCGGGGGACGTGGTCGACGACCTGAGCGAGAGGGAGCCGGAACGGGCTCCGGGGCCGGCGGGCAGCTGTCCGCCCACCGGTCCCGGGGTCTGCGACGGTCGGAGTGATACCCGATCAGCGGAAGCTGCGTCGATACCACTCGCCGACGTTGCGGCCGAGCTCGATCGGGCCGGTGCCCGACCGCTCGAGCAGCGCCCCCGCCCCGGCCAGCACGGTGCCGGCCGCTCCCACCCAGGCCCACGTGGCGACCTGGACCTCCAGGTCGGCGACCTCGACGCCGAGCAGCGCGACGAGCGTCGCGGTGCCGACGAGCACCGAGGGGCCGAGGCGGAGCTGAGCGCCGATCGCGCAGAGGGCGACGGCGGCGATCACGCCGACCGCGAGGTGCCCGGCGCCGCCGTCGGCGACCCGCTCGATGACCGGACCGGCGGCGAGCAGCAGCGAGCCGAGCCAGAGGTTGTCCCGCCGAACCCCACCGTCGGCGGCGAGCTGCACCCCGGCCTGGCCCAGCAGCACGACGGCGAGCGGGATGAGGTACGCCTCGAGGTGGTCGATGCCGAGCGAGGTAGCCACCATCCACGTGCCGAGCAGGGCGACGGCGGCGCCGGTCCCGGCCCGCCCGGAGCGACCCTCGAGCGCCCCGGAGGCCACGCCGAGCAGGCCGCCGACCAGCAGGACCACGCCGAGCACGGTGCCAAGCCCGCCGGCGTGCTCAGTGGGCAGATCGGTCACGAGGGTCCCGCCCACCGCTCCGGCGAGCAGCGCGGCCGTCGGCAGGTACCAGCGAGCCTGCGACGTGCCGGCATCGGTGAGCTGGGCCGCGGCCCAGGCCGGGACGGCCATGACCGCGGTCGCGATGCCGGCGGCCACCGGGTCGAGCCCGATCTGGTGAGCCGATGCGAAGACGGCGACCGGGAGGGCGGCGCTGCCGGCCACGAGCGCGAGCAACGATCGCGAGGAGGCGACGAGCGCTGCTGCACCGATCACGGTCGACCACGCCGCTGCGAGCAACACGGTGGTCGGGTCGTCGGAGAGCCGCGAGGCGATCGCGGCGACGTTCACCGGCACCAGCGCCACGGCCAGGTGGGTGAGCACGGCCGAGGTGAGCGGCAGCCGGTCCCGGCTGTGGTGCGCCCCGACGGCGACGGCGACGGTCGAGCCGGCGAGGAGCACGAGCTTGGCCTCGGCGCCGAGCTCGTCCCAGCGGACGATCACGAACAGCGCGGCGGCCACGACGAGCAGGGCGGCGCCCGTGACGAGGAGCCAGAGGGCGCCGGCGTTGCCCGGCCGGGCGGGCGGTGGCTCGGCCTCGGTGTCCGGGGGTGGAGTCGGAGGAGGTCGTTCGTCGGTGATCATGACCGGATCGTCCCGGTCGCCGGGTGATCCGACCATCCGGGTCGCCCCTCACCTCACGGTGGGGGAGCCCCCAAACCCGCTGGTTCGTCAGTCGATGCCGTGCTCGGCGGCGTACCGGATGAGCTCGTCCCGGCGGGACAGGTGGAGCTTGTCGAGGATCTTGCGCACGTGGTTCTCGACGGTCTTCGGTGAGATGAAGAGCTGCTCGCCGACGACCCGGTAGGTGAGGCCACGGGCGACCAGCCCGAGCACCTCTCGCTCCCGCTCGGTGAGGGCCGAGGCCGGCGTGACCTGTCCCGACAGCCGACGGAACTCGCCGAGCACGAGCGCGGCGAGGCCCGGCGTGAACACGGCCTGGCCGGCGACGGCGTCGCGCACGGCCGCCCGGAGCTCGTCGACGCCGACCGACTTCACGAGGTACCCGGAGGCGCCGGCTGCCACGGCGTCGAGCACGTCGCGCTCCGCCTCGGAGACGGTGACCATGATGATCGGCACCGCGCTGCCGCGGGCTGCTGCGACCTTGAAGCCGCCGCCCGGCATGTGGAGGTCGCAGAGGACGACGTCGGGGTCGTGCTCGTCGATGGCGGCGATGGCCCCGGCGGCGTCGGCCGCCTCGCCGACCACGTCGAAGCCGTCACCGAGGTCGGCCCGGATGCCCGACCGCCAGATCCGGTGATCGTCGGCCACCACGACGCGGATGGTCATGTCGCTCCTCCCTGCGGGATCCGCAGCACGATGCGGGTGCCGCGACCGGGTGCCGCGTCGACCACGACCTCACCGCCGACGGCCTGGATCGGTCGGACGACCGAAGAGTCGAGGCCGCGGCGCCCGGTTCGCTCCGGGTCGAAGCCGCAGCCGTCGTCGGACACCTCGACGAGGGTCGCCCCGTCCTCGACGTCGACGAACACGGTCACGCTCGTCGCCGATGCGTGCTTGCCGGCGTTGTTGACGGCCTCGACCACCGCGCCGACCGTCGGGGCGACGGCGGAGGCGGCGAGCGACGGCTCGGTCACCACCGCGAGCTGGAACCGGAGGTCCCATCGCTCGGCGATGGTCCGGACGTCGCGCAACCCGGCGAGCAGATCGCCCCCGTCCGAGCGCAGGTCACCGGCGATCAGCGAACGCAGCTCCCGCTCCTGCGCCCGAGCGAGCCGGACCAGCTCGCCGTCGTCGGAGCGTCGCTGCACGACGGCGAGCGTCTGGAGCACGCCGTCGTGCAGCTCGCGGGCGATCTCCTGGCGGACGCGGGTGTCGGCGATCTCCGCCTCGCTGCGCCGCAGCCGGCCGATCAGCCAGCCGGCGGCGGCGCCGGTGAGCACGAACAGCGAGCCCGCAGCGAACGCGGCGACGAAGCCCTGGGCGCTGGGGTCGACGCCCTCACCGATCGCCCGGCCCGCGGTGAGGACGAGCCCGGCGACGACGCCGCCCGGCGTGCCGGCCCACACGGCGGCGGCGAGCACCCCGGCGACCGGCCAGGCGGAGCCGAACGTCTGCACCGCGCCGTCGTCGACCACGCTCGGGCCCAGGGCCAACATGACGGCACCGAGCGCCACCTCGACGATCACGAGCGGCCCGACCGCCGGCGGTCCCAGCACCCGCGGTGCGATCGCGACGATCACCGAGACGATCCCGGCGACCGCCAGGACGACGGCCGCCACCGCTGGCTCGTCGACGTGCTCCTGCTCGGCGAGCACGAGCACGGTCGCCCACGCCCACATGACGAGGCGGAACAGCGCGAGGCCGGCCGTGACCGCGCGATCGAGCGGTCCGCCGACCTGTGGTTCGGGGGCGAGCTCGGTTCGGGCCACCCCGACCACGGTACGACGTGCGGTGGCGCCCGATCGGGTCGCTCAGCCCGGGGGCACGACGAGCACGCGGCCGAAGTCGAAGCCCGGGTCCAGGCAGCTCCGGCTGCCGGTCTCGAGGTCGAGCGCGCACAGCAGCGGGGCCTCGACGCCCCACACGCCGTGCAGCACGTAGCGCTCCGAGGGGTCGAACGCGGCGCCGTCGGTCATCGTCAGATCGATGGGTCGGACCACCAGCTCGTCGGCATCGATCAGCACGACGTCGTCGGCACCGTCGGGTCGACCGAAGCCGACGATGCCGCGCCGTCCGCCCGAACTCACCACCGACACGCTCATGCTCCCGGCGAACGCCTCCTCGGCCACCCAGTCGATGCCGGTGACGAGGTCGACGAGCTCGAGGTCGCAGGCGGCGGGGTCGAACTCGACCGAGCACGCGACCGTGCCGATCCATCCCTCGCCGCCGAGCAGTGGGGTTCCCTCGGCCACCGTCGTCGCCGGCCCGGTCGGCTCGACGCGCTCGATCGTGCCCTCCTGGCGCCGCCACACGAGTGGAGCGCCGTCGAAGGCCCCGTAGACCTCGGCGGTACCGCCGTACTCGTAGCTCATCCCCTGCTGGTACCCCTCGGAGAAGGTGATCGAGCCGTCGCCGCCGTGCCAGACGCCGTCGGGGGTGATGTGTGCGTTGCCGCTCCAGACGTCGTCGTCGAACGCCCACGCCGAGTCGAGGTCCCAGTCGATCACCAGCCCCGGACGCAACACGATGCCGCCGGCGAAGCTGCCGAGGACGTCGAGCTCCCGGCCTGTCAGGAGGTCACCGCCCTCGTGGCGGCGCAGCACGCCCGACTCCATCTCGAGTCGGGCCGGGCCGTCTGCGCCTCCGTAGAGCAGCAGGTCGAGCGAGCGGACGGCGTCGGGCAACGACGAGGCGTCGACGATCGTCGGGGGAGCGGACGTCGTCGTGCTGGAGGAGGTGGTCGTCGTCGGTGCCGCCGACCGTCCGTCGTCGTCGCCCAGGGCCACGACGGCCAGCACGACGGCGATGACGGCCGCGAGCCCGGCGAACACCGCCGGTGAGACGCCGGATCGCGGCAACTCCACCGGACCACCCGGATGAGCACCACCGTCGTCGACCTCGTCGACCTCGATCACGGGACCAACGACTCGTCCGCGACGGGCCGCGCCGGGAGGAGAATGCCCTGGTGGCGCACATCGTGGTCGGAGTGGACGGTTCGGAGTCGTCGATGCGGGCGCTCGACTGGGCGACCGGTCGAGCCGGGCCGGACGACGTCATCGAGGCGGTCGCGGTCTGGGCGCCGATGATCGGGTTCGGCTCGGACCTCTCGCCGAGCGTGCCGGACCCCGCTGCCCTCGATCAGCTGACCCGCGGCGGTCTCGAGACCGCGGTCACGGTCCATCAGCAGCGGCATCCGGACCGCCCTCCCATCATCAAGACGACAGTCTTGCAGGGCCACCCCGGGCGGGCGCTCAGCCAGCACGCCGCCGACGCCGACCTGCTCGTCGTCGGGCGCCGCGGCTCGGGCGGCTTCACCGGCCTGCACCTCGGTTCGGTGAGCACCTCCGTGACCCACCACGCCCGGTGCCCGACGGCCGTCGTGCCCTGACGCAGCGTCGTCGCCGGCGCCGGTCCCGCTGTGGCGACGACCGGTACGGTCGCGAGGCGGGGAGGCGGGTGTGGCCGACAGGCGCGTGCGGGTCGTGAGCGTGGTGGCGACGCTCGCCGTCGCGGCGCTGCTCGCCGTGCCGTCCGAGCCCGTCGGCGCCGAAGCCGGGGCGCTCGTCGGCGACGAGGCGTCGTTGGTCACCGCCCCGGGGGAGTTGGTCGAACCGGTCGTCGGCATCGCGGCGGCGCCGGGTGGTGGGTACTGGTTGGTGGCGTCCGATGGTGGGGTGTCCGCGTTCGGTGGGGCGCCGTTCCTGGGGTCGATGGGTGGGCTGCCGTTGAACGCGCCGATCGTGGCGATGGCGGCGGCGCCGGGTGGTGGGTACTGGTTGGTGGCGTCCGATGGTGGGGTGTTCGCGTTCGGTGGGGCGCCGTTCCACGGATCGCTCGGCTCGCTGCCCCTCGTCGCACCGATCGTCGCCGCGGCGGCGACGGCCACGGGTGACGGCTACGTCCTCCTCGCCGCCGACGGCGGGGTGTTCGCACTCGGTGACGCCGAGTTCCCCGGTTCGGTCAGCGGAGTGCTCGGCACGGCTCCCGTCGTCGGCATGACGGGCTCGGCCGAGGCACCCGTCGTCGTCGCCGGCGACGGCCAGCGTTGGGTGCTCGCCGACGGTCGGGCGACGGCCGCGGTGCCGTTCCGCCTGAGCGACGGCCACACCGTGGTCGCGGCCGGAGCGTCCACCGCCGTCGAGGCGTACCGGCACCGATCGTTCGACCTGGTCGTGACCGGCGACGTGCTCCTGCACGGTGTGGTGCAGCGGGCCGCCTGGAACGGCACCGCCTACGACTTCGCGCCGATGTTCGTCGATCTCGAGCCGGTGCTCGGCGCCGCCGACCTGGCGCTGTGCCACCTCGAGGTGCCCATCTCGGCCACCGACGACGACCTCTCGACCTACCCGCGCTTCCGTGCGCCCCGAGCCACGGCCGCCGGGCTCGCCGGTGCCGGCTACGACGGGTGCTCGACGGCGTCGAACCACAGCCTCGACTGGGGCCTCCCGGCCGTGGTCACGACCCTCGACGCGCTCGACGAGGCCGGGCTCGGCCACACCGGCATGGCCCGGTCGGCGGGGGAGCGGGCCACGACCCGCCGCTACGTCGCCGACGACGTCACCGTGGCGCACCTGTCGTACTCGTACGGCTTCAACGGGTTCCAGGTCCCGGCCGATGCGCCCTGGGCGGCGAACATCATCGACGTCGACCAGATCCTCCTCGACGCCGCTCGGGCTCGCGAGGACGGTGCCGAGTTCACGGTCGTGAGCCTCCACTGGGGTGCCGAGTACGTGTCGACACCGATCGCGTACCAGCGCCAGATCGCCGATGCGCTCCTCCCGTCCGAGGAGATCGACCTGATCGTCGGTCATCACGCCCACGTGGTGCAGCCGATCGGACGGATCGAGGACGAGTACGTGATCTGGGGGCTCGGCAACCTGATCTCGGGGCAGGTGAGGGCCGGCACGCGCGACGGTGTCGCCGTCACGGCGAGGATCGTCGAACCCCGGCCGGGTGAGCTCGTCGTCGAGGGCTTCGCCGCCGCGCCGGTCTGGACCGACCGGCCCTATGCCGTGCGCCGGGCCGTGACGGGTGGCGCGTTCAGCGGTTCGGCGGAGCGCACGATGCGGATCCTGCGCTCCGAGGGCGTCGAGGTCGTCGAGGGGCTCGTCCCGATACCGTGAGCGACGTGGACGACGACCTCGTCGATGCCGATCGTGAACGGGCCCGGGCGGCAGCGCTCGAGGCGTCGAGGGCGGAGTTCCTCCGCCTGGTCGAAGAGGAGCGGGCCCGGGGACCGCGCAAGCGGATCCCCCTGGGGGTCCCGCTCGAGACCGACGATCGCGACGACCCGTCAGCCGGCGCCTGAGGTCCCTGCGACGACGACCTGGTCGCGCCCGGATCGCTTCGCGTCGTAGAGGGCGGCGTCGGCCCGTTCGGCCAGCGTCTCGGCCGAACCCTGGTCGGTGTCGGCCAGCCCGACCGACACCGTGACCGTTCCGATCTCCTCGCCGTCGACGCGGAGGGCGACGGCGGCCACTGCTCGCCGGAGCCGCTCGGCGACGATCGCCGCCTCGGCGGCGGAGGTCTCGGGGAGCAGGACCGTGAACTCCTCACCGCCGTAGCGGTAGACCACGTCGCTGGGGCGCACCGCCCGTCGGATCGCCGACGCGACCTGGCGGAGGGCCTGGTCGCCGGCCCGATGGCCGTGGTGATCGTTCCACGTCTTGAAGTGGTCGACGTCGACCATCAGCAGGGAGGTGGCCGAGGTCTCGGCGTGGAGATCCCCCAGGTCCCGGTCGAGCCGGCGTCGGTTGAACACGTCGGTGAGCGGGTCGAGCTCGGCGACGGCCTGGTGGTCCTCGGCTCGTGCGATCGCCGGGCCGATCAGGGCCGCGAGCTCGTGCACGTCGTCGACGAGGCGCCGGGGCGGGGCCGGCTCGACGAGCAGCACCCGGCGGATCCGGCCGTTGCCGACCGCAGGGATCGCGAGGCGGCCGCGCCGTCGGACCGGAGAGCCGAGCGCGCACGCCGACGTGACGAGCGGGTCGTCGTCATCGTCGGGACGGGCGAGGCGGATGCTGGAGCCGGGGAGGAGGTCGCGTCCGAGGTCGACGGCCACCCGCTCGATCACCTCGGCATCGGTGGGGGCCGACAGCTCTCGGAGCCAACCGTCGACCGACGCGGACCGGCGAGCGCTCGCCGTCCGCACCGCGAGCCCGACGCCGATGAGCACGAGGCCGACCCCGGTCAGGGCCATCCAGGTGGGCAGGGCGGGCCGCGACTCGTCGTCGGCGTCGACGGCGGACAGCTCGTCGATGATCTCGACCAGCGGCCGGTCCATCAGGTCCACGACGATGACGAGTGCGAGCGCATGATCGCGCCCCGCCATGACGCCCTCCCGGCCGGCCGTCAGCTCGGTCCAGGTGTCGTCGTCGGTCGGTCGGAGCACACGAGCGAGCGCGACGGGCACGTCGAAGCCGGCGGCTTCGAGCTCGGCTCCCATGCCGATGGAGAGCCCTTCGATCGTGGCCAGCTCGGCGAGCGGATCGGCGAGCTGTTCCTCGGTCAGCGTCCAGCGGTCGGCGAGCTCGACGATGCCCGGGGGCACGGGTCGGCTGAAGGCATCGACCTCGGCGAGGAGCCGGACCTCGGTGGCGACGAGCGCGGCGACGGTGTCGGGGAGCTCGTCGCCGGGCACCACGGTCGTGTCCCGGGCCGCCGCCTGGGTGGCTGCCGAGGCGACGACGAGCAGACCCACCGCAATGGCGGCGACGACGGGCGCGAGGCGGCGGGTGCTCACGCCGTCCCCGTCGACCGCAGCGGCGGTGGCGCAAGCTCGAAGACCCAGGTCAGCCGGTCGGATCGGCGATGCGGAAGACGCCGCCCTCGCGGCTGCCGACCACGATCGACCCTCGCCACACCGCCGGGCTCGACTCGATGCAGCCGCCGAGCTCGACCCGCCACAGCTCCGGCGGTTCGATCGTGGTGTCGGAGACGTCGAAGGCGTGGAGCACACCGGCGCAATCGCCCTGGAGGAGCATGTCGTCGACGATCGTGGGCGACATCCACAGCGGACCCGGCAGGTTGACCGTCCAACGGATCTCGCCGGTGGCCCGGTCGATGCCGAGCAGCCTCCCTCCGTCGGTCGGGACGATGAGGAGGTCGCGGTGGATGGCAGGTGTTGCCCAGACACCGCCGTCGATGCGGCTGGAGTCGTCGACCGACCACACGAGCGGATCGTCGGGGGAGCGGGGGTCGAGCTTCATGATCTGGCCGACCTCACGGGCCCGGGCCAGGCCCCGCTCGTACTCGGCGCCGACGTAGAGGAAGCCCTCGTCGTCGATCACCACCGAGGCGTCGATGTCGTCGCCGGCCCAGAACCGGAACGTCCGCTCCGGATCGATGCCCTCGTCGAGGCCGGAGACGTCCCAGCCCTGCACCAGCCCGCCGGAGTTGGCGAAGTAGACCGTGTCGCCGCTGATCGCGACCGAGTTCTCGATCGAGACGTTGTCGCCGACCGCGGCGATGAGCTCGGCGTCGTAGCCGGGGGCGTCGAAGACGAGCTCCGGGTCGACGGTGACGATGCCGTTCTCGTCGAAGGCCCGGTTGAGCTTGACCACGTGGAAGATCGAGTTCTCGCCGCCCTGGAAGAGGTAGTCGTCGACGATCATCCCCGCCGCGTCCCAGTCGCTGTTCCACCGGTTCTCGGAGATGGCGTCGGTGTGGGAGAGGCGCCAGAGCTCGACCAGCTCGCCCTGGTCGAAGGAGAGGATGCGGTAGAAGTTGTCGCGGGACCCGCTGTAGAGCAGCGGGTACCCGTCGGGATCGATGGTGACCGAGCCCTTGATGATGTCGCCGGTCGGGAAGGGCTCGAGGATCTGCTCGCCGGTCTCCATGTCGAGGACGTGGATCTGGCGGTCATAGGCGCCGAAGGCCATCCACGTGCGACCGTCGCGCTCCCACACGGCCGGTTGGCCGGTCCAGCCGGTGCCGCACCAGAGCCGGGTCACGTCGTTGACGGTCGACTCGGCGCACAGGCTCCCCGACGACGGGTAGCGCCAGCTCACCTCGGGGTCCTGCGGAACGGGACCCTCGCCGTGGTAGGTCCGGGTCGGGTTGCCCCGGAAGGTCAGCACCCCCTCGACGACGCGGCCCCACGGCTGTCCCGAGCTCGCGGGGTCGACGAGGCCGTCGTAGACGGTGGTGGTCGTCGGTGGGGTGGTGGTGGTCGTCGTCGGGGCGGCGGTTGTGGTCGTCGTGGGTGGCGGCTCGGTCGTCGTGCTCGGAGCCGCCGTGGCGAGCTGCCCGCCCGATGACGACGACGATCGGTCGACGAGGAGGATCGCGACGCCGACGACCACGATCGCGACACCGAGCGCGACGACGGCCTGGACCCCCCGTCGGTCGGGCGGCGCCTGCGCTCCCGTCATGGGATCGAAGCTAGTCAGCGCGCTGCGTCGGGGCCGAGCACCCGCCACGGGGTCAGGTCGAGCGTCGGGTACCGGAGCCCGACGGCCTCCAGCGTCTCGGCCGTCCAGTACCGGTGTCCGGGGGGCGGCACGCCGAACAGCGCGAGCTGCCGAGGCGTCGCCCTGGCGACGAACGCGTGCCAGGCGTCGTCGTTGGCCACCTCGACCCACGACCTCCGGCCGGCCCACGGCGTCGACACCGATCGGAAGCTGCAGTGCAGCGTGAACCGGGCTCCCCGGGGCCGGGTGAGCTCGGTGCCGCGGTGGAACGTCGACGGCGAGTACGCGACCACCGTGCCGGCGGGGCCGTGCGCCGGGACCTCGACGTCGTACAACTCGGGGTGGGCGTCAGTGCTGCGCCAGGTCGGGAACTCGGCGTCGGGCGGACCAGCCGATCGGGGGTACCAGTTGGGCAGGGCGGGCCGCCGGCCGGCGTCGTCCCGCCGCACGAGCGCAGGAGGTCCGAGCTCGGTTGGCACGTCGACGAGGTAGAGGAACAGCTCGACCTGCCCGAACGCCGGATCGTCCGACGGGGCGAGCAGGGTGTGGTTGAGGTAGTCGCGGTGGTGGGCCTGGTCGTAGCGGGCGGCGCCGGTGTACTTGGCCCACGCCTCGGCCGAGTACATCCGGACGTCGGCGGTGCCCAGCAGCGTCTCGACCAGCCCGATCAGCCGGGGGTTCACGGCGAGCAGGCTCAGCTCCACACCGGCGAACGGGAAGTCGACGATGCCGCCGAACTCGCTGCGGTAGCGGGCGTTGCGGGCCGGGTCGACGTCGTCGAGGAAGTCGTCGGCCGAGGGGAACAGCTCGCCGAGCTCGGCGACGGCAGAGGCGAGGTCACGCTCGTCGAGGAACGACGGCAGGACGACGAAGCCGTCCGCACGCCACCGGTCCGCCGCCTCGTCGAGGTCCACCGCGTCATGGTCGCCGCTGGGAGTCGGCGGTCCGCAACGATTTGTCCGCGCTGGGCGCGCCGGTGCGGCCCGCCGGGGGCGGGCTCGCACTCGGTCCGGTCGGTTCGATTCAGGTGGTGGTGATGCCGGCTCGTGGGAGCCAGTGGTCGGGTTCGCGGTCTGGTGGTGGGTGGAAGTGGAGGTCGCCGTCGGGTGTGCCGGTGGTGTGCCATCTGGATTCGTGGAGGAATCGGTGGTGGTGGCGGCAGAGGTGGACGAGGTTGTCGAGGCGGTGCGCTCCTCCGGCTGCTTGGTGGTGGAGGTGGTGGGTGTCGCAGCGGTGGGCGGTGATGGTGCAGCCCGGGAACCGGCAGGTGGGGTCGCGCATCAGTAGGGCGCGTCGTTGGCCGACGGTGATGGTGGGGGTGGCTTCGGTGACGTCGAGGATCGAGCGGCCGGTGCGGGTGACCGTGGAGACCGCTGCGCCGCAGGTGAGTCGTTCGGCGGTGACCGCAGGGATCGGGAGCCCCTCGAGATCGGCTCGTGGTGCGAGCTGGTCGGTGCGGTCGAGGTCGTGGTCGATGACCACGGTGACGTTGGCCGGGCTGTCGTTGGTGGCCAGGGCGACGAGGGCATCGGCGTTGCGCTGACCCAGTGATCGTGGCGGTCCGCCGGTGGGGTCAGGGTCGTTGCGATTCGCGACCAACGCAGCCGACAGCGCGGCACCGCCGTCGGGATCGAGGGAGCCGGTCAGTGACCAGCCCCCGAACAGGGTCGGCCGCAGATGCACCGAGCGCTGCTCCCAGACCTCCTCGGCGTCATCGGCAGCGAGCTCGCGATCGCACTGCTGGCGCCAGGCGCCCAGGGTCCGCTCGAAGGTCGGAACCGTCTCGTGGCGGGCAGCGTCCAACAGAGCGGCCTCATCACGCTGGGCCTGCTGGAGGCGTCGGTCTCCGACCGCGCGGGCCAGCGCATCGAGATGGGCGGCGGTGATCTCACCGGCCCCGAACGCTTCTGCGAACCGGGCCAGCTGCGCACACAGCTTCGAGCGCTGCACCAGCCGGCGGGCATCACCGGCATCGAGGCGACCGAACAGCCCCAACCACTCCTCCGGTGAACGGGCACCGTCGAAGCTCCACCACGAGGTGTCCAGCCACTCACCGAGCGCCCCGGTCAGCTCGGCCTGCAATCCCTGCAGCTGATCGCACAGCTCCACGACTTGCGCGGTGGTGGCCCGGGCGACGACGTCCACGACCTCCGCTCGACTCGAACACATGTTCGTAGTGTAACGATCCAACTCGACTTCGGCAACGTCTACCGTGAGGAACGTGGCTCGGGTGCTCGCCGTCGTCACTGCGCTCGCCGCGGTCGTCGGCGGCCTGCTGGTCGTCGCCGGCCGAGACGCCGACGACACCGCCGCACCACCCGACGAGTCGACTGCCGTGCCGGTGACCGGACAGGTGAGGATCACCGGATCGTCGGCGGTCGAGCCCCTGTCGATGAAGATCGCCGAACGCCTGGCTGACACGCACCCGGGCATCGTCGTGTCGGCCGACGGACCCGGCGGCGAGGGCTTCGAGCTGTTCTGCGACAGCGCCGCCGACCTCGCCGGCGCCTCGCGCCCCATGACCGACGTCGAGGCGGAGCGGTGCGACGCGAACGAGGTCGAGCACGTCGAGCTCGTCGTGGCGTTCGAAGCGATCGCCGTGATCGCTCATCCCGACCACCCGATCGGCTGCCTCTCCGTCGCCGACCTGTACGGGCTGCTGAGCCGCGAGGCCGAGCAGGGCGGCGTCGGGCGCTGGAGCGACGCCGAGCGGATCGAGCCACCGCTCGACCTGTCCCAGGAGCTCCCCGACGTCGCGCTCGACCTCGCCGTGCCGGGCACCGAGTCGAGGGCCTACGACCTGCTCATCGACCTCGCCCTCCGAGAGCTCGCCGACGAACGCGGCCAGATCGATGCGGTCCGCACCGACATCGCGGGCCAGGCCGACGAGGCCACCATCGTGGAACGGGTGGCGAGCTCGCCGTCCGGCCTCGGCTGGGTCGGTCTCGGCACGGCTGCCGCCGAGGCGGACGTCAGGGTCCTCGAGATCGACGACGGCGGCGGCGGGTGCACCGCAGCGACGCCAGCTTCCGTCCGGACCGGTACCTACGCCCTCGGCCGCCCGCTCCTCCTCTACGTCGATCTGCGGGCTGCCCGGGCGAACCCGGCCCTCGTCGCCTTCGTCGACGCCCATCTCGACGAGCGTGCGTACGCCCAGGCGATCGCCGAGACCTCGAGCTCGACCCTCGTACCGGCCGACCTCCGCCAGGCCCGCGCCACCTGGGCGGCCGCCCGACCCTGAGCGCCGCTCAGACCGGGCAGATCGACGACTCGGGCTCCGTGGTCGTGGGAGCGATCGTCGTCGCCGGCGCTGCGGGTGCTGAGGTCGGAGGCGCCGTGACCACGGGCGGGACCTCGTCGGGCGTGCGGGGGGCGGCGAGCACGTCGAGGTCGCCGGTGCCGAGTCGAAGCTCCACGCCCAGGGTGGCGATCTCCTCGTCGACGTAGTCGACGTTGCCGTCCAACCAGGCGGCGAGCAGGAAGGCGGCCTGGTCCTCCCCCGGCCCGTAGACGAGCTCGGTCGCCCGCCCCACGGCCCCCGGGCCGGCGGCGACCTCGACGACGAACCCGGCCTCCGTCAGCTCGTCGGCGACCTCGTCGGCGTCCGGACCGCTCACGGTGACCGTCACCCGCGATGCGACCACGTCCTCCGGCTCGATGCCGCGGAAGATGTCGAGGGCGAGATCGTTGGCGACCGAGTCGACCAGGTCGAGCGTGTCCTGCTCGCCCCGCCGCACGTCGGTGACCTCCAGCGAGAGCGTGCGCAGGTCCTCGCCGCCGAACGCGCCGTAGCGACGGACGAGGTCGAGGATCTCCCCGATCGCCAGGAACTCGTCGATCTCGATGTTCGAGACGCCGGCCTCGACGAGGCGCTGGAGATCGAGGACGCTGCCCACGCTGCGGAGGTCGCCGGTCTGGTCGATGACGAGGCGGAGGAACTCCTGCTGGCGCTCGATGCGGTTGAGGTCGGACTGGAGGTCGGCGGACCGCCACGTGCCGTCGTCGCCCTGCTCCTGCATCCGCCGGCTGCGCACGTAGGCGAGGGCGTCGTCCCCGTCGAGCTCGTGCACGCCGGGCGTCTCGACGAGGAAGCCGGTCTCGACGTCACGCTGGGGCTGCTCGAAGCACACCTCGACACCGCCGACGATGTCGACGAGCTCCCGGAAGCCGTTCCAGTTGACGTGCACGTAGTGCTGGATGTCGACGTCGAAGTTCTCGCTGACCGTCGCGGTGAGCCGGTCCGCCCGCTCGTCCTCGTCCACGAGGTTGAACGCCGAGTTGATCTTGGCCTCGAAGTTGCCGCGGTCGTCCACGATCTCGACCCAGAGGTCCCGCGGGATCGAGAGCAGGCTCGCCGAGCCGTCGGACGGCTCCACCCGGAGCAACATGATCGTGTCCGCGAGACTCTGCCCGATCTCGTCGTCGCGCTCGGTGAGGATGGCGTCGTCCGCGTCGACGCCGCTGACGTCGTCGGAGCCCACGATGAGGAAGTTCTGCGCCGGACCGGCCGGGCCCAGCGGTACCTCGCCGGCCTGGGTCCCCTCGAGGATCTCCTCGGCCGAGAGCTCGTCGGCGCTGCGGCTCGTCTCGTCGCCGGCCAGCGCGCCGACCTCGACCCGGTCGATGCGCGAGAGGACGCTCGCGACGTAGCCGAGCACGCCGGCCCCGGCGATCAGGACGAACGAGGTGGCGGCGAGGGCGGCGATCGCCAGGCGTTGGCGCCAGGTCCGGCCCGGACGGGTCATCGAGCGCGAAACCTACCGGGGGGTCGACCGGGGTGGGGATCGGCCGGGGCGAGCCCGACCAGCAGCGCGAGGGCCTCGAACCAGGCCGGGCCGGGCCGCTCGGGCGGGACCGGCAGCGAACCTCCGCCCAGCGCGTCGACGATGAGATCGTCGCCGTGGACCAACCGGACGAGCGGGTCGATGTAGCCGTCGACGAGGGAGAGCAGCTCGGACGGGACGAGCGTGGACGCGAGCACGGTGCCGAACACGAGGCGGTGCGCGGCGAACCACCCGGGCCCGAGCGCGCCCGGCGGCACGAGCTCGACCCGGTCGCCGAGCGCGCCGGGCGGTGCCTCGGAGACGATCGTCACCGCCAACTCCGGGCGGAGCTCGGCCAGGCCACGCCCGATGGCCGTGAGCACCGGCAACCCCTGGGCGAGCACGAGCAGGCGATCCGGGCGACGGAGCTCGCGGGCCGACCGCAGGCGGTGCGGGCGCGACGCCACGTCGGTGAGCGACGGGCGCCCGTTGAGCTCGGTCCGCCATCGTTGGACGAAGTCGTGGCGCCGCTCGTCCATGAGGCGGCCCGCCTCGGCGTCGGAGCTGGTGCCGTGGCGGTGGTGGACCACGGGCACGGCCGGGACGACCTCGGTCCGCCAGCCCCGGCGGGCGAAGCGGAACAGCAGGTCGACGTCCTCGAAGTAGCCGGCGCCGAAGGCGGCATCGAACCCACCCTCGGCGAGGAAGGCCTCGGCCGTCACGAGCAAGCAGGCCGCGGAGACGAAGTCGACCGGCCGGGTCACGGGGTCCTGGGCGAGCTCGGCCGCCGGGCCCCGGCCCAGCGCCAGCGTCTCGCCGGCCGGCCCGACGACGGAGCCGATCTCCTGGGTCGTGCCGTCGGGATCGACCAGCCGGGGCGAGACGGCCACCACCCCCGGGTCGGCGTCGAGGTGGGCGAGCAGCGGATCGAGCCAACCGACGGTCAGCTCGACGTCCGGGTTGACGAGCGCCAGCACCCGACCGGATGCGACCAGCGCGGCCTGGTCGACGGCGGCGCCGAAGCCGACGTTGCGCTCGTTGCGGATGACCCGGGCCCCGTCGGGCAGCTCGGGCAGGCCCACCGGTCCGTCGACCGTGGGGTTGTCGACGATGATCAACTCGACCGAAGACCCGGCCGTCGAGCGCAGCGAACCGATCGTGCGGGCCAGGAGGTCGGGACGCCCGTAGGCGACGATGACGACGGAGACGGTCGCCGCCGCTGGCTCCGGACCGCTCACGTCGCGTCCCCCGGCGGGACGGGCCGGTCGGCGAGGTCGTGCTCGTGGGCGACGATGCGGTCGGCGAGCTGGTCGCGCACGGCCCGGAGCCGGTGCCGCACGGCCTGCTCGGCCTCGCGGCGCTGCACGTCGAGCTCGGCGGAACGTCGGAGCTCCGCGCCGAGCTCGTCGAGGGGTCGACGACGGAGGCAGCGCAGGTGGACGCCGGCGGCGAGCTCGTCGAGGAGGCGATGGACCTCGACCGGCCGGGCCTCGGGCGGCGGCGACGCGCCGCGCCAGTCGACCTCGACGCCGAAGCACTCCGCCGCGGCGGCGAGGCCCTCGTGGTCGGTCACGACCCGGCCGGCATGGGCGACCGCACTGGCGAGATCGACCGGGAGCGCCTCGTCGGGCAGTCGGCCGCCGGCGGGCGAGGGGGTCCGGGCCTCGATCGATCCGCCGCTCAGCACCACCGGCACCTCACCGCGCCGCAGGACGAGGTCGGGGTTGCCGCCGACGTCGACGACGACCGGGGTGTGGTCGGGCGCCGGGTACCAACCGACACCGACCAGGAAGGTGTGGCGCCGGCGCAGCACCGCGTGGTCGAGGCCGTCGACGACCGCCAGGATCGAGCCGACGCCGAGGCGGCCTCGAGGGTCCATCACCAGCCGGGGCCCGTCGAAGGCGCCCTCGCCGACGTAGCCGTCGATCGGTGAGGCGTCCGCGCTCCAGCGGACGATCCGGGCGAGCGGGAGCCGGCGCCGCACCTCGCGGTCGAGCACCGCGCCGGCCACCCGATCGGCGGGCCGGTCCCCGGGCCGCCAGGCGACGGCGACGACCGGGGGCTCGCTCCCGGTCACGCCCGCAGGTCGGCGACCAGCCGGTCGAGCGACTCGCGGTAGGCCGGGAGCGGATCGAGGCCGGCGAGACGGGCGGCGAGCCCGTCGAGGCGGGAGTCGAAGGGGCGCGGCGCCGGGCGGGGCGGGTCGAGCTCGGCCGTGCTGATCGGCCGGACCTGGTCGCGCGAGAAGCCGCCGGCCTCCAACACGTCGCCGGCGAACTCGTACCAGGACGCGTGGCCGGTGTTGGTGGTGTGGAACACCCCCGGCAGTCGTTCGTCGACCATGACCAGGAGTCTCGCAGCTACGTCGTCGGCGAACGAGGGACTCCCGAACTGGTCGTCGACGAAAGTGAGCTGGTCACCCTCTGCGCCGAGGCGCAGGATGGTCTTCACGATGTTGTTGCCGTCGCGGCCGGCGAGCCACGCCGTGCGGGCGATGCCGGCCGTCGCGCCGGCCTCCAGCTCACCGCCCAGCTTCGACGCGCCGTAGACCGACCTCGGTCCGGTGGCATCCCACTCGACGTAGGGCTCGCCCTTGTCGCCCGAGAAGACGTAGTCGGTCGACACCTGGCAGAGGTAGGCGTCGACGGAGCGGGCGGCCTCGGCGAGCGTGCGGACGGCCCAGGCGTTCACGGCGAACGCCGGCTCGGGCGAGGTCTCGCACCCGTCGACGTTGGTCATCGCCGCGCAGTTGACGATCGCGCCCGGTCGCATCGAGCCGACCAGGTCGAGCACGGCCCGGCGATCGGTGAGGTCGAGCTCGTCGATGTCGACGGCGGTGACCTGACGGTCTCCCACCAGCCGCTGCAGCGCCTGGCCCAGCTGTCCGTTGGCGCCGGTGATGAGCAGCGGCGAGCCGCTCATGCCTGCGCTGAGGCCTGCTTGAGCGGTTCCCACCAGTCACGGTGGTCGCGGTACCAGGCGACGGTGCGGGACAACCCCTCGTCGGGGTCGATCCGCGGCTCCCAGCCGAGCGCCCGGAGCTTGTCGTTCGTGATCGAGTAGCGGCGGTCGTGGCCGAGGCGGTCCTCGACGTACTCGATCGACGACTCGTCGCGGCCGCACAGCTCGAGCAGCTTGTCGGTGAGCTCCCGGTTGGTGAGCTCGTGGCCGCCGCCGAGGTTGTACACCTGGCCCGGCACGCCATTGCGCACGACGGCGTCGATGCCAGCGCAGTTCTCCTCGACGTAGAGCCAGTCGCGCACGTTCTGCCCGTCGCCGTACAGCGGCACCTTCTTGCCGTCGAGCAGGTTGGTGACGAACAGCGGGATGACCTTCTCGGGGAACTGGTACGGCCCGTAGTTGTTCGACGAGCGGGTCACCACCACCGGCAGGCCGTAGGTCGTCTGGTAGGCGAGGGCGATCAGGTCCGAACCGGCCTTGGAGGCGCTGTAGGGGCTGGACGGCTCGAGGATGTCGTCCTCGGTGAAGCTGCCGGTGTCGCGGGAGCCGTACACCTCGTCGGTCGACACGTGCACGAACCGCTCGACGCCGACCTGGCGGGCGACGTCGCAGAGCACGTTGGTGCCGCCGCAGTTGGTCGTGATGAAGGCGTCCGGGTCGACGATCGACCGGTCGACGTGGCTCTCGGCGGCGAAGTGCACGACCAGGTCGTGGCCGGGCAGCGCGTCGTCGACGGCCTCACGGTCGCGGATGTCGCCCTTCACGAAGGTGAAGCGGGGGTCGTCGCGGAGATCGGCGAGGGTCGCCTCGTTGCCGGCGTAGGTGAGGGCGTCGAAGACGGTGACGTGGTCGTCGGACGAGCCGAGGACCTGGCGGACGTAGTTGGAGCCGATGAAGCCGGCCCCTCCGGTGACGAAGAGTCTCATGGGTGCTCAGTTCCTCATGGGCCACCGAGGACGGTTCGCCTCGGCGATGTCGTCCCGGCGGGGGTTGGCCTGGTCGCGTTCGGACAGGATCGGGTCGGTGACCCCCCAGTCGGCGCCGATGGCCGGGTCGTCCCAGGCCACGCCGAGCTCGTCGGCCGGGTTGTAGTAGCCGTCGACCAGGTAGGTCATGGTGGCGTCGGTCAGCGCGGCGAAGCCGTGGGCGACGCCGGGCGGGATGTACACGCCGGGGTGCTCGTCGCCGCCGAGATCGAAGCACTCGGTGGCGCCGTCGGTCGGGCCGCCCTCGCGGAGGTCGTGGAGCACGACGCGGACGCGACCGAAGGGCACGTACCAGTAGTCGGACTGGTGGGCGTGGTGGTGCAGGCCCACGACGGTGTTGGCCTGGCGGTCGGAGCGGTTGGCCTGGATCATCTCCCGGCTGCCCCGCGGGATCCACTCTCGGCGGAAGGTCTCGACGAAGACGCCGCGCTCGTCGGCGAAGATCCGGGGGCGGACGTGGAACACGCCGGTGATCAGGTCGGATTCGGTGACGCTGGCCATGTAGCTCCGTGTCGTCTCTCTCCGGGTTCAGTGAATCACAGTGGGCGCGGTCGTCCTCGGCAACCTCAGCTCGCGCCACGCTCCGGGCGGACATCACCGGCTGCGACCACCCGGCGTCCCTCCGCAGTCTCCAGGATCAAGCGTCCGACGTCGTCGAGGTCGATGGCACGGCCCGAGATCCGCTCGCCACCGTCCGTCACCGCAACCTCACGACCGAGGGTCCACATCGCCCGCCGGGCCTCGGCGATCACGGCGTCCGGTCCTCCGGTCTCGAGCCGGGCCACCCCCTCGGCCAGCCGGCGCAGGTAGGCGACGAGCAGCTCGACGCGGTCCGGGGCCGAGCCGAGCAGCTCCCGCAGCGAGACCGGGTCGTTGCCCCGCGGCACCGCGAACCCGGGCGGCAGGTCGACGTTGCACCCCATCCCGACGACGACCGCGACCTGCCCAGCGCCGACGACCGCCTCCGACAGCACGCCCGCCACCTTCCGGTAGTGCTCGCCCGACGGGACGACGACGTCGTTGGGCCACGAGAGGGTGACCTCGGTGGCACCGACGTCGTGGCTGGCGCCGACCCCGGCCATGCCGGCGACGAGCGTGACCAGCGCGAGGTGCTCGGCGTCCACCGCGGGACGAACGAGCACCGACACGAGCAGGCCCGCGCCGGGCGGCGACTCCCATCGGCGGTCGAGGCGGCCCCGACCCGCCGTCTGGTGATCGGTGACCAGCACCTGCTCGGGCGCACCGTCCCGCGCGCGGACGGCGAGATCGGCGTTGGTGCTGCCGGTCTCCGCGATCCACTCGACCTGGCCGAATCGCGAGTGCTCAAGTCGGGATCTGGCAAGATCGCCGTTCACGGCGGGTGGGTGCTCCGACACGACGCCTCCGTGGTACTTGTTCGACGACGACCTCGCGACCATAGGGTGACGACCATGTTCGACAAGATCCTCATCGCCAATCGGGGCGAGATCGCCGTCCGGGTGATCCGCGCCTGCCGGGAGCTGGGCATCACCAGCGTGGCGGTGTACTCCGAGCTCGACCGGGACGCCCTGCACGTCCGGTTGGCCGATGAGGCGTACGCGCTGGGCGGCAAGACCGCGGCCGAGAGCTACATCAACACCGAGCGGCTCCTCGAGGTCATCACCGCCTCCGGGGCCCAGGCCGTGCACCCCGGCTACGGCTTCTTCTCCGAGAACGCCGACTTCGCCCGGGCGATCACCGACATCGGGGTCAAGTTCATCGGCCCGCCGCCCGAGGCGATCGAGGTCATGGGCGACAAGATCTCGGCCCGCCTGGCCGCCGAGCGCGTCGGGGTGAGCGCCGTGCCGGGCACGACCGAGCTGCTCACCGACCCGGCGCAGATCGTGGCCTTCGGCGAGGAGCACGGCTGGCCGATCGCGGTGAAGGCCGCGTACGGCGGCGGCGGCCGGGGTATGAAGGTCGTCCGCTCGGCCGACGAGGCGGCCGGCCAGCTCGAGTCGGCCCAGCGGGAGGCCAAGGCCTACTTCGGTCGCGACGAGTGCTACATGGAGCGCTACCTCACCTGGCCCCGCCACATCGAGCTGCAGATCATCGCCGACACCCATGGCAACTGCGTCTGGGTCGGCGAGCGCGACTGCTCCGCCCAGCGCCGGCACCAGAAGCTGGTCGAGGAGAGCCCGGCGCCGAACCTGCCCGACGAGATCCGGGAGGCGATGGGCGCCGCCGCGGTCAAGGTGGCCGAGGGGTGCGGCTACGAGAACGCCGGCACCGTCGAGTTCATCTACCAGGACGGCGAGTTCTACTACCTGGAGATGAACACCCGCCTCCAGGTCGAGCACCCCGTCACCGAGGAGGTCGCCGGCGTCGACCTCGTGCACGAGCAGATCCGGGTGGCGGCGGGCGAGCCGCTGTCGTTCACCCAGGACTCGCTCGAGCGTCGCGGCCACTCGATCGAGATCCGCATCAACGCCGAGGACCCGGCCGAGGGCGCGTTCCGCCCCTCGCCGGGGCCGATCAACGCGCTGCGGGTCCCGAGCGGGCCGGGCGTGCGCTGGGACGGCGGCTACGAGCCGGGCGACGAGATCTCGCAGTACTACGACAACCTCCTCGGCAAGCTCATCGTCACCGGCCGCGACCGCGACAACGCCATCGACCGCACGCTGCGGGCGCTGCGCGAGTTCGAGGTCGAGGGCATCGCGACGGTGATCCCGGCCGACATCGCCATCCTCGAGCACCCGGACTTCCGCGCCGGCGAGCACTCGACCAAGTGGGTCGAGGAGAAGCTCGACCTCACCGGCGTGTCCGCTTCCGTCACCCCGGCGACCGAGGACGGCGAGGAGAAGGTCCGTCGCGACGTCGACGTCGAGGTGAACGGGAGGAAGTACTCGGTCGCCGTGTGGGTCCTGGAGTCCCAGATCGGCGCAGCCGCCCCAGCGGCAGCGGCGAAGCCCAAGGCCCGGCGCTCGTCGTCGGCCGGCGGCGCGGGCGGCGGAGGTGCCGACGGCACGGTCACCGCGCCGATGCAGGGCACGATCCTGAAGGTCATGGTGGCCGAGGGCGACGAGGTCGAGGCCGATCAGACCGTCGTCGTCCTCGAGGCCATGAAGATGGAGAACAACGTCGCCACGCCCAAGGCCGGCACGGTCAAGGAGCTGAAGGTCGCCGCCGGCGACACCGTCGGCACCGGCGACGTCATCGTCGTCATCGCCTGATCTCCCCGCAGGCCGGGGCCCGTCCTGCGCCGCCCGCGGGCCAGGGCCCGTCGCCGCAGCACGGCGCCGCCCGAGAGGCCGGGGCCGCCCGCAGGCCGGGGCCCATCGCCGCCGCACCCCGCCGTCCTCGCCTGCGGCTGCGGGTGCGGGGGCCCCGCTGCGGCGCCACCCGGCCTGCTCCGCGGATCTCTCCGCCGACGGCGCGGGTGCGGAGGTGGGCGATCAGGTCCAGGGGTTGAGCACGTCGAGCTCAGCGAAGCGTTGGAAGTCCTTCAGGTCTCGGGTGACGACGGTCATGTTGTGGGTGAGCGCCGTCGCGCCGATCAGGGCATCACGGAACGGAGCCGGATCCGGTACGTGCAGGGCGACAGCGCGGCGGGCCACGGGCTCGTCGATGACCAGGATCCGATGCTTGAACGCTGCGGTGACGCTCTGGTCGAGCCAGGCGCGCAGCAGCGCTCCCTGGGTGGGGTCGGAACGTTCCATCAGCAGGACGCCGTGCTCGAGCTCGTGGATGGTGATCGCGGAGACGAAGAGCTCGGCGGACGGCACCTGCTCGGCCCATGTTGCGACGCCCGGGTTGGCCTTGCCGCTGCGCACCTTGCGGAGCTCGGACACGACGCTGGTGTCGAGCACGAACATCAGTCGAACGCAGCTGGCCGAGCGACCTCGGTGGTCTTGGGTGCCACGAACTCGACGTCGGCGACGCCGGCGGGCTCGGCGAGCAGGTCGAGGGCCCGGCGAGGTGCGAGCAGCTCCTCGTAGGCGTCGAAGGTCAACAGCACGTGCGCGGGTCGGCCCCGATCGGTGATGTAGACGGGCCCGTGCTCGGCCGCCTTCTTGGCACCGCTGGTGTCCTGGTTGAACTCACGGCTGGTCATCTGCGTCGACATCCTGCCCCCTTGTAGATACATCTCTACATGAGAGGGGCACACTCTCGGCGACAACCACGGCCCGCCTCGGATCAGGGGACGACGGTCGGTCGTCGCGGCAAGCTCTGGGCCACCCGAGGGGTTCGCTGCGCGTCGTCAGCGGAACGACACCGAGCTCGAACAGCTCGTACGGCCGGACCGACGACCAGCCCGCGGGCGAGGCCGAGCGTCAGCTGAACTCGAGTCCCTCGAAGTCGCCGCTCGATCGCCAGCCTTCGAGGTACTGGAAGTAGGCGTAGGCGCCGGCCGGGTAGCCGACGAACGAGGCCGCGGCCTCGCCCGGGTCCTGGCCCTCGTTGTTGTAGTAGCCGGGGGTGCAGTCCGGGGAGCCGAGCATCCGGCCGCCGCCGGAGAGGAGCAGGTCGAGCCATTCCTGCTCGGCCTCGGCCGTGACCTCCACGCGGTCGTGGCCGTGGCGCCGGGCGTGCTCGATGACCATCGCGATGGTCCGGCCGGCCTCGGTCAGGTTGTGGGGCACGTTGGAGATCAGGTTCGCCCCCTGGGTCGGCTGCACGATGAACAGGTTCGGGAAGCCGTGCACGTGGGTGCCGTGCAGCGTGCGCATGCCGTGCTCCCAGTGGTCCGACAGCGTGCGGCCGTCTCGGCCCGTGAGATCGAAGCCCCGGCGCCGGGTGTGGTCGGTGCCGACCTCGAAGCCCGAGGCGTAGATGATGCAGTCGACCTCGTACTCGACGCCGTCGGCGACGACGCCGTGCGGGGTGATCCGCTCCACGCCCCGACCGTCGGTGTCGACCAGCTCGCAACCCGGCTCGTTGAAGGACTGCAGGTACTCGTCGTGGAAGCAGGGCCGCTTGCACAGCTGCCGGTACCAGGCCTTCAGCGCGTACGCGGTGTCGGGATCGTCCACGAGCTCGTCGACCCGCGACCGGATCTCCTCCATCTTCTCGAAGTCGGAGTCCTCGAACGCGGCGAGCATGTTGTCGACGGTGCGCTCGTCCGGCGGGAGCGCCTCGATCCTCGTGCGGATGCGGCGGGCCAGATCGGTCCACCCGTCGCGCACGAGGTCCTCCTCGGCCGGACCGCCGGTCTGGTTGGCGGTGAAGTTCATCAGCCACCGCTCCTGCCAGCCGGGGGTGGCCATCTCGGCGAACCAGTCGGGGTCGGTGGGTTCGTTGGCCCGCACGTCGACCGAGCTCGGTGTGCGCTGGAACACGTAGAGCCGCTCCGCGGCACGGGCGAGGTGGGGCACGCACTGCACCGCCGTGGCGCCGGTCCCGATGATCGCCACACGGCGTCCGGCGAGGCCGGTGAGCGGCGCGCCGCCGGGGTCGCCGCCGGTGTAGTCGTAGTCCCAGCGGCTCGTGTGGAAGCTGTGGCCCTCGAAGGACTCGATCCCGTCGAGGCCAGGGAGCTTGGGCACGTGGAGTGGACCGGTGCCGACGCCGAGGTACTGCGCGGTGAACTCGTCGCCCCGATCGGTGCGCACGATCCAGCGGGCTCGCTCGTCGTCCCACTCGGCGTCGGTCACCTCGGTGTGGAACAGCGCATGCTCGTACAGCGAGAAGTGCTTCCCGATCCGCTGGCAGTGCTCGAGGATCTCGGGGGCGTGCGCGTACTTCTCGGACGGCATGTGACCGGTCTCCTCGAGGAGCGGCATGTACACGAACGACGCCGTGTCGCACTGCGCCCCGGGGTACCGGTTCCAGTACCAGGTCCCCCCGAAGTCGCCGCCCTTGTCGAGCAACCGGACGTCGTCGATGCCCGCCTGGGTCACCCGGGCGCCGGTCACGAGGCCGGCGAAGCCGCCACCGACGAAGGCGAAGGTGACGTGATCGCGCACGGGTGGCCGATCGGCGACCGGCACGTACGGGTCGTCGAGGTAGTGGCCGAGCTGCCCGGCGACCTCCAGGTACTGGTCGTTGCCGTCGGGACGCAGCCGCTTGGCCCGCTCCTCGGCGTACTTCTGCTTCAGCGCATCGATGTCGATGGTGCCGCTCACTGGCGCTCCCCCGGGCCGAACTCGACGAGGAGACCATCGTCGCAGGGGCGGGGGCTGCGACACCCAACCGGGTGCTCATCAGCCGCCGGGCAGCGACCGATGGAGCACCCATGGCTCTCGCGCCGCGCCGCAGCGTTCGTCGGACCGTCGTCGCCGCGGTCGTGGCGCCACTCGTCGCCGTGAGCGCGCTCGCCGGCTTCCTCGCCTGGTCCGCGGAGCGGGACCGCCAGGCCGCAGAGGCACAGCTGACCCGCACCGACGACCTGGTCGTGCTCAGCGAGCTCGGCTCGGCGCTCGACGCGGAGCTGGGCCTCTACGAGGTGTGGTTGGGCGAGGTGGACGCCGGCCGATCGACCGGGCTCACCGATCAGGGCAGCCAACTGGCCGACCTCCTCCGCGGCCAGGTGGACGGCGCCGTCGGACGCCTGTCGTCGCTCTCCACCGAGGTGCCCGACACCTGGTCGGCGCAGGAGGTCACCGCACCGATCGATGCGCTCAGGGCGGCCTGGGACGAGCTCGACGCCGTCGCGGTGAAGACCGAGCTCGGCTCGGTCCGAGCCGGGCTCGTCAGCGAGCTGCGGACCGCGATCGAGCAGCTCGCGGCGGGCGACGCCGACCTGACCCTCCTGGCCGACCTCGACCTCGCCGCCACCGATCTGACCCTCGAGGGCACCGCCGCCTCCCGCGCGCTCGGCGCCGGGTGGCTCGACACCGACGACCGGGACGTGCTGCTCGTGCGCATCGACCGAGCCGATCGCAGCGTGGCGACGGCGTTCCGCCACCTGCCCGACGACCTGTCCTCGGAGGCGACGACGATCGCGGCCTCGATGGAGGGCGGCGCCTGGGCGGAGCTGCGCCGCCAGGCGCTCTCGCTCCCCGCGGCGGCCGAGGACGGGGTCGTGGTCGACGAGGGGTCGATCACGACGCTGCTCTTCGGCACGGCGGAGCTGACCGCGGCCATCGACGAGCTCGGCGAGACGCTCATCGACCGTGCGTCCGCCGCGGCGAGCGCCGATGCCGCCGCCGCAGCCCGCACCCGCGACGTGGTGCTGGGCCTGACGCTGCTCATCGTGTGCGCGTCGATCGCGGTCGCCGTCCACAACGGACGCCACCTGACCCGCCGGATCGGCCGACTCGCCGAGACCGCTCGGCGCGTCGCCGACGGCGATCTCGGCGCCGTGCCGCCGGAGGTGCCGTCCGCGTCGCGCGCCGACGAGCTCGACGACCTGGCGGCCACCTTCGACGACCTTCGGCTCACGGTCTCGAACGCGCAACGGCAGGTGGTCGCCCTCGCCGAGGGGCGCTTCGACGACCCGGTGCTCGCCGTTGACCTGCCCGGCTCGGCTGGCGCCGATCTCCGGCTCGGATTGCGACGGCTCGGCGCCGCCGCGGCGGAGCTGACCCGCCGGGCCGACCGCGACTCGCTGACCGACCTGCTCACGCAGGAGGCGTTCGAGGAGACCGTCGACGTGCTCCTGGGCGGCGGGCGACCGATCGTGGTCGTCTACCTCGACCTCGACGACTTCAAGCCGATCAACGACTCCCACGGGCACCTGGCCGGCGACGAGGTGTTGCGCTGCGTCGCCCACCGCCTGCGCTCGCTGGTGCGCGCCGACGACCCGGTCGCGCGGCTCGGCGGGGACGAGTTCGCCTTCGCCGTCGAGGGCGACGACGTCGCCGTCACCGACCTGCTCGATCGGGTCGTGGGCCGGCTGTCCGAGCCGATCGAGCTCTCCGGCGACGCGATCGTCGCGGTGGGCGCATCGGTCGGCGGAGCCCGTCGCCAGGACGGCGACGACGCGAGCACGCTGCTGCACCGGGCCGACGAACAGATGTACGCGGCGAAGCGCCAGGGCAAGAACCGGGCGCTGCTCAGCGGCTGACGCCGGCACCCTGCTCCGACCAGACTCGCCCCCATGGCCGGCCTCACCGATCTCGCCGAGCTGCTCGCCGCGCTGGCGGTCGAACGGCGTCCGGGCACCTACGCCGTCGTGACCGTCGCCGAGCCGGTCGACCTCGGCGACGGCGTCGCGGCGCTGATCGCCGAGGCGGAGGGCACGACCGCCGTGGTCGAGGTCGGGTCGGCGCGCCGGCGCGGTTGGGCGGTCGACTTCGAGGCGGCCTGGCTCACGCTCACGGTCCACTCGTCCTTGGAGGCGGTCGGGCTCACCGCAGCGTGCTCCGAGGCGCTCGCCCGCGAGGGCATCGCCTGCAACGTGCTGGCCGCCTTCCACCACGATCACCTGTTGGTGCCGGTCGATCGCGCCGACGACGCCGTCGCCGCGCTGGAGGCGCTCGCCGGTGAGGGCTAACCGATCGCCACGGGCCGCGGTGCCACGTCGACCACCGGCGTGGGCGGCGGGTCGTCGCCGAGGCTGCCGACGAACGGTGCGTCGCTGAACACGAACACCCCACCGTCGGCGGCGACGAGGAGGTAGCCGTCGCCGCCATAGGGCACCATGCCGCCGACCGGCTGGTTGAGGGCCACGCCGCCCATCGACCCGCGGAAGGTGGCGTCGCCGAAGGCGAAGACACCACCGTCGGAGGCGACCAGCCAGTAGCCGGCGCCGCTCGGGGTCGGTGCCAGGCCGACCACCGGGGCGTTCAGCGGGAGGCCACCCATCGAGCCGTGGAACACCGCATCGCCGAGGGCGAAGACGCCGCCGTCGCCGCCGACGAGGTAGAGGCCGCGGCCGGTGCTCGACGACGTGGCGTCGATCACGCCGGCGTTGAGCTGGACGCCGAGCACGTCGCCGATCGCCGGAGCGTCGCCGAAGGGCACCACGCGACCCCGGTCGGTCACGACCCAGTAGCCGGCGCCGCTCGGGGTGCCCGCCAGCGCCCGAGCCGACTCGTCGGCGCCGAGCCAGCCCCGCACCGAGCCGAGGTCGGGAGCCGAACCGAGGGCGATGACGTCGCCGTCGGGGGTGAGCAGCCAGGCGCCCTGCCCGTCGGCCGTCTGCTCGATCGCGACCGCCCCGTCGGCGAGGAAGCCGGGATCGAGGGCCGGAGCGCCGAAGTTGTGCACGATGCCCGACTGCTCGAGGACCCAGTAGCCGGACGAGATCGAGGGCGTCGGCGCGGTCGCGGCCGGGGTCGGCGACGACACCGTGAGATCGGGGACGACCTGCCGGAGCCAGTCGAGGACCGAGGCGACCGACGTGTAGACGGTCGGGGCGAGTCCACACTGCGCGGAGCCGTAGGAGACGACGCCGCCGACGCTGAGTCGACCCTCGCCCAGATCGACGAGGAGCGGGCCGCCGGAGTCGCCGAAGCACGGCGTCGCCCCGCTGGTGCAGAGCATGGCGCCCGCGACGTAGCGGACACCCCAGGCGGCGTCGCAGGCGGCGTCGGGCATGATCGTCGTGGCCGCCGACATCAGCCGGTCGGCGTCGATGTCACCACCGGGGTCGACCGCACCCCACCCGTAGGTCTCGGCGGCGATCTCGGTCGTGCCGAGCCCGGCCGGTTGGCGATCGGGAGCCCACAGCGTCACCGGCTCGAGCGGCAGGGCCTGGGCGAAGTGGACGACGGCGACGTCGGAGCCGCCGAGGAGGCCCCGGGCCGACGGGTGGACCTCGATGCGCTCGGCGGCGAGCGAGATCATCGCCGGATCGTCGACGACGAACGAGCCGACCTGGCCGATCACCCCGCGGATCGAGCTGGCCGGGCTGACGCAGTGGGCAGCGGTGAGCACGGCGGTGGGCGAGATCAGCGAGCCGGTGCACAGCCAGCCCTGCCCCTCGTCGTTGGCGATCTCGAGCCGGACGGTGCCCGGGTTCAGCCCGGCCGGTCGCCCGCCGACGATCGCGGCCTCGACGAGCGGATCCTCCTCGACGATCGCCTGGGCGGTCGACTCGTGGATCGCGAGGCCGATGCCGACCCCCAGGAGGGCCGCGAGCGCGACCGCCAGGGAGCGGAGGAGGAGGTCGGGGCGCACGCCCACACACTAGTCGACCACTGAGCGTGGTCAAGGGGTCGCTTCGCGCGCTCCGCGGAGCACCGTCGCCCGGTGTGGCTACTCCGCGGCGTCGAGGAGCGACTCGGCCACCGCCGGGTGCACGAAGAGGCTCTCGTGCAGGTCGGCGACGGTCAGCCCGGCGTTGGCCGCGAGCGCGATCACCGAGATCAGCTCGGCGGCGTGACGGCCGACGATCGAACCGCCCAGCACCTGACCGGTGAACGGGTCGGAGATGATCTTCACGAACCCGCGGGCGTCGTCGTTGATCAGCGCCTTCGCGTTGGTCGAGAACGGCACCTTCGTCACCCGGATCTTGCGACCGGTGGAGAAGGCGTCGGCTTCGGCCAGGCCGACGTCGGCGATCTCGGGCTCGGTGAAGATGGCCGAGGCCGCCTTGTCGTAGTCGATGTGGCGGTGCGGGGCGTTGTGCAGGCCCATCGCGTGCTCGGCGATCTTGCGGCCCTGCATGGACGCCACCGACGACAGCGGCAGCTTCCCGGAGAGATCGCCCGCGGCGTAGATGTGCGAGACGTTCGACCGGCAGTTGTGGTCGGTGTCGATGTAGCCCCAGTCGTTGACCTGGACGCCGGCGGACTCCAGGCCGAGGCCCTCGGAGTTCGGGATCGAGCCGATCGCCAGGAGGGCGTGACTCCCCAAGGCGACCCGTCCGTCGTCGCAGGTCACGGTGACCTCGTCGCCGTCGCGGGTGATCCCCGTCGCCCGGGCGCCCTTCAGCAGCTTCACGCCCCGGTCGAGGAACGACTCCTCGAGCACCGCGGCCGCCTCCGGGTCCTTGTTGGGCAACACCTGCTGGCGGCTGACGATGAGCGTCACCTCGCAGCCGAAGCTGGCGAACATGTGCACGAACTCGACGCCGGTCACGCCCGAGCCGATCACGACGACGTGCTTCGGGAGCTCCTTGGGCGGATAGGCGTCGCGGGTGGTGAGGACCCGCTCGCCGTCGATCGGCGCCCAGTCGGGCACCCGGGGTCGCGACCCGGTGGAGAGCACGACGATGTCGGCCGGGAAGCGCTCGGTGCCCTCGGCGGTCTCCGCGACGACGGTCGTGGGGCCGTCGAGGTGGCCGCGGCCGTCGACGAGGCGGACGCCCTGGTTCTCGAGCTGGCTGCGCAGCGAGCCCTCGATGCCCTCCTCGATGCGACCGACGCGACCGCGGATGGCCTCGAGGTCGAGGGTCGGGTCGGCCTGGGCGAGGCCCATGCCCTGGGAGCGCCGATGGAAGGCCATCGCCCCGCCGGTGGCGATCATCGCCTTCGACGGGATGCAGTCCCACAGGTGGGCGGCACCCCCGACGACGTCCTTCTCGATCATCGTGACCTCGGCACCGAACCGGGCCGCGTAGGTCGCGGCCTGGTTGCCGGCCGGGCCCCCGCCGATCACGACGAGGCGCCGGTGCGCGGCTGCGCCGTGGACGACGAAGCTCATCGTCCGGCTTCGAGGATGGACTGGCAGTACTCGCGATACGGGCTGCGCGGCATGGCGTCGATCGTACGGGCCATCGCCTCGGCGTCGACATATCCCATGCGGAACGCGATCTCCTCGGGGCAGGAGATCTTGAGCCCCTGCCGCTGCTCGATGGTCGCGATGAACGCCGCGGCCTCCAGCAGGCTCTGGTGGGTCCCGGAGTCGAGCCAGGCGACGCCGCGGCCGATCTCGACCGCGCGCAGCGAGCCGGCGGCCAGGTAGGCGAGGTTGAGGTCGGTGATCTCGATCTCGCCGCGGTGCGACGGCGCCAGCTCGCGGGCCATCCGGGGCGCCTCGCCGTCGTAGAGGTACAGACCGGGGACGGCGAGGTTCGTCCTCGGCTTCTCGGGCTTCTCCTCGAGCGAGAGGACCTGCCCGTCGTCGTCGAGCTCGACGATGCCGTACCGCTCCGGATCGTGCACCGGGTACCCGAAGATCGTGGCGCCCGAGGAGAACCCGGCGACGGCCTCGTCGAGGCCCATGCGGCCGTAGAAGATGTTGTCGCCGAGGATCAGGCACGAGGCCTCGCCGGCCAGGAACTCCTCACCGATCACGAGCGCCTGCGCGATGCCCTTGGGCTCGGGCTGCACGGCGTAGGCGATCTCGGTCCCCCACTGCGACCCGTCGCCGAGCAGCGACTCGAAGCGAGGCACGTCGTGCGGGGTCGAGATCAGCAGGATCTCACGGATGCCCGCCAGCATCAGCGTGGCCAGCGGGTAGTAGATCATGGGCTTGTCGTAGACCGGTTGGAGCTGCTTGCTCGCGACCTGGGTCAACGGGTGGAGCCTGGTGCCGGAGCCACCGGCGAGCACGATGCCTTTCACACCCGCCGACGGTACCGGTCACCCTGCGCCTTGGAGCGGCGCGCGATCACGCCCTGCGTGTCACTCCGACAGTTGCGGAGCGCAGAGATCGTCGTACTCGGTGATCTCGATGCGGTCGCGGTTCTCCCAGGTGACCTCGAGCTCCGGGTCCTTGCGCAGCGCGTACTCGCGGAAGCTCATCTCCAACGAGTCGAAGGCGACGATGCGCCCGCTGAGCGAGTCGCCGACGCCCAGGATGAGCTTGAGCGCCTCGAGCGCCTGGATCGAGCCGACGATGCCCGGCAGCACGCCGAGCACCCCGGCCTCGGCGCAGCTCGGGGCGAGCTCGGCCGGCGGCGGCACCGGGATCATGTCGCGGTAGGTCGGGCCGTTCTTCGGATCGAACACCGTGACCTGGCCCTCGAAGCGGAAGATCGACCCGTGGACCACCGGGATGCCCAGCTTCACCGACGCGTCGTTGAGCAGGTACCGGCTCGGGAAGTTGTCGGCGCCGTCGACCACGATGTCCCAGTCGGCGAGGACGTCGAGCACGTTCTCGGCCGAGAGCCGGGTGTCGTACGTGACGACGTTGACGTCGGGGTTCATCGCCGTGAGCGTCTTCTTGGCCGAGTCGACCTTGCGCTCGCCGACCCGGTCGAGGTTGTGGAGCACCTGGCGCTGGAGGTTGGACTCGTCGACGACGTCCATGTCGACGATGCCGATCGTGCCGACGCCCGCCGCAGCGAGGTAGAGCGCCGCGGGGCTCCCCAGCCCACCGGCGCCGAGGAGGAGCACCTTGGCGTCGAGCAGCTTGCGCTGCCCGGCCTCGCCGACCTCGGGCAGCAGCAGGTGACGGGAGTAGCGGAGCTTCTGGTCGGGGGTGAGCGTGACCGGCGTGGACCAGTCGCGGCCCTCGTCCTTCCACTTCCCGAAGCCACCGTCCATCGAGACGACGTTCGTGTAGCCGAGCTGACCGAGCGTGTCGGCGGCGAAGGCAGACCGCACGCCACCGGCGCAGTACACGACGACCTCGGCGTCGTGGTCGGGGATGAGGTTCTCGACCTGTGCCTCGAGGTGGCCGCGGGGGACGTGGATCACGTCGCGCAGCGCGCCCTGCTCGTACTCGTCGGGCTCGCGGACGTCGAGCACCACGAGGTCGGGCCGGGCGGCGATGCGCTCGGCGGCCTCGGCGGTGTCGATCTCGTCGATGCGCTCCTTGGTGGACTTCAGGAGCTCGCGGAAGCTGGCCATGTCGGGATACTCCTCGGCGGGGACGACGGAGAAAACCTACCGGGTGGGTCAGGTATTCCGACGGGGCCGCACCAGCCGGGGCAGCAGGTCGCTGATCGAGGCGAGCAGCAGCTCGTCGGCGAGCTCGTCCATGTCGGTCGGCGAGCCGTTGACGATCACGACGCGGGCGCCGTGGCGCTTGGCCACCGGCACGACCGCGTTGATCGGCGCCACCGCCAGCGTCGACCCGACGGTCAGGAGGACATCGGCGTCGATCGCGGCCTGCTCGGCCCGCTCGAGGTCGCTCGCCACGAGGTTCTGCCCGAACGAGATCGTCGCCGACTTCAGGATCCCCCCGCAGACCAGGCACGGCGGATCGTCCTCTCCCGCTCGCACCCGGTCGAGGGTCGGCCCCATCGGGCTCCGCTCGCCGCAGTCCCAGCACTCGACGTGGTGCATCGTGCCGTGGACCTCGACCACGAGCTCGGGATCGGTGCCGGCGGCCTGGTGCAGCCCGTCGACGTTCTGGGTCAACAGGGCGTGGAGCTTGCCCCTCCGCTGGAGCTGGACCAGCGCGTCGTGCCCCGTGTTCGGCTCGGCGGCCCACACCGGGGAGTCGACCCGGTTCCGCCACGCCAGCTGCCGGACCTCGGGGTCGGAGAGGTAGGAGCGGATGTTCGACATCTTCTCGGCCTTGGGGTTGCGGGTCCACACCCCCTTCGGGCCTCGGTAGTCGGGGATCCCGGAGTCGGTCGAGATGCCCGCGCCGGTGAGCACGGTGACCCGCTCGGCGTCGTCGATCCACTCGCGGACCCGGTCGATCGCCTCGTCGGGCAGGGGCGGCAGCTGGTCGAGCACGACGGTGAGTCTGCCAGGGCGCGAGGGGCTCGACGTGACCCCGGCCACATCGCGATCATGGGGTCATGACCGACACCGCGCCCCGGGCCTCGTTCACCGCGATGGACCACTCGACCCGTGAGGAGTGGGCGCTGATCGCCCGCGAACACGACAAGCTCCTCGACGCGCTGCCCGATCAGGTGCTGCGCCACCTCGAGCTGCTCGACGGCGACTTCGGCGGCTTCGCCGTCGACCGGCTGACGCACAGCCTCCAGACCGCCCACCGGGCCGAGGCCGACGGGCGCGACAACGCCTACATCATCTGTGCGCTGCTCCACGACATCGGCGACACGCTCGCCCCTCGCAACCACCCCGACATCGCCGCCGCCCTGCTCAAGGAGTGGGTGCCCGAGGGCTACCACTGGATGGTGCAGCACCACGGCATCTTCCAGGGCTACTACTTCTGGCACCACCTCGACGGGGACCGCAACGCCCGCGAGGAGTTCCGGGGTCACGAGCACTTCGAGCTCACCGCCGAGTTCTGCGCCAAGTACGACCAGGTGGCGTTCGACCCCGACTACCCCACCCCACCGCTGTCCCACTACGAACCCCTCGTGCGGAGCTTCTTCACCGCTTCTCACAGGCCGTGGGGTGGGTGACGTCTACGCCTCCTGCTCCAGGGCAAGCGTTCGCAGCCGAGCTCTTGACGAGCTCGTCCCGACACGGCGGATCACCCGTGCTCGCCGTGTCACCCCGCTTGCAGGGACTCAACGACCTCGACCGCTGCGGTGGCCCACCCGACCGAGCCCTCCCGGGGGCGATGGGGCGCACCTACAGCCTCCACCAAGGGCGGCCGCCACTCACCGTAGAGTCGACGACGTGCCGCCCTGGGCTGCCATATCGATCGTTGCTCTCCTCCTCGGGATGTTCCTCCAGCTCGTCGGACTTCGTTTGCTCTGGGTCGAGATGAAGCAGGCGGCGGCCGCCTTCGACACTCCTGACGGAGAACCCGGAGGCCTCCGGTACATCCATCTGCAGGGCGACGGTGCCGTCTGGCGCTCGCTCACCGACCGGACCAACGCCAAGCGGTCCGCTGGGCTGTTGGCCGGCGGGGTGTTCCTGTCCGGCGTCGGTGGTGCGCTTCCACTCCTTTGGGCCTAGGCACGGGCTACCTTCGCCTTGAGACCGTCGCCGCCGTCGCCTGGGTCCGGGACGCCGCAGACTGGGAGGGGTGCACCCTCAGCGCCGTTGTCCAGGCGGTCGCAGTGGCGCAGGAGGAGGACCGCCACTCCTCTCTCGCCGAACACTTCGGTCCCACATGCGCAGATTTCGACACCAACCAGCCCTCTCCTAGACTGACTGAGTGTGGAACTGGGTGGGACTGGTCGTTGTTGCGACGCTTGGCACCTGGCTGGCCGGTGGGCTTGACCGGGTAGTCCCGATCGAAGCCCTAATCGGCGCACGCACGAGGCTTATCGCCCACTGGCGGTGGGCGTTTGCAGTTGGAGGACTAGCGGCAGGCCTCCTGATCGGCATGACCCTGAGTGGCGACGGTGACGGCACAACCACCGTCAACGCCGGCAGCACGCCGCAGACGACGACCTCGACCCCGACCACGACGGCGCCTTCCAGCACGACCACCGAGCAGCGTGATCTGCAACCCGACCCAACTGTCCAGGCTGAAGAAGCCGCCCCTCAGAGCACTGCGCCAGACATCGAGACAACGACGACGTCACGACCGCCGGACACGACAACATCGACGACCTCCGTGCCAACTTCAACCACGGCACCTCCGACCACCCAGGCGGACCTTCCGTCCGTACCGATTACGTCTCGTCAGTTCGACTCGGGATTGGTTGACGTCGATGCGAACGCAAGAATCGTCAACGAGGAGTTCGAGTTCGAGGACGCCTTTGTCCTCGGAGGCTCCTACCACTGGATAGAGACGGCTACGTTCAATCTTGGAGGGAGCTTCCAGTCCCTCTCCTTGGTGCTCGGAATCAAATCAGACACCTTCGCCCCCGAGAACATGATGGTCCGGATAATCGGGCTTGACGGCGAAGGTGCGGAGACCGTGCTCTTTCGAGAGTCGTTGCCGCATCCGGCACACCGGCTGGTCAACGCAGACGTTGGATCGTTCCTCCAGATCCGGTTCGAGATCGAGCCGGACGAGGGAGGAAGTAGTCGGACCGAGGTCGTCTTCGGCGACGCACAGCTCACACCCAAGGCCTGAGGTCGGGGCCTAGCACGCCAGCGCCGAACGGTCCTTCCGAGTCGCTGGATCTCGGGCGGCATCGAGGGGTCGGTGGTGTCGATGATGAACTCGGTGATCCACTCTGTGGCGGTGTCGGCGTCGAGGTCGTAGGTGCCGCGCAGGGTCTCCTTCGCGTTCCAGGCGAGTCGGACCTCGCCGTGAGGGTCACCGGCGGCGAGTAGTCCCAGGACTCGTTGGGTGCCGGCCTCGGTGAGGCGCTCGGCGGCCATGGTGAGACGGCGGCGGGCCCGGTAGAGCGGATCGTTCTTGCGGCCCCGGTGCCCGAGGGTCTCGTTCTGAACCCGGCGTCGGCACTCATCGAGGGCCTGGTTGGCGACCCGGACGACGTGGAAGGGATCAGCGACCTGGACTGCGTCGGGAAGACCAGATCGAAGGTGGCCCGGTAGGAACCGGCCAGGTCCAGCGTCGCCCACCCGATGGCGTCGCGCCACGCCTCGGATCGGGCCTGGAACCAGGCGGCCGGTGCGGTGCTGTTGCGGCGCTCGACGATCTCGAGCAACTGCCCGGCGGCGACATCAACGATCGAGGTCACTCACTCCTGACGGCGCCACTGGCCTCGGCGGACCATGAGCATCTCATCGAGCCCGACCGCCTCGGTGCTGGTGATCCGGTCGGGGTCATCAACCAGGACCGTGCCGTAGCTGATGCGGTTCGTTGATGGTGTGCCACGCACACCCGAGCTCGACTGCGACCTCGTTGACTGAGCGTCCCCACCGACCAACCTGCTCGGTCGCCCACCGGGCCGCGCGTGCGGTCATCGCCACCCGCTCCGATGCGATCGCCGGAGCGGTCTCGGTCCACGATCCCTGGTCGCAGAGCGATTCGGGGCAGCGCCATCGTCGCTTGCGCCACACCAGCCGGGCCGATCTGCCGAAGCAGGGCAGGTCGACCAACTCAACACTCGGGCGATCCTTGATCTCGCCCCGAGCACCACACCCTCGACACCACGGCCGATCAGTCCTGGTCTCGATCACGACGCGGATCGGACAATCGGGCTGGTCATCGACAGCGAGCACGTCGACGTCGGGCAAGCCCACGAGGAGCTCGCACATGCGCGTACCGTTGGTCTCCAACAGGGGCTCCGAGACTTGGCTGGCGTAGGAACCGCCGATTCTCGTGGGCCCCTGTGCCCATCCGGGTGGACCCGCGCCCTACCTACCCCCGCTCATTCGCGAAGCGCCGGAAATCCCACTTGCCGCCACGTCGGCGGACCGTCTGCTCGACGATGCCGGACCTGGCGGACATCGTCCCTCCCCCGCCGTGGCGGTGAGCAGCGGGGCCAACCTGGAGCAGCAACGGGCAGGCAGGCGGCAGGGGCCAGTCAACCAAGACGAGAGAGGAACGGGACGTTGCTAATGAGCGAAGAGGAGGAGCTGGCTGTCCTCGACGCCTACGAGGCATGGGACCAGAGCATCTCGTCCGCCGACCTGGCCCGGAACCACGGGCTCAGCGCCCCTGGCCTCTACAACCTGCTGAGGCGACACGGCGTCACGCCGAAGAGGCGCCGACGCTACGGGTTTCGACGCTCCCCTCCCCCAAGGGGTCGGCGCAGGCCAACGGGCAGACGATGCTGAACGAGCTACTCGAGCTCCGGGCGACCTCCGAGGAACTGCGGAACTGCGTCGCCTGGTACGAGGATCAGGTCGCTGGTCTCGGTGGCCTGCTCGCCGCCAAGGCGTCGAAGCCAGCCCTGGAGGCAGCCATCCGGGGACTGGTCAACACGGCGGATCTCAACCCACCGGGGGCCGAACCAACAGCTCAAGGGGCAGCACGTCCGGGAGGCGCACGCAGCCGGGCCACTGTCGGCATGGATCTCATTGGCTGACCGTCGCTCTCCGGACCAGCCCGCCCTGGCGTCTCGTCAGAGTCTGAATCTGTTGGCATGAACGAGGCTGGCCGGAAGGGTCGGGCAGGATTGAACGGGCCTTGAACTGGACGACGGGCCTATCGGCTGGGAACCTCTCTAGCCGTGGAGTCTGCGAATGACTTCCTCGAAGCGCTGAGCCCTGGCTCGCACTTCGGGATCATCGACGTAGTGTGTAGCGACGTATTCGTCAACGAATCGACCTGCGCTCAGTAGCTCTGCTGACCGATCCACTGGAGACAAGTAGTTCAGAGAGTCGGCGATTTGCGCCTCGATCACAAGCGGGTCCTCTCCCGTCAGCAGATACGCTTCAGCGAGCTTCCTGATCTTGAGCGAGAGGCCGACGAGGGCTTCCGGCACATCATCGCCGCCCGCCGCAGGATACGGCGTCGAAACAGTCCGAAGTCGGTACGGTTGCCGCCCGACGGTCCCTTGTCTAGTGATGCCGTCTACGGCACGGCGCAAATCAAGGATGGACTCGGCGAGAACAGCAGCAGTTCCGCTATCGTCAGATACAGCCTCAAGAGAAGCTCGGTGACCTGCAGCTGTCACTGCGGAGTTGGGCGAGTAGCCATCCTCAAGGACCGTGGAGAGTTGCTTGGCGAAACTTGCCCTACACCGGCCCACGTCCTCAACGTCCACCACGCCACCTGGTCGACGGGGCAGGGGGATCATCCGTTCCACGAGTTGTCGAACGGGATTGGCCCTGCGCTCGGGTCGCCGAAGCGAACGAGTGGCTTGTGGAAGGCCTCAGCGACGCCCAGCTCGTAGTACACGTTGCCGTTCTCGTCGATCAGATCGGCCACAACGACCCGTGCCTCCACGATGGCCTGGACGATGTGCACCGGCACGTTGCCCGGCTCGGCGATCTCGTCGCCTCTCACGAGCGCCAGCCCGGCCGCCTCGAGCTCCGGCCGCAGGATCCACTCACAGAGGCGTTCAGCTCGTCTGTTGCGGTCTTCGCCTGGTTGTCCGATCGGCGTGATGACGAAGCAGGTGTCCGGTTCCGAGCCCACACCTCAAGGGTACGGTGCGCCGACCCCAGCAGACGGCCCGGGCCTCGAAACGGGCGAGGGGTCGATAGCCGCCGACCACCGCCGAGGAGCCCACGCCGGACGAGGCTTGTAACCTCGGCACCCACTCGGAGAGTCAAACTTGATGGTGACTACTGACTACTGGACCAGCTCAACGATCACGTATGCGATGCTCGTGATGAGCGCAGCGATCACCGTAGGGTGACCCCACCACGGCCCGTCAGGCCTCGACCACTCGTTGTCATCGTGGTATCCATGATTCGTCATTGCCTCTCTCCTGATTCGCACGGGGGATGGGTTGGTGATGAGGCCCCCTGGGGAGTGCCAGCTCCCCGGGGGGCACAGTTCTTCGGTGTTCGACTGTCCATCAGACGACCCGGCCCGACGATCCGTTACGTCCGTTTTCGCTCTGGGAGCGATAAGGCGCCTACCAGCAGAAACGTGACGGTTCTGAGCTCCTCCGACTCGCCCCGTTGCGGCACGCAGCGGTGTCGTAGACGAACCGGCTCAGGGGTCGCTACAAGTCTGAGGATCCGCTGCTCGAGCAGCCGGCTCGCAGCCACCGGGCCACCGCCGGAGACTGGTGTGGCGTCCGGCCGCTGAACTGCGGAACGGCCTCAGCGAACGTGAGGCTCCGAACCCCCCTGGAGTCGATGCTCAGGCTAGGGGCTGACGGCAGACGAGACAGAGGTCCTCGATCAGAGGGCACCCGCCACGCCAGCAATCACGCACGGATTCTGCAAAGGGGCTGCATTCTGGGGTCGCATGAGCGATACTCTCAGCTCGTCATCTCACCTCTCCTGCCTTGGGGTCGTGTAGGTGTCAGCTATGGCCCCTGGGGAGTTGCAGCTCCCTGGGGGCCTTTCACGTGTGTCATCTCTCTTCGGCGTCTCCTGAGCTATCTATAGTCTCCATTCTTTAGCCAGACGAATGGTGCCCGAGAACGCAAAAGACCCGAGAGAGCGCATACATCCGCCAGTGGAAAGTGTCGGCTTGAAAGACTCAGCACTGAGAAGTCAGCGAGTTTGTCGGCAAGCTTCACTCACACGTGAACGGTGTTCCGCCTTCTCGGGTCTACGGACAGAGGGCCACTAGATGGACATGGATAGCTAGTCCGGCCGATTATCCCTCACGGGCGCTCGCACCGCAAGCACCCTCTTCGGTTGCCTGACCCAGCTCCAGGCAGGCCGAGAGGCCGGACGTCTCCCAGCGATCGGACCGGACCGCCCCGCCCTTCCGTGCCTTGGCTGGTCGGCTCGATGCGGGCCGCCCCGGTGGGGAGTCCCCGGGAGCGCTCACCGCTCCCCCACCGGTCCGGGCCTCGGCGGGCTCGATCCTGACGATCCCGGCGTGCAGAGCAAGCTCTGCCCTGTCGAACCGACAGGATCTCGGATCCTGACGTTCCCGGGGACCTCTCTGCGTCCCTCGGGTCATCCCCCGTGCCTCGAGGCGTAGCCAGCAGGGGCGTGGAGTTCAGATGTCGGACGACGAGTGGGTCCCGAAGACGAAGGCCGAGCAGCGCATGTTGAAGCGCTACCGGGGCTGGTCGAAGCGGAAGCGCCGTGAAGCAGCGCTGAAGAAGATCCTGGACGAAGGATTCACGGTCACGCAGGCGGTGAGAACCAGGCCCGCATGGGTGGCCAGTTGGACACTCTGATCGAGATGGGGAAGTCATGACCAGGACTGTTCGGACTCTTCTGCAGGGCGTCGTAGCGACAGCGATCGCTCGGGCGCTGGTGCTGCCGGTGTCGACCCTCTCGGAGGCTGACCAGAGTGGTCAGCCGGCCTGGTTCGTGATCGCCGTGCCGTCGCTCACGACGGCTCTGAGCAAGCTGCAGGGCTGGATGGAAGACCGGGGCACCATCCAGGACCGTCGGGTCTGAGCTACCGCCTGCCGGGTCCCTGGGCTACCTCAGGTCGGAGAAGCCTGACAAGCCCACGAGCCAGGTAGTCCCGAAGCGAGTCAGCCTCTGCGACCTGCCCTCTCATGCGAAGCTCGGCGAAGGGAGGACACGCAGATGAGGTGACTCCACTCGCGGCGGCGGTACGTCGCCGGGGCAAGTCGGCCGGGGTGAGGAGGCGCAGAGGTCGACGTCACCACATCCGGTCGATTGCTTGAGCAGCTTCCTCAGCGTCCGTGAATCTCCTGTGCGAGGTGCTGACATGACGGTTGAGCGCTTCAGCTGGCACCCCGATCTCGGCCGCCAGAGCAACGCTCAAGAGTCGGTGCCCGTCATGGGCGAGGCGCATGAGCTTCGCCGTCTCTTGTCGTGCGGACTGCGAGGCCGTGTCCCGATGTGCGACTGAGTTCCGCACCTTCGAGAAGTCCGTCGCCCACTGGCGAACGTCGCCCGGAGTCGAGCCCAGGTCGACCCTGGTGCGCTTCGCCAGAGCAACGAGCCGTTGTTGCAGCGAAGGCTCGTGACTGTGCTTGAGCCTCCCCTTCAGCCACCTCCAATCCTTCTTCGGGATAGCAGTCTCTATCCGACGCAAACGCTCCAGATGTTTGGGCGTAGGTTCGACCTCAAAGATGCGACGGTGGAGCCCCTCAAGTGCCGCAGCAACAGTCAAGAAGTACGCATGCGGCGGCAGGCGGGCACCTGCGGCCTCCCATAGGTCTATGACCTCCAACCAGTCAGCGTGCATCCGCATCCAAGACTGGGCTAGCACCGGAAGCTCAACGTCCGAGAGGTAGAACATTGCCGACATCGGAGTCATGCTCGCACGCTTGGGTTCACCGACGAGCTCAGCCGGCACGATCATCTCATGAGAGAATCGCCTGTCGTCGACGAGGCCAAGACGCAAGCGAGTCACGGGGCAAGGCCGATCTGTCGCTAGGCAAAGCAGCCTTTGGAACGGCCTCACCCAGTCTAGAAGGCAACTCTCCAAGCGTATGGCCTGGTCTAGCCGGATATCGATACCGTCCTGTGCTCTGACGAGCGGGTTCCCGTCATATCTGGCCATGGATAGTGTCCAACTCGGACCGATCGTCGCCGTGGCGCCTGGAAGCTGTAGCTCTATACGGTCGTGGCTGCTGACCTCCACCCGAGGGGCTGAGATCGCATCTGGATCACTGCTGATCCGGAAGGGGGGTCGTTCGGTCCAAGCGTTCATGTTCAGAAGCGAGAGCTCGATGCGGGATAGGTGCAACGGCTTCTGCTTCGGATGCGGGCCAGCGACAGCGAATCCAACCGCAATGTCGACGATCGGGTCATCGTCGGTGCCACTGACGCCTCGCAACTGACATCCATGCAGAGCGACTTCCGTATCGCCGATCACGCCAAGGAGTGTCGCTGACGCCAACGGCGGCGGGTGGTCAACGAGACGGCGTCCCGTCAGCTTCGCCGTAGGATGGCTCGAGAGCCTCAGCCGCAGGGATCCGTCCACAACGTCAAGGAGCCCAGGAAGACGCTCGGGTCGTCGGGACGACCACCAGACACCAGCGCCAAGGGACGGGCCGATCGGGGTCAGGCCAAGCTTCACCGGTCAGCATCCGAGCTGTGCTGACCCCTTCGCAACCTCATCACCCACCCCGAGCAACCGGTCTCAATACCAACAGCAGCCCATCGTACGCACGTTCGACCGCCTGACCAAGCGTGCTGCGAGTTACCGCCGGCCAGTTGGCAGTAGGTCGCCTGGGGAAGTGCCGGCTCCATGTACGAACGTGTTCCGGAGCGGGCCTGGCCTCTCACCGATCGCTGAAGACACAGCCGGCGACGGCTAGTTCTGTCCAGGCGCCGTGTTACGTTCCGGGTGGTTCCGTCCCCGGTTCTGGGGCGGAGACGAGACACGTAGGCGAGGTGATCTGTGCCCATCCCTTCGGGGGTGGGGTCGAGGAAGGTCGGGGCTGCACAGGGCAGGGTTCCAACTTGTGAGCGCTTGCGGCCAGCGGTCGCTCGCCGGCCTCCCGTCACCGAGAGGCCAACTCCCCCTCTAGCCAGGACAGGGTCTCCTGCTCAAGGGTCATGATCTGCGCCCACATGTGCCGGTCCGCACACTCTGCGTCCGCCTGGGCGATCTCGAGCTCCGCTGCTGCGGAGGACGACTCGAGGCCACGGCTCGGCAGATCGTCGACCGTCCCCACGTCTCCGTACCCGTCGGCCCGAATGCAGCTCAAGTAGCCGCTCTCGTCAATGTCGGCGTAGCCCTGCGTTAGCCGCTCCGACATTGCGCTTTGGAGCTCGGCCGGCAGCGAGAGTGCCGGCACCGCCTTCTGGAGTGCTTCAGCTCCGACTCCGAGACACCCCCCCTGCTCCTCCCCCTCGGGTTGTGGACCTTCGGTGCCGTAGAGCGCCTGGTCGAATGCTGCCCGTTCGGCACCTACGAGAGATCGGCTCAGGGTCTCTCGAGCATCGAGCGCGGAGCGGACGGCGTCGAACGCCGCCGTGTTGGCCGCCGGCTCAGAGTTCATGCCGTATCCGTACTGCGAGCGGAAGCTCAGAAGCTCGGCTCTCGTGAAGGGCTGCGAAACGAACCCACTGGTCAGTTCGACGTCTGGAAGATCGAATCCGGCCGAGGCCATGCAGTCGTTGGTTGCACTGATCTCGATTGCTCCGGCAGGCTGGTACCGACTCTCTCCCGCCAAGTAGGCGAGCAAGGGATGAACCAGGGCATCATCGGAAAGCGGGGATTCGATCTGGTCTGGAGACACGCCCTGGGTCGCTGGGGTAACCGGTTCGAGGGCAGATGAGCCCGATGTCTCTACGTCGGTCGGAGCACCACAGGCTGCTCCGGCCAGGATGAGAATCGCAGCAAGGTGGAGGATTCGCTTCATGGGAAGACTCCGTTGACTCGAAGAAGCGGACGATGAACTCAGTACTTGGGGGTGCACCTACCGGGCGACCCGGTATCGACACACACCTTCGTCTTGTAGCCAGCGTCCTCCAGCTGCATTGACCACCGCACGCCGGAACTGTTGCTTATGCCGTAGCCGTACCCCAACGTGTTCCCGTCCGGGTACGGAGTGGTTCTGGCGGCCCAGATCGGATGCGTCGGCGTGGTAGGCCAAGCGGTTCTACCCCAAACATGACGGCAGGAGCCGCCCTTGTACCTGAGCTCCACCGAGTTTCCCAAACCTGATGTGGCAACGTGAATCGTCGATGCGCCGTTACACGCTGAGACCAGAGAAGGATTCTTACAGTCGTCTGCGAAAGGGCATGCCGCCGCATGCGCCGGATCGGCCTGGATGATGTAGAACGCGAAGCTAGTGGCGGTTATCGCCACAGCCAGCACAACAGCTCGAAGTCCCACCGGAGCTCCTTCTGACGAACGGCCCACCCGCTCGATACGAACGGCTTAGCACGGAGCCGGATCCTCGTACAACGGTCATGTGATGTATCCTTCCCGTGCAGCATCTTTCCGTACCGTGACACCGGTCGATGCTCCCTTCAGTGTCAGCGTCACCCGATTCGGGTCCCAGCGCCGGACCGTGACGGCAGCCACCGTCACCATTGCGTTCGCCTCGAGCAGGGCCCGTCGACCCAGAAGATCCGCCCGACGCCAGGCAGAGCCGATCGACTCGCTGCTGAGGGTCGCTGCAGCGGTCATGTGCCCAGACGACACGCTGTCAACCTCGCTAAGGCGCCGAACCAGCGTTCTGTGCAGCTCGGCGAAACGCTGGTCGCCCCCGGGATAGTCGAAGCTGCGCCGGAAGTACCGATCCTCCTCTAGCTGGGCCAGGCTCGCTTCGAGCTCGTTCCTCTCCGATGCGAGCTGAGTGTCCCAGCGAGGCGCCGAATTGAGAGCCTTGAGGGGCTCATCGCCGTACTCGGCGAGCAGCCGCCGCTCGACCTCCGTATCGAGACGGTCTCCTGACACGTACACGCACCCCTTGTCACACCTGAGCCTGGTCCGTTCCGGGGTGCGGTTCATGTACAGAGGTCCCCCGCACACCCCGCACCGAGCGATCCGAGCCGTGAGCGAGGTCGCCCCGCCGAAGTCCCGGCGTGCAGGCTGCTCAAGGCGTTCCTGCAGCCGGCGGAACGTCGGCAGGTCGAGGACGGCAGGCCACGCCGCCACGGGTGCTCCTGTGGCGTCCCTGACCACCGCTCCCCCATTCGTGGCCTGGCCGACCAGCGAACGCCTCCTCAGGGCGTTCCTGACCGTCGTGTGCGTCCACTCAGACCCCTGCGTGGTCAGGAGCCCTGCCCCGTTCCAGCCCGCTGCTACAGACGCCAGAGTGGCCCTGTCGATCAGCTCAGCGACCCCTGAGCGGATCGCCTCCGCTTCCCGTTCATCCAAGACCAGGGTTCGGCCCCCACCCTCCCGGTCCGCAGGCGCAGCCCGAATGGCCGCTGGCCGCCCCGCCAGCGCCCCACCGTGGGCAGATGGGCTTGAGTGGACTTCACCCTCGCAGAGATGCTCTCCGACTCCATCTGAGCGAACACGGCCGTGATGCTCGCCATCGCCCGTCCCATCGGGCTCGAGAAGTCGAACCCCTCCGTCGCTGAGACCAGAGCTACCGAGTGCTGCTCGGGGGGTCTCTAGGATCCGGTGGAACTCGATCACGCTCCTCGCCAGACGGTCCAGGCGATACACCACCACCCCGCCGCTGTCCCACTACGAACCCCTCGTGCGGAGCTTCTTCACCGCTTCTTGAGATATCTCATGTGATTCCAGTATGTTCTGGTGCAGTTTCCTCCCCGCTTCGACGCGGAGCACCAGCTCATGGGCACCACACCACAATTCCGCACCGACCGCATCCGGATCGTGACCTGGGACGATCCCGGAGCCGACCCGACGACCGGCCACGACCCCCGGTCCCGCTACGTCGAGCGCTTCTGGCTCGGGATCCTCGGCCCGGCGACGACGCTGTTCCTGCGCCGGGCGGCCACCGAGCTCGACGCCGCCCCCGACGGGTGGTGGATGGACGTCGAGGCGACCGCCCGCTCGCTCGGGCTCGGCGCCGCCAGCCGCCACGCCCCGTTCCAGCGGGCGCTGGGGCGGGCCTGCACCTTCGGCCACGCCAAGGCCCTCGACCCGTCGATGATCGCCGTGCGACCCCGGGTCCGCGAGCTGACGACCAACCAGCTCGCCCGGCTGCCCGAAGTGCTCCAGCGCGAGCACGCCCGGGTGACCGGTGCCGCCGGCAGCTCGGAGACGACGACCATCGAGACCGACCGCATCGCCGACCTGGCCCGCACCCTGCTCGAGCTGGGCGAGCCGATCGAGGAGGTCGACGCCCAGCTCGCCCGCTGGCAGATCGACCACCGCACCCGACAACAGGCGGTCTACGACGCCTACCAGGCGCTCGCCGCCTGACCTGCGGCCCCGGCGGCGTGCCACGATGACGAGATGTCGAAGGCAACCGAGTCCGCCCAGTCCGTGATCGATGCCTACATCGAGGGAACTCGAACGCGCGACGTCGAGCTGCTGAAGGCGGTGTTCGCCGAGGGCGCGATCATGGTCGGGTGGCTCGGCCCCGACCTGCTCCACGGAGGACCCGAACCGTTCTACGGCGCGCTGGAGGCCAACGAGGTCGGCGACGACTACTCGGCCCGGTCGACCGTCGAGGTGACCGATCGGATCGCCACGGCGACGATCGAGGAGCAGAACCTCCTCGGACTGAACTTCACCAACCACTTCCACGTGATCCAACTCGACGACGGCTCGTGGCGGATCGCGGCGAAGCTCTTCCGCCACCACTGACCGGCCGGTCAGGACCCGGGACCAACGGCCCGGGACACGCCGCGCCGTGGCTGCTACCGAGGAAGGGTGACCGACATCGCTGACCAGGCCGACCTCCCGACCGATGACGACGGCGAGGCCGACGGGCCCGATGTCACGATGTGGATCTTCGGGATCGTGGTCGGGCTGGCATTGACCTTCATCGCCGGGACCTTCTTCTACGACTCGATCAGGGACATCTTCTTCTAGGCCGGTGCCGGGGCCGTCGTCGCGGAGCGCTTGACCAGCCCGCGTCGGTGCCGACGAACCTCCGGGAGACCGGAGGGAACCATGAGCATCGACACCGCAGCACCGAGGACCGGTCGCGCCTCCACGCCGACCGACCTGCCGCACTGGACGCGCCTCGGTCACGTCTTTCGTCCGGACAACTCCCTCGACTGGATGCAGGACTACGCCACGACCCCGACGGCCCTCCTGCTCGACGACCGGATCCGGGTCTTCTTCAGCACCCGCGGGGCGCGGGACGGGGCCGGCAACTTCGTCTCGCAGACCACCTTCGTCGACGTCGACCGCATCGATCCGACCCGGGTGCTGGCCGTCGGTGATCGGCCGCTGATCGACGTCGGCTCCCCCGGCAGCTTCGACGAGTTCGGGATCATGGTCGCCGAGGCCGTCGCGGTCGGCGACCGGACGTTCCTCTACTACATGGGCTGGCAGCGGACGACGACGGCCCCGTACCTCGTGCAACTCGGGCTCGCCGTCGCCGATCGGGACGGCACGGCGTTCGAGAAGATCTCGGAGGGGCCGGTCCTCGGCGTCCACCGCCTCGACCCGTGGGGCATCGGCAACGTCTGCGTCCGTTCGCAGGGTGAGCGATTCGAGATGACCTACACGAGCTTCCTCCCGTGGACCCACGGCGACGACGGGTGGAGCCCTCGCTACGAGCTGCGGCGTGCGACCAGCGACGACGGCGTCGACTGGGAGCGCGAGGACGCCACCGTCCTCGCACCCACCCACCCCAGGGAGGCGCTGGCGACGCCGGCGATCTGGCGCCACGGCTCCCGTCAGCACCTCTGGTTCTCCGCTCGAGCCGCCACGGCCGAGGGTGGCCACGGGGCCTACCGCATCGGCCACGCGGTCGCCGACGACGACGGGACCTGGATCCGCGACGACCGCGGTGGGCTCGGTCCGGGAGCTGCCGGCTGGGAACGGGAGGCGACCTGCTACCCGGCGCTGATCGAGGTCGACGGGCGGCTGTTGGCCTTCTACTGCGGCGACGGCTTCGGCCACACGGGCTTCGGGGTCGCCGAGATCACCTTCGGCGAGACGAACCGATGACCCGCTTGGCCTTCGCCGGCAACCGGTCCGCCGTGCTGGACCTGCTCCTCGACGAGGTCGGCGAGGTCGCTCCGATCTGGGCCGTCGAGGGCTCCTGGCTCGCCCGCGACCTCGACGACCGCGGCATCGAGCACCGCCCGCTCCGTCGCGACTCCTTCGTCGACGAGGTGGCCGACGCCGAGTTCGACGTGCTGGTCCTCAACGGCTGCCCGGTGATCCTGCCACCCCACCTCCTCGGGCGCGACGACCGGCGTGTCGTGAACATCCACCCGTCGGCCCTGCCCGATCTGCGGGGCCGGGACCCGATCCCGGGCGCGCTCCTCCACGGCCGTGCGAGCGGGGCCACGTGCCACCTGGTCGACGCCGGCATCGACACCGGGGCGATCATCAGTCGAGTCGAGCTGCCGCTCGCCGACGGGATCGATGCCCCGGTGCTCTACCAGCTCGCGTTCCGCGCCGAGGTCGAGGTCGCCCGATCGGCGCTGGCGGCCGGGTTCGAGCCCAGCGGTCCGCAGCCGGTCGACGACGACGTCGTCACCTACCGGACCGATCCCGACGACCGGATCATCCACCTCGACGAGGACCCGCTCGCGATGGTGCGCCGCGTCCGGGCCTTCGCCAACCGGTCGCAGGGTGCTCGACTCCGGCTCGGCGACGAGGAGGTTCGGGTCCACGGGGCCGAGCTGGTCGACAGCCGCTACCTCACCGACCGGCTCGACGAGGTCGCCGACACCGAGCTGGTCGCCGCGGTCGAGGGGCGACTGCTGTTCCGGCGGGGCGATCGCTTCGTGCTCTTCCGCGAGGTCGAGCCGTGGAACGCCGGCCTCCGACCCGGTGCCCGACTCGACGAGCTGCAGCGGACATGACCGACGCGCAGCGCACACTGCGCCCGCACCCCGCCGCAGTGACCGACACCGAGGCGCGCCGGGGCCACCGGGGCCGCCACCCGCGCCGCTCCACGGGCACGGGGCGGCCATGAGCCGGGTCGTGGTCTTCGGCGTGGGCAAGACGGCGGACGTCGTCGATCACCAGCTGACCGTCGACAGCCCGCACGAGGTCGTCGCCTTCGCCGTCGATGCCGCTCACCACCACGGCGGGGACCGGCACCGGGACCGACCGGTCGTCGTCGCCGACGACCTCGAGGCCACGTTCCCTCCCGGCGAGGTCCAGCTGTTCGTCGCCATCGGCTACCAGCAGCTCAACCGTGCGAGATCGGAACGCATGGAGCAGCTCGCCGGACGCGGCTATGAGTTCGCGACCTACGTGTGCTCGGCGATCGACCGCTCGGCCCTGTCGGTCGGCGCGAACTGCTTCGTCATGGGCCCCGACGCCGTGCAGCCCGGCGCGGAGCTGGGCGACGACGTCTTCGTCTGGGGCGGGGCCGTCGTCGCCCACCACTGCGTCGTCGGCGACCACACCTGGGTCGCCTCCGGCGCGGTCATCGCCGGCGGGACCTCGCTGGGCGAACGCTGCTTCGTCGGCGCGAACGCGACCGTGGGCCACGAGCTGACCCTCGGCGCCCGCACGTTCGTCGGAGCCGGGGCGCTCGTGACGTCGTCACTGGCCGACGGATCGGTCGTCGTGAGCGAACCGTCGAACACGCTCGGGGTGGACAGCGAGCGGTTCTGGCGGGTCAGCGGTCTGGGATGAACGCGCCGGACGCCGACGGGAGCAACTCGGCGTCCGGGTCGTCGACCAGCGCGAGGTTGATGCCCGCCCGGTCGATCTTGCCGTTGCGGTTCTTGGGGAGCGTCGCCACGATGCGGATCCGGTCGGGGCGCAGGTAGGCGGGCACCCGCTCGGCGAGCTGCGCGGCGAGCACCTCGGGGTCGGCGCCGGCCGCGGCGCCGACGATCGCGACGAGCTGGTCGAAGCGACCGTTGCGGCGGTGCACCACGAGCGCCTCGTGCACGTCGGGCAGGGCGTCCAGGGCCGCCTCGATCTCCTCGAGCTCGATCCGATACCCCATCCGCTTGATCTGGTTGTCGGCCCGCCCGACGAAGTGCAACAACCCGTCGGCGTCGCGGCGCACGAGATCGCCCGTCCGGTAGCCGCGCTCGACGAAGGGCTGCGCGCCCGGCCGGACCGGGAACGCCCGCTCGGTCAGCTCCGGCTCGCCGTAGTAGCCGAGGCCCACGTTCGGGCCGTAGAGCACGAGCTCGCCGACCTCGCCGTCACCGACGTCGTGGCCCTCCTCGTCGGCGACGACGCACGCGAAGTTCGGGGCGATCCGGCCGAGCGGCACCAGCCCCACGTCGTCGCCGAGGTCCGTCCGGACGACCCGGTGTGCCGAGCAGATGCACGTGCACTCCGTCGGCCCGTAGACGTTGACGAGCTCGGCCCGTTCGCCGTAGAGGTCGTGGAGCTTGCGCAGCTCGCTCTTGGGGTAGCCCTCCCCGCCGAACACGAAGGCCCGGATGGTCGGCAGCCGATCCGGATCGAGCGCCCGCATGGTGGTCAGGTAGACGAGCAGGGACGGGACGGAGAACCAGACCGTGCAGCCCCGCCGCTCGACCTCGGTGACCAGATCGGCGGGCCGTCGTGCGATGTCGGCGGAGATCGGTGCCACCGCGGCGCCGTTCAGGACCGAGGCGTACAGGTCGAACACGCTGTTGTCGAAGTAGATCGGGTTGACGCCGGTGAGGACGTCTCCCGGACCGATGCCCAGCTCCTGGCGGGCCCACCCCGCGAAGTTCACGAGGTTGGCGTGGGTCATGACCGCGCCCTTGGGCGCCCCGGTCGAGCCCGAGGTGAACATGATGTACGCCGGATCCGTGCCGGTGACGAGCGCCGTGTCCTCCAGCGGACCCGGATCGTCGGCGAGCGACGCGTGCCAGAGCTCGCCGAGGTCGACGACGCGCACGCCGTGCTGCCGGCACCGGTCGACGAGAGCTGCCGGCAGCGCCCGGTCGACCACGAGGACGGCCGGTGAGGCCGTCCGGATCTTGCGGAGGAAGCGGTGGTGCGCGGTGTGGTCGTCGAGCGTCGTCACGACCGCACCGAGCTTCATGGCGCCCAGCAGCACCGAGTAGGTGGCGAGCTCCTTCTCGGCGTACACGGCGACGACGTCGCGGCGGCCGACGCCGAGCGATCGCAGGTGTCGCGCCACGCGGTTCGTCGCACCGTCCAGGTCGGCGTGCGACACCCGACCGTCGGCGAAGACCAGGGCGTCGTCGGCGGGATGCCGACGGGCGACCTCGGCGAGCAGCACGCCGACGTTGTGCACGTAGCCGCCGGCCGTCACGTCGACCGCACCAGGTAGAGGCGACCCGAGGTCGGGATCGCGGCCCGCTCGAGCAGGCGTTCACCGACCTGACCGGCACCGAAGGTCTCGACCGAGAGGCCGGTCGACCGGAGCCGTTCGACGAAGCCCTCGGCGCTGTAGGTCCGCACGTGGTCGTCCTGACCGAAGCGGGCCAACCGATCGGCCGGCGCGACGACCGACGGATCCTCGTCGACGCCATCGACCACGAGCGAGATCGGCACGAGGAGGACACCGACCCCGCCGGGCGAGAGCACGCGCCCGATCTCCGCCATCGCGCGACGGTCGTCGGGGACGTGCTCGAGCACGTGCGAGCAGATGAGCAGGTCGATCTCACCGTCGCCGTAGGGAAGGTCACAGAGGTCGACCACGTCGTCGACGTCCCGACGCAGGAGGTCGCCGGAGCGGTAGCTGCCGCCGAGCCGACGGCGGAGCCGTGGCGAGAGCGCCGGCGACGGAGCGATCTCCACCGTCGCGGGCGGTCGGCCGGAGGTCGCGAGGTGGTGCTCCAGGAACAGCCACGTCAGGCGGTCGCGGTCGGAGGCTCCGCAGGCCGCGCACTCGTACTCCCGGTCGTTCATGAGCTCCCAGCCATCGGTCGGATGGGCGAACCCGGCGAGGCGGGCCTCGAGGACGAACTTCGCCGGCAGCGGACGGAACGAGCCGGGGGCCTCGCACACGGGGCACCACCGCTGTGCGGTGACGGTGCCAGCAGCATCGACGCCGGAGGACACCACCTTCGCCGTGGTCGTGGAAGCCGCTCCGCTGCCCTCGCCCGAGCAGCGGACCAGCGCCCGGTCGAGGTCCACGTCGCTGCCCAGGACGACCCGGGCGGCAGCCGTCGTTGCGAGCTCCGAACGCAACACATCGGGTCGGGGACACCAGATCTGCTCGCCGGCTCCCACGACGATCCCCCACCCGCGGCCCAGCCGCCCGACGACACGATCGAGGCCGTCGAACCAGTCGTGCTCGACGAGGTCGATGTCGTCGATCCCGACGGGTGCGTACGACGAGCCGGACGCCTGACGCTCGACGACGGTCACACGATCCGCGAACGGGCGGAGACCCGTCGCCGTCACGACGGCCTCGGCGAGCTGGCCATCGCTCAGCACCAGCGCACCGATGGCCACGGCCGGCGGCTCGATGGCGGCCGGCCTGGTCACGTCATGAGGTTCCGCGGCGGTCTCGGTCTCGATGGGCGTGCGGGCGGGCTCGCCGCGCTCGACGATCGACCGGAGGAGCGCGTTGGGCTCGGGATCCGTCGGGCAGAGATCGTGCGCCTGCCGGAGCGCACCGATCGCCTGCTCGATCTCGCCGAGCTCGGCGAGCGCCAGGGCGCGGAACTTGTGGACCGGTGGCGAGCAGTCGGGACGTCGGCACAGCTCGGCCAGCTCGGCGGCCGCTGGCCCCGGCGTCCCCCGGCCGAGATGGAGCTGGGCCTTCAGGAGCGCAGCCTCGACCGGGTCGAGCCCGGCGATCGCCTCCACCTCGGCCGGATCGGCGTCGTCGGTCAGGTCCCGGACCGCCCGGAGCGTCTCCGGAGCCCACCACGGCGGGTCGCCGAGATCGGCCGGCTGGAAGGGTGGGCGATCGTCGAACCCGATCCGGCGGGCATCGTCGAGGATCTCCTGGAGCTCCCGTGCGCATCGCTCCCTGAACTCCGGGTCGAGCTGCGACTGCCCCGAGTGCTGGCGGAACGAGCTGAGGCTCGCGACCAGGTAGACGAGGTCGCCGCGACCGAGCAGCTTCAGCCACATCGCCACGTCGGCGCTCGCTCGGAGCGGCCGGTCGAACAGCACGAAGGGGTGGTCGCCGCGGAGATCGGCTCGCCGGAACATGGTCGTGGTCGGCTCGCCGATCCAGTTCGTGCCGCTCCTCAGCACCTCGGCCGCCGCCTCGTCGCCGCGCAGGATCGCGTCGTGGGCGACCCGCCTGGTCGTCGCCCACGCGTCGCCGAGCGGCCGACCCACCTCGTCGATCCGGGCCCGATGCGAGGTCACCAACGTCACGTCCGGATGGGCGTTGAGCGTCGTGGCCATCCGGCGGACGGCCTCGGGGTGGAGCAGGTCGTCGTCGTTGAGGACCTTCACGTAGTCGCCGCCGGCCTGTGACAGCAGGAAACGGAAGTTGCCCCCCTCGCCCCGCTCGTCGGGACGACCGAGGTACCGGATCCGTCGATCGCGGGCGAGCCACGGCTCGACCAACGCCCGGACCTCGTCGCCCGGGGCGTCGTCGCCGATCAGGATCTCCAGCTGCTCCCAGGTCTGGCCGCTCGCGCTGGCGAGCGCCTCGTCGAGGAAGTCCGTCCGGTACGCGGGGACGAGGACGCTGACGAGCGGCTCGTCGGCCCGCACCGCAGGCCGACGCAGCACCATGCCGCTGCCGTCGTCGGCGACGTCGAGTCCGGCGAGGTGGGCCCAGCGGCTCGACGCAGCGGGGGCGACACCGACGAGCTCGACGACGCCCGTCTCGGTCATCGCCGGCCGGATCGCTCGAAGCTGCCGGACGGCGTCGGCCAGGCCCGCCTCGGCGAGACCTTCGACGCGCACCGGACCGTCGATCCGATCCTCTGCCGAGAGCGTCGGCCGGGCGGAGTCTGCGGTGAGCACCGCCGGGCGCGAGTCGTCTGCGAGGCCCGATCTCACGGGAGGACGACCTCGTCGCGGTGCGAACGCACGACGTCCCAGGATCGACGGCGCTCGGGTGAGGCGGTCGCCAGCTCGACGACGAGCTCCCCGATCCGCCGGGCGTCGCTCGGGGTGAGCTGGTCGCCGGTCGGCAGGGCCAGGCAGCCGGCCGCGAGGCGCTCGGTCACCGGCAGGGGTTCGACGAGCGGCAGGTCGGCGTAGGGCGGGAAGCGGTGCACGCCGGGGAAGAAGTACCGACGGCAGTCGACCCCCTCGGCGGCCAGCGCCGCGAGGATCACGTCGCGGTCGGCGGCGAGCTCGATCGCGACGTACGGCCGGGCCGACGTGCCCGTGGGACCGACGTCGAGGAGGCTCACGTCAGGGCACGGGTCGAGCACCGCTCGATAGGCGGCGAAGCAGGCCTCGTTGTGCGCGGCCAGCTCGTCGAAGCGGTCGAGCTGCACGAGGCCGGCCGCGGCGTGGAGCTCGCTCATCTTGGCGTTCGTCCCGACCATGGCGACGGCGTCGGGGCCGACGATCCCGAAGTTCCTGCGCCGTCTGCACTCCTCGGCGAGCGCCGCATCCTCGGTCGTGATGAACCCGCCCTCGATCGCCGACATCCACTTGGTCGCGTGGAGCGAGAAGGCCGAGGCCGTGCCGAAGCGGCCGATCGGGTGGTCGCGGATCGTCGTCCCCAACGCCTGTGCGCCGTCGTAGAGCACCGGGACGTCCATCCCGGCGGCCTGCAGTCCGATCGCCTCGATGTCGCAGGCGCCGCCGAAGAGGTGCACCGGCATGACGCCGTCGATGGCACCGGCCGCCGCGATCCGTTCGAGGGCGAGCGGGTCCATGGTGTGCGACTCGTCCACGTCGACGAAGACCGGCTCGGCACCGAGCAGCGACACGGCGTGGACCGAGGCGACGAAGGTCCAGCTCGGCACGGCGATGCGGCCCGAGAGCCCCAGCGCCCGTCCGGCGACGAGCAGCGCGGCGGTGCCGTTCACGACGAGCACCGCGTGGGCGCCGCAGAGCTCGCCGAGGCGCTCCTCGTACTCCCTCGCCAACGGGCCATCGTTCGTGAGGCGGCGGCGGTCGATCACCTGGCGGATCGCGGTCGCGAGGCGCTCACCGTCGACACGGTTCGGCGCACCGACCCGAACCGGCTCGGCGAACAGCGGGGCACCGCCCTCGACGGCGAGCTGACGGAGGCCGGCGCTCACAGCACCAGTCCTCCGTCGACCTGCACCGTCGTCGCGGTGATGAAGTCGTTCTCGATCACGGCGAGCACCGCGGCAGCGATGTCGTCCACGGCCCCGAGGCGTCGCAGCGGGGTCTGTCGGACCCGTTCGGCGAGGGCCCGCTCGCCGAGCGCGGCGGCACCTCCCTCGGTCTCGGTGAAGCCGGGCGCGATGCCGACCGCCCGGATGCCGTGCACGCCGAGCTCCTTGCCCCACGTCGCGGTCAGCGCATCGACGCCGGCCTTGGCCGCGGAGTAGGCGCTCTGGCCCGGGTTGCCCTGCGCCGCGACGGAGCTGATGTTCACGATGACTCCAACGCTCCGGCGGGAGACCATCTCGTCGACGACGTTGACCGTCACGAGGAAGACGCCGGTGAGGTCGACGTCGATCACCCTGCGCCAGGTGTCGAGGCGATGACGGCGGTCGTCTCGGTCGAGCACGTTCACCAGTGGTTCGCTGTGCATGATCCCGGCGTTGTTCACGCACACGTCGATGCCACCGTGTCGCTCCGCGACTTCACGCACCCCCCGCTCCACCGCCTCCGGTTCGCCGACGTCGACGGCGTGCCAGGTCACGTTGGAGGCCGTCGGCTCCTCCCTCGGGGCGAGGTCGAAGACGGCCACGGCACGGCACCGCTCGGCGAGCCGGTCGACGACGCAGCGACCGATCCCGTGCGCTCCCCCGGTGACGAGCGCGACCCGGTCCGAGAGGTCCATGCTCAGCCGATCCGCGCGGCGATGACCGAGCGGATGGAGCCGACGTCGACCATGCCGGCGATCTCGTCACCGGTCAGCTGCACGCCGATCCGGTCCTCGACGCCCAGCACGATCTCCATGTGGCGCAGCGAGTCCCACGCGTCGCAGTTCTCGATCCCGAGCTGATCGTCGATGTCGCCCGGACCGAGCCCGAGCACCTCACCGATCACCGCGACGACGACATCGACGGCAACGCTCGCATCGGTCATGACCACTCTCCCGACTTCGCAGGTTCACCGGTTCTCGTCGGCCAGCCGGCGGCGGCCTCAAGGGCCCGGCGATCGAGCGCATGGGCACCGACCTGGCCCTCGACCGTCGACCGATCGGGGGCGTTGAAGAGCAGGTCGAGCACCGACAGGCCCGGCACGAAGGGGTCGGCTCCGAGCTGCGGGTACTCGTCGAACCGGGAGTCGACGAAGGAGAGCGCCAGGCCCGCCTCGGCGAACGCCGCAGGGTCGTAGAGGTCCCGTCCGCCGGACAGGTTCACGTACTCGGTCGCGCCGAGGCGGCTGGCGAGCTCGATGATCCGCTCCTGGGCGGTGCCGCGGCGGGGCACGTCCAGCGTCGAGGCCAGCGACATCGGCACCTCCACGCCGCACAGCGACGAGATGCATCGAAGGGACCGGACCAGGAAGGTGACGAGATCGTCCGTCGTCTCGGCGAACAGCTCGTCGAGCGCACCGCGCGTCCCGACGATGTCCGGATGGTGGCGGTGCAGGTCGACGATCCTCCGGTGGAGATCCGGCAGCGACCGCTCCGGCTCGAAGATCCGGTGCTCGTTGATGCGCCGGTTCTGGCTCGCCCGCTCGACCGGCAGCGTGACGAAGCGCGCCTCCCCGTCGACGAGGAAGCGGTTGCGGCTCACCCAGCCCCGCTTGATGTGGTTCACGTCGTCGAGCACGACGAAGTGGTCGACCGCGTCGAGGAGGTGGACGTACCCCAGGTAGGGGAACAGGTACGGCTGCATCACCGCGACCTTCATCGTGACCTCCCTCCGACCAACACCCCGACGCGCTCAGCCCACCGGGCTGGGTACGTCGGCGGTGACCTCGATGCGGTGAGCCCAGCGCCGCTGGAAGAGCGCGCGGTTCTCGGCGTGGCGGCGGTAGCGCTCCGGCCCGGACTGCGACTCGTGGTGCACCAGCGTCGACGCCGGCTCGTAGAGCACGGTGCCGCCGAGCCAGCGGACCCGGCAGCAGAGATCGACGTCCTCGTGACCGTTCCAGTAGCGCTCGGAGAAGCCGCCGAGGTCCCAGAACAGCTCCCGCGACACGGCGAGGCAGGCACCGGTCACCGCGGCGACCGCTCGACGGCGGGTCGCGAGGCGGTCGTCGGCCGGGACACCGGACGGCGGCACGTGACGGGGCACGATCGGCTCCGCGGCGTCGCCGCCCCGCACCATCTCGATGCCGGCGTGCTGCACGGTGCCGTCGGGGAACAGGAGCCTCGACCCGACCACGTCGGCCTCGCCGGCGTCGAGCGCGTCCAGCAGCGGCTCCAACCACCTCGGTCCGGGCTCGGTGTCGTTGTTGAGGAAGACCAGGTGCCGGCCCGACGCGGCCTCGGCGCCCTGGTTGCAGGCCCGGGCGAACCCCAGGTTCTCCTCGTTGCGAACCACCACGAGGTCACCCTCGAGGCGGTCGAGCAGCGCCGGGGTGTCGTCCGGTGACGCGTTGTCGACGATCACCAGCTCGTACTGCGACTCGTCGGTGTGCTCGATCAGCCGAACGAGGCACCGCTCGGTGAGGTCGACCCGCCCGTGGAGCGGGATGACGATCGAGGCCCGCTTGGTCGTCGGGACGGCCAGGTCGATCGGCGCTGCCGAGCGGGGCGCCGGCACCGCGCGGGCGACGAGTGCCTCGACGTCGTCGACGGTGCGCTCCCAGCTGAGCTCCTCGCGAACGGCGCGGGACCCGGCCGCGAGCCGCTCGCGCTCGGCGGGATCGCAGAGCCGCCGGATGGCATCGACGAGGTCCCCGTGATCGGCCATGACCGCCGGGATGCCCGACGGCGCCTCACCGACGACCCGAGAGGGCACGAGCAGCCCGTTGCGACCGTCGTGGACGAGCTCGTCCATGGGCGGCGCCTCGTTGGTGATGACCGGCAGGCCGAACGCCGCCGCCTCGAAGAAGTGGAGTCCGAGGCCCTCCCACCGGCTGGGGGCGAGCATCACGGAGCTCCCGGCGAGCAGCCCGAGGTGCTCGGCGGTCGGCAGGTCGTCCTGGACGATCTGGAGCCGCGGATCGCTCGGTCCGGTGATCTCACCCGCGGAACGGGGAACCTGGCTGCGCAGCAGCAGCCGGGCGTCGTCCGGGGCCGCCTCGAGGAAGGCGGCGACGGTCTCGACCGTCGGCTTGCGCGGCGTGAAGTAGCCGCCCGGGTAGTAGAAGGTCGTGAGGCCCGGGTCCGACGGCGTCGGCTCGATCGCCAGCAGCTCGGGATGGCAGCCCCACCGGATCCGCGGGCTGTCGTAGCCCCAGGACCGGTAGCGCTCCTGCTCGGCCGCCGTCAGCGAGTAGAGCTCGTCGTAGGCCGGGATCGCCTGGTCGAACATGTCGCGCGTCAGCGATTCCCATTCGATCCACCCGACGACCCGCACCCCGCGCCGTCGCAGCTCCGCCAGCTCGGCGAACTGGAGGTTCGTGTGGCAGAACAGCAGCTCGATCCCGTTGCTCTCGACGAAGGCCAGGTACTCCTCGATCGGGGCGCGGTAGGTGGAGGCCCAGGTCACGCCGTCCTGGTCCCACACGTCGTCGCCGGCCACGAAACGGGGCCGCACGAAGTCGTCCTTGGCCGGGAGGGCGAGCACCCGGGTGTCGTGCCCCAGATCGTCGAGGGCGCTCCGCAGGTGCCGGGCCAGCTGCGCGAGTCCCCGGTTGAACCAGAAGCCGACGAGACCGACGCGCACCTCAGCCACCCACTCCGGTCAGCGCAGGGGAGCCGGCCTCGACGATGCTCAGGTCGGCCCCGAGCGCCTGCACGGCGATCCGGTCCCGGAGCTCGCTCGGCTCGAAGCGCCGGTCGATGCAGATCGTGGCCCGGCCGAGGTAGGGGCGCAGGACGTCCTCGGCGTCCGGGTGCGCCGGCTGGTGCGCGATCACCTGGACGCCGGTGGGATGCCGTCGAAGGAGGTCGTCGATCGTGCTCGCGGTGCGAGCGGGATCGGCGTGGCCGATCACCCCGACGGTGCGGGTCCACACCTCGTCGGCCTCGGCGTGGGCACGCCGGTGCTCGTCGACGAGCCGTCGCCGCTGCTCGACCACGGCGGGGTCGTTCACCGGGTGGGCGGCGTGGATCCGCTCCATCGTGCGGAGCTGCGCTCCTGCGGAGCTCTTGATCAGGTTGTCGCCCGAGCGGTCGCGGAGTCGGTACTCGGCGCTCCAGATCGGGACGGTCGACGCCGGGGCGTCTGCGGTGAGCCGGATCCAGAACTCCCAGTCCTCCAGCACGCCGAGGCTCGTGTCGAAGCCACCGATCGCTCTCGCCGCATCGAGGCGGGTCAGGGCCGTGTGGATGACCACGTAGTTGTGGACCAGCAGCAGCCGGTGGTCGAACTGCGGCGTCGGTCGTCGGTAGCGGGCCGTCTCGACGCCGTCGTCGTCGAGGTGGACCATGATCGCCCCGCCGTGGACCATCGGCGCGCCGCTCGACGCGAGCGCCGCCCACAGGTCCGCGACGTGACGTCGGTCGATGACGTCGTCGTCGTCGAGGAACAGCACGGCGTCGCCGCGGGCGTGTTCCATGCCCAGGTTGCGCGCCGCGCCCATCCCGACGTTGCGCTCGGCGTCGACGACGGTCACCGCCGAGCTCCCGACCGCACCGCCGAGACCGGGTCGGGGATCGAACCCGCCGTCGTTCACGACGATCGCCTCGACGGCCACGCCGTCCTGGAGCAGCACGCTCCTCACGGCCTCGCTCACCGAGGTCCGGTTGAAGGTCGGGATGACGACGGACACGTCGGGCCGGCCGTCGAGCCGGGGCCGGGCGAGGATGCCGTCGAGCACCGCGGGGCCCGGGCCGCCGGCGCGACCGAGCAGGTCGGCGGTGGGGAACGCACGGAGCTCTGCGCCTCCGGGGCAGGCGACGAGGCCGAACGGGTCCCCGGCGAGCTGCCTCCGGACGCCCTCCGGATCGAGGACGACCAGCTCCTCCCGGTCCGAGACGAAGAGGACGTGCTCGACCCCGCGTTCGCGCAGGACCGCGCGGACGAGGGCGTCGTCCTCCCAGTCGACGGTCACGACCTCGGCGCCGCCGACGCGCTCGGCCCCGGTCGACCGGTCGAGGACCAGCACCTCCCCCAGCGGGGACGCCTCGCCGACGGACCGCTCGGTCGACCCCGAGGTGCGGTCGGTCAGCACGGCCACGACCCCGCGGTCGGAGGTCGGTGCGCCGTCATGGGGCGGCACCGTCACGCCGGCGCTCCGACGAGCAGCGGCCCGACGGGAACCGGAGCGGTCAGGGGTCCCTGGCCGCCGATCGTCCGCAGGTTGCGCTCGAGCGTGGCCACGAGCTCGCGACCCGGCTGGCTGGGGACCAGGGCGAGGGCTCGACGGGCGAGGTCCAGGCCACCGGCAAGATCGCCGAAGCGGACCAGGCGCACCGTCACGTGGGTCAGCGCGGCGGCCGCCGCCTCGTGATCCGGGAGCTGCTCCCATCCGGCACCGGGGACGAGCGTCCGGAGATCGTGACGATCGAGGAGCCGGTGGAGGATGGTGAGCTCGTACCGGAGGTCGCTCCCCTGCATGTCGCCGCTGAGCGCGCCGGTCCCGTGCATCCGGTACTTCAGCACCGTCGACGGGTGGTGGGCGAAGTCGGCCGTCCCGGCCAGCCGCGAGTACAGCTCGTAGTCGTGCGCTCGAACGAAGGACGGGTCGTAGCCGCCGGCCTCGATGAGGACCGAGCGACGCAGCATCGACGAGCCGTTCGGGACGCAGTTGCCGCAGAACATCGCGGCGACCAGGCCGTCACGGTTGCCGTACCAGTCCTGGTACCCCTGGTGGCGGGTCACCCGGAGGTGCTCGTCGACGACGTCGAGATCGGCGTAGACGACGTCGGCGTCGGGCGCCGTCGCCAGCCGCCCGAGGTGGCGCTCGATGGTGTCGGCGGCGATCACGTCGTCGGAGTCGAGCCAGAGCAGGAAGTCGCCCTCCGCCTCGATGATGCACCGGTTCCGGGTGCGCGGCGCGCCCTGGTTGGACTGGGTGAGCACCCGGACCCCAGCGGCGCGGTAGGGCTCCAGGAGCGCCGCCGTCCCGTCGGTCGACCCGTCGTCGATCACCAGGATCTCGTCGGCCGGCCGGGTCTGGGCCAGTGCGCAGTCGAGGGCCTCCCCGAGGAACCGCGCCCGGTTGTAGGTGGGGATGGCGATCGTGACCGTCGGTGGCTCGTCGCGGACGTCGATCCGGGTGTCGACGTCCGACGGCGGCGGGGCGAGCGGCCAGGGCTCGACCACGGCCAGCTCACCGGAGGCGAGCGCCTCGTCCACCGCCCGGACCAGGTCGGCGGCGTCGGTGTCGGCGGCGGAGCGGTCGGCGAGGCGGAACGCGTCGAGGGCGCCGGACGCGTCGCCGAGGCGCAGGAGCCGGAGGCCGAGCTGCACGGCGGCGGCCGCTTCGGCCTCCTGGCCCATGACCGCAGCCGGACCGACCCGGGCGGCGAGCGTCCGCAGGACGGTGATCTCGCTCCGCCAGTCCGCCGGCTCGGTGGTGGCGCGACGTCGCATGACGGTCGGACGGCCGATGGGCGTCAGCTCGACGCAGGCGACCGCCCGGGCGAGCCACTCGGCGAACCAGCCGGTCTCGACCTCGGGCCGGATGGAGCCGACCCGTTCGATCGCCACCCGGGAGAACGCGAAGGCGCCGCTCGGCAGCCAGTCGCCGTCCGCGAGGTGGCCGACGGCCGACTTCGGCCCCCAGAAGACCTCGTCGACGGCCTCGAGATCGTCACCGATCACCAGGGCATCGCCGACGGCCAGCTCGGCGTCGGCGGCGAGGACGTCGCGCACCGCATCGGGTGGGAGCAGATCGTCGCCGTCGAGCAGGATGGTGACGCGACCGGTGCTCTCCTCCACGGCTCGGGCCCACAGCGCGGCACCATCCGGACCGGTGTGGCGGACGTGGCGCACCCGATCGAGCCCGAGCCCGGCGACGACCGAGCCGGGACCGCCGTCCGGACCGCCGTCGACGATCACGATCTCGTCGACCGGCGAGGACTGGACCACCACGCTGGCGACGGCGTCGCCGAGGTAGGCGGTGCCGGGACCGGCCACGACCACGACCGACACCTCGCCCGGGCGGGGCGGTTCGGAAGCGCTCGCGACCGGAGCGGGGGCGGGAACGGGCGGCTCGTCCGTGGTGGAGCCGGCGGCGGGTCGGAGCCTCATGGGCGCCTCGATCCTGTCTCGATGGTCATCGTTCGCAACTCGGGCGCCGGCCGGCGGCCGACCCAGTCCAACGGGTCGTCGGCGGCGGGGATCACCCGCCTCGACGGGCCGGACGCCGTCCGGACCGCCGCCGCGCCGTCGCGGAGCGTCTCCAGCTCGGCGCGGACGAGGCCCCAGTCGTCGTAGCTGGCGACCTCGCCGGCCTCGAGGACGACGATCGACGCGTCCTGCCCGGCCACGAGCGGGTGGAGCGGCTGGTGGTGCCAGTCCCACGCCACGACCTCGGCGCCGAGGCAGGCGAAGTTCCCGATCGCCAGCTCGGTCGGGTGCACCGCGGCGCGCTCGACGACCAGGACCCGATCGACGAGGGGGAGGAGCGAGTCGACGGTGGCGGCGGTGCCGTAGGGCTGGCCGTCCGACACGACGATGCCCCACCGGTCCGATCGGGACGACAGCTGCGGCGGTGCGTGGCGGTTGCCGTCGAGCAGCAGGGAGCCGTAGTCGGTGGCGATCGAGCGGAAGGTGGCGCTGCCGTGGTGCAACACGACGGCGCCGTCGGCGACCCGGAGACGAAGACCGGCCCGCCTGACCCGCTCGCAGAGCTCCAGGTCCTCGCCGTTGCCGAGACCGTACCGCTCGTCGAGACCACCGAGGCCGACGAACAGATCCCGGGGCGCGAGGAGGCACAGACCCATGAGGGAACCGACCTCGAAGCCGAGGTGGGCGCGATCCGCGGCGTGCTCGGCACCCCAGGTGCGGGCCGCGTCCGGGGCGGTCATCGGCGGCGCCCCCGGCACCATCTGGCGGCCGGCGACCGCGTTCGACCGGGGGCCGACGAGGCCGGTGCCGGGCACCGCCAGCTGGCCCAGCAGGGCGTCGAGCCACCCCTCGACGACCTCGGTGTCGTTGTTGAGGATGCAGACCAGCTCGCCGGAGGCCTCGTCGATCCCGCGGTTGACCGAGGCGGCGAAGCCCAGGTTCCGCTCGTTCGTCACGACGGTGAGATCGGGCCGGGTCGCGAGCCACGTCGCGGTGTCGTCGGGAGAGGCATCGTCGACGATCACGATCTCCAGATCGCCCGGGACGGTGGCGCGCAGGCTGGCGACGCAGCGCTCGGTCAGCGCCCGCTGCCCGTGCACGGGCACGACCACCGACACCAGATCGTCCTTGGTCTCGCGCTCGACGATCGGTCGCAGGGCGGTCGCCCCGTTCACGACGACGGGGCGGTGCTGGACGGCGGCGACGAGCTCGTGCGGTGCGACCTGCGCATCGAAGCGCTCCGGTACGGGGCAGGCGCCCTCACCGATCCAGGCGACGAAGGCCTGTGCGCCGTGCGAGGCGGCGGCCGCGAAGGAGCGCTCGACCAGAGCGGCGCTCAGGTAGGCGATGACCGACGGACCGGTCGCCCCGACCCACCGGTCGAGGTCGATGCCCTCCACCCCCGTCAGCGACGTCCAGGGCCCGACGACGCAGACGCCGTCGACCGCGTAGCGCTCCACCAGCTCGGGGGCGACGCGCTGGTCGACCCAGACGACGACGGGACCGAGCGCTCCGGCGTCCCGCAGCCACTCCGGAGGGTGCTCGCTACCGAGGTGGTCGGTGACGATCAGCACCGCGCCGGCCAGCACCTCGCGGAGCGGAGCCGGGGTCGGCGAGGGCGCGTCGCTCGGCGAGACGAGGGCGGCGACACCGCCCAGGTGGGTCCCGATGACGGCACGCGGCTCCGGCGGCACGGTGGCCTGTCGCCGTGCGTAGGGCGGCAGGAGACGACGGCGAGCCGTCACCTCGGGCAGCGGATCGTGACCGACCGATGCACCTGCGGCCACGGCTCGGCCGCCAGCGCTCGCTCCGGCGTGCACGATCCGCCCTGCGGAGGTCGCCAGCGCGCATCCGACGGGTTCGCCGTCCAGCGCGTCCAGCAGCGCCTGGATCCACCCCGCCTCCGGGAAGGCCGCTGCGGGGGCCACCAGCTCGACGGCGTCCGACGCGACCGGACGCTCGGGTCGTGCTGCGCCGACGACCACCTCGATCTCGAGCGAGCCCGGGACGGCGCACCGGTAGGCGGCCTCCACGAGCGCGTCCACGTGGTCGTCGAGTCGGACGATCACGTCCACCGGCGCCATCGGGTCGCGGCGCCACTCCGCTGCGGCCAGATCCTCGGCGGACCACGGCAGCCGGTACACGGCGAGCTGCTCGTCGGAGCGTTCGAGGAACCAGCCGGCTCCGTCGAGCGCGTCGTCGGCACCACCCGGGCCGAGCACGACCAGCGCGACGGCGGGATCGACGACGCCACGGGCGCCGGCGAGCACGTCGATGGCCGGGCCGCCGAGCGCGGCGCGGTCGACCACGACCAGGTCGGACGACGGCGTGATCGCCGACGACCAGCGGAGATCGGTCACCACGCGACGGCGTACGACGAGCCGGGCGATCTCGGCGGGCAGGTCGGCGCGCAGGTTCACGCCGGTCTCGTCGTCCGAGCCCCTCCCGGCTCAAGCTCGGTCGGGATCGTGGCGATGGGCGCGAGCGGTGGCTACCAGCTGGCGATGAGCTCGGTGAGGGTGCGCACCGCGTAGCCGGTCCCACCCTTCGCGTGCTCGCCCTTGGCCGCGTCGACGGTGACCGGCCCGGCGATGTCGAGGTGGACCCACGACGTCTCGCCGACGAACTCGCGGAGGAAGAGGCCGGCGGTCAGGGTGCCGCCGTAGCGCCCCTTGCCGATGTTCTTGAGATCGGCGGTGTCGGAGTCGAGCTGCTCGCGGTAGCGGTCGGGAAGGGGCAGGTGCCACATCGGCTCGCCGGTGGCCTCGGCGGCCGCGGCGACCTTGGCGATCAGCTCGTCGTCGTTGCCCATCAGTCCGGCGATGTCCTGGCCGAGTGCCACGAGGCAGGCCCCGGTGAGCGTGGCGAGGTCGACGATGGCGTCGGGCTCCATCTCGGCGGCGAGCGACAGACCGTCGGCGAGGACGAGCCGACCCTCGGCGTCGGTGTTGAGCACCTCGACCGTCGTGCCGTTGCGGGCGGTGAACACGTCGCCGGGGCGCTGGGCGTGGCCGTTGACCATGTTGTCGGTGGCGCAGACGATCCCGACGACCCGGACCGATGGCGCGATCGCCGGGATGACCGACATCGCCCCGATGACGGCGCCGCCGCCGCCCATGTCGTTCTTCATGGTCATCATCCCGTCCGGGGGCTTGAGGGAGTAGCCCCCGGTGTCGAAGGTGATGCCCTTGCCCACCAGGACGACCGTCCCGGTCGCCTCGCCCTCGGGCTCCCAGGTGAGCTTGATGAGGCGGGGCTCGTACGTGCTGCCCTGGTTGACGGCCAGGATGCCGCCGCAGCGCTCCTCGCGGAGCCGCTCGAGATCCCAGATCTCGCAGTCCAGGCCCCGGTCGGCGGCCATGGCCTCGGCCCGGTCGGCCATCTCCGGCGCCGTGAGCGACCCGCCGGGCTCGTTGACGAGCTCGCGGGTCAGCGCCGCGCCCTCGGCCACGGCGCGGGCCCGGACGGCGACCGACTCGTCGACGCCCGGGGCGACGACGGTCACCGAGTCGAGCGTGGGGTCGTCGGGCTGGGAGCCCTTCCGGGCGGTGAAGCTGTAGGTCGAGAGCAGCGCCGCCTCGATCGCGGCGCCGGCGACGACGTCGGCGCCGAGCGGTCCGGCGTCGAGCACCTGGACCGCGACCGACGCCGCGGCCTTGGCGGCCTTGACGCCGTCGCCCACCGCCCGGCGGAGCCGCTCGAGATCGAGATCGTCCGACCCACCGGCGCCCACGGCGATCACCAGACCGTCGCCGTCCGGTGCCACGAGGGTCTGGCCCGGCTTGGCCTCGAACCCCGCGGCCGCCCGGAACGCCTCGGAGGCCGCGTCCGGCAGCGACCCGACCGACTCGGTCGTGACCACGACGACGACGGCGTCGACGCCGTCGGGCGCGGCGTCGGCGAGGGTGGCCTGGGACGGGGCGAGGCGAAGCGGCATGACGGCGAGGCTAGCGAGCGGACTCCCCGCTCCGATCGGCAGGACGACGTGGGGTCCACACCCCATGTCGGTCCGGAGCGGTGGGTCATACGTTGCCCTCATGCGACGACTCGCCACCCCCATCGCCCTCGCCGCCGTGGTCCTGGTGGCGAGGTGCGGCAGCGACGACAGCGCTGGTCCGATGCGACCCGTCGAGGCCACCCCGCTGGTCGAGTCGCCGGCGTTCACCCAGAGCCTCTCCCCGGACGGGCGCTGGGTCGCCGCGGTCGGCGAACGCGGCGAGGTGTGCCTCCGCCCGACGAACGGGGAGGGCGAGCCGGTCTGCGCCGGCACCCCCGGCCGGAGCACACCGTCCTCGACTGGGCGCCGGATTCGAGCGCCGTGGTGATGCTCCCCGACGTGCTCCGGGTGCTCGAGGCGGGGCCGGTGGTCGTGTTCGGCGTCGACGGGTCCCGGGACGACCGTCGAGGAGCGTGAGCCGTCCGACGAGCTCGTCGGCTCGCCGATCCACGCGCTCTTCGAGGACGACGAGCACGTCCTCGATCTGGTGGTGAGGGAGGACCCGTCCCAACTGGAGGTGCGACGGGTCGGCGCCGACGGCACCGATGACGAGCTCGTCGCGTCGTTCGAACCCGACTTCGATGGTCCGCTCGTCCCCGATCACGTCCTCGTGCTCGACGACGACAGCCTCTACGCCACCCGCAGCGGCGTCGACGACGACGACGAGCGAGGTCTGTGGCGCTTCGACCTCGCTGACTCGCAGGACATGAGCGGCGGGATGTCCGCCGTGGTGTGGGCCGAGGACGACCGGCTCGTCGTCGGCACCCGACAGCACGGGATCCTCGAGATCGAGCTCGCGCCGGTCGGGGAGGGCGACCTGAGGTCCTCAGGTCAGCGGGAAGCGGATGACCTCGGGGTCGCGGCGGGCGGCGATGGCCTCGTGGCGTTGGCGGAGGCGGTGGTCGTAGGCGTCGTCGGGGATCACGTAGAGCTGGTCGCCATCGACGGCGTCGAGCACGATCGCGGCCAGCTCGTCGGGGCTCATCGCCTGGTCGTACACAGCGCGGGCGGCGGCGCGCCGCTCCTCGGAGCTGCCGGTCATCTGGTCGTCGTCGGAGCGGAGGCGGTCCGGGCGGTTGCGATCGGCCTCGATGATCCGGGTGTTGACGAGACCCGGGCACACGACCGTGACCCCCACGCCGGTGTCGTCCCGCTTGAGCTCGTGCCACAGCGTCTCGGACAGCGTGACGACGGCGTGCTTCGACACGTTGTAGACGCCCATCTCCGGGTAGGACACCAGCCCGGCGAGCGAGGCGGTGTTGACGACGTGGCCGCGACCTCGCTCCACCATGGCGGGCACGAACGCCCGCACGCCGTGGATCACGCCCCAGAGGTTCACGTCGAGCACCCACCGCCAGTCCGCGAGCGAGGCCTTCCACGCCGGGCCGTTCACGCCGACGCCGGCGTTGTTGCAGACCACGTCGACGGGCCCGAGCTCGGCGGCGGTGCGGGCGGCGAGCCCGGTCACCGCGTCGGCGTCGGAGACGTCGACGACCGAACCGATCGCGCGGCCACCGCCGGACACGATCGACTCGACCGCCTCGTCGAGGGCGTCGGCCTCGACGTCGGCGAGGGACACGGCCGCGCCGCGGGCGGCGAAGGCCCGGCCGAGGGCGAGCCCGATGCCGCTCGCGCCACCGGTGACCACGGCGACCTGCGGGTCGTTCACGAACCGCTCACCGTGCCGTCGGCCTCCTTGGAGATCTCGGAGTCGCCCTCCTGCCACCGGGCCATCGTCCACAGCAGGTCGGAGAGCCGGTTGAGGTACTTCACGACGTGACCCTCGTCGGCGGCACCGATGGTCTCGCGCTCGGCTCGCCGCACGACGGTGCGGGCGACGTCGAGCAGCGCCGGCACCTTCGCACCGCCCGGGATCACGAATTCGGTCGGCGGCTCGAACCGGCCGGCGAGGTCGTCCATGATCGCCTCGAGGGCGTCGACCATCTCTGCGGTCACCCTCGTCGTGCCGTCCTCGAGCTTGTCCCGGTTGTCGGGGAGCGTCGCCAGCTCGGCCATGAGGACGTAGAGGTCCTTGCAGATCCGGCCCAGCAGCTCGGTCAGCTCGTCGTCGTCGCTCTCCGCGCGGGCGAGCGCGACGAACGCCTGGGCCTCGTCGACCGCCCCGTAGGCCCGTGGGAGCGTGGAGTTCTTGGGCACCCGCCCGCCGTAGAAGAGCCCGGTCGTGCCGTCGTCGCCGGTCTTCGTTGTGATTCTCACGTCACGGAATGTAGGTGCTCCAGTGACGAACGGGGTTGCCGACGGTTACTCTGATGCGACCGGCCGGTGCCCAGATGGGCGGCGACCGCCGCATCTCCACACGGGGCCTGCGACTGCTCGATCGCCCACCCGCCCCCTGGATCGATGATGAGGTCGGTATGAGTTCCTATCTGGACGCAGTTGCCCAGCGTGTCGTGGTCTACGACGGTGCCATGGGGACGTCGATCCAAGAGCTGGACCTGACCGCCGAGGACTTCGGCGGTGAGGAGCTCGAGGGCTGCAACGAGTTCCTCGTGATCACCCGTCCCGACGTCATCGCCGACGTCCACCGCTCGTTCTTCGAGGTGGGCTGCGATGTCGTCGAGACCGACACCTTCGGCGGCACCCGGATCACGCTCGACGAGTACGGCCTCGGTGACCGCACGGTCGAGATCAACCAGCGGGCTGCGGAGATCGCCCGCGAGGTCGCCGACGAGTTCTCCACCCCGGAGCGTCCACGCTGGGTCGCCGGCTCGATGGGCCCGGGCACCAAGCTCCCCTCGCTGGGCAACATCACCTTCGCCGAGCTGCGCGACGCCTACCAGGAGCAGGCCCGTGGCCTGATCGCCGGTGGCGTCGACCTCATCCTCATCGAGACGATGATGGACCTCCTGATCGTCAAGGCGGCCATGCAGGGCTCGCGCCGGGCGATGGCCGAGCTCGGTCGCGAGGTCCCGATCCAGGCCCAGGTGACGATCGAGACGACCGGCCGCATGCTCGTCGGCTCCGAGATCGGCGCGGCCCTCGCCGCGCTCGACCCGATGAAGCCCGACGTGATCGGCATGAACTGCGCCACCGGCCCTGCGGAGATGGTCGAGCACCTCCGCCACCTGTCGCGCCACAGCCGGATCCCGATCTCGATCATCCCCAACGCCGGCCTCCCCCACGTCCACGGCGACCGGACGGTCTACGACCTCGATCCGGCCCAGCTGGCCGAGTGGCACGAGCGGTTCATCACCGAGTTCGGCGTCACGGTCATCGGCGGGTGCTGTGGCACGACGCCCGAGCACCTCAAGGTCGTGATCGACCGCTGCGCCCACCTCACCCCCGCCGAGCGCGAGCCGGTGCACGAGCCGTCGGTCGTGTCGACCTACTCGCCGGTTCCGCTCGAGCAGGACACGAGCTACCTGATCATCGGCGAGCGCACCAACGCCAACGGCTCGAAGAAGTTCCGCGAGGCGATGCTCGAGGGCGACTGGGACACCTGCCTCCAGATGGCGACCGAGCAGGTCCGCGAGGGCAGCCACGTCCTGGACGTCTGCGTCGACTACGTCGGTCGCGACGGCGTCGAGGACATGAAGGAGATCGTCTCCCGCTTCGCCACCAAGACGACCGTGCCGCTGGTGCTCGACTCGACCGAGCCCGAGGTCGTCGAGGCCGGGCTGGAGCTCATCGGCGGCCGGCCGATCCTCAACTCGGCGAACCTCGAGGACGGCGACGCGCCGGGCTCGCGCTGCGACCGGGTCTTCTCGCTGGCCCGCGACTACGGCGCGGCGGTGATCTGCCTCCTGATCGACGAGGAGGGCCAGGCCCGCGACCTCGAGTGGAAGATGCGGGTCGCGCACCGGCTCCACGATCTCGCCGTCGAGCGCTACGGCCTCGACTCGTCCGACCTGATCTTCGATGCGCTGACCTTCCCCCTCTCGACCGGCGACGACGACCTCCGCAGGGACGGCATCGCGACGATCGAGGCGATCCGGCGCATCAAGGCCGAGCTGCCCGGCGTGCACACCACGCTCGGCGTCTCGAACGTGTCCTTCGGGCTCAAGCCGGCCGCCCGACACGCGCTCAACAGCGTGTTCCTCGCCGAGTGCGTCGACGCCGGCCTCGACTCCGCCATCGTCCACGCCTCGAAGATCCGCCCGCTCAACCGCATCGACGAGCAGCAGCGACAGGTCTGCCTCGACCTCGTGTGGGACCGGCGCCGCTTCGACGACAACGGCAACTGCACCTACGACCCCCTCGCCGAGCTGCTCGCGGTCTTCGAGGGCGTGCAGTCGGTCACCGAGGTCAAGGAGGACCGTTCGGGGTGGACCGTCGAGCAGCGACTCGAGCGCCGCATCATCGACGGCGACCGCGACGGTCTCGAGTCCGATCTCGACGAGGCCCTGCAGAACACCAAGGCGCTCGACATCGTCAACGGCACGCTGCTGGCCGGCATGAAGGTGGTCGGCGAGCTGTTCGCCAGCGGCGAGATGCAGCTGCCGTTCGTGCTGCAGTCGGCCGAGACCATGAAGATGGCCGTCGCCTACCTCGAACCGCACATGGAGCGGGTCGAGGGCGCGACGTCGAAGGGCAAGATCGTGCTCGCCACCGTGAAGGGCGACGTCCACGACATCGGCAAGAACCTCGTCGACATCATCTTCACCAACAACGGCTACGACGTGAAGAACATCGGCATCAAGCAGCCGATCTCCGAGATCATCGCCGCGGCGAAGGAGTCCGACGCCGACGCCATCGGCATGAGCGGCCTGCTCGTGAAGAGCACGCTGATCATGCGCGAGAACCTCGTCGAGATGAACGAGCAGGGGCTCGCCGACATCCCGGTCATGCTGGGCGGCGCCGCGCTGACCCGGACCTACGTCGAGAAGGACCTGCGCGAGGTCTACGACGGGCGGGTCTTCTACGGCAAGGACGCCTTCGAGGGCCTCCGCACCATGGACCAGCTCATGGAGATGATCCGCTCCGGCGTCGACGACCCCGAGTTCGGCACCGTGCCGACCGGTCGTCAGCTCCCGGCCAAGCCGAAGCGCACCGAGGCGCCCGCCGACCTGCCGGCCCGCTCCCCCGAGATCGTCACCGACAACGAGGTGTTCGAGCCGCCGTTCATCGGCTCGGAGGTCGTGAAGGGCATCTCGATCGACGAGATCGCCGGCTACATCAACGAGACGGCGCTGTTCCGCAACCAGTGGCAGTACCGGCCCGAGAACGGCGAGACCGACGACGAGTTCAAGACCCGCATCCGCCACGTCTTCCGCCAGGAGCTCGACACGGCGAAGGCCGAAGGCCTGCTGGTGCCCCAGGTCGTCTACGGCTACTACCCGGTCAACGCCGAGGGCGACGATCTGGTCGTGTGGGACGACAAGGGTCGCACCGAGGAGATCGCCCGGTTCAGCTTCCCCCGCCAGTCCAGCGAGCCGCACCTGTGCATCTCGGACTTCTTCCGCTCCGTCGACAGCGGCGATCTCGACTACCTCGCCATGCACATCGTGACGATGGGCCACACCGTCTCGGAGCGGGCGGCCGAGCTGTTCGCCGCCGACCGTTACACCGAGTACCTGCACCTGCACGGCCTCGGCGTCGAGATGGCCGAGGCGCTCGCCGAGCTGTGGCACCGCCGCATCCGCGAGGAGTGGGGCTTCGCCCACGAGGACGGGCCCAGCCTGCAGGGGCTGTTCCGTCAGAAGTACCGCGGCGGCCGCTACTCCTTCGGCTACCCGGCCTGCCCGGACCTCGAGGACAACGCCACGATCGGCCGGCTGCTCGACGCCGACCGCATCGGCGTCACCTGCGGCGAGGACACCAGCTGGCAGTACCAGCCCGAGCAGACCACCTCCGCGATCATCTGCCACCACCCCCGGGCGAAGTACTTCGTCGCCCGCTGATCAGGCGCAGGTGCTTCGTCGCCGCTGACGCAGGCGCAGGTCCACCATCCCCGGCGGACCGACTCGCCGCGCGGCGCGTAGGATCTGGGTCGTGGGACATGATCGTGGTGGGCAAGGACGAGGCCGTGGCGACCCCATGCGCTTCGGGTACCCGAACGTCGGACCCCGGTTCGACCCGGACCAACCCGACCGACCGACACACGGGCTCCGGTCGGGCCGCTTCTGGCTCCGGCTGGTCGCCGGTGTGGTCCTGGCGGTCATGGCCGTCCTGACGATCGCCGGCAACGGCGACACCGCGTCGGCGATGGGCTGGCTGCTCCTGGTCCCGCTCGGCGTCGTGCTCTTCTTCGTCGAGGCGGCCGCGTTGTTCTCCGACACGGTCTGGGACGGCGACGATTGACCACCCCGGAATGGGGCAGACTCCGCTCTCGGACCGAGAGGGGAGATGGAATGGGACGGCTCGACGGCAAGGTGGCGCTGATCACCGGGGGCGCACGGGGCCAGGGTGCCGCCGAGGCGGAGCTCTTCGTCGCCGAGGGTGCGACCGTGGTCATCTCCGACGTGCTCGACGACGAGGGCCGGGCCACCGCCGCCCGAATCGGCACCGCCTGCCGCTACGAACACCACGACGTCACCGACGAGGAGGGCTGGGAGGCCCTCGTGGCCGACATCGTCGCCGCCCACGGTCGGCTCGACGTGCTCGTCAACAACGCCGGCATCTTCGAGGTGCAGCGTCTCGAGGCCACCTCGCTCGACGACTGGAACCGGATGGTCGCCATCAACCAGACCGGGGTCTTCCTCGGGATGCGCTCCGTCGCGCCGACGATGACCACCGCCCGCTCCGGCAGCATCATCAACATCTCCTCGGTGGCCGGCCTCGGCGGTGTCGGCATGGCCTTCACGTACAGCGCCACCAAGTGGGCCGTGCGGGGGATGACGAAGTCGGCCGCCCAGGACCTCTCGCGGGCCGGGGTGCGGGTGAACTCCGTGCACCCCGGCTACATCGAGACGCCGATGTTCCACCAGGTCAGCGCCAACACCGAGGCGCTCGAGCAGGCCGTGCCGCTCGGCCGGGTGGCCGATGCCGACGAGGTCGCCCGGGTCGTGCTGTTCCTCGCCTCCGACGAGAGCGGGTACTGCACGGGCCACGAGTTCGTGGTGGACGGCGGCCTGACGGCCTGAGCGCCTGACGACGGTCTCGTCGCTCCGCTGCTCAGAGCACGGCGACGGCGAGCACGATCACGGCGATCCCCAGCACGAGGCTCGCGATCACCGCCGACGGGGGCCACGAAGCGGCGCCGACGGTGCGGCTCCGCCCGGCTGGATCGACCGGGTGGAGCTCGAAGCGAGGGGCATCGCTTGGTGGTCGCTCGTTCACGGAGGCGAGCCTACTGACGTCCTCGTACTGCCGCGACCGCGCTCCCTAGGCTCGCAGCGTGTCCGCCGTCGACCTCAACGCGCCCAGCGAGCGCGCCAGCACGATCGACGCGGTGCACGTCGCGACGGGCGTCGAGACGCGAACCGACGACGCCTCGACGCTCGGCCCGGCGGGGGCGGCCCGCCTCGCCCACGTCGCCGGGTTCGGCCACGGCGAGCTGCTCACGGTGCCCGTCGGTCGTCACGAGGTGCGGATGGTCGAGGGCGACCGCGAGCCCACGGCGCTGTTCGTCGTCGACGCCGACCGGGACGGCGCCGTGATCGTCGAACGCTGCGGACCGGTCGTTCGTCTCGACGGCAGACCCGTCCGTCGGGCAGCGATCGGGGCCGGTGTCGTCGACGTCGCCGGCCACGGCTTCCGCCTCGTCGACCGACCCGCGGCGACCGCAGGAGCCGGGACGTCCAGCTCGCCCCGGTCGAGCGCGAGGTGGAGCCTCGCCGGCGCCCACGCCGTGCTCGTCGTCGGTCTGGTGCTGGCCGCGCTGGTGCACCCGATCGTGCTCGTCGCCGCCGGTCTCGTCGCGCTCGCCCTGGTCGCGATCCGCGGCGACGTGCGCTCCGGGCCGTTCGGCCGCTCGGCGCGGGCGTCGCGTCGACGGGCCGACGCCGAGCTGGCCCGCCGCTGGGACCTGACCCCGAGCATCCCGGAGCTCGCAGCTCGTCCAGCCCCGTCGGGGTCGGCCGACGAGCTGCGCTGCTACGCCGGGGTCGCGCCGCTGCCGTGGGGACGGCCGACGGACGCCCGTCGCGTCGGCGGCACCGAGGAGGGACCGCCCCTCCCCCCGGGCCCGGTGATCCTCGACCTGCCTCCCACCTCGGCGGTGCAGGTGCTCGGCGCTCGGCCTCACGCGCTCGCCGTGGCGCGCGCCCTGATCGCGCAGCTCTGCTCCGGGTCCGAGCCCGGCGCCGTGTCCGTCCAGCCCATCACGGAACCCTCGCGGGTGGCGGACTGGGCCTGGTGCACGCCACCTCCGGGCGCCGAGGACGGTGCCGCTCCGCTTCCGGAGCGACCGCCGACGACGCTGCTCGTGGTCGACGGCGGCGAGGCGATCTTCGCGCCGGACTCCGTCGCCCGGCGGCTCCTCGATGATCCCGAGCTCGCCGTACGGGCCATCGTCCTCGCGCCGGATCCGGGCCGGCGATGCGAGCACGTCGTCGAGGTGGGCCGCGCTGCGGCGCGGGTGACCGATCGGACGACGGGGTCCGAGTTCGGCGCCGTCCTCCCGGTGGGACTGACCGAGACCGCGGCGAGTCGTGTCGTCCATCGGCTCGGTGGGCCCGGCACCTGGCCACCCGCCATGACGTCGATGCCGATCGAGCTCGTCGACCTGCTCGACGGGCCCGTCGACGATCCGGAGTGGTTGCGGCGACGATGGGCGGGCGACACCGGCGAGCTCGGGCCGCTCGCCGTCGTGGGCGTCGCGGCACACGGCCCGCTCACCATCGACCTGGCGAACGACGGCCCACACGTCGTGGTCGCGGGCGGCTCGGCCGCCAGCCGCGGTGAGCTGCTGCGTTCGATGGCGGCGTCGCTCGCCCACCGACTCGGACCCGACCGGCTCCACCTCGTGCTCATCGATGCCGCCGGGCGCGGGACGTTCGATTCGCTCGCACCGCTCCCCCACGTCGTCAGCCACCTCGTCGATCTCGACGACCAGCTGCGGCGGCGCACGTTGCGCTGCATCCTCGCCGAGCTCCGTCACCGGCGCCGGCTCCTCCGGTCCGCCGACCTCCTCGACGACGGCCAGCACGACCAGCCCGGCGCGACGACGCCCCGGCTGGTGATCGCGGTCGACGGCGCCGAGCTGTTCGGCGATCAGCTGCGCGAGCTCGTCGAGAGCGAGCCGGTCGACGACGACCTCCGCCTCCACCTCCTCGTGGCCACCGGCGGCGACGTCCGGCACGGTTCGGCGCCCGGCCCCGGCGTCGCCGTCGCGCTCCACGCCAACACTGACGTCGTCGACGTCCGCGACGGGCACGACGCATCGGCGTCCGCCCGCGGCGAGCTCCGCCGCGCGACGAAGGGGACGGTGACGTTCCGGACCGCCACCGTCGGGGGCGGTGCCGGCCTCCCACATCCGGAGTCCCCGCTCGCGGCGCTGACGGAGGCGGCGCGCACCGCCTGCGCCGACCGGCCGGCTCCCCGTCCACCGTGGCCCGATCCGCTGCCGGTGGCGATCGACGCCGAGGCGCTGCTGGGCATGGAACCGGAGCGGACGAGGGCGACGCCCATCGGCGTGGCCGATCGCCCGGCCGGACGCCGCTACGAGCTCTGGTGGTGGACCCCGGAGCAGGACGGGCACCTGGTGGCCCACGGCGCCGACGCCGCCGATCGCGAGCAGGTCATCGCGACCTGCGTGCTGGGCCTCGCCCGCCGCCACCATCCCGACGAGCTCCAGCTCCACGTCATCGATCACGGTCGTGGCGCCCTCACGCCGCTCGTCGGTCTGGCCCACCGGGGCCGGCACGTCGGCGCGGGCGAGACCGGTCGGCTGCTCGATCTCGTCGAGGTCGTCGGCGACGAGCTCGACCGTCGGCGCGACCTCGGGCCGGCAGGAGCGAGCGCCCTGCCGCTGGTCCTGCTCGCCATCGACGACATCGCCTCGGTGTTCGCTGACCTCGAGGGCTCGGGCCGACCCCGCCTCGCCGATCGCCTGGAGGAGATCGGACAGGACGGTCCGGCGGTCGGGATCGTGGCCGTCGCGACGGCCCACGACGTGCCCCACGGGCTCCGACGGGTCGAGTCCTTCGCCGGTCGGCGCCTCATGCTGCGGATGGCCGAGCCGGCGACGGCGCGGTCCTTCGGCCTCTCGCCCCGTGACGTCCCCCGCCACCGCGGCGGCCGCGCCGTCGAGATCGGCTCCAACGTCGAGGTCCAGCTGGCCCACTTCGCTGGCGGTGACCTGCTCGGTGCGGTCGCGAGCACGCCTCGCCCCAGCGCGACGCGAGCGGCGGCCCGCTCGGCCGCCTCCCCCGAACCACCCTCCCCGACCGACCCCGAACGGAGCGCACGTGACCACGAGGTCGCCGATGACTGATCTCGACGAGATCCCCGACTGGGAGGTCATCGGCCTCGCCGGCGATCGATCGCCGGGGCGATGGCCCGGGCCGGCCCGCCTGCTGATCGCGGCGCTGGCCGCGACGGCGCTCTTCCTCCTCGGCGTGCTCGTCGGGCGCGTCGCCGAGGACGACGTCGACGCCGCCGCGGTGCCCGACCGCCTCGCCGAGTCGGCCAGCGCACCACCCGTGACCGCCATCGCGCCCGCTGGCGCCGCCGCGGTGGCCACGACCGCGCCCCCCACGACCGCACCTCCCACGACCGCGCCAGCAACGACCGCGGCGCCGCCCACGACGACTCCTCCCCCGACCGCGAGCGCCCCGCCCACGACCGTCGCCGCTCCGGCGACCACCACAGCGCCGCCCACGACGGTGGCGTCGGTCGAGGCCGCACACCAGGCGCTGCGCAACTGGTGGGTGCTCACCAGCTCCGGCCGCCTCGTCAGCCTCGAGGCCGGGCTCGCACCGAAGCACTCCGAGGTCGAGGCGCCGGTCGACGCGACCGACGCCGATCGCGGCGGCTGGTGGGTCATCGACTCCGAGGGTCGCGTGACGGGCTGGGACGGCGCCGACTCGCTCGGCGACCTCACGGCTGCCGACGGTGCCCCGATCGTCGCCATCACCTCGTCGAACGCAGGCGACGGCTACTGGGTCCTGCGCTCGGACGGCACGGTCACGGCCTTCGGCGACGCCGCCGATCTCGGTTCGTTGTCCCTCGGCGACGGGGTCGAGGCGGTCGGGCTGGCCGCCGCACCGGTCGGAGCGGGGTACTGGATCGCGCTCGACAACGGCACCGTCGTACCGTTCGGCACCGCACCGTCGCTCCCGGACGCCCGCGACCTCGCGCTGGCGGCACCGATCGTCGACATCGCCGCCGGCATGACCGGCTACTGGCTCCTCGGCGCCGACGGCGGGATCTTCAACTACGGCGAGGAGTTCCTCGGCTCCGGTGTCGCCGAGCAACCGCTCCCGGGCCCGGCCCGGGCGCTCGGCGTGCTCGACGACGGGGCCGGCTATCTGATCGTCACGACCGACGGCGAGCTGAGCACCTTCGGCGCCGAGCTCGACCTCGTCCCACCGTCGCTCGACCAGGACGAGCAGGCCATCGGCCTGGTCCGCTTCTTCGTGGGCTGATCGGTCCGTCGTCGCTCAACGCGGGGCCGGCGCGATCACCCGTCCGGGGAGCTCGTCGAGGTCAACCGACTCGCCGTCGACCCGCGAGACCACGCCGTTGACGAGCAGGTGGCGCATGCCGGTCGGCTCGTCGGCGGTGAGCCGTTCGGTGTCGGCCGGGAAGTCGCGCACCCGGCGCAGCGGTCCGGGCCCGACCGTCGCCGGGTCGAACACCACGAGATCGGCGAACGCGCCCGGACGCACCTCGCCCCGATCGGCGAAGCCGAACAGCCGGGCCGGTTCGAGGGTCAGCTTGTGGACGGCCGCCTCGAGTCCGAGCACCTCGCGCTCGCGAACCCAGTTGCCGAGCAGGTCGGTGGGGAGCGGGGCGTCGCACAGCTGGCCGACGTGTGCCCCGGCGTCGGAGAGGCCGAGCGTGCAGCCCGGCTCGGCGAGGAGCATGGCGATGCCCTCCTCGTCGTCGTTGGCCAGGATCGCCTTGAAGCGGAAGGTGGCCAGCGAGGGCTCGTCGAGCACGAGGTCGAGGAGCACGTCGAGCGGATCGGCGCCGCGCTCCGCGGCGAGCTCACCGATGCGTCGTCCGATCAGCTCGACGTGCGCCGCCGACTCCATGATCTCGAAGGTGTCCCACCGGGGCGCGAGGCCCTCGCCCCGCGACCACGCATCGCGGACGCGATCGCGCCACGCCGCAGCGGCGTAGGCCTGCCGCCGCTCGTCGGGCGAGCCCGACATCAGCTCCGCGAAGACCGGGTTGGTGTTGAGGTTGAAGGGCTCGATGAGGTTCACCGAGAACGTCAGCGGCCGGCAGCTCACCTGTGGCCAGACGTCGGCGCCGGCGTCACGACCGGTCCGATGGATGTCCGCCGCCTTGAGGTGGGCACCTTCGGGGTTGGTGAGCACGGCGGTGAAGGTGATCGGCGCACCGATCTCGGGCTGGTAGCGGTAGCAGTCGCGGAACGAGAACCCCTTCCCTCCGTTCACGCCCACGACGCCCCGACCGCTCCGGCCCACCGCCTGGCCCAGCGCCACGATCTCCTCGGAGTCGGCGATCCGACTCGGGATCGGCCGGCCGTCGGCACCGAGGTGGGTGATGGCCCGGCTCGTGGCGAAGCCCGCGGCGCCGGCCTCCATCGCCTCCTCGACCACGGCGACCATCTGCGCGACCTCGTCGGGCGTCGCCGCCCGGTCGGCGGCCTCGGCGCCCATGACGAACACCCGCAGGGGGGTGTGGCCGACGTACGCGGAGAAGTTCAGGCCCACGCCCCGTCGGCGGACGGCGTCGAGGTACTCCGGGAACGTCTCGAAGTCGTCCCACGGGATGCCGGCCTCCAGGCAGGCCGGATCCATGTCCTCGACCTTCTCCATCGTGTGGCGCAGGAGGTCCTGGTCGGACGGACGGGTCGGCGCGATCGAGAAGCCACAGTTGCCGGCCACGACCGTCGTGACGCCGTGGAAGCACGACGGTGTGAGACCCGGGTCCCAGAAGACCTGGGCGTCGTCGTGGGTGTGGTGGTCGACGAAGCCCGGTGCGACCACACATCCCTCGGCGTCGAGCACGCGATCACCGGACAGCGACGGGCCGACCTCGACGATCCGATCGTCCTCGACGGCCACGTCGGCCGGCCTGCCCGGTGCGCCGGTTCCGTCGACGACCGTGCCGCCGGCGATCACCACTCGTGTCATCTCGTCCCCCTCTGCCGGAACCAGCATGTCCCGGGAGGGGGTGCGCCGTCACGACGACGGCGCCGGCGTCGATCAGGACCAGGTGGCGCCCTGGGTCGAGGGCGGGATGCCCTTGCCGGGATCGTCGTCGCCGGGACCGACCCGGAACGACCAGGTGGCGCCGGCCTCGTCCTGGCCGCTCGTGTCGTCGGCGGCGTCGAAGCCGGCCATGGCGCCGACGCCCATGAGGAGGGCGATGGCGGCTGCGGCGAAGCGGGCGAGCAGGGTGCGGGACATGGTGGGCTCCTGTGTGAACTCGTTGGATGCACCGGTCTTCGACGCGTCCCGAGCGTCGCTTGAGCCGCCCGCAAGCTGTTGGGAACGCCGTGGGCGAGGGTCGTCAGACCCGACCCCAGACGAGGTCTCCCTCGACCGAGCCCTCGTGGCGATGGGCTCCCGGGTCCACACCTGGGGGCGTCGGCGCCGACGACTCGATCGGGACCCACAGGACGAAGGTCGCTCCCTCGGCGGGCGCGGACCGCACCGTCACGGCGCCGCCGTGAGCCCGGGCGACCTGGTCGGCGATGGCGAGGCCGAGACCGGTCCCACCCGAGCCGGAGACGTAGGGCTCGAAGATCGCGAGCGCGGCGTCCACGCCCGACCCCCGGTCACGGACTCCGAGACCGCACCACCCGCCGAGTCGGCCGACGCCGAGCGAGATGGCCCCATCGGTGCGCTCGAGCGCGTTGTCGACGAGGTTGCGCAGGGCCCGCTCGACCGAGGCGGCATCGACCTCGACGACCGGAGCACCCTCGTCGTCGGGGAGGCCGAGCCGGGCCTGCTCCTCAGCCGTCCGCGCTGCGACGACGGCGGCGAGCAGGTCGTACGCCGGGGCCGGGTCGTGGTCGATCCCCCGGGCACCAGCTCGGGCGGTCAGCAGGAGATCGTCGACCAGCGTCCGGAGACGAGCGACGGAGCGTCGGGTCGTGTCCGCCGCCTCGCGGTGGGCGGCGAGATCGGCGTCGGGGTCCTGGAGCAGCAGATCGATGTTCGTCTGCAGCACGGCGAGCGGCGTCCGCAGCTCGTGGCTCGTCTCGGCGACGAAATCGCGCTGCACGTGGGCCGCCTCCTCGAGCCGGTCGAGCATCCGGTCGAAGCTCGCAGCGAGCGCGACCAGCTCGTCGGCGCCGCGCTCCATGCCGATGCGACGCCCGAGGTCGGCGGCCTCGATGCCGTCGGCGGTCGCGCGGATCCGTTCGACCGGGGAGACGGTTCGGCCGGCGATGATCCAGGCCGCTGCGGCGGCGACGACGAGCACGACCACGACCGTCGCCCACACCCATCCCTCGGCGACGGGGTCGATGCGGGTCTCGACGTTCTCGACGTCCACCGCTCCGTCGGAGATGACGGTGACGTCGGCGTTGCGTGTCACCTGCGTGGCGACGGTCGCCACACCGATGACGGGCACGGCGATGGCGACGAAGATGAGCGCGGCGAGGCGGACCCGCAGCGACCGATGCCACCTCACGACCCGTCCCCCAGGCGATACCCGCCGCCGGGCACGGTGTGGATGACGGGCGGGTCGCCGAGCTTGCGTCGGAGTCGCGAGAGGATGACGCGCACCGACGTCGAGAACGGGTCCGCGTTGGCGTCCCACACGTGCTCGATCAGTCGCTCGGCCGTCAGCAGCTCGCCCGGGTGGAGCACGAAGTACTGCAACAGGGCGAGCTCGCGAACCGTCAGCTCCAGTTCCCGGCCGGCCCGGTGGGCGGTGCCGGTGGCCGGGTCGACGACGACGTCGCCGTGGCGCAGCATCGGCGGCCGGGCGGCGGGCAGTCGACCCAGCACCCGGAGCCGGGCCAACAGCTCGTCGAGGTCGAAGGGCTTCACCAGGTAGTCGTCGGCGCCACCGTCGAGTCCCGCCACCCGCTCGCCGACGTCGTCGAGCGCTGTCAGCAGCAGCACCCGGGTCCGCCGGTCGTCTCCGGCGGCGAGCGAGCGGCACAGCTCCAGCCCGTCGCCGTCGGGGAGGCGGCGGTCGAGGCACAGCAGGTCGTAGTCCACCAGGGCGGCGGCATCGGTCGCGCCGGCGAGGGTCTCGGCCTCGTCGACCGCGTAGCCCGCTCCCCGCAGCGCCCGCCCCAGCAGGCGCCGCAGGTCCGGGTCGTCCTCGACGAGCAGCAGTCGCACGGGGTCGAGTGTGGCTCAGCGCGCGAGGCGGAGCTCGGTCCCGTCCGGGCCGACGACGACGAGGCCGTCGCCGTCCGGGCGGAGCGCGACACCGTTCGGAGCGCCGTCCGTCGCCACGACCGCCAGCGATCCGTCGGCCCGAGCGGACAGCAGGAGCCGGATCGGGGGTGCCGGGACCTCGGCGGCAGCCAGCTCGCCGTTGGGTTCCAGCGCGAACCAGGCGACGAGCTCGGTGCCGTCGGTCGACGTGATCGCCACGTGGGTGCGGAGCTCGTTCTCGACGAAGACCGTCGCGATCACCCGGACGTCGTCGAGCTCGCCGATGGCCTCCTCCAGGTTCTCGCGCTCGTCGGACACCTCGATCTGCTCGAGCACGAGCGCCTCGTGCTCGGCCGCCGCGGCAACCAGCTCGTCGGGCAGGGGCAGCACCGCCGGCAGCAACGCCCCGCTCACCTCGGCGGCGGCACCGTCGTCGTCGAGGACGGCCAGGCTGCCGTCCTCCACGACGTACTCCCCGACCAGGTCGGCCAGCACGTCGGCGTCGACCTCACCGCGCTCGGGCGCCTCCGGTACCGCGTCCCCGCTCACCAGCGCGCCGACCGTGCGCTCGAAGAGGGCCTCGGCCCGCATGGCGTCGTCGTTCGATGCCATGACCAGCGTCCGGTCGGCATCGGGCCACCAGCCGATCACGACGTTGTGGCCGGTCCCCCCGCCCCCGGCCGAGAACAGCCCCGCCTCGGGGACCAGAGGCGGACCGGCGGCGACCCACCCCACCGTCTCGCCCTCACCGCCCGGTGCGGTGGTCGCCAGCTCGACCGAGCCCGGCGACAGCAGCTCGCCGTCGTCGAGGGCCGAGGCCCACCCCGCCAGCTCCCGAACGGTCATGGCGATGCCGCCTGCACCCTCGAGCCCCCAGCGCGGCCCAGCGGTCGGATCACCGGTGCCGACCTCCCGGCCGTCGAGGTAGCCGACCGCCCTCGGCCCGGCTGCAGCGGGCTCGCCGTGCCACCACCCACCGATCGGCGCGCCGTCGGCGTCGGTCAGCATCCGCTCCCGCACCGCGTCGCGGAACGGTTGTCCGGCGACCCGTTCGATGATCGCCGCCAGCACGGTGTAGCCGGTGTTCGAGTAGCTGACGTCCTCGCCGGGCGCGAAGAGCGGCTCCTCCTCGGCGATCAGCGCGAGCGCCTCGTCGAGGGTCACCGTCGCGGTGTCCGCGGCGTGCGTCGAGCCGAAGCCGCCCTCGTGGCGCAGCACGTCCTCGACGGTCGCCTCCCGACCGGCGAGCTCTGGCAGCACCTCGGCGACGGGCGTCTCGAGGGCCACCAACCCATCGTCGACCATCGACAGCACGGTCGCCGCCGTGATGCTCTTGGTCACCGATCCGATGGAGAAGACGGTGTCGACGGTGATCGGCGTGCCCTCGTCGTCGGCGGTGCCGACGCCGAGCTCGCACACGACCTCCCCGCCCTCGACGAGGAGCACGGCGCCGCGGAACCCGACCCGTTCCCAGGACGACAGTGGTCCGGCCAGGTCGTCGGGACAACCGCCGTCGTCGTCAGCGGTGGGCGCCACCCCCTCGGATGCCGGGTCGGACCCGCACGCGGCGGCGAGCAGGGCGACGGCGAGCAGGGCGATGATGCGTCGTGGGGCCATGCGCGCCGACGGTAGGAATCGGGCCGTGAACCGGCCGTGAACGGCTCGGTCAGCCGCCGAGCGCCTGCCCGAGGACCTCTCGGAACCGCTCGCGACAGGTCGCGATCCAGGCCGGATCGTCGTCGGCGAAGGCCGCTCTGACCTGGGCGCGGACCACCTCGCCGTCGGGCCCCGTCGGGTCGCCGTGGGCGTGGAGCCAGGCATCGGCTCGCAGCGACTGCAGCACGGCGATGACGTCGACGGTGCCGAACTCGAGCGCGACGGCGGTCACCGCCGCCTCCGGTGCGAGTTCGGGGGCGGCCAGGGTCCAGTCGCCGGAGAGCTCCGCCGACACGCTGTCGCCGTCGACCATCGATCGGACATCGCCCCACAGCGCCGTCGCCCGTTCGTGCACGGGGTCGTCCACGGGCGTGGAGCCGATGAGCTCGCCGTGACCCCACGGTCCGAGCCCGGTGTGGAGGTCGATGATGATCACCTCGCCGGCGGAGGCCAGCGCCGCCGATGCCCAGGCGCGCAGCCAGCGATGCGACCAGACCGGCCCGTCGCCGCCGTGGAAGATGCCCGTCGGCTGCGAGTACTGGCCGCTGCTCACGATCTCCTGGAAGCGATCGAGTCCGACGTCGAGCGCCAGGGCCATCAGCTCGTCGGTCGTGCGCTGCTGCTCCTCCGGGGTCCAGGACGTCGGGACGAGCAGGTGGGCGATCTCGTCGTACTCCGGCGTCGCCGGGAGGCTCGTCGACCAGTCGACGAAGTTGCGGTTGAGGTCGACGTTGTCCTCGTTGACACGACGAACCCAGGAGAAGCCGTACGGGTTGAAGGCGTGCACGAGCACCAGGCGATCCGCTCCGAGCTCGACCTCGTCGAGACCGTCGAGGAGGTCGGTCTGCAGGGCCGAACCGCAGTAGCCCTCGACGCCGTGGGTCGCGGACACCACGACCACGACCCGTTCGGCGTCGGCCGGGCCGACCTCGGCCACGTCCACCGCCAGCTCCTCGTCGTGCAGCCCGCGCCGCGGGTGCGGGTGGGACGTCAGCCGCGCATCACGGCGTCGGACCGCATCGAGGAACCGGTCGCGGGCGGTCGGGTAGTCCGGAGCGAGTCGCAGCACGCCCTCACTCTGCCCCAGCTCGGCGGGTCGCGTCTGCGGCCTGGACCAACGCGGTGACCTCAGACTCTGGCCTGTCCTCGGCCGCCGGCGGAGAATTGGGTCCGCAGCTCTGACGGGATGGGGTGATCGGTGATGCGGCTCGTGCGCGCCTTTCTGGCGTTCGTCCTCCTGATGTCCGGGGTCGCGCTCGTCTCGGGTGACACCCCGACCGCTGCGGCCGACGGGGATCCGCCGAGCGCGCTGATGATCAGCGGCAGCACGCGGCCGCCGGCCGGCGACGTGGCGATCCGAGATCTCGTCATCGACCTCGGCTTCGAGCTGACCATCCTCGACGACGACCGCGACCTCGGCGCGCTCGATCTGTCCGACGTCGACCTCCTCCTCGTCTCGACGTCGGTCTCACCGTCCAAGGTGGGGGTCGCCTTCACGACCGCGCCGGTGCCCATCGTCGTCTGGGAACCGATGTTGTTCGAGGACCTCGAGATCGCGCACCACGCGGAGGAGAGCACCTTCGCGTACGCCGACGTCGTGATCAGCGACCTGAGTCATGCGCTCGCGGCCGGCCGGTCCGGCACGGTTCCCGTGTTCTCCCTCCCCCGGACGCTCAACACCGCCTCCGTCCCCTTCGAGGCCGACGTGATCGCGCACGTCCCGGGTCGCCCGTACGACCCGGTGATCTTCGGGCTGGAGGCGTTCGATCGACTCGCAGACGGCACCCCGTCGCCGGCGCCACGGGTCGGCCTGTTCGCCAGCTACGACGGCTCGCGCCGTCTGACGACGGACGGACTGGCGCTGTTCGCCGCAGCGATCGAGTGGGCCGCGGGCGGGACGGTCGTGCCCACGGCGACCAACGACGACTTCGCCGACCGCGCCACGCTCGTCGACACCGCCTCCGCGACGAGCCTCGCCGCGACGCTCGAGCCCGGCGAGGATCAGCCGTTCTTCCGAGAGGACTGGTCGCTCTGGTGGACGTGGACCGCGCCGGCCACCGGCACGGTCCGCCTCAGCGCGACCGGCGGGAGCATCGCCGCCTGGCGCGGCGACGAGCTCGCCACGCTCGACCTCGTCGCGTTCCACGACGGTGCCCCGACAGCGACCGTGTTCGTCGACGTCGAGGCGGGCGACACCCTCCAGGTGGCGGTGGTCGACTGGGACCACTCGCGTGGCGAGGTCGAGGTGTCCGCCGTCCTCGACACGACCGCACGCCCGGCCAACGACCACTTCGCCGACCGGCTGGCCCTCGTCGACAGCGCCACGGGCACCAACCGGGGCGCCACGCTCGAACCCGACGAGCGCACCCCGCGCGACCAGGAGGGCTCCTCGGTCTGGTGGACCTGGACCGCTCCGCGGGACGGCACGGCGACGATCAGCACGGCGGGGAGCGACTTCGACACCGTGCTCGCCGTGTGGCCGAGCGCCACGCCGTTGCGCAACGTGCTGGTGGTGAACGACGACGACGGCGGTCGGACGAGCACCGTCCGCTTCGAGGTGACCGCCGGCACGGTCTACGACCTCGCCGTCTACGGCTTCGGTGAGGCCCAGGGCGACATCGCGCTGTCGGCGACGGTCGGGACACCCGCACCGCCGGCCAACGACGACTTCGCCGATCGAGCACCGTTCGTGGACAGCACGACCGGTTCCAACGTCGGTGCGAGCCTCGAGGCCGACGAGCCGACCGGCCCCTGGTCCTCGGGGGCGGAGGCATCGGTGTGGTTCTCCTGGACCGCGCCCCGCAGTGCCACCTACACGGTCACGACCCGAGGCAGCGCGATCGACACCCAGGCGTCGGTCTGGGTCGGTGACGCGATCGGCGACCTCGACCACGTCGTCGAGGCGAGCGGCCACCGCGACGTCCGCGGGCCGGTCTACGGCCAGGCGGAGTTCTCGGCCGCCGCCGGCATGACCTACCAGGTCGCCGTGTACGCCGCAGGCGCCACCCGGGGCGACGTGGCACTGGCGATGATCGCCGACGACACGGCAGCTCCGGGCAACGACGACTTCGCCGATCGCCTCCCGCTCACCGACGAGGCCACCGGCACGAACGTCGGCGCCACCATCGAGCCGGGCGAGCCGGCCATCCCGATCGGCCGGCAGCCTGGCGGCTCGGTGTGGTGGACGTGGACCGCACCCGAGACCGGCACCGTGAGCATCTCCACCGAGAACACCCTCTTCGACACGATCGTCGGGATCTGGAGCGGCGACCGGGTGGACGAGCTCGACCTCGTCGTCGCCAACGACAACACGCCGTGGGAGGACGTCGAGCAGAGCACGGCGGTGTTCGAGGCGGTGGCCGGCGAGTCCTACGAGATCTCCGTCTACGGGACGGAACGAGCGACCGGCGACGTGGTGCTCGACGTGGCGTACGCGCCGGCCAACGACGACTTCGTCGACCGCTTGCCGTTCGAGACGACGACGACCGGCACGAACGTCGCCGCGACGATCGAGCCGGGCGAACCGAAGGCCTACGAGCCGACGAGCCAGTCGGTGTGGTGGAGCTGGACCGCGGCGGAGACGGGCCCGGTGACGATCACCACCGCCGGCAGCTCCTTCCTGCCCATCCTCACGGTCTGGACCGGCGACACCCTCACCGACCTCGAGTTGGTGGGGGTCGCCGACGGCCACGACAGCAGTGCGACCCAGTTCGATCTCGACGCCGTCGCCGGCACGACGTACCAGCTCGGGCTCCTCGGCCACGACGGGGCCGAGGGCAGCATCGAGCTCGGCGTCCGATCGGGCGGAGCGCCGCCGCGAGCCGTGATGGTCGCCGGGAGCACCCGGCCGCCGAGCGGCGACCGGCAGGTCGCCGACCTCGTGCGGGCAGCGGGCTACGAGCTCGAGTTCGTCGACGACGACAGCGATCTCGACGCGCTCGACCTGACCGACGTCGACCTCCTCCTGATCTCGACCTCCGTCGTGCCCCGCAAGGTCGGCGACACGTTCGCCGACGCCGACGTCCACCTCATCACCTGGGAGGGGCACCTCTTCGACGAGCTCGCGCTGGCCGAACGGTCCGGTGAGTCCTCGGCCTCGACGCGGTCGATCGAGATCCTCGACGCCACCCACCCGCTGGCGGCCGGGCTGAACGGCACGCCGAACGTGTACGACTCGCCCCACCGCCTCAGCTACGGCCTGCCAGGACGATCGGCCGCCGTGATCGCACGGGAGACCGGTCGACCGAACCGCGCCGTGGTGTTCGGCTACCCGGCCTGGTGGCCGCTGGTCGACGGCAGCTCGGTGTCGGGCGCGCGAGTGGCGTTGTTCGCGGACTACGACGGAGCTCGCGACCTCTCGCCGGCCGGCGAAGCGCTGTTCGCGGCTGCGCTCGACTGGATCGCCTGAGGCATCCGGAGGACCGGGCGACTCGCGCCAGAGGACCGCACGGCCGAGCCCGGACGCACCACGGCCGCCGGACCGCCCCGATCGGAGCGGGCCCGGCGGCCGTCGACGACGATCCTGGACTACGCCGGCTGGGCGGCGCCGACGGCCACCCAGATGCGCATGGGCGTCGCCGGCATCTCGATGTGCTTCACACCGAGGTGCGCCAGCGCATCGACCACGGCGTTGTGCACCGCCGGGGTGGAGCCGATCGTGCCGGACTCACCGATGCCCTTGGCGCCCAGCGGGTTGCGGGGCGAGTCGGTCTCGGTGTTGTGGGCCTCGAACGACGGGAACTCCGCCGCCGACGGCATCAGGTAGTCCATCAGCGTGGCGGTGACGGGGTTGCCGTCCTCGTCGTACTGCATGCCCTCGTAGAGCGCCTGCGCCACGCCCTGGGCGATGCCACCGTGCTGCTGGCCGTTGACGATCATCGGGTTGAGGATCCGGCCGCAGTCGTCGACGGCGATGTGGCGGACCAGCTCGACCCCGCCCGTCTCGGTGTCGACCTCGACGACGGCGATGTGGGTGCCGAACGGGAAGGTCGCGTCGCCCTCGTCGAAGACGAGCTCGTGGCGCAGACCGGCCTCCATGTCGGCGGGGCGCTTGGCGTCGTCGTTCGCCGCCGAGGCCAGCTCGGCCCAGCTGAGCGACTTGGCCGGCACACCGGCGACCTGCAGGCCGTCGTCGCCCTTCTCGATGTCGTCGACGTTCGCCTCGAGGAGGTGGGCGGCGAGCTGCTTGGCCTTGTCGAGGACGTTCTCGCTGGCGACGTGCACGGCGGAGCCGGCCGTCTGCAGCGAGCGCGACCCCATCGTGCCCGCGCCCTGCGGGATGACCGCAGTGTCCGACTGGACCAGGCGGATCTTGTCCATCGGGATGCCGAGCATGTCGTGCACGAGCATCGAGAACGCGGTGTCGTGCGCCTGACCGTGGGCGCTGGTGCCCACGAACATCGAGGCCGTGCCGTCGTCGTGCACCTCGACCGCGCCGAACTCGGAGTGGAGGCCGATCGGTGCGGTCACCTCGACGTAGGACGACACGCCGATGCCGAGCTGCTTCGAGCCGCCACCGGCCCGACGGGCCTCCTGCTCCTGGCGGAGCTGGGCGTAGCCGGAGTGCTCCAGCGCGGCGTCGAGCGTCTTCTCGTACTCGCCGGAGTCGTAGTTCGCGCCGGTCTTCGTGGTCAGCGGGAACTGGTCGGGCTGCAGGTAGTTGACCCGGCGGATCTCGGCCGGGTCCATGCCGATCTCGGCGGCGGCGACGTTGAGGATTCGCTCCAGGAACTGCGTGGCCTCGGGACGACCGGCCCCCCGGTAGGCGGCCACCGGGGTGTTGTTGGTGGCGGCCGAGATCGCCGTGCCGTGGATCTTCGGGATGTCGTAGACGCCCTGCGACATCATCAGCGTCAGCTGCGGCAGGAAGGCGCCGATCGCCGGGTAAGCGCCGGCGGCGGCGACCACGTGGATCTTGAGCCCGACGATCTTGCCGTCGTTGGTGACGCCCATCTCGCCGGTCATGCGCAGGTCGCGGCCGTGGACGAGCGAGAGCATGTCCTCGCTGCGGGACTCGGTCCACTTGACCGGGCGGCCGAGCGCCAGCGCCGCAGCGCCGACGATCACGTACTCGACGTACATGGCGGCCTTCGGGCCGAAGCCGCCGCCGACCCACGGGGCCACGACCCGGCACTGCTCGGGCTCGAGGCCGAGCATCGGGGCGAGGGCGCCCAGCACGGCGTGCGGGGCCTGCATCGGCGCGTAGACCGTCATGCCGCCGTCGGGCTCGCCCGGGACGGCGAGCATGCCGTTGTTCTCCATCGGCACACCGGCGAGGCGCTGGCTGAGCATCTCGAGCTCGACCACGGCGTCGGCGCCCGCCATCGTGTCCTCGTCCATCGGCGCCTGGAACATGTTGAAGGCGACGTTGGAGCCGACCTCGTCGAAGAGCACCGGTGCGCCGTCGGCCATGGCGTCGCCGGCGTCGGTGACGGCGGGCAGGAAGTCGTAGTCGACGATGACCTGCTCGGCGGCGTCGACCGCCTGCTCCTTGGTCTCGGCCACGATGGCAGCGACGATGTCGCCGACGAAGCGGACCTTGCCGACGGCGAGCGGCGGGCGCGACATCTCGTCGGGGATCACCCCGGGCATGCCGGGCATCGGCGGCAGGGTGAGGCTGTCGGCGGTGTGGATCGCGAGGACGCCGGGCATCCCCTCGGCGCCACTCGTGTCGATCGAGCCGAGGTTCGCGTGCGCGACCGTCGAGCGGACGAAGTGGATGTGGGCGGTCCCCTCGACCGCCATGTCGTCGAAGTACTCGCCGCCGCCGGTGACGAGGACCGGGTCCTCCTTGCGCTTGACCGAGTTGCCGAGGATGGAACCAGATGCCGCCACGTGCAGCCCCCTTCTGTGCGATCCGTTCGCCTGCGATCGCCGACGTTAGCCCGGTGTGACCGATGACATGACGCCGAACGGGGGGTTCGTCCGCGGAGGGGCCCTCAGGACGGCTCGTGCATCGACACGATCAGCGCCTGATCGGGTGGTGTCTTGCCGTCGAGCATCTCCAGATACGCGGCCCGAGCCGCCTCGGGGCCGCGCACCTCCGTCACGGTGATCCAGTCGTCGACCTCGGCCAGGAACGAGCTCCAGTCCACACCGAAGCGCTCGTCGACGCCGCCGGGACCCCAGTCCTTCGTGCGCTTCTCGATCTGCGCCGGGGCGAAGAAGAGCTGGGGCTCGGGGCCGGGCATCGCCCCGGTGCCGGAGCGGTCCTCCCAGTGCGTGATGCCGACGGTCGCCGAGTGCCGGAGTCGGTCGCCGAGGTGGTGGTGGATGGCGGACAGGACCGAGCTGGAGCCGGCCATGTCGACCGAGACCGTCGGCCGATCGGCCGGCAGCGCCGCGATGTCGTCGTAGGTGAGCACCTCGTCGTAGCAACCGATCCCCTCGACGAACTCGACGTTGGACGGTGAGGTCAACCCGACGACCTGCACCGGGTGACCCTCCCGGCGTGAGAGGCAGAAGGCGGTACCGAACGACGTCTTGCTGGAGGCGCTGGTGAGCACGACCGCCTCGGCGTCGAAGAAGTCGTGGTCTGCGCAGAAGTCGTCGATCAGCCAGGAGGTCATGAACAGCGGCCGCAGGATCGACTCCATGGCCTCGGCGGACGCATCGGTGGCCGAGACCCTGCGGTAGTTGTTGTAGACGGCCGGGAGCCCGGCGCGGTGCTCGGCGCCGTCGACGAACGAGTCGCCCCGGACCTTGGTCGGTTGGACGATCAGGTGGGTCGACATCGGGTAGTAGCCGTAGACCCGGTCGCCCTCGGCGAGCCCGTCGGCCTCGGAGCGGACGACGTCGGCGAAGCCCCACACCGGGATCCGTCCCCAGCCCGCATCGGCCGGGAAGAACGACCAGTACGACGTCAGGTCGCCGGCGACCCCGTAGGTGATGTTGTTGGCCGTCAACGCGAAGGTGTCGACCCGCAGCAGCGCCTCGCCGTCGGCGAGCGCAGCGTCGTCGCCGACGCCCTCGAGCAGCTCCGTGCGATGCAGGTCGTCGCGTCCCACGACGAGATCGGTCCCGGTCCCCATGGTGGCCTCCCCTGTGAGCGGGCGAACCTACCAGCGGGTCGCGACGGGTCCCGGCCGGACGCCGGAGGTGGGATCCGGGTCCGGCCGGGAGGCCGCGTCACGTCACGTCGCGGGCGCGCCGCTCGTGACGTCGGTGAGCCGGTGGAGGGTCTCCGCCATCGCGGCACCCATCCGCTCGGGAAAGCCCCCTGCCCGGATCACCCAGGGACGTCGCGCCTGGGACCAGTCGTAGGTCTCGATGACCTCGGTGATCCCCGGTGCGACCGGTTCGAGCTCGTAGCTCCAGATCTGCCCGCCGAGCACCCGCCGTCCGGCCAGGTGGCTCCACGTCTGCCACGCGATGATCTTGGCCGGCTCGAAGGCGACCACCGTGTTCACCGACCGGTAGGGCACCACCTGGCGCATCCGCATCGTGAACTGGTCGCCGACGGCGGACAGCGGCTCGGCACCCTCGACCCCCCGGATCATGTGGGACCCGTCGATGCGGAGGTGGTTCTCCGGATCGGTGAGCACGTCGAACACGACGCTCGCCGGTGCGGCGACGCAGGTCGAGATCGACATCGACGTCTGCCGGGTGCGCTCCTCGGCACCGGCGGCTCCGGTGGTCATCATCGCGACGCCCCGAGATGTTCGCGTCCCATCGCTCAGTCCCCCGGGTTGACGACGGTCGCCTGGTCCGCCCGGGCCTCGATCACCTGCAGGCCGACGCTCATCGGCCGATCGAACTGCGCGGCCAGCTCCTCGGCCAGGAGGTCGGCCTCGGGCACCGGCCGGCGCGAGTCGCCCGGGTCGGCGAGCATGACCTCGACCTCGACGACGTCACCGGAGTGGGCGTCGACCTGCACCTCGACGACCTCGGTGTCCGGGCTGCGCAGCTCGAGGAACTCGTCGACGGCGGCGGTCACCTCGGGCGTCAGGTCGCGGGCCGGCGTGAGCGGCCCCCGCCCGAACTGGAGCGGCAGGGCGACGGCGAGCACGCCGAGCACCGCCCAGCGGATCGCCCTCGACGAGTTGCTGTTCCCGCCGACGACCTCCCGCACCGGGACGAACCGGCAGGCGATGAAGGTCAACGCCGCGGCGAGCGTGATGCCGGTGACGTTGGCGAGGAACAGCAGCAGCCCGCCGCGGGCCAGGTCGTAGCGACCGACCTCGAGGAGGATGCCCACCGAGGCGAGCGGCGGGACGAGGGCGACGGCCACGGCCACGCCGGTCAGCGCGTCGCTCGCCTGGCGATGCACCTGGGCGTAGGCACCAGCCGCGCCCGCCGCGAGGGCGATGCCCAGGTCGAGCAGGTTGGGTGAGGTCCTCGCCAGCACCTCGCCGGGCAGCGGGTCGGGGGTGCCGGGCATGAGGAACGACCCCAGGTAGGCGAGTCCGACCGCACCGGCCGAGCCGAAGAAGGCCACGATGCCCTGCCGGATGAGGCGGCGGCGCCACCCCATCACCAGCGCAGCGGCCACGCCGAGCACCGGCAGCATCAACGGCGCCACGAGCATGGCGCCGATGACGACGGCGGTGGAGTCGGCCAGGAGGCCCTGCACGGCGATGGCCGTGGACAGCGTCATGAGCGCTGCGAACCGGAACGAGAAGCTGCGCATCGTCGAGCCCTCGGGGAACAGCGTCTTCACGATCCGCTCGTGGTCGACGTGCTTCATCCCGTGGCCGGCGCGCTCGCGCTGCCGTCGCTCCAGCGGCGCCACCGCGGCAGCGAGCGGGCTCAACTGCTCCTCGGCGAAGGGCAGGCGGTCGGGTTGACGGGTCTCGGTGCGAGCCGCACCGGATCGTCGCACCATGGGCCTGCGGTGCCGTGGGGGTGTCGACGCAGCGGGATCCACACGCATCCCACGCGACCTGAGACGACTGGTCATTCCAACCTCCGTCCGGTCCCCGACACCCGCTCCGGGGACCCCTCTGCCTGGCCCGCAGCCGGCAAGTTACGGAGACATGACGGAAATGACGAGAACGGTCATCTCACGCGATCCCCGATTTCGTGCACCCTCCGTGACGGATCATGAGTTCTTGGCCACTTCTTGTGAAGATCGAAACCGTCAGCGCGCAGACTGCTAACACTTGGCCCGTGTCCCGGCGCCCGATCTTTTTTCCGGTCTGCCTGCTCGCGGCGGTGACGATCGGCGCAGCGGGGATCGTCGCTCCCCGGGCCGGCGCGTCCGACCCGGTGCTGATCGAGCTGCTGGTCGAACCACGGGGCTCGGCCGCCGACCTGGGGCAGCCGGTCCCCATCACCCCGGTCGACGCCGCCGGTGGCGACGGCGGGTTGTGGCTCGTCGACCAGGCCGGGCGCATCGCGACGGCCGGCGATGCCGCGTCGCTGGGCGATCTCGCCGGCGTGCCGCTGCAACGACCCGTGGTCGCCATCGCGGCCGCGACCGCGGGCGACGGGTACTGGCTGGCCGCCAGCGACGGCGGCGTGTTCGCCTTCGGATCGGCCCGGTTCCAGGGGTCGATGGGCGGGGTGGCGCTCAACGCCCCGGTCGTGGGCATCGCGGCGACGCCGAGCGGCGAGGGGTACTGGCTCGTCGCCGCCGACGGCGGCGTGTTCGCGTTCGGCGACGCCCCCTTCCTCGGCTCGATGGGAGGTGTGCCCCTGAACCGGCCCGTCGTCGGGATCGTGCCCACCGCGACCGGTGACGGCTACTGGCTCGTCGCCGCCGACGGCGGTGTGTTCGCGTTCGGCGACGCCCCCTTCCTCGGTGCCGACGTGACCGGGTCGGTCGACATCGTCGACCTGGCGCCGTCACCGGGCGGCGGCGGGTACTGGGTCGCACTCGCGGACGGCGCGGTCCGAAGCGCCGGCGCGGCGCCGGTGCACGACGGCGACGTCCCCGCGGGCGAGGTCACCGCGATCGTCGCCGCCGACGGCGGCGGCTACTGGCTCGTCGGCACTGGCGACCGCCTCCCCGAGAGCGGGAGCAGCGTCTTCGACGGCCGGATGCTCGTCGCCCACTACGGCTCGCCGCTCAGCCCGGCGCTCGGGCTGCTCGGCGAGACGGGCCCCGAGGCGGCCATCGACCGCATCGTGGCCCGGGCGGCGGACTACGAGGCGCTCGGCGTGCCGGCCGTACCGACCATGGAGATCATCACGACGATCGCCACGTCGTTCCCCGGCGCCGACGGCGACTACAGCGCACCGACCGACATCGCTGTGCTCCGCCCGTGGATCGACCTCGCCCGCGCCAACGACGTCTACGTCCTGCTCGACCTGCAGCCCGGCCGCAGCGACTTCCTGTCCCAGGCCCGGCTCTACGAGGAACTCCTCCGCGAACCGCACGTCGGTCTGGCGATCGACCCGGAGTGGCGGATGGGTCCGAACCAGCGACCCGGTCAGGTCATCGGGTCGGTCGGGGCGGCCGAGGTCAACGCCGTGACGGCCTGGCTCGACGAGCTCACCGTGTCCAACGGGCTCCCCGAGAAGCTCTTCGTCATCCACCAGTTCACCGCGGCGATGGTGCAGGACCGTCCGGCGATCATCGACCGGCCGAACCTGGCGACCACGTTCCACATCGACGGCTTCGGCACCCAGGCGCAGAAGATCGCCAAGTTCGATCAGCTCCACCCTGTCCAGCCCTTCGACTACGGGATCAAGCTCTTCATCGACGAGGACACCCGCATGTTCACACCGACCGAGGTCCTCGCCCTCGACCCGCGACCCGACCTCGTCACCCATCAGTAGTCGGCGGATCGCGCCACCCGAGCGCGGCTCGGACGGCGTCGGCGGTCGCGTCCGGGTCACCGCGGACCACGTCGATGTGGACCGTCGCCGGTCGGGCGACGAGGACGCGCTGGAGCGCGTCCCACGCCTCGCCGATCGGATCGTCGAGCTCGGAGCGCTCGACGAGCGCGAGGGCGTCGAGGTGGGTCTGGTCCTCGGGATCGCGTGACCGCGCCGCGAAGGCGGCGACGGTCCCGGCCCGGTCCAGCAGCAGAGCGACCTCGGCGAAGTCGGCGCGGACGTCGTGGGCGGTCGCCTCCAGCTGCTCGACGAAGTCCAGCCGACCGAGGAACTGCGGGACCACGACGTCACGACCGGACGACAGGTGGGTCCGCGCCATCACGAGGGCCAGCTCGCGGGCGGCGAGACCGGCACCGACCGGATCGTCGAGCCATCGGCCGAGTTGGCCCCGCACCACGTCGAGGTCGAGGGCGAGGGCGAGCGGGCGACGATCGATGAGCCGCCGAGCCACCGTCGACTTGCCGACCGCGGGCGGACCGTTCAGCAGGACGAGCGCTGGCATGCGCGCTCAGCGTAGGAGGCCCCACCCGTCCCGCCGCCCCGCTCTCGCCGGCCGTTCATGCCCGGTTCAGCCCGGTCGGCAACACTGCTGCCGTGACGACGCCACCGACCGACCAGCTCGCGCTCACCGGTGCCTCGGTGCTGACGCCGACCGGTCTGGTCGAGGCCGATGTCGCGGTGCACGGCGACGTCATCGCCGCGGTCGGGACCGTGCCCGACGACGGGCAGCGCATCGATCTGCCCGGGCGCTGGGTCCTGCCTGGCATCGTCGACCTGCACGGCGACGCCGTCGAACGCGCCCTGTCCCCCCGGCCCAGCGCGCCCATGCCGGTCGCCGCGGCGCTGATGGAGAACGACCGGGCGATGCTCGCCGCCGGCATCACGACCGCATACGTGTCGCTGACCGACGGCTTCGAGCCCGGGCTCCGGAGCCGGCAGCGCCTGCGCGAGGTCATCGCCGCGTGGCGGGAGCTGCGACCCACCCTCGGCTGCGACACGCGCATCCACGTCCGGCACGAGCGGTGCAACACCGAGGACCTCGACGAGCTGCTCGGGTGGATCGGCGACGGCACCGTGGAGCTCCTCTCGCTCAACGACCACGCCCCGCCCCCGGGCCACGGCTCGGACGGCACGGCGGCCGCCGTGCGGGCTCGCACCGGTCTCCCGCTCGACGTGGCGACCGAGATCGCCGAGACAGCGCTCGCGCGCCGCGCCGAGGGCCTGGAGCAGGAGCCCCGACTCGTCGAGGCAGCCCACGCGGTCGGGGTCCCGCTCGCCTCCCACGACGACGCCGACCCCGAGCAGGTCGCACGGAGCGCTGCGCTCGGGGTCCGGATCGCCGAGTTCCCCTTCACCCTCGATGCGGCGCACGCGGCCCAGGCCGCCGACGCCGCGGTGCTCCTCGGCGCACCGAACCTGGTGCGCGGCGGGAGCCACCTCGGCAACCTCGCGGTCGTCGACGCCGTGGCCGCCGGGGCCGTCGACGTGTTGGCCTCGGACTACCACTACCCCGCCCTGGCCGCCGGTGCGCTGCGGCTGGTCGACGAGCAGCGGACCGACCTCGCGACGGCCTGGGGGCTGGTCGCCGGGGGCCCCGCACGTGCGGTCGGGCTCACCGATCGAGGGCGCATCGAAGCGGGCCTCCGGGCCGACCTCGTCGTCATCGACCCGGCAGCGCCGGTCCGCACGCCCGAGCTGGTGATGGTCGGTGGCCGGGTCGTGTGGTCGGCCGCCCCGGCGATCGCCCGCTGACGCCTCAGCTCGTCGCCGGCAGCCGCAGCTCGAAGCAGGCGCCGCCCAGCTCCGTCGGATCGGTCACGGCGAGCGTGCCACCGTGGACCCGCGCCAGCTCGCTGGAGATCGCCAACCCCAGCCCCGCACCCCCACGGCGCCGCGCCCGCGACTCGTCGAGGCGGACGAACCGGTCGAAGATGCGCTCGCGGTCCGCAGCGCCGACGCCGTCGCCGTCGTCCTCGACCGCGATGACGACCTCGCCGTCGTCCGGGCCGAGGCTCACGCGCACCGTCGTCTCGGCGTGGCGCACGGCGTTGTCGAGGAGGTTGGTGACGATGCGCCCGAGGTGGTCGTGGTCCCCGCGCGCCTGCTGGGGGGTCACCCCGGTGGTGTCGATCGCGATCGAGGTCGGTCCGAGGCCGAGGATGGCCTCTTCGACGATCTCGTCGAGGTCGACGAGCTGCTCGATCTGATGGAGCTGACCGGCATCCGACCGGGAGAGCAGCAGCAGCGAGTCGACCAGGTCCTGCAGCCGGCGGACCTGTTCGAGGTCGGTCGCCGGATCTCCGCCGGTCTCGAGCCGGGCGCGCAGACCGGCGAGTGGACTCCGCAGCTCGTGGGCGGCGTCGGCGACGAAGCGCCGCTGGCGCTCGTCCGCTGCCGCGAGCTGATCGAGCATCGAGTTGAGCGTCACGGCGAGGCGATCGACCTCGTCGCGGGTGCCGGGCCGGCGAAGCCGGTTGGCGATGCCCGACGCCGCGATGACGTCGGCATCGGCGCGAAGCCGCTCGACCGGCCTGAGGACGCGCCCCACCGAGCGCCAGACCACGACGGCGACGAGCGCGGTGATCATCGGCACGAACCAGAACGACCCGGCTGCCGACGGGCCGCGCCGGTCGTCGACCGACGAGGATCGCTGCGCGGTCAGCGTCACGGCGGTGCCGTCGACGACGATCGACCGATCCTGGGCCCTGACGTCGCCTCGGTCCAGATGGCGGCGCTCGTCACGATCGAGCTCCCAGTCGCGCCGCACGTCGACGCCGTCACCGGTGATCTCGACGCGCGTCGCCCGATCGGCGAGGTCGGCGGCATCGTCGGCCGGTGTCCCGGCGAAGAGCGCCGCGGAGACGGCGTCGAGGTCCTCGGTGAGGCGCAGATCGACGTCGGCATCGGCCAACCGGTTCTCGATCTCGACCAGCGCTCCGGCCGCGATCGTCAAGACGACGCCGACGGCGAGCGAGGCGACCACGGTCGTGCGGAAGCGGAGGGTGTGCCGGACGCGGAGGAACCACCGCACCGGGCCCCTCAGCACGGTGCGACGATCACGATTCGTCCAGTTGGTACCCGATGCCGCGCACGGTCGAGATCGACCGCGCGCCGAAGGGCTCGTCGATCTTCTTGCGCAGCCGGCGGATGTACACCTCGACGGTGTTGTCGTCGACGTCGCCCTCCTCACCCCAGACGTACTCGACGATCTCGCGCTTGGGGACCGGACGGCCGACCCGCCGCATCAGCAGCGACAGGACCGCCACCTCCCGCTTGGTGAGCTCGATGTCCGTCCCGGCGCGGCGGCACCGCAGCGCGAGCGGATCGAGCTGCAGATCGCCGACGGTGAAGGTGGGGTCGTCGGACCCGACCCGGCGGCGGATCATCGCCTTGAGCCGGGCGACCAGCACCACGAACGAGAACGGCTTGCGCAGGTAGTCGTCGGCGCCGGTGTCGAGTCCCTCGGCCTCGTCGTACTCACCCTCCTTCGCCGTGAGCATGAGGATCGGGGTCCAGTTGCCCTCGTCGCGCAGGGTGCGGCAGACCTGGTAGCCGTTGCGGCCCGGCAGCATGATGTCGAGCACGATGGCGTCGAAGCTCCGCTCGCGGGCCAGCCACAACCCGTCGTCGCCGTCGTGGGCCACCGACACGTCGAAGCCCTCGCGTTGCAGGCCGCGCTCGAGCGCCGTGGCGACGGCGTGCTCGTCCTCGACGACCAGGATGCGCATGCACCCATCATGACGGCCCCGGCGGTGGAGCCCACGAGGTGCTGACGGGTCCGTCAGCTCGTCAGGTCGACGTCAGGGTGTCCCGCTTGGCTCGTTCCCATGACCAACCCCACCTTGACCACCATCACCGCCGACGCCGCCGTGCTCGCCGACGGGAGGGGCGGAGACGGCGGAGGCTTCTTCGCCGTCCTCGGCTTCGTGCTCCTCGTCATCGGCGGCATCGCGCTGTACCGGGCGATCCGCCGCCGTCGACATCCCGAGATCTACGGGCCCGAGGCGATGCGGCGCCGACACCGCCGACACCGCGCCTCGTCGGCCGAGGCCATCCTCGCCGAACGTTTCGCCAAGGGTGAGCTGTCCGAGACGGAGTACCGGACGGCGCGCACCGTCCTCCTGGAGGACGACGACGACCCGCCCACGTCGACCTGAGGGGGCGATGACGGCGGCCCGGTCGGCGACGGCCGGGCCGCTACCGTCCGACCATGACCGACGCTGGTGGGCTGGCGGACTGGC
>JBCBSZ010000008.1:0-111415 GCA_039818945.1 Actinomycetota bacterium
CTCGCCGACGAGCTCGTAGACCGGGATCACCACGGGTTCATCAGCGGCGCGGATGGCGTCGACGGTCGCGGCGATCTGGGCGATCCCATCGGCCTCGATGCACGCCGGTTGCGGTGGCGTGATCCGTTGCGGGAAGCCCTTCGTCGCAGCTCCGCTCCCGGTCCCGCACGGCACACCGAGCAGCGCCAGCGCGCCGGCGGTGCTGCTCGTCCCGCATACGGAGGGCTCGGGCACCTCGAAGGGCACGAAGATCTCGCCGCTGGGGACCGTTCCGCTCCAGGCCTGGTAGGCGGGGCTCGCCGCGCACAGCCCGACCGGGCGCACCCCGTCGGCCGAACTCGCACTGCCGTAGAAGGCGGTCGTCGACGCTTCGACCGTGGACGAGCCGATCCCGATCAACGGGGCGAACCAGTGGTCGATGCCGACCCGGGCACCAACCTCGACCTGGCCGGTGCCCGCCGCCGTCGTGGCGTGTTGGCAGGAGGCGAGCGTCGCATCGTGGAGGTTCCCCTTCACGTAGGACTTCGCCGTCGCGCTGCAGCCCGTGCCGCCGGTGGCGTACTCCTGCGCCGCGGCGAGCGCCGCTGCGTCCGCGGCCGTCGTCACCGAGCGCCGGTGAGCCCAGACGTTGCCGAGATCGATGGCGATCGCCGCGCACCCCATGAAGACCACGAGACCGAGGGCGACGAACGCGAGCACCGCGCCGGTCTCGTCGGCGGCGTCCGGCACGCTCATCGCTCGCACCGGAACGCTGCCCGGCTCGACAGGGTCACCTCGGGCTGGAAGCTGGCCGGCATCAACGGGATGGCGAGCTCGTAGCTGGCGGTCACCTCGACGATCGAGTCGATACCGGGGCAGGTCGCGATGACCGAGCACGTCGATCCACCATCGGGAACGGTGGCGAGCGCCTGGACGACGGCCGCGCATGCGTCGCCACCGGAGACCGAGCCGACCCGGGCGCCCTCTCGTGCTGCGGCGTGTACGCCCTGCTGGACGTTCATCGCGACGCTGAAGTGCACGATGCCGAAGACGAGCATGATGAGCAGCGGTACGGCGATCGCGAACTCCGCGAACACCTGCCCTCGTTGTCCATCGTCGGTCCCACCCACACTAGAAGCCTTGGAAGAGCGCTTGGATCGGTGGCGCGAGGACGGTCACGGCGCCAGCGACGACGATCACGACGAGCAACAGCACGAAGGCGTACTCGCTGAAGGTCTGTCCCAGGTCGTCCGGTTCGTCCGGTCGAGCCATGTCGTGCGCGCCCGGTCGATCAGCCGCCTCCGGGGAGGGCACCTGCGACCGCGTTGAACATGCCCTCCAGCGTCGTGTTGAAGGCACCGAAGACGCCGGCGACGATCACGACGATGGCGGCGAGGATCAGGCCGTACTCGGCGAAGGTCTGTCCGTCCTCGTCGTGACCGACGGTCGTGAGCCGGGCCAGCACCCGGTGTTGCAGCTCGTTCATGTCGCGCTCCTGACGTGTCGTCGGCGGTCGCGACCCCACCGGATCGGACCGTGATCTGCATCCTCTCCGCGGGCACTTGGTGACGCATCGTCAAAGTTGATGATCTCTGTCCCCGATCTCGGCACGGTGGGTGGTCGTACGCTTGCGGAACACGGTTCCGCCGAGGAGGATCGTTCCGGGACAGGCGGGAGCACATGGGACGCACGGCGGGACGCCCCGGCGAGGGCGCTGGCGGACAGGCGGTGAGCAGTACGACCGAGGTGCTGGAGCGCGTCGCGAGCCTGCTGCCCCGCCGGGTCGAGCAGCCGGAAGCGAGCTCTCCGGCAGGCCCCGTGCGCCGGTGGTGGCCGTGGTCGCTGGTGGCGCTCGCCGCAACCCTCCTCGCCGACCTGTGGACGCCCGAGACCCACATCGGTCACCTCGCCGGCTACGTGTCCTTGGCCGCCACCGGCGCGCTGACCGCCGCGGTGCTCGCCACCGGGGTGATCCACCGCGAGAGCCGCACGGCGGCGGGGGTGAGCCAGGCGGTGGCCCTGCTGTCGCTCGCCTTCGCGTCCTCGCTGACCGCCTCGCTGCTGCAGTCCGACGAGATCGCTGCCGTCGATGCCCGCCGGGCGGCCATCGTGCTCGCCAGCGTCGCGGCCGCCTACGACCTCGGGCCGACGCCGCGATCGAGGTCGGTGCTCATCGCGGCCGCGCTCGCGATCGGTGCCGCCGCGCTCGTGATGACCGACGGGGTCGCCGTGCCCCACGTCGTCGTGCCCCTCGTCGCCGGCATCGCCATCGCGGCGCGCTGGCACGAGCGGACCCGCGGCGCCATCGTCCTCGCCGTCGCCATCGGCGGAGGCGAGCTCGTGATCGCGGCGGCGAGCGATCCGATCGAGTGGGCACTCGCTCGCCAGGGTGCGCTCGCCCTGTTCGCCGGTCTCTGGGTGCTGCTCGCCCTCGTCGACTCGTACCGGCGCATGGTCCTGGCCCGGGAGGCCGACCTCCGACGCTTCGACTCGTTGCGCCGCGAGCGGGAGCGGCGCGAGCGGCTCCGGCTCCTCGACAGCGAGGAACGCCAGCACGACGCACGAGCCGCTGTCCTCGCGGTGCGGTCGGCCGCCCAGTTGCTCGGCAGGGCCACGCCGGAGTCGCCGGAGCTGCGGGCCGCGCTCGCCGAGGCGGTCGACGCCGAGGTGCAACGCCTCCAGCGGCTCTACGACGGCGAGCGCTCCGATCTCGGTCCCGTCGACGTCGCCGAGGTGGCGGCGCAGGTGATCGCACTGCAGCAGGCGCTCGGGCTCGACGCGGTGGGCCGCATCCCCGAGGGCCTCACCGTCGTCGCCGACCACGGCGACCTCGCCGACATCCTGCGGTCGTTGCTCGACAACGCCCGCCGCCACGGCGGGGGCCTGACGATCGTCGGCGCTCGCCAGCGTCACAGCGAGGTGCACGTCGAGGTGGTCGACCAGGGCCCCGGTGTGCCGATCGACGAGCTCGACGCCGTCTTCGAGCGCGGTCGTCGTGGCAGCTCGGCGGAGGGTCCCGGGTCCGGTTTCGGTCTCTACCGTGCCCGCAGCCTCGCCCGCTCGATGGGCGGTGAGCTGTGGGCCGAGCCGCGGGCGGTGGGCGCCCGGTTCGTGCTGCGGTTGCCCACAGCGGAGACATGACCGAGGGTCATCTGCTCCTCGTCGATGACCATCCCCTGATCGCGCTCGCACTCGGAGAACGCCTGGCCTCCGACGGGCCATCGGTCGACGCCGTGAGCTCGGTCGCCGAGGCGCGGGTCGCGATCGACCTGCGCCGACCCGACCTCTGCATCGTCGACCTCGACCTCGGGGCCGATGAGGACGGTCTCGTCCTGCTGGAGGAGCTCGTCTCCTCCGGGCTGCGCGCCGTGATGTTGACCGGCTCCCGCGCCACGCGCGCGTTGGGGCAGGCGCTGCGACTCGGTGCGGTCGACGTCCTCGACAAGACGACCAGCCCCGACGACATCGCCCTCGCGGTCGGTGAGATCCTCGAGACCGGTCGGCCGGCCGGGGGAGCGGCCCGGCGCGCCGCGCTGCTCGAGGCCGCAGACCGGGAGTCCCGCGACGACGAGGCACGGGGAGCATCGCTGCGGCGGCTCACCGACCGGGAGCTGGAGGTCCTGGCCGGTCTGGTGGACGGTCGCTCCGTCGACGAGATCGCCGCCGAGCAGACCGTCGCGGTCTCGACGGTGCGGACCCACGTGCGCCGCATCCTCGAGAAGCTCGGCGTGCGATCCCAGCTGGCCGCGGTGGCCGAGGCCCACCGCTCCGGCTGGCCACCCGACCGGCTGGGCTGATGCCCGGCCGGGCTCATGCCCGGCTGGGGGCCCGCCGCCCGCCTCAGGTGGCGAGGAGGCGCATCGGGTTCTCGAGCAGGGACTTCAGCGTCTGGAGGAACTCGGCTCCGGGAGCGCCGTCGACGGCGCGGTGATCGATCGTCAGCGACAGGGTCATGCGCTGGACGCGACTCGGCACGTCGCCGTCCCAGGCCGTGTCGTCGCGGATGCGTCCGACACCGAGGATGGCCACGTTGGGCGGGTTGACCACCGGCGTGAACGCATCGATCCCGAACATGCCGAGCGCCGAGACCGAGAACGTCCCGCCCTCCAGCTCGGGCAGCGTGAGCTTGCCGTCGCGAGCGGCGGCGGCGAGGCGCGACGACTCGGCGGCGAGCGCGTCGAGTGGCAGCGCGTCGGCGCCGGCGATCACCGGCACCATCAGCCCGTCGGGCACCGACACCGCCATGCCGACGTTGATCTCGTCGAGCAGCTCGATCTCGGTGTCGTGCACCATGGCGTTGACGTTCGGGTGGGCCCGCAGGGCCAGCGCTGCCGCCTTGACGATGAGGTCGGTGTAGCCGGGCACGGGCAGGCCGGCCGAGCCCCAGTCGTCCTTGAGCCGGCTCCGCAGCTCGACGGCGCGATCCATGTCGACGTCCATGGTGAGGGTGAGCTGCGCCATCTCCTGCAGCGAGCCGTGCATCCGCTCGGCGATCACCTTGCGCATGCCGGTCAGGGCGATGCGGTCGCCGGGCTGGTGACGAGGGCCGCTTGGGGCTGCCGCAGCCGCTGGAGCTTCGGTCGCCGGTGGAGCTGCGGTGCCCGCGGCGCGCTGGACGTCGGCGCGCGTGACCCGACCTCCGACGCCGGTGCCGGCCAGCGCGGCGAGGTCGACGCCGAGCTCCTCGGCGAGGCGGCGCACGAGCGGTGACGCCGGCGCGGTCGAGACGGTCGGCGCCGTGGCTGCGGCCGCCGCTGGTGCAGGTGCGGGCGCCGGCGCAGGTGCGGCCGTGCCGGCTGCTGCGGCCGCCTCGACGTCCTCGCTGACGATGCGGCCGCCGGGGCCGGTGCCCGCCACCTGGGCGAGGTCGACGCCGAGCTCCCTCGCGACCCGGCGGGCGTTCGGTGACGACAGGATGCGGCCGTTGACGGTCGCCGCGGCGACGGGCGCTGGCGGGGGCGCCGCCTCGGTCGCCCTCGCCGGTGTGGGAGCGGGTTCGTCGGCGGCGGGCGCAGGGGCGGCCGAGCCGGCGCCGTCGGGGAGGTCCTCGCCGTCGGCGAGCACGTAGCCGACGACCACCCCGCAGTCGAAGGTGTCGCCCTCCTCGGCGGTGGGCTGGAAGCGACCGGCGGCCGGCGACTCGACGGTCGTCTCGACCTTGTCGGTCTCCATGCTGAAGAGCACCTCGCCCTCGGCCACGACGCTCCCGGGCTCCACCTCCCAGCTGGTGATGGTGCCTTCCTGCATCGTCAGTCCCAGCTTCGGGATCTGGACCTCGGTCGCCACGCTCATCTCCCTCTCGTGAACACGCCGCGGGCCACGGCGGCTCGAAGTGTCGATTCGACGTCGATGACGTGCGGCCCGCTGCGGCGGATGGTCGCCGTCACGCGCTGGTCGTCACCGAGGACCCGGTCGCGCTCGCCGTCGAGGGCGAGGACGCCGGGTCCGATCAGCTCGACGACGTCGCCGTCGGCCAGGCGCCGGACGTCGCTGATGCCGACGTCGGCGAAGAGCCCCGGTGCGATCGGGGCCCGCACCTGGCGGTTGGAGTCGGCGTCGAAGCCGAGCGCCAGGCCGCCGGCATCGCCGCGTCCGACCGGGTGGAGGAGGCCGCCGATGGCCGACAGTCCGACCGACGCGGCCTCGGCGATGGCGAGGACCGCGGCCCGGAGCCGGTGCGGCTCCCATACGGCGCGGCTGCCGGTGAATCGCCCCTGGACGAGCGCGGCGTCCACGAGAGCCAGGTCGGGCTCGTCCCACGACCCGTCGGACAGCTCGACGACCTTCGCCCGGCGGGCCGCCTCGCCGATCGCCACCGATCCACCGGCGACCAGCGCGGCCGCCGTGCCGGCGACCGTGGCCTCGAGCCACCGGGGGAACACGTTGTTCGTGCCCGTCGAGACCGGCAGCAGCGGTGCGTCGCGCCAGCCGAGCACGGCGTCACGGCACGTCCCGTCGCCGCCGAGCACCAGGAGGGCGCCGGCCTCGGCCTCGCGAGCCCGGGCCGCCGCCCGACGGGTGTCGCCCGCCTCACCGTGCACGACGGCGTCGAGCGACTCGACCCGCGCGTCGAGGTCGAGCCCGTCGACGGCCCGCTCGCACAGCGACGACCGGTCGGGGGCGAGGAGGATCCGGTCGGCGCCGGCGTCGACGGCCGCGACGACGGCGCGGCGGACGATCGAGATCTTCGCGGCGTCGCTGGTGACCGTCGCGTGGGCCACGAGCCGACGGACGTCGGAGCCCGCGGCGGGGTTGGCGATGATGGCGACGGTGCCGGGCATCGGTGTCGCGGGCCGCCCTACGCGCCCGGACGGTCGACCGCGGCGCGGACGCCCTCGGCGATCGTCTTGCGGCTGGGCACGTAGTGCTGCTCGAGCGCAGGGCTGAACGGCACCGGCGAGAACGGCGCGCCGACCCGCACGACCGGTGCGTCGAGGTGGTCGAAGGCCTCCTCCTGGATCTGGGCGGCCATCTCCGCGCCGATGCCGCCGAAGCGGACGGCCTCGTGGGCGACGACGACCCGGTTGGTCTTGCGGGCGCTCTCGACGATCGTCGCCGTGTCGAGCGGCTGCAGCGTGCGGGGATCGATGACCTCGCACTCGATGCCGTCGTCGGCGAGCTTCTTCGCCGCCTCGACGGCCTCGACCACCATCCGACCGGTGGCGACGATCGTGCAGTCGGTGCCCTCGCGGACCACGTTGGCGACGCCGAGGGGGATCTCGTAGGGCTCGTCGGGCACGGGCCCGGTGACGCCGAGCATGAGCTTGTTGCCGACGACGTAGGTGGGGTTGTCGTCGCGGATCGCCGAGATGAGGAGGCCCTTCACGTCGTACGGGCTCGACGGCTGCACGACCTTCATGCCCGGGATGTGGCAGATCCACGCCTCCAGGCTCTGGGAGTGCTGGGCCGCGGCACCGAGGCCGGCACCGCCGAACGTGGTGATGGTGAGCGGCAGCACCGCCTTGCCGCCGAACATGTACTTGAGCTTGGCCGCCTGGTTGACGATCTGGTCCATCGCCACGGCCGTGAAGTCCATGAACATGAGGTCGACGACCGGTCGCAGGCCGCTGACGGCCGCGCCGACGCCGAGGCCGACGATCGCCTGCTCGGAGATGGGGGTGTCGACCACCCGCGCCTCGCCGAACTCGTCCTGCAGCCCGCGGAAGCTGCCGAACACCCCGCCGTAGCCGCCGACGTCCTCGCCGGCGACGAAGACGTTGGGGTCGTCGCGCATGCACTCGGCGATCGCCTCGCTCCAGGCCTGGACGTAGGTGAGCTCCCGCGTCGCGGTCTCGGTGGCGGTCATCCGGCGGTCCTCACGGTGTACACGTCCTCCAGGATCTGATCGGGATCGGGGTAGGGACTCTCCTCGGCGAAGGCGATGGCCTCGTCGATCTCGGCCTGCACGCGCTGGTGCACGGCGGCGAGCTCGTCCGCCGTGGCGACGCCGGCTTCGATCATGCGGGCCTCGATGCGGTCGATCGGGTCGCGGGTCTTCGCCTCCTCGACCTCGGCGTCGTCGCGGTAGGTCACGCCGAGCCCCTTCACACCGTGGTGGTCGTAGTAGCGGTAGGTCTTGGCCTCGATGAAGGTCGGGCCGTCGCCCCGCCGCGCACGGGCCACCGCCTCGGCGGCGACCTCCCAGACCGCGACGGCGTCCATGCCGTCGATGATCACGCCCGGCATGCCGTAGCCCTCGGCGCGGCTGGCGACGTCGGTCACCGCCATCGTCTTGTGGCGCGGGGTGAACTCGCCGTACTCGTTGTTCTCGCAGATGAAGACGACGGGCAGCTTCAGCGCGGCGGCCATGTTGGCGGCCTCGTGGAAGGCACCGATGTTGGTGGCGCCGTCGCCGAAGAACGGCACCGACACCTGGCCGTTGCCGAGGTACTTGTTGGCGAAGCCGGCCCCGACGGCGATCGGGGAGCCCGCACCGACGATGCCGTTGGCGCCGAGCATGCCGAGGTCGAGGTCGCAGATGTGCATCGACCCGCCCTTGCCCTTGTTGTACCCGGTGGCCTTGCCGTAGAGCTCGGCGAACATCCGCTTGAAGTCGCCGCCCTTGGCCACGAGGTGGCCGTGGCCCCGGTGCGTCGACGTGATCTGGTCGTCGTCGGTCAGGTTGGCGCACACGCCCGCGGCGACGGCCTCCTCCCCGACGTAGAGGTGGAGGAAGCCGGGGAGCTTCGCCGCCTCGGACAGTCGTCCGGTGTTCTCCTCGAAGAGGCGGATGCGGACCATCCGGTGGTGGAGGTCCCACAGCACCTCTGGTGTCGGGTCGCTCACGGCCGTCCTTTCGGTGTCGTCGTCATGCGGCGAGGTCGCCGGTCGCCCAGCGGATGCTGCGCCGGAGCAGCTCGTGGTAGGCGGGCTGCTCCCACGAGCCTCGTTCGATCTGCGGGTAGAGCGGGATCATCGGCTGCATGTCCCAGTGGCCCCGGCAGTGGCCGAGGGTGTTGTAGAGCACGCTGCCCTCGCCGTAGGGGCGGAGGTAGACGACGGGCCGGGGGTCGTCGTCGGGCCAGTCGTTCTCGAGGAAGCCCGGCCCGGTGTTGCCGTGCCAGCGGGTGTGCATCAGCAGCTGGTGCTCCTCGGCGTCGTGCAGCTCGCAGAGGTACAGCTCGTCGTCGGTCTCGAAGGGCTCGATGCCGCTGACGAGGGGGTGGTCCGGCTCGGTCACCTCCACCGTGAACGGCTGGATGGGTGGGTGGGCGATGAACTGCGAGCCCAGCACCTTCGCGACGGGCCCGAGGATGCGGGGCGTGGCGAAGCCGTCGGGATAGCGCTCGATGGCCGAGTTGGTGCCGTGCAGCGCCAACCACCTCCCGCCCTCGCGCACGTAGCGCTCCAAGGCGAGCTGCTGCTCCTCGGTCGGTCGCTTGTCGCAGGTGTAGCTGACGAGGAAGTCGGCGTTCGTGATCGCGTGCAGGTCGGAGTAGTCCTCGGCGACCCGCACGCGGATGCGCTCGTCCTCGCCGAGCAGGGTCAGCAGCTGCAGGCGCGCGTAGTCGAAGTCGTGCCATCGCCCACCGCACACCAGGTAGGCATCGATGCGATCGTCCGCGCTGCGCTCCGTCATCGCCGCCGCCTCAGTAGTTGACGCGCTTCAGGAAGCCGCCGTCGACGACGAGGTTCACGCCGTTGACGTGCTTGGCCGCCGGCGAGGCGACGAATGCGACCGCGTTGGCGACGTCCTCGGCCGAACCCAGCTCGCCGCCCGGGTGCACCTTCTGCGTCGACTCGAAGAACGGGCCCATGTTCTGCTTGATCATGTCCCAGTCGCCGCCGTCGATGAAGATCGGGCCCGGCGACACGACGTTGGACCGGATGCCGTCGGCGCCGAGCACCTGGGCCTGACCGCAGCCGTAGTTGACGACGGCCGCCTTGAAGGCGGAGTAGCTGTTGGCGCCGGAGGCGAAGTGCTCCTGCACGGCGGTGGTCGCGATCGAGACCACGCACGCCGAGTCGGACTCCTTCAGGAACGCCTTGGCCTCGTCGACACCGCGCACGAGGGCCATCAGGTCGACCTCGAAGTTGTTCTGCCAGGCGTCCAGCGACCGGGCCGGCTTCGCCGAGGTGTTGTGGACGTAGATGTCGATGCCGCCCAGCGCCTCGGCCGAGTCGCGGATCCAACCGCGCAGCTGCTCGTCGTCGCCCGCGTCGACGACGCCGCCCACGACGGTGCCCTTCGCCGCCAGCTCGCCCTTGGCCGCCTCGACGTCGTCGGCCGATCGAGCGCAGATGGCGACGCTGGCGCCCTCGTCGAGCATCCGCTCGGCGATCGCCCGCCCGATGCCCTTGGTCGATCCGGTGACGAGCACCTTCTTGCCGGCAAGTCCGAGGTCCATGTGTTCTGTCCCTTGTTGTCCAGTGTCGTGCGGGAGCCTCGCCCCGACCGACCGATCGCCAGTTCCGCTGTCAGCCCCCGGGGCCGCGCACGCCGAGAGCGCCCGACCGGGCCGACCTCCGTGCAGCTCGTGCGGGCCGTCGGGTGGGAGGGGCCGCGGCTGGCCGCGCCAGGGGTTCCTCGCTCACGTGCACCCGACTCCCTCCTCCCCGGCGGGCGAGGCTAGTTGCGGGCTTCGGCCCGACGGCAATCCGTCGCGGCGGTCGGGCAGGCTTGATCCTTGTGTCCCGGTACCGGCGAGCCGACGGTGGAGGTGTGGACCTTCGCCGCGCTCGCCTCGGCCTCGTCGCCGTCGGACTCGGGCTCTTGCTCGGGACCACGGTCGCGCCGTTCGCGAGCGCCCAGGAGACCCTCGACGAGCTCCAGGACGAGCGTGAAGCCGTCCAGGAGGACCAGCGCGAGACCGACGAGGTGCTCGATGCGCTGACCCTCGACCTCGACGTCGCCGAGGCCGAGCTGCGCCGGCTCGACCAGCTCGCCACCGATGCCCGCGCCGCCGCCGTCCAGGCGCGGACCGACGCCGACGACGCCGCGGCCGAGGCGGCTCGCTCGTCGTCGTCGGCCGACCTCGCCACCGCCGAGCTCGGCCACCTCGAGCGCCGCGCTGCCTTCTTCGCCGTCGAGCTCTACACCGGCAACGCCGAGACCCGCAGCCTCGAAGGCCTCCTGCGGGGTGATCTGTTCGCCGACGCGACCGTCGACATCGTCATGGGCACGGTGATCGGCGAGAACACGTCGTTCGCCGAGCAGGTCGACGACGCCGTCGACACGCTCACCGAGCGGCGCGACGCCGCCAGCTCGGCCACCACCCGGGCGCAGGAGCTCTCCGACGAGGCGGTGCGGGCGCTGGTCGTCGCCGACGATGCCGAGGCCGAGCACCTCGCCTTCGTCGTCGCGCTGCAGGAGCGCCTCGACCACACCCTCGCCGAGGCCGAGGCGCTCAAGGAGCTCGACGCCGAGCTCGCCGAGCGCATCCGCGCCCGCGAGGCCTACCTCGCCTCCCTGCTGCCACCCCGTGCGCCCGGTCGGGGCAACGTCGGCCCACCGGTCGGCATCGACCAGACCACCGTCGTGCGGGGCTTCCGGGTCAACGTCGAGATCGCCGACCAGGTCGAGGGGCTGCTCGCCGCGGCCGAGGAGGCAGGCCTGAACCTGGGTGGTGGCGGCTGGCGCGACGGCGCCTCGCAGATCGAGCTGCGCCGAGCGCACTGCGGACCGACCGAGTTCGACATCTACGTCCGCCCGGCCAACGAGTGCCGACCGCCGACCGCCCGCCCCACGACGTCCATGCACGAGCGGGGCCTGGCGCTCGACATCTCGAACGACGGCGTCCTCATCACGACCCGCCAGAACCCGGCCTACCTCTGGCTGATCGAGAACGCCGCGGACTACGGCTTCTTCAACCTCCCCAGCGAGCCCTGGCACTGGTCGGTGAACGGCCGCTGATGACCGGCTGATCCGTACGACCGGCCCTGCGACGATGGGCGGCGTGGACCGCGTGGACGTCGTGCTCGCCAACAACGACCGGGTGACGCTGCGGGTCGGTGACACGTTCCTGAAGGTCGATGCCGACCGGGCGCGCACGGAGGTCGAGGTCGAGGCGATCAGCTCGGCCCCGGTCCCGACGCCACGGATCCTGTGGCACACGCCGCCCGTCCTGGCGCTCGCCGCCGTCCCCGGCCGGCCCCTCGGGCGGCTGGGCGAGCCGTCGACCGCCTCCGCGGCGGCGTGGGTGGCGACGGGAGCGGCGCTCCGGCGGCTCCACGACGCGCCGCTGCCCGTCCGGCCGACGGTGGGCGTGGACGAGCTCGCCTCCCGGCTCGTCGACGGGTGCGAGTGGCTCGTGGCCCACGATGTCCTCCCCGCCGAGGCCGTCGGGCGCAGCCGTCTGATCGCCGAGGCGGTGCTGCGGCCCTGGACGCCGGCGTTCGTCCACGGCGACCTGCACGTCGAGCACGTCTTCGTCGAGGGCGACGAGGTCGCCGGCATCATCGACTGGTCCGAGGCCGGCCAGGGCGATCCCCTGGCCGATCTGGCCACGCTGACCCTGGCGAACGAGGAGCACCTCGACGACGTCCTCAGCGGGTACGGCGCCGACGTCGACCGCGAGCTGATCCGCGCCTGGTGGGCGTGGCGGTGCATCGTCGCGATCCCGTGGTTGGCCGACAACGGCTACGGCCCGCCCGAGCGCTACCCGGAGCTCGCGGTGCTCCGGTCGATGGCCTGACGACCGCGCCGGACCGGGCTCAAGATCGGCGATCGAGGTGCCGATGGAGGCTGGTCGATCGGACGGCCCACCGGTGTTGGTGCCCACGATCCGCCACCTCCTGTCGAGCCGGTGAAGGATGTCACCCCCTCGGCGGGAAGGGGACGTCGGGCCGTAGCGTTGATCGGTTTGTAGGAGGTAACGCCATGTTGGCGATGATGATTCTGTTCGGAGCGCTCGTGGCGCTCATGGTGGCGTTCGGCGTGTCCGCCGAGCGGCGCAACCAGGCGCCCTTCACCGAGCTCGGCGCCCAGGAGCTGCAGCAGTTCACCCGTCCCCCCGGTGCTGATGCGCCCACGCCCTACGGCCTTCGCGACGGTCGTCCGTCGAAGGTGACCAACGGCAAGCTGGAGGCGGTCTCGCTCCCCGGCTGAGGCCTGAGCACGCTTCGCTGCGAAACCCGGGTGCGCCGATGGGCGCCGCGTGGTTCCGTGGCACATGACCGGTGGGACCGCACTCGACGTCGACGGTCTCTCGCGCACCTTCGTCAGTGGCCGCCGCTCCCAGCGGCGCCGGATCGAGGCGGTGCGGGACCTGTCCTTCACCGTGGAGGCCGGTGAGCGCCTCGCGTTCATCGGCCCGAACGGGGCCGGGAAGTCGACGTCGATCAAGATGCTCACCGGCATCCTCCGCCCGACCGGCGGCACGGCGACGGTCCTCGGCATCGTGCCCTGGGCCGATCGCCGCCGGCTGACCCGGCGCATCGGCACCCTCTTCGGGCAGCGGTCGCAGCTGTGGACCGAGCTGAGCCCGCGCGCTTCGTATCGGATGCTCGGCGCCGTGTTCGGCCTCGACGATGCTCACCTCGATGGCCGCATAGCGGAGCTCGGTGAGCTCTTCGACGCCGCCGACCTCTTCGATCGGCCGGTGCGGACGCACTCGCTCGGGCAGCGGATGCGCTGCGAGCTCGCCGCGTGCCTGCTGCACGAGCCGGAGCTGCTGTTCCTCGACGAGCCGACCATCGGTCTCGATCTCCTCGGCAAGCAACGGTTCCGCGACCTCCTCGTGCGGGTCAACGAGGAGCTGGGCACCACCGTCTTCCTCACCAGCCACGACGTCGCCGACATCGAGCACGTGGCCCACCGGGCGGTCGTCGTCAACCACGGCTCGCTCATCTCGGACGAGTCCGTCGACGCCATGCGACGGACCCTCTTCGCGACCAAGCGCGTCGACGTCGGTCTGGAGCGGCCGGCCGATCCGGCCGACGTCGCTCGCATCCTCGGCGCCGGCGTCGAGGTGAGCGCGCCGAGCGACTCGCTGCTCCGCCTCGATGTCGACACGACGGTCCAACCGATCCGGCAGGTCCTTGACACCGTCCTGGCCACGCTCCCCGTGGCCGACCTCAGCGTGCTCGATCCGCCCCTGGAGCAGGTGATCGGCGAGATCTACGAGCGGCCGGCATGACCGGTCACCGCGGCGCGCTCGGCGCCTACCGGCGGGCGGTCGAGACCGAGGCCGCCCGCGAGCTGTCGTCGCCGCCGGGGTTGGTCGTTGCCGGGGTCTTCTACCTGATGGTCACCGCCGTGTTGTCCGGCCTGTGGGCCACCGCGGCGTCGGCCAACGGTGGCGAGATCGTCGGGTACACGGCGACGGCGCTCATCTGGTACATCGCCACCGCGGAGGCGGCGACCGTCTCGCTCCCGCTCCGATTGATCGAGGAGGTCGGCGACGACATCGCCAGCGGCCGCATCGGCTCCGAGCTGTTGCGACCGATCGGCGTGCTCCCGATGCGGATCGCCCTCCGGGTCGGCGCCTTCCTGCCGCGCCTCGCGGTCTGCGCGCTCGTCGGCATCACCTTCTCCTGGATCATCGGCGGCGCGCCGCCGAGCTACGCCGCGCTGGCCCTCGCCGCCCCGTCGCTGCTGTTGGCCGTGACGATCAGCGTCGTGGCGCAGCACGCCTTTGCCGGCGTGTCGTTCTGGCTCGCCGACGCGAAGGGCGCCTGGTTCCTGTGGTCGAAGCTCGTCTTCGTGCTCGGCGGCATGCTGCTGCCGCTGGAGGTCCTCCCCGACGCGCTGGCCAACGTCGCCCGGGCGCTGCCGTTCATGGCGATGGCCTACGCACCGGCCCGCCTCGCATCCGGCCACGTCGAGCCGTGGCTGCTGCTGGTCCAGGTCGGTTGGTTGGTCGTCGCGGTGTGGGTCGCCGCACGCGTCTTCGCCGCCGGTGAGCGACGCCTGCTCGAGGAGGGGGCGTGAACGGCCTGGGCCGGACCTGGGCCGGCGCATGGTCCGAGGCGTGGGCCAACCGGAGGGGCTTCTGGTTCCAGGTCGCGGTGATGCTCGTCAACGACGTGATCTGGATCGTCTTCTGGTACCTCTTCTTCGACCGGGTCGGCGAGATCCGCGGCTGGACCGTCGACGAGCTCGTCCTGCTCTTCGCCATCCTCACGACATCGGCCGGCTTCGTGCTGGGTCTGCTCGCCAACGTGCGGCGGATCGGCGAGTTGGCTGCGACCGGCGGGCTCGATGCCGTGCTGACGCTGCCGACCGCGACCCTGCCGCACGTGCTCGTGCGCCGCATCGAGACGTCGAACGTCGGCGACCTGCTCTTCGGTGTCGTGCTCTTCGCCGTGTTGGGCGACCCGACGCCGGCTCGGACGGCGCTGTTCGTCTTCGGGGTCGCCTGCGCTTCGGCGATCATGATCGGCTTCCTGGTCCTGGTCGGTTCGCTCGGCTTCTTCGTCGGCCGGAACGAGGGCGGCGAGCTCGGGTTCCACGCCCTCCTGCTGTTCTCGTCGTACCCCGTGGACGTCTTCGGCGGCGCGGCGAAGGTCTTCCTCTACACGGTCGTCCCGGCCGGGTTCGTCACCTCGGTGCCGACCGAGCTCATCACCGACCCCGATCCGGCGATGGCCCTCGCGGTCGCAACCGTCGCCTCCGGTGTGCTCGTCGTCGGCTGGCTGACGTTCCGCGCCGGCCTGCGCCGCTACACCAGCGGCGCCGTGTGGACCTCGGCCTGACCGAGCGCGCCGAAGCCGCCCGCAGGCCGCGGGCGCTCCGGTCGTCGGTTGCTCCAGCTCAGGACGGCGAGATGCCGCTTCGTGGGAGCCAGTGGTCGGGTTCGCGTTCGGGCGGTGGGTGGAAGTGGAGGTCGTGGTCGGGGGAGCCGGTGGTGGTCCATCTGCCCTCGTGGACGAAGCGGTGGTGGTGGCGGCAGAGGTGGAGGAGGTTGTCGAGGCGGTGCGCTCCGCCGTCGGCCCGATGGGTGAGGTGGTGGATGTCGCAGCGATGGGCGGTGACGGTGCAGCCCGGGAAACGGCAGGTCGGATCTCGCACCAGTAAGGCTCGGCGTTGGCCGACGGTGACCGTGGGGGTGGCTTCGGTGACGTCGAGGATCGAGCGCCCCCGTCGGGTGACCGTCGAGGTCGATGCATCGCAGGTGAGTCGTTCGGCGGTGACCGCGGGGATGGGGAGGCCTTCGATGTCGGCTCGGGGAGTGACGTGCTCGGGGGCGTCGAGGTGGTGGTCGATGACGACGGTGGCGTTGATGGGTTGGTCGTTGGTGGCGAGCGCGACGAGGGCGTCGGCGTTGCGCTGGCCGAGCGATCGAGGCGGTCCGCCGGCGGGATCGGGATCGTTGCGGTTCGCCACCAGCGCGGCGGAGACCGCAGCCCCACCGTCGGGGTCGAGGGTGCCGGTCAGTGACCAGCCACCGAACAGGGTCGGTCGCAGGTGCACGGAGCGTTGCTGCCAGACGGCTTCGGCGTCGTCGGCGGCGAGCTCGCGGTCGCAGTGCTGGCGCCAGGCGCCCAGGGTCCGTTCGAAGGCCGGCACCGACTCGTGTCGGGCGGCGTCGAGCAACGCGACCTCGTCGCGTTGGGCGTGCTCGACACGACGGTCCCCGACCGCGCGGGCGAGGGCATCGAGATGGGCAGCGGTGATCTCACCGGCAGTGAACGCCTCAGCGAACCGGGCCAGCTGCGCACACAGCTTCGAGCGCTCGACCAGTCGGCGGGCATCGGTCGCATCCAGGCGACCGAACAGGCCCAGCCACTCCTCCGCCGAGCGCGCCCCGTCGAAGGCCCACCACGACGTCTCGAGCCACTCGCCCACGGCACCGGTCAGCTCGGCCTGCAGCTCCTGCAACCGGTCGCAGAGCTCCACGACTCGCCCCGTCGTTGCTCGGGCGGCGACCACGTCCACGACCTCCGTTCGACTCGAACACATGTTCGTATCGTACCGGAGGGGTGTGTCGTGGATTCGTGGACCTCACCGACCGAGCAGCGACGACCAGGACTGGCCGGGCTGGTAGGTGCCGATCGTCCACTCGTGGCCGTCGAGGTCGGTGAACCGGGCCCGCCACGTGCCCCACTCGGTCTGCTCGGGGCCGTACACCTCGGTGGCGCCCCGTTCGAGGAGGCTGGCGTAGAGGTCCGGCACCTCCTCGACGACGAGGTAGAGGCCAGGTGCCGCCGACGCCGTGACGTCGCCCGAGCCGCCCATGACGACGGCGTCGCCGCGCCGGAGCTCGCAGTGGACGATCTCGCCGTCCTCGCCGGGCTGCTCGGTCACGACCTCGAAGCCGAGTCCCTCGGTGAGGAAGTCCCGGGATCGGGTTCCGTGGTGGAAGGTGAGGTACGGGACGAGTGAGGACACGATGGGCTCCTGGTCGACGACGGCCTTCCCGCGGGCGGGAGGCTACGCGGCGGCGCGGCCGGGGCCGACACCGCGGGAAGGTCGGGCGGGTCTCGGCAGTTGCAGGATGAGACGATCGCGACGTGCGCGACGAGGAGGGGTCCATGGACGTTGGTGAGGCGGTCGACCGGAGGCGGTCGATCCGGCAGTTCCTGCCCGATCCGGTGGACGACGAGGTGCTGCGCGAGCTGCTCGCCGCGGCCTCGCGCGCTCCCTCGGGCGGCAACGTCCAGCCGTGGCGGGTCTACGTCGTCAACGGGGAGGCGATGGTCCGGTTCAAGGAGCACATCGCCGCATCGGAGATGGAGGGACCGGCCTACGAGATCTATCCGCCGAGCCTCCACGAGCCCTACCGCACCAACCGGTTCACCGTCGGCGAGCAGATGTACGAGCTGCTGGGCATCCCCCGCGACGACAAGGGCGCCCGCCTGATGCAGGTCGCGAAGAACTACGAGCTGTTCGGCGCACCGGCCGGGCTCTTCTGCTTCGTCGACCGCAAGATGGGTCCGCCGCAGTGGTCCGACCTCGGCATGTTCCTGCAGACCTTCATGCTGCTGGCCGTCGAGGCCGGCCTCGACACCTGCGCCCAGGAATCGTGGGCCATGTACGAGCGGGCCGTCGCCGGGTTCGTCGGCGCGCCGGAGGACGAGCGCATCTTCTGCGGCATGGCGATCGGTCGTCGTGACCCCGCGGCGTCGGTCAACGACCTGCGCTCCGAGCGGATGCCCGTCGACGGGTTCGCGAGGTTCGTGCGATGAGCGCCCCGGAGATCGACGCCGACATCCACTTCTACTGGGACCCGGTCTGCCCGTTCGCCTGGATGACCTCGCGGTGGATCCGTCAGGTCGAGTCGCAGCGCGAGTACGCCGTCGACTGGCGGTTCATCTCGTTGCGGATCATCAACAAGGCGGTCGACTACGACGCCCACTTCCCGCCCGAGTACGAGCAGGGTCACACGGCCGGGCTGCGGATGCTCCGGGTGGCGGCCGCGGTGCGGGCCGAGCGGGGCCGCCCGGCGATGGCCGGCCTCTACGCCGCCATGGGTGCCAGCGTGTTCGACGTCGACCCGCCCGACCGGGGCGGTCCGGGCCGGGAGCGCCTCGGCACACCCGATCACGTCGCGGGGATCCTCGAACGGGTGGGTCTGCCCACGGCGTACGCCGACGCGCTCGACGACACGTCGTGGGACGCCGAGCTCGAGGCCGAGACCGACCACGCCCTCTCGCTCACCGGGCGCGACGTCGGCACGCCGATCATCTCGTTCCGTCCGCCGGACGGGCCGTCCTTCTTCGGTCCGGTCATCTCCCGGCTGCCGTCCGACGAGGACGCCGTGGCGTTGTGGGACTCCGTCGTCCACCTCGCCACCTTCCCCGGTTTCGCCGAGCTGAAGCGCAGCCTGCGAGAGCTGCCCCAGCTCCGCGCGCTCGGTGTGTCCGAGGACGACGTCGGGGTCGAGCAGGACTGGCACGGCGGCAGCCGCCGCCTCAAGGAGGACCGCGGGTAGGCGCGATCTCACGCGGAGCGACTCGGCGTCGCTGTTGCGGCCAGATGACGAACCGTAACGTCCGCCCCGCGGGTGAGCGGGCGATCGCCATCGTCGATCAGGAGCGCAGCGCCCGTGCACACCGAGACCCTCTCCACCCGGCACCGACGACGGCTCGCGTTCGCCGGGCTCCTGCTCTGCGTCGCGTTGGGCTGGCTCCTGGGCCAGTCCATCATCTCGACCGCGGAAGGCGTCGGCCCGCTGACCGTCGACGACAGCGGACACTGGTTCGAGTACGCCGGGAACGGTGAGCCGTACTTCCTGGCCGGATCGGGCGGCCCCGAGGGGTTCCTCTACGAGTCCGACGCCCGCAAGCAGTCGATCGTCGACCAGCTGATCGAGCACGACGTGCGGGCGGTGTACGTCCACGCCGTCCGGGCCTTCGGCGGTGACGGCGGTGCCGACCAGCACCCCTTCCTCGACCGTGCCAACCCGTCGGCCGGCGTCGATCCCGACGTGCTCGACAACTGGGACGCGTACCTCTCGCAGCTCGACGATGCCGGGATCGTCGTGTGGTTCCACCTCTACGACGACGGCGCCCGGCCGTTCGGCGCGTGCAATCCGGACCTCCCGGGGGCGGAACGAGCCTTCGTCCGCACGATCGTCGAGCGCTTCCGCTCCTACCAGCACCTCGTCTGGTTGCCGACCGAGGAGCATCAGGTGAAGGGCTGCGCCGACGGCGCCACCGACATCGCCAAGGCCGAAGCGCTCGCCGCCGAGATCCGTCGTCGCGACGATGTCCACCCGCTCGGCGTCCACCACAACAACGGCCAGTCGAACCAGTACCTCGGCAACACCGACATCGACGTGTTCGCGCAACAGACCTGCGGACGCACGAGCGTGCGCAGCCCGGGCGGGCTGCACTCGGAGTCGGCCTTCGGGGAGGACGTGTACGTCATGGCCGAGTGCCATCCCTGGCACAAGGAGCTGCTCGCCGCCGGGGATCGGACCACGATCCGACGGTCGCTGTGGGGATCGGTGCTCGGCGGTGGCTACGTCCTGCTCTACGACGCGTTCGAGGCGACGGATCCGACGCCGGCCATGCTCGCCGACATCGGTCGGATCAACGAGTTCATGGACCGCACGAGCTTCAGCGAGATGGCGCCGGCCGACGGGCTCGCCACCGCGGGCACGCGCTGGGTGCTCGGCAACCCGGAGCTCGACGTCTACGTGCTCTACGCCAGCGACGGCCCGGATCGCATGGGCGTCGAGGGCCTGACGGCCGGGACCTACCGGGTGCTGTGGTTCGACCCCGTCGACGGCAGCGGCCTCGACCAGACCGTGACCGTCGCCGGCGGCACGACGTCGTTCGCGGTGCCCGCCGGTCTCGGCGATGAGATCGTCGTGTCCGTCGAGCGGCAGGGCGATGCGCCAACGACCACCACGACCACGATCGCTCCGACGACGGTGGCACCGACCACCACGACGATCGCCCCGACCACCGTGGCGCCGACCACCACGACCACCGTCGGTGCGGACGGCTCGTTCGGCCCGATCGACGACGCGTACCTCGAGAACGGGCGAGGCATCGATCGGGAGGTGCTGCGGGTCGAGACCGGCACGAGGGAGCGGGTGACGTACCTCCGCTTCGACGTCGGGGACACCGACCTCACCGCCGGGGCCCGTCTCGCTCTGACGGTCGCCGACGACCCCGGCGCCGGCACCCTGACGGTCCATCAGGGGAGCTCGACCGGGTGGAGCGAGGCCGACCTCGGCGCCGCCAACGCGCCGACCGCCGGTGCGGTGCTCGGCTCGACGTCGGGCACCTTCACCGAGGGCGCGACGATCGAGATCGATCTCGCGCCGACCACCGCCGACGGTGGGCTCCTCGAGCTGGTGGTGCGGACCGACAGCGGGGGCAGTCGCGACGCCTCGTTCCACTCGGCCGAGACCGACGACGGGCCGGTGCTCACGGTCGGCGCCACCGGCGACGGTCCGGTCCCGACGACCACCACGACGACCACGACGACGACCGAGGTCCCCGTCACCACGACCACGACGACCCCGGCCGGTCCGCCGGCGTCGATCGGGGAGAGCGCGGACGGGACCTCTGCGGTCTACACCGAGCTGCCCCGGGGCACCGAGCGACGGCGGTGGGTCGACTGCGATCCCCACGACGCCGAGGGCGTGTGGGTGTGCGCCACCTTCGACATCCGCAGCGCCGAGCAGCTCCGGGGGGCCCACGACGCGGCGATTCCGTGACGGTCGACGAGCTGATCGCTGACTCGACGCGACCGCACGAGCTGCGATCGCACCTGACGGTCAGGGGATCGGCACGGCGACGGCGACGACGTTGTCCTCGTAGGACCGGCTGACGGCATCGAAGGCGCCGCCACACGTGATCAGGGTCAGGACCTCGTCGCCGTCGCGGCGGAACACGTCGTCGAGCGGGAGGTCGTCCTTCAGGTACCGCGCGTTGTCGACGATCTCGTAGCGGCGGATGCTGCCGTCGTCGAGCTCGACCTCGACGACGGCGCCGGGCTGCAGGTCCTGCAGATCGAAGAAGACGCCGCGCTGCCCGTTGAAGTCCACGTGGGCGGCGAGGACGGTCGACCCGGCCTGCCCGGCGGTCGGGCCGTACCGGTACCAGCCGACCTCCGAGGCGCCGGGGATCTCCATGAGCCCGTCGGGCTCGACGCCGACCGGGACGACCGGCGCGTCGATCTCCAGGTCGCCGACGCGGATCGTGACGGGGACCGGCGCCGCCTCCCGATCGAGCACCTCGTCGAACTCCCCGCTCGACCGGGGGATCGTCTCACCCGGCGGCAGCAGCGGCGACTCGTCGACGACCGTGGTGGTCGTCGGTTCCGGCCCGGTGTCGGCCGGCTCGTCCACCGTCGTCGTCGTGACGACCGTGGTGGTCGGTGCGGGATCGGCCGCACCGGTGGTCTCGTCGCTGCTGCCGCACGCTGCGACGAACAGCGCGATCGCCAGCAACGACGAACGGAGGAGGGAGCGACCCACCGCCGATCCCTCCTCCGTCGTCATCTCGTGTCCTTCAGCTCGCTCGGGCGGCGCTCAGGCGCGGGCGCGAGCGGCGCGGAGGGCGGGGACGCCGAGGCCGAGCAGCGCGGCGGCGGCGAGACCGGCCACGAGGACCGTGGTGGTCGAGCCGGCCTCGTCGGCGGCGGCCCGCAGACCCGAGTCACCGGCCGGGACGCCCGACGGGGTGTCGGCGCCGTGGGTGTCGAGCACCTGGGCCATCAGGCCGAAGCTGCCACCGGCGAGGTCGCCGACGGCGTACACGATGGTGTTCTGGCCGGCGGTCACGGTGACCGGGGCGTCGAAGAGGACCTCGGTGGTGCCGGTGGCGGCGATGCCGGTCGGGTAGTCGCCGGCCGGCAGGTCGACGACGGCCTCGGCGCCGTTGGAGATGTTGGTCAGCCCGTCGACGGCGGCGCCGGCGGCGACGATGTCGACGGCCGGGGCGGCGGCGGTGTGGCGGATGGAGACGCGACCCTCGCCGGCCGCGGTCTCGGACAGGTCGTTGGCGAAGGCCGACACGGTCGGCGTCCCCTCGGCGTCGAGGTGGGCCACGACGCTCAGGTTGGCGTCACCGGGGACGGCGGGCGTGACGTCGATGACGGCGTCGTCGGCCTCGGGATCGGCGTCGGCGGCGAAGATCTCGATCTGGTAGTCACCTGCCGGCAGCGACAGCGGTCCGGCCACGTCCATCGGCTCGAAGTCCTCGAGGGTCAGGTCGCCGTTGACGTAGACGTCGACGGTCACGCCGGGGATGCCGTGCAGGACGTAGACGTCGCTGTTGCCGCTCTGGGCGCCGGCGGGAGCGGCGAAGAGCAGCGCCGCGAACATGACGGTGGTGAGTGCGATGAGACGCTTCACGGTGGGTTCCTTCCTGGGGGTGTATCGCCTCCTCTACGTCCGTTCTCCCCACCGCGGATGCACCAGTACAGAATCTCGTCGATCGCGTGGTCGCGCGGGGACGCAGCGCAGGGACCCCCTGACCAGGGCGGGAGAAGAAATCCGGGACGAATGTGCCAGCCGCCGTGAACGTTGGGCGGTCGGTCGTCCACACTGAGAGGGTGACGTCCTCCGATCGACGCCTCGTCGAGCGAGCGCGGTACGGCGATACCGACGCCGTGGCCGAGATCTACGGTCGCTACGGCGACCGGGTCTTCGGCCTGTGCCTGACGTTGCTGCGCGACCGGGAGGCCGCCGCCGAGGCCACCGAGGACACCTTCCTCGCGGCCTGGGAGCGGATCGAGGGGCTGCGCGACGGTGACCTGCTCCGGCCCTGGCTCTTCGCCATCGCCCGCAACCGGGTCATCGGTCGAGGGCGCTCCGATCTCGACGCCGTGCCGACCGAGGAGATCTTCGGCGTCGTCGGCGACGCGACCGATGCCGATGCGCTGCACGCCGCGGCGTTGGGACGGTTGATGTGGGACGCGGCCGAGGGGCTCGAGGAGCGCGACCGACTCCTGCTCGAGCTCAGCGTGCGGCAGGGGCTCGAGGGTGCCGAGCTCGCCTACGCCATGGGCATCCCACCGGCCCGCGCCTCCACGCTGACCAACCGGGTGAAGGGGCGTATCGAGCGGGCGCTCGGCGCGCTCCTCGTCGCCCGCCTCGGTCGCGAGGACTGCGACGAGCTCGGCGCGGTGCTCGCCGGGTGGGACGGGCGCTTCGACGTGTCGGTGCGGCGACGGGTCGTCCGCCACGTCGAGGACTGCGCGCTCTGCTCGGAGCGACGAGCGACACTCGTCGCCCCCGCCTCGCTCTTCGGTGCCCTCCCGGTCGTCGCCGTGCCGGCCGAGCGCCGCGAGCGGATCCTCACCGGCTACTCGCTCGGGACCGCACCGGCGATGGTCGAGCTGCTCGACGACTGGAGCGAGGAGGGCTGGCCGCCCGTGGCAGGGTCGGAGCGGGGTGCGTTCGCCGCCGAGATCGCCGCCGCCCCCGATGCCGTCCCGACCGAGGAGCCCGACGACGAGTGGCGTCGACGGGGTCTGGTCACGCTCGGCGCCGCTGCGGTCGTGGCGCTGCTCGTCGGCGCGACGGCGCTGCTGGTCGGTCGCGACGGCGACGATCTTCCCGCGGCGCGGATCGCGAGCGCCGACGCCGAGCTCGTCGAGCCGATCGCCATCGATGACCCCGTGCCGACCACCACCACGCTGTTGACCGTGACCGGTCCGACGGCCGAGGTCGCGGCACGGGAGGAGTCGGTGCCGACCACGGCGTCGGCCGACACCGACGGCGCGGCACCGGTCGCGGAGTCGACGGTCGAGAACGCCGTGAACCCACCGTCGACCACGGTCGCCTCGCCGCCGGCCTCGTCGGCGCCGGGCACGCCGCCGACCCTGCAGCCGACCCCGCCCACCATCTCGCCGGAGCCGACGGTCACCGTGGCGACGACGACGCCGACCGACGACTCGACCACCACGACGACCACCGTCGACGGGGTGACGCCGGGCGGTTCGACGACGACCACGACGACCGAGCCCCAGGGCGGACAGCTGTCCGCCGCGCCGGGCACGGTCACCGTCGAGCCCGGTGGCACCGGGTCGTTCCGGATCGCCAACGGTGGGCCGGGCACGGTGAGCTGGTCGGCGAGCCCGTCGGTCGGGTTGGGCGTCTCGCCGGCGTCGGGTTCGATGGTGCCGGGCGGATCCGCGACCGTGACGATCAGCGTGGGCAGCCGAGCCTCCAGCGGTTCGATCACGGTGAACGGCGGGCTGGCGACCATCTCCGTGACCGTCATCGTCGTCACCCCGACGACCACGACCGAGGGCCCGGCGCCGACCACCACCACCGAGGTGGACGAGGACCGCACCGTCATCGACGACGACGACTTCGAGATCGAGATCGGCGCCAGCGAAGCACCGTGATCGGCCAGTGGAGCGCCGTGATCGACGACGACGCTGGTCGTCGGGATCGAGATCGGCGCCAGCTGACCCGACCGGGCGCCGATAGACATGCCGGGGTGAGTCGCTTCCGCCCGATCGTCGGGACCCTCGCCTACCTGTGGGACCGCGCCGACGACACGGTGCTGCTCGTCCGGCGTGACGCCCGGCCCGACGACGAGCACTTCGGCAAGGTGAACGGGTTGGGCGGCAAGCTCGAACCCGACGAGCACGTGGTCGAGGGGATCCGACGCGAGCTCCGGGAGGAGGCGGACGTCGAGGTCCGCTCGCTCCACCTCCGTGGCACCGTCACCTGGACCGGCTTCGGGCCGACCCAAGCCGACTGGCTGGGGTTCGTGTTCCTCGTCGACGGCTGGGACGGCAGGCCGCCGCCGACCAACGAGGAGGGATCGCTCGAGTGGGTGCCGCGATCGCGCCTGCTCGCCGCCTGCTCACCGGACGGCGACGACGAGCTGCCGATGTGGGCGGGGGACCGGCACTTCGTGCCGTTGGTCTTCGACGACGACCCGCGCTCGTTCCACGGCACGATGCCCTACGACGGCGACCGACCGGTCAGCTGGACGGTCGAGCGCCTCTGACCGGAGCGGGCGCCGGGTTCAGCCGGTCAGCGTCGGCAGCAGCGCCTCGGCCACCTCGGCCGGGCGCTCCTCGTGGGAGAACAGCCCGGCGCCGGGGATGATCTCGAGGCTGGCGTTCGGGAAGCTGCCGACCATCTCGCGGGCCCACTCGACCGGGAAGAACTGGTCCTCCTCACCCCACACGAGCTTCACCGGCACGTCGATCCGGGGATGGATCTCGGCGAACTGCTCCACGTGGTCGGTGTCGAAGGTGCGCACCAGCCGCACGGCGGCCGCGAGCCGGTCCGGGACCTCGTTCAGCGGGCGGAGGAAGAACTCCTCGAACTCGCCGTCGAGGAGGTCGTTGTCGGCGAACGCGCCGCCGAGCACGAACTGGTTGCGGCGGACGCGGCGCTGCATGGCGGCCCACCCGAGGATCCTGGCGAAGCCGGGCGCCTTGCTCGATGCGATGAACGCCTTGAACCGCCAGTTCAGCTTCAGCTGCTCGGTGTCGATGAGCCCCATCGCCCGGAGGCGCGGATCGCCGACGACGGCGTGGCGGGCGATCATCCCGCCGCTGTCGTGACCGACGACGGCGACCTCGTCGAGCTCGAGCAGGTCGATCACCCGGCGGACGGTCTCGATGTGGCGCTCGATCGAGAGCTCGGTCCGCTGCGCGTCGAAGCGGCTGTCGCCGGCGCTGGGGAAGTCGAAGAGGTGGCAGGTCACGTGCTCGACGAGGTGGGGGAGCAGCAGCCGGTAGGTGGCGCTGCTCACCGGCCAGCCGTGGACGAACAGCACGTCGGGTCCGGAGCCGACGCGGCGGTACGCGGCCTCGCCCGCGCCGACATCGAGGTGGCGATCCGGCGGGCGCCGGAACAGCTCGGTGGCTTCGGTCTGGCTCATCGTCGTCATCGGTCGGTCCGGCTCCGTCGCTCGGGGGCGCCCTTGACGCTAGTTGCAGTGATCACTACAAACAACCGGCGGGCCGTCGGACCGGCTCAGCCCTCGAGGACGTCGACCGCGGCGTGCGTGGCGCCGCCGGCCAGGGAGGCGTAGCCCGGGCCCCGGTCGAAGAAGAGCGCTTCGCCCCGCTCGGCTCGCAGCTCGGCGCGGCGGACGACGGTGGCCTCGTCGTCGACGGTCGGCTCGTCGCCATCGGCGAGCACGACGCCGTAGTCGCGCTCGGCCCCGGCGGCGGTCACCTTGCCCTGGACGATGTCGAGCAGCACGGCGCCGGGATCGCGCTCGAGCGGATCGCCCCAGCCTCCGCCGCCGGTGGTCTCGATCCGGATCACCTCGCCCGGTGCGATCGGCTCGTCGTCGCACAGGCCCTCGAGGTGACGCTCGTTCGGACCACCGGGGTCGACCGTGACCCTGAACGGCGTGCCGGCCCGACCGCCGTTGAGGCCCCAGCACGACAGGATCGAGCGGTCGGCGATGCACATGAAGCCGCCACCGGTGAGCGAGCGGATCTCCTTGCGGTACCCGAGCCCGCCCCGGTGCGTGCCGGGCCCGCCGGAGTCGGGGGCGAGGCCGAGGCGCTCGATCCGGAGCGGGAAGCGGCTCTCGACGAACTCGACCGGGAGGTTCTGGGAGTCGGGGACCACGTGGATCGTGTCGGAGCCGTCGGCGTAGTAGCGCCCACCCGAGCCGCCGCCGAGGATCTCCCGGCTGAAGAACCACTCGCCGTTCTGGTCGGTGCCGGAGATGCCGGTGTAGCGGATCGTCTCCTGGTCGGCGGGCATGTTGCCGCCCACGGCCTTGGCCAGGACGCCGGCGAACACGCCGAGCAGGCGCAGGATCACGAACGTGCGGGCGTTGGTGGGCGCCGGGAACTCGGGGGTCACGAGCGTGCCCTTGGGCGGGAACTTCATCTCGATCAGCGGCACGACGCCCTCGTTCACGTCGAGCTCGGCCATGCGCTCGGGCGTGTCGGCCAGGTTGCGCAGGATCGGTGCGAGCCACTTCTTCAGGAAGCGCCCGTCGGCGTAGTCGCCGGCGTGGTTGATCGGCCCCTTGGCCTGGGGGCCCGTGCCGGTGAGGTCGAGGATCAGCCGGTCGGGCGTCTTGGTGAGCGTGATGCGCTGGGTGTGGAGCTTGGGCGGGTCGACCCCGTCGTGCTCGGCGTAGTCCTCCCACACCCAGGTGCCCTCGGGGATCTTGGCGAGGATCTCGCGGCGGAAGGTCTCGGTGGTGCGGGCGAGGATCGTCTCGAAGCAGCCCTCGACCGTGTCGCGCCCGTAGCGGGCGAAGAGGTCCTCCAGTCGGCGGGCCCCCATGCGGCACGCCGACACCTCGGCGTCGAGGTCACCGTCGAGGTGGTCGGGAAGCCGGCTGTTGCGGGTCATGATCGTGACGACCGCGTCGTTGCGCACCCCGGCGTCGTAGAGCTTGATGGGCGGCACCATCAGTCCCTCCTCGAACACCGAGCGGGCGTCGGAGGGCATCGAGCCGGGGACCTTGCCGCCGATGTCGTCGTGGTGGCCGAAGGCCTGCACGAACGCCACGACCTCGTCGTCGTCGAACACCGGCACGGTCACGCACAGGTCGGGCAGGTGACCGATGCCGCCCTCGGAGAGGTAGACGTCGTTGTGGAAGAAGACGTCGCCCGGGCGCATCGTGTCGATCGGGAAGTCGCGCACGATCGGGTCGACGAGCGCCGAGTAGGACCGCCCGGTGAGCTTGCGCAGCTGGCGGTCGTGGATGCCGGCACGGAAGTCGTGCTGGTCGCGGATCATCGGGCTGCGGGCGGTGCGGCCGATGGCGTCCTCGACCTCGGCCTCCACCGAGGCGAGGGTGCCCTCGACGATCTCGACGACGACCGGATCGACCTCTTTCGCCATGCGATGACCGTACCGCTCGTCGGTCTCGCGCGGATGAACGGATCGTTCCGATCCTCCCCGTCACCACCGGGCACGCAGAGTGAACACAAAGCGGGTGGTGCCCCGTACGGAGCGTGGCCGACTGGTAAAATTGGTGTACGGGTTCGGTGATCGAATCCTGATGATCATCCTCCCACGGTGCAGGGCGGATGGCGTCGGGCCCACCGCACGGAGGGTCCGGCCGGGCATCCGGCGAACGGGCACCGGAGCGTTCGCCGGGATGTGGGAGGTGGGCGTGATGCGTCCTCGAACCAAGGCGGCGATCGCCGCCGGCATCCTCGTGACGGCGTTGGCGGTCGTCCTCCCCGGAGGCGCCGCCGCGGAGGAGGAGTGTCTCGCCCACGTGGTGACCGAGGCCAAGATGGCCGTCGGCCGCCCGGGCACCGTCAGCCAGAGCGTCGCGCTCCCGGCCGGTGACGTGACCATGCGCATCCGGACCTGGGACTCCTATCCCGAGCGGGTCGACGCCGTGCAGCCCCACGAGCGGGTCGAGATCGTCCTCCTCTCCGGTGGTGCCACCGTGCTCTCGTCGGGGATCACGCCCGATCTCGCCGACGAGGTCGAGAGCACCTCGTGGTCCGGCGCCGTCAGCGGGTCGGCGCCCGCCGGGGTCGACACGATCGCCATCCACCACCGGCCCGGCGACACGGGCTCGCCCGACTCGCTGTGGGCCGAGGTGACGGTCTGCGTCGAGGAGCCCCCGCCGCCGACCACCGAGGCGACGACGACCACCACCACGACCGAGGCGCCGACCACCACCACCGAGGCGACCACGACCACCGTCGAGGTGACCGCGACGACGGAGACGACGCCGCCCACCACGGCCGCCGAGACGACGGTCGCGCCGACCACGGTGGCGCCGACGACGCCGAGCTCGGGTGTCGCCTCCGAGGAGACGAGCGTGGCCACCACGGCGCCGGCACCGCTGCAGGAGCTGCCCCGGACCGGCGCGACCACCAACGCGCTCGCCGTCGTCGGCTTCGTGCTCGTCGGCGTCGGCGGTTCGCTCGTGCTGATCGGTCGCCGCCCGACCTCCGCCTGAGCGCAGGCGCCGTCAACCGGCCACGCCGCCCCGGCGGCCGCTGATCGCCGTCACCCACTCCCGCCCCCGGAAGAAGTCGGGGACGGGCGCTTCGACGACCTCGCCATCGGCCAGCACGGCGATCGTGCCCGGCTCGGAGCCGTCGGGGACGGCCTGGTTCACGAGCACGATGCGGTCACCCTCCGGGGTGACCGCCAGGTCGGTGACCGCCGGTGTGGTCGCGAGGTCGTCGACGCCGTCTCGCGCGAGCGACACGAGCGTGCCTGCGCCCGCCGTTCGTTGCGAGCCGTCGACCACGAGGAGGTGCTCGCCGAGCGCGGAGGTGGTCGCCGACCACACGATCTCATCGGCCTCGAGCCCCTCGATGGCTCGGACCGTCCCGCGGTCCTCGTCGACGATCACCGGGCCGCCGGACGCACCGGAGATCACCACGCCCCGTCCCGGCAGATGTGCGGCGAAACGACCGGGCTGATCGAGCACCACGAGCCGGCCCTGCTCGTCGACGATCGTCGTCGTGCGCGTACGGGGTGAGGACTGCAGCGCGTACCCCCAGTCGCCCCAGCCCTTGAGGAGTCCGCCGGCGGGGAGCTCGGTGCGCCGCGGTGACGCCTCGGCTCCGAGCGCGAGCGAGGTCACGGTCCTGCTGCCCGAGTCGACCCAGGCCACGACGCCGGGTGACGTGTCGTGCCAGGCGAAGCTGCGGAAGCCGACCGCGACCGGCTCCAGGCCCTCGCCGACGCGACCGACCCAGAGGATTCGGCGCTGCTCGCCGTGCCGCGAGTAGCTCACGCCCGCGAGCCAGTTCCCCGACGCGTCGAAGGTCAGGTCACTGAGTCGGGGGAGCGCGACGACGCTGATCTCTCGGTCGTCGCCGATCGACACCAGGCGCGCCTCGTCGCTGGTCGGGGAGGTCACGATGAGCTCGAGCGGGACGCCCAGCGCGGCGACCGCGCCGAGGTCGGTCACCGCGGCCGCGGACAGCGCCGTGTCGGTGGAGACCGTCGGTGGGCTCGGTTCGGCGCCGCCGGCGGGTGCTTCGGTCGTGGTCGTGGTCGTGGCGACGGGCTCGGCATCGGCGAGCGGGTCGTCGGTCGTGCGACCTGCGAGCACGGCCAGCGCAGCGAGGGCGATGGCGGCGAGGCCGACGGGCGCCCATCGGCTGCGGGTCGCTCCGCGCCGATCGATGACGGCCGACGACGTGGCGGCGTCATCGGAGGCCACCCACTCGATGCGCCGGCCCTCCTCCGTCCCCATCGCCCCACGGTGCCACACGGTCTGCCCGGCACCGATGGCCAGGAGGCGATCAGCAGGTGGCCGGCGGGTTGACCGGGCCGCCGCGTCGAGGCGGCTGCTCGGTCGGGCCGGTCAGATCGGGCAGTCGGTGCGGCGCAGGTCGTCGATGCGACGGCGGACGAGCCAGGTGAGCAGCACCAGCGAGGCCACGCCGAGCCAGGGTTGCACCGGCTGGAAGAACGACAGGGCGCCGGAGGTACCGAGTACGGCGACGACGAGCTGGTTGCACGTCGGGCACCCCACGGCGAGCAGGCTGCCGACCCCGCCGAGCAGCGTCGTGCGTTCGGTCGTGGACGAGGCCTCGACGCCGCCGACGTCGGCCGGTCGGATGGCGATCACGAGGCCCATGAGCAGTGCCGATGCGCCGAGCACGAGCGGATCCCACCAGCGAACGTCGACGGTGGGCCGGCCGAAGACCGGGTTCGGGACGACGTCGGTCGGGATGCCGATGGCCAGGTAGACGACGACCGCCACCCCCGCGGCCCGGAGCCACGTGGACGGAGGGAGCCCGCGGAGCGCAGCGAGCGTGCCCGGATCGGTGTCGTGCACCTCGGGGACCGACATCGGAGGGGATCCTACCGATGCGGCGGTTGACGGCGAGGTCGCCGTCCCGCATTATCAACAGCAATGACTGTTGAAAAAGTCGCGGTGGGTTCGGTCGACGAGCTCCGCACCGCCGGTCGACTCACCACCAAGCTCGGCTCGATGCCCGTCCTGGTCGTCCACGACGACGACGAGCTGTACGCGATCGAGGATCGGTGCCCGCACCTCGGCTTCCCGCTCGCCCGGGGCGCCGTGGGCGACGGCATCATCACCTGCCACTGGCACCACGCCCGCTTCGACCTGGCGTCCGGCTGCACCTTCGACCCGTGGGCCGACGACGCCAGAGCCTTCGACGTCGAGGTGACCGACGGCGAGGTCTGGGTCTGCGAGCGCGCCGGGGGCGGCGGGGCCGAGCACCACCAGCGTCGCCTGACCGAGGCGCTCGAGGGCCAGATCTCGCTGGTCGCCGCCAAGGCGATCCTGGCGCTGCTCGAGGAGGACGACGGTGTCGAGCGCGCGGTGCGGACGACGCTCGACTTCGGTCTGGCCAACCGGGGTGAGGGCTGGGGCAGCGGCATGACGATCCTCGTGGCGATGGCGAACGTGGTCCCGCATCTCCGCCCGACCGATCGGCCGCTCGCGCTGGTGCACGCTGCCGCCCACGTCGCGAGCGACACGAGCGGCCATGCGCCGGCGTTCATCGAGCCGCCGATGAGCGGCCCGCCCGTGGCCGCCGATCGTCTCACGGCCTGGTACCGCCGCTTCGTCGACACCCGCTCGGCCGACGCGGCGCAACGCGTGCTGGTCACCGCGGTCGAGCAGCACCCGGTGGGACACGTCGTGCCGATGATGGTCGCCGCGGCGACCGATCACGTGTGGCTCGACGGTGGCCACACGCTCGACTTCACCAACAAGGCCGTCGAGCTCGTCGAGCTGATCGGCGACGACGTCGCGGCCGCCGCGCTCGCGTCGCTGAGCGACCAGACCTGCGCGGCCACCCGCGCGGAGGAGACGGCGTCGTGGCGTCACCCGGTCGACCTCGCCGCGATGTCCCGCGAGACCGAAGCGGCGATCGTCGCGGCGCTCGCCTCACCCCGGAGCGAGGGTGCCGTCGACGTGACGGCGCTGGCCTGGGGCCTGCTCGACGACGACCCCGAGCGAGCGATGGCCGCCCTGCTCGACGGCGCCCGCAGCGGCGCGACGGCCGAGGAGCTGGCGCGTGCGGTGGCGTACGCCGCCGCCCTGCGGATCGCGCGCTTCCACACCCGCAACGACCACGGCGACTGGGACACGGTCCACCACGCCTTCACCACCGCGAACGCGTGCCACCGACTGATCGAGCGGTACCCGAGCGAGGAGGCCGTCAGGGGGATCGTGCACGGCGCGCTCCGGGTCCACCTCGACCGCTTCCTCAACATCCCCGCCGCCCGGCTGCCGACCACCGAGGAGGGGTCGCTCGCCGACCTCGTCGCCTGCTGGGACGAGCAGGGTCGCATCAACGAGGCCGGCGGCCACGCCCACGGCTTCCTCGCCGGCGGCGGCGACCGGGCCGAGCTGATCGCCGTGCTCGGCGCTGCGCTGCTCGCCGAGGATGCCGGGTTCCACTGGTTCCAGCTCTACGAGGCGTCGGTCCGTCAGGCGCTCCTGTGGCCGGAGGGCAGCGAGGAGACCGCGGTCATCCTCGTGGCGTTCGCCCGCTTCCTCGCCGCCCACACGCCGACCCGCCGCGAGCTGCCCCGCATCGTCGACATCGCCCGCCGCCTCCGCCGGGGCGAGGCGCTCTTCGCCGACGACTGAGCTCCGCGGCGGCACGGCTCGAGGTGTGGTCGAGGTCAGACCAGGACCTGGGCCTCTGTCGTGGCGCCGAGATCCCCTGGATGATCGATGCAGAGGTCGGCGCCGGACGCCCGAGCGGGTGGACCGCTGAGCACGTCGGTGCCCGTGCGCCGTGGAGGTGGCGGCCTCGGGAGGAGCACCGATGTCGACCGCCGACAACCCGCTGGTCGCCATGACCGGCACCGTGAGCGGCCCCACGGGAGCGGAGGACGTCCCGGGCCCCCAGTTCCGGGAGACCTCGTTGCCCGGTTTCACGCAGGCCGTCACCGCCCGCCGGTCGATCCGTGTCTTCGACGGTGAGCCGATCCCGGAGGAGGTGATGAGGGAGTGCCTCCGTCATGCCGTGCTGGCCCCCAGCTCCTCCAACCTCCAGCCCTACGAGCTGTACTGGGTGCGCGACGGGGAGCGAAGGGCCCGACTGGCCGATGCGTGCCTCGGTCAGCCCGCGGTGGCGACCGCCGGCGAGCTCGTGGTCGTCATGGCCCGCCGCGACCTCTGGGAGACCAACCTGGACAAGGTCTGGGATCTCATGACCGACGGTGGGAGCACGGCGCTCCCGAACCGGTCGACGACTACTACCACCGGATCACGCCTCGGCTGCGCTCCACGGATGCCCTCGGCGTCGGCAACCTGATGCGCCGGGTCCTGTTCTGGTGGCGCGGCCGCTCGGCGCCCAGCGTCAGGAGCCCGGTGAACGCCGGCGACCATCGGGTGTGGGCCCACACCCAGGCGTCCCTGGTGGCGATGGTGCTCATGCTGTCGCTGACCGCGCACGGCTACGACTCGTGCCCCATCGGTGGACTCGACAAGCTCCGGATCCGCCGGATGCTCGATCTCCCGACCGGGGCCGAGGTCACGATGGTGATCGCCGCCGGCACCCGCCGGCCCGAAGGCCTCTACGGCGCGAGGGTCAGGCTGCCCGACGAGGACCTCGTCAAGGAGGTCTGAGGAGCGACGCTCCATCGAGACGTCTCGGTGACCGGCCGGGAGCGGCGCCCGGGCGTGATGGGCCCATGTCCTCTGGTCGCGCCGGAGCTGTTGTCCGAGGCTCGATCTGTGAGGCGGCTTCGACCCATCGCCGTGATCGCGGCGAAGGACATCGTCCAGCGGGCGCGTGACCGGTCGGTGTACATCATGGGGATCGTCGGTCCGCTGGTGTTGGTGTTCATCATGAGCGCCACGGTCGGCGCCGCCGATGACGTCTCCGCCTTCGAGCTCGGGGTCGCCGACGGCGATGGCGGCGAGGTCGCCACCGCGTTCGAGTCGCTGCTGGACGATCTCGAGGCCGAGGGGGTCATCGAGCTGACGAGGGCCGAGGATCGTGCCGAGCTGGACCAGCTCGTCGACGACGGTGACGTCGCGGCCGGGTTCTTCCTCCCGGCCGGCCTGAGCGCGTCGGCGCTCGCCGGTGGCCCGGCGGAGCTGGTCGTCGTCGGCGACCCCGGTTCGCCGATCGCCGTCGACGTCGCTCGGGCGATCACCGATGCCTTCGTGGCCGACCTCGGCTACGTGGCGGTGGCCACCGAGGCCGTCGTCGAGATCGAGGGTGCGACGGGCGGCCCAGGCGGCCCACGACGAGGCGAGCTCGCCGCGGCAGCGGTCGAGTTGGAGGCGCCGATCGAGGTGGCCCCGGTCGAGACGGAGGGCCGAGGGCGCGATCTGGCCAGCTACTACTCGGTGTCGCTCTCGGTGCTGTTCCTCTTCTTCACGGTCCAGTTCGGCGTACTGAGCCTCATGGAGGAACGGGAGGTCGGCACGCTGAGCCGGATCCTCGTCGCCCCGATCCACCCGGTGACCGTGCTCCTCGGGAAGATGGCGTCGGCGTTGGTGATCGGGCTGATGACGATGGTGGTGCTCGTGGTGGGCACGGCGCTGTTCGTCGGGGCGGAATGGGGCGCCCCGGTCGCGGTCGCCGTGCTGGTGCTGGCGGGCGTCACGGTCGCGATCGCGCTGTCGGTGCTCGTCGCTGCTGCGGCGCGGACGTCCGAACAGGCAGGTGCCTACGCGACGATCGCCGCCCTCGTGCTCGGTCTGCTCGGTGGGGTCTTCTTCCCGATCAGCGACGCTCCCGGCTTGCTGGAGGTGTTCAGCTACGCCTCCCCACACCGGTGGCTGCTGGAGGGCTTCCGCGACGTCTCCTACGGCTCGGGGGTCGGATCGCTCGGACCGACGATCGGTGCGCTCGCGGTGTTCATCGTGCTGTTCGGCGGCCTCGGACTCGCGATGTCCGGTCGACGACTGGTGGCGCCGTGAAGGTCCTCACCATCGCCCGCACTGGCCTTCGTCGTCTGTTCCGGACCCGCTCGAACCTGTTCTTCGTGTTCGCGCTCCCGCTGCTGCTGATCCTCGTGCTCGGCCTCACGGTGGGGACCAGCACGCCACGGATCGGCGTGTACGCCGATGGCCCCTCCACGCCGGCCGTGCAGGAGCTGATCGACGAGCTGCACCTCGTCGACGGCGCCGATGTCGTCGTCTTCGGTGACGTGGACGAGGCCATCGACCAGCTGGAGCGAGAGGACATCGAGGCGCTGCTGACCGTCCCTGACGACTACGAGGAGACGCTGCGGTCGGGAGGTGCCGCCGAGCTGCCCTATCGCGTCATCCCCGGGAGCGGTGGGCTCGAGGTCCAGGGCCTCGTCCAGGCGGCGGTCGCGCAGCAGAGCGCGACGGTTCGGGCCACACGACTCGTGATGGCCGAGACCGACGTTCCGGAGCACGAGGCGACGGCGGTGGTCGGGGCCACGGCTGCGGGTCGCCCGGCGGCGGACGTCGCCACGGTGGACGCGGACGGCGACGCCTTCGTCGAGGCCGATGCCGTGGGCTTCGTGGCGGCGCAGGAGCTCGTGCTGTTCGTCTTCGTGATGTCGCTCGTCCTCGCGGGTGCGCTGATCCAGTCGAAGCGCCTGGGCGTCACCCGCCGCATGATGAGCACGCCGACGACGACCACCGAGGTGGTGGCCGGCGAAGCGCTCGGCCGCTACCTGGTGGCGATCGTGCAGAGTGCCGTCATCGTGCTGTTCACGGCGCTCCTGTTCGGCCTGGACTGGGGATCCTGGCCCGCCACCTTGGCCATCGTGGCCTCGTTCTGCCTGGTCGCCACCGGGGCTGCGCTCCTCATCGGGTCGCTGGTCCGCAACGAGAGCCAGTCGCAGGCCGTCGGGATCTCGGTCGGTCTGGCCATGGCAGCCCTCGGCGGGTGCATGGTGCCGTTCGAGGTCTTCCCGGACGGCCTGCGGACGTTCGCCCACATCACGCCGCACGCCTGGGCCATCGACGCGTTCACCGAGGTGATCCAGCGCGGGGGCGGCCTCGGGCAGATCGGCACCGAGCTCGCCGTCCTCGTCGCCTACGGGCTCGTCGTGGTGGCGGCCTCCGTGGTCGTGCTCCGTCGATCGATCACGACCTGACCGCGTCACCCCTCCGGACCGGGCGATGCCCCGGCCGACCGGTTGTTAGTTGCGGAGCGCTCGGCCGGTGAGCTGGAGGAAGACCTCCTCGAGATCGGGTTCGACGACCTCGACGGCCACGACCCGGGCCCCGGCGTCGTTGGCCTCGGCGAGGATGCGCGGGAGGACGGTGGAGGGGTCGTCGAGGGCGAGATCGATGACACCGTCGGCGGCGACAGCGGACTGCACGTCCGGGAGGGCCTGGAGACGGTCGGCGACACTCGCTCCGCCGTGTCCGAGCTGCAGCCGAACGTGGTCGTGCCGACCGATGAGGCCGACGAGCTCCCGCCGGGTTCCCTCGGCGATCAGCTTGCCGTGGTCGATGATCCCGACCCGGTCGCAGAGCCGCTCCGCCTCCTCCATGTAGTGCGTCGTGTAGAGGACGCCGATGCCGGTGGCCCCGAGCTGTTCGACGCTGGCCAGGATCGAGTCACGACTCTGGGGGTCGACGCCGACGGTCGGTTCGTCCAGGATCAGCAGCTGCGGTTGGTGGAGGAGGCCGATGCCGATGTTGAGACGCCGCTTCATCCCTCCCGAGAAGTCCTCCGCTCGATCCTTGGCGCGGTCGGCGAGCCCGACGGTCTCCAGCACGTGCTCGGTCCGGGCCTTCAGCGCCGCGCCCGCCAGGCCCTGGAGCCGCCCGAAGAACAGCAGGTTCTCGGCCGCCGTCAGATCGGGGTAGATGGCGAGGTCCTGCGGGACGTAGCCGATCGACGCCCGCACCTCACGCGGCTCGGCGTCGAGGTCGTGCCCGACCACCCTGACGGTGCCGTCATCGCGCCGGAGCAGGCCACACAGCATGGAGATCGCCGTCGTCTTGCCGGCCCCGTTCGGGCCCAACAGGCCGTACGTCTCGCCCCGGGCGATCGTGAAGCCGAGATCGTCCACGACCGTCCGGTCGCCGAAGGCCTTCGTGAGCCCCTGACACCGCAGCACGTCGTCGGTCGCCGCCACGGTCTCGGTCTCGCGCTCCACCCGGACTGCCACAACGAGAGTCTCCGCGACGGCGTGGCGACAGACCAGGGGCCGAGGTCCCCGTCGGCTCGATCGGCGGTCGCGCGCGCCGATCGACGGCCACCCTTCGCCGAGGACTTCACTTCCACATCTCCGCGCCAGGGCCGAGGTCCTCGAGGGAGCGATCGCGACGATGTCAGCCCGGATCGGACGGATGCGTGCGAATCGTGTTGACGGCAGGGATGTCCCAGACCTCCTGGACCCGTTCGTCCACCACACGCCAGACCACGACGGCGTCGACCTCGATGACGCCGTCCTGGAGGCCGACGGTGTTGGTCACGCAGGCCACGACCAGCTCCTCTCCGTGCGGGGTGAGCGAGGCCGGCTCGACGCGGAAGCCGGCCTCGTTGCCGGCGGTCATCCGCTCGAAGAACCGCTTGACGCCCTCGACCCCATGGTGGTCACCGTCCAGCTCGGGGAGGTACGGGTTCACGTAGTGGAAGACGACGTCGTCGGCGAACACGTCGGCGTCGCCCTCTGCGAACCCCGACTCGATGAGCGTCCTGGCCCCGGCGAGCACGGCCGCGTTCGCCTCCTGCACCGCACCGAGAGCATCCACGTCCATCACCTCCCTCAGTCGCACCCTGCACGGGACACGGCGAGCACACCAGTGCCGAGGGTCCCGGACGCGACCTCGGCAGCAGTCCCGTGGCAGGTCCGGTCCCCTCTCGGCGACCGGTGCGCGAGGGCGGCGATCGGTGGATCAGGGGAACCCGGGCCACGTCGGTGTCGGGAGGGTGATCGGGGGATCGGTCGGGCTCGGGCCGGGAAGCGCCGGCGGTGGCACGTACCGGTACACCTGGGCGTCGCCCAGGACGACGCTCGGCGCGCCGACGATCAGCCGATCGCCGTCAGCGTCGAGGGCGATGGCCCAGCCGAAGTACCGCGTCGGGCCTCCCTGGAGGCTGACACCCAGGGAGCTCCAGCCGGCACCGTTCCATCGCGCCACGCTCACCGTCGGCGGATCTGCGGCGCTGCCGTACGGTGCTGCGTAGGCGACCGTGTTGCCGTCGTCGCTCAGCGCGACCGCAGTCCCGACACCGGTGCTCAGGGGGTTGCGCAGCGCGTCTCGCAGGATCCCACCGCGGCGCTGCCACGATCCCGCGCGCCAGTCGAACACCTGCGCCCCCGCGCTCGGCGTGCCGACGGCGATCGAGTCACCCGCGGCACTGATCGCCACCGAGTGACCGAACGCGACGTAGGAGCCGAGGTCCCAACCGAGCGTCGCGCCCCGCGGCTCCCACCGGTCACCGTCCCAGTCGTGGACCCGGACCGTGCCGGACGGTCGAGCCGAGTCGCCGATCACGACCGAGCCGCCGTCGGCGCTGAGGGCGACCGCGTTGTCGGCGCCACCCCGAAGCGCCACCCCTCGCGGGCGCCACGATGCGCCGTTCCAGTCGTACACCTGCGTCCAACGATGCCCGATCGCGCTGACCGCCAGCGTGTCGCCTGAGTCGTCGAGATCCACACCGCCACCGAGCATGGCGTCCGCCCGGATGCCGTCGATCGCCTCACCGACCTGCACCCACGCCGAACCGGACCACCGAAGGACCTGCACCTGGCCGCCGTGTCTGGCCAGCGCCGAGGCCTGCGGCGCCCCCACCGCCACGACGTCGCCCGCAGCATTCATCGCGACTGCCGAACCAGCGAAGGCACCAGAGCTCGGACCGTCCAGATCGTCACCACGCTGCACCCAGGCGTCGCCGTCCCAGTCATGCACCCGGGCCCCGCCCGAGCCACGCGCGGAACCGTGGCGGCCCCAAGCCCCGACGATCACGCTGTCACCAGAGCCGGACATGGCGACGGCGCCGCCCTGCCAATCGCTCCGCTCCGCCGTGCTGAACGTGAGACCGACCTGTTGCCAGTCGTCACCCACCACCGGCGCCGAACCGGCAGACGAGGCCACGGCCAGACCGACGACCACCCCGAACACCACCACCACGGCCAGACGTCGCATCCGTCCCACACGAACCACCCCCGCGACCTCTCACGATGACCGCGACCCGACCACCGCGCACCACGGAACGACCGCCAGCAGTGGTCCACCCACCCCGAACAGCAACGACGCAGTCCCGCCGATCACCAGCACGCTCAGACCGTGCAGAAGCCAACCAACCCAGTCGGTACCTGCACGTCCGATCGGTCGAGCTGTGACGACCGCCAGGGCCAGACATCCGATCGACGACAGCGCACGAAACGTGCGATCCAGGCCGATGCGCCGACGTGACGTCGTCCGCTCGTGCCACGGCCCGGCCGACTCGTTGACCGAGCCCATCGCGAGGGTGTTGAGTCGACGCATGCCTCCGACGCCGCGTCGGCCGACCACCGAGGTCTCCGTCGTCGTCCTCGACTCGATGGACGGCATGTTCCAGCAGCTGCTCGAACGGCTCGACGGGCTCACCGACGACGAGTACCTGTGGGAGCCGGCGGGTAGAGCCCGGTCGGTACGTCGCCAGCCCGACGGCCAGGTCGTCGTCGACGGCGCGGGCGTTCGCGAGATCGAGCCGGCGCCCGTCACGACGATCGCCTGGCGGCTGTGGCACCTCGCGATGGACTGCTTCGACGACTACACCCGACGATTCGGCGGCGATCCGAGCGAGGCGCCTGCGACCTGGACGCTCGACGCCGCGGAGGCGGTCGAGATCCTGGGCGAGAAGTGGGCCGGCTACCGCGCCGTCGTCGCCGATCGCCACTGGTGGGGCCAGCTCGGCGAAGACTGGGGCCCGTGGTCGCAGCACTCCGTCGCCGACATGGCGATGCATGCGAGCAACGAGCTCGTCCACCACGGGGCGGAGATCGCACTGCTCCGCGACCTGTATCGCGCCGCTCACTCTGGTGGCGGTCAGTAGGCGATGTCGAGGGCGTAGCGGAGCGCTCGGTCGAGCTCGGCGCGGGTGACCTCGTCGAGGTGTCCGACGGACTCGGGGTCCAGGTCGGCGAGCGGGACGGTGATCACGTTGTCGCAGCTGATCACACTCGGTTCGGGCAGGCCGTGGTCAGGACCGACCGGCACCTCGGAGCGAACGCCTCTGACGGTTCGCGTGATCGGCGCGCACGTCACGGCGGTGAGCACCTCGATGGCGGCGTCACGTGTCAACACGCACACCGGTCGCCGGCCCGCCGGCGGGCCGAGGTCGGCCCACACGATGTCGTTCCGCGCTACCACTCCGGCGCGGTTCGCGCAGCCAGGCGACGGGCGGACTGCACCACCGCCGGGTCGGGTGGCTGCCGTCGATAGGCCTCGATCAGCTCGCGGTCCGCTCCAGCGAGCTCTTCAGCCGCCAGCACGGCCTGCGCCCCCCGACGCAACAGCTCGGAGCGGTTGGTCGCCAGCGTTTCGGCCAGCTCATCGAGGCGACGAACGAGCTGGTCATCGAGTTGGACGAGGACCTCACGGCGAGCCACGACCATATGGTATCCCCGATGCCCGCCGTGGCGATCTCACCCCGCAGGTCGCACGCGTCTCAGCCGGGAATCGATGCGGTCGGCTGGGGGGTGGCGTGCCACCCTGACGGCTCGGCTGCCGGGAGGGGCCGTCCGCATGCGAGCTCCTGCGTCGGTCTGGCCCTACGTCGCGTTCACCGGTCTGACGTTCACGACCGGCGCGCTGCTGTCCAAGGGGCTGGTCGACGACGGTGTCGACGCGTTCGTGGTGGCCGGCGTGCCCTTCCTGCTCGCCGGGGTGATGGGCACACTGATCGCCCTCCGGACGACGGGTCTGCCCCGGCGCGTGATCCTTCCGGCGGCGGCCCTCGGCGTCGCCAACTCCACGATGCCGGCGGTGCTCATCAACCTGGGCTTCGAGACGCTCCCCGCCGGGCTGGTGACGCTGCTGATCGCCATGGGGCCGGTGTTCACGGCGGTCACGGCGCACTTCGTGTTCCCCGACGAGCGGCTCGGGATGACCAAGCTCGCCGGCCTGATGCTGTCGGTCGTCGGCGTCGCCGTGCTCGCCCTCGGTGCGGAGAGCTCCGACGGTGAGACGCAGCTCGGCGGGATCGTCCTCGTGCTCGTCGGCGTGCTCGCCGCCGGGGTCTCCGGGGTCCCGGCTCGGGTGCTCGCCGTTCGCCACGGCGCCGCCGTGCTCATCGGGCCCCAGCTCTTCGCCGCGGGGCTCGTGGCGCTCGTCGCAGCGGTCGTGGCCGGACGGGACCTGGTCCCGGACGCGGGCTGGTCGCCCGTGCACGCCGTCGGACTCGGCGTCCTGGCCGTCACGGGCCTCGGCGGGTTCCGCTCGATGATGGCGGCCAACGAGATCGGTACCACCGGGCAGGTCTCGGTGATCGGCTACCTCCTGCCCGTGCTCGGGGTGATCGGCGGCGCGCTCATCTTCGACGAGGCGATCACCGCCGCCGTCGTGGGTGGTGGTGCGCTGATCCTCGGCGGCGTGGTGCTGCTCGGCCTCGGGAGCCGCGGTGTCGAGGCGGAGACCGAGGCTCAGAGGGTGTAGGTCATCTCCTCGACCAGCGCACCGGGGAGGCGGGCGCTCGCCGTCGAGCGCTGCTGGTAGGTGAGCACGTCGGGGAGCAGCTCGGTGCGGTCGGTCAGCCCGACGAGCCGGTCGCCGAGCAGCGAGAACGCGCTGTCGTCGAAGCGGAGCACGTTGACCGGCGCGACGATCTCGCCGCCGTCGACCCAGAACGTGGCGAATCGGGTCATGCCGGTCGTGCGGCAGGCAGCCCGGTCCGAGAAGTTCAGGTACCAGAGGTTGCCGACGTAGAGGCCGGTGCCGAGCTCGGCGAGCACGTCGTCGGTCGGCAGGTCGCCCGCGGCGAGGTGGACCGACTCCGGTGACTCGTGGGAGGCGGCGCCGTTGGTCTCGACGTCGTACTCCTGGGCCGACCGGGGTGAGACGAGCGTGCCGGCCAGGGCGCCGGAGTCGATCAGCACGACCTCGTCGGGCCGGGCGAAGCCCTGCTCCTGGAACGGCGCGGCCGTGCCACCGGCGATGTCCTCGCTGATCCGGACCGACGGGTGGAACGAGGCGCCCTCGGTGAGCATGCGCAGGAGCGGCGTCTGCTTGGTGCGGTGCGACTTCAGGCCGAACCCGCCCCAGGCGAGCATGTCCATGATCTCGAGCATGGCGGCCGGCGCGAGGAAGGTGCGGTAGCCGCCGCGGGCGAGATCGATCGGGTCGCGGTCGAGCGCGGCGAGCTGCTGGCGTGACCAGTCGACCTTGCGGTCGAACTCGGTGTCGTCCCAGGACGTGCCGGCGTAGAGGTTCTTCGCCGCCTTGTCGGCGCGCAGGTAGAAGGACCAGTCGAGGTTGAACGACCCGGAGCTGTGCCAGTGCCGCTGGCCGGTCGAGCTGGCGAACCCGCGGTGCGTGGTGCCCGAGGCGTAGATGCCCACGAGGTCCTGACCGGATCCGGCGTCGACGATGTCGGACACCGCCGCCTCCGGATCGGGCAGGTCGGCGGCCTCGGTCCGCTCGGTCGACGGGCCCTCGGTGGCGAAGAGCAGGTACGGGTCCTCCGGCACCAGCGCCCGCTGCTCCCGGAGCGAGCGCAGCGAGTCGGCGACGCGGGCCCGGTCGACGTCGAGGTCCTGGGCGAGTTGCAGCTCGGCGGTGGTGTGGCGGGCGCCCGCGACGAGGTCGAGCGAGATCGATCGCTGGCGGACCGAGCCGGCCTGGCGGACCGCGGACTTGTTGAATCGGACGAAGTCGGAGTCCTCCCCGGAGAACGAGGCGAGGAGCACCTCGTCGCCGACGAGGGTGGACGTCGCCCAGGTGACCAGCTCGTCGACGTAGGTCTGGAGGTCGGTCTCGCTCACGACTCACCCCCGAAGACCTCGACGTCGGCGAAGTGGCACGGCGGGGAGGCGTGGCCGACGTTGACCACCTGGTTGGGCTCGCCCTTGCCGCAGTTCGGCACGCCCATCACCCGGAAGCTGGCGGCGTCGCCGACCGTCGTGAGGTTGCGCCAGAACGTGCGGGAGATGCCCCGGTAGTTCGGGTTGCGCACCACGCCGGTGAGCTCGCCGTCCTCGATCAGCCGGCCGTACTCGCACCCGAACTGGAACTTGTTGCGGCTGTCGTCGATCGACCAGGACACGTTGGTCTCCATGTAGACGCCCTGTTCGATGCCACCGATCAGGTCGTCGAACGAGGTGTCGCCGGGCTCGACGTTGAGGTTGGCCATGCGGTCGATCGGCGGACGGTTCCACGAGCACGCCCTCGAGTTGGCGACGCCCGGCAGCTCGGCCCGGGACTGCGACACCGCACCGCCGAGAGGTCGCTCGAGGATCCCGTCGCGGATGAGGTGGTGGCGCTCGGCCGGGGTGCCGTCGTCGTCGAAGCCGTAGCTGGCGAGCTCGCCCTCGACCGTCGGGTCGAAGGTGACGTCGAGCAGCTCGGACCCGTACCGGAACGACCCGAACATGTCGGGGGTGACGAAGCTCGTGCCGGCGAAGTTCCGCTCGTCGCCGAGGATCCGGTCGAGCTCGAGCGGGTGGCCGATCGACTCGTGGATCTGCAGGACCATCTGGTCGGGCGCCAGCACCAGGTTCGTCGTCATCGTCGGGCAGTTGGGCGCCGCCAGCAGCTCGAGGACCTGCTCGGCGATGCGGGGCGCCGCCTCGTGGAAGCCGTGCCGGTCGAGGACCTCCACGCCACCCTGCCCGGAGAAGGCGAGCGCGCCGTAGGTCCGGCTCTGGGTGAGCCCGTCGGCGTGGGCCGTCGCCCGGAGGTTGGGGAGCACCCGACGGATCCGCTGCTCGACCCGTCCGCCACCGGAGGTGAGCAGCAGCGAGTCGCTGTCGACGCGCGACAGGCCGGCGGCGCGGTCGACGATCCGGTCGTCGATGCCCAGACGGGCGTCCTGCTCGACGAGCAGGTCGATGCGCTCCGCGAGCGTCGTGTCGGCCCAGGAGCGGTCCTCCGGCGAGGCGTAGGACCCGGTCGGGTGGGTGGTCGGCGCGTCGGACAGCAGGCCGCGGCCGGCGGTGATGGCCGCCCAGCGCCGGGCGACCTCGACGGCCTCGGCGAGCCCGGCCTCGCTGATGTCGGAGGTGGCGGCGTAGCCGGACCCACCCCGGTGCCAGACCGTGAACATCACGCCGATGTCGGCGCCGCTCGTGACCGGCTGCAGCACGCCCTGGCGGACCTGGAGGTGCTCGGAGCGGTCCTCGACGAGCCGGACCGTGGCGTGGTCGACGTCGTCGGGGAGCGCGGCGCGGAGTCGGGCTTCGAGATCCTGCGAGGGCATGGGGGAGAGGCTACGGGCCGCCGGTGCCCGACGACGTGCCCGTGGCGGGCCGATCCCGGAGCCGGCCGTCGCGCAGCTCGACGACCCGGTCGGCGACGGTGGCGGTCGCCGGGTCGTGGGTCGCCATGACCACCGTGCAGTCGCGGTCGGCGGCGAGCCCGGCGAGCAGCTCCAGGATCCGGGCGCCGGTTCGCTCGTCGAGGGCACCGGTCGGCTCGTCGGCGAGCACCACCGCCGGCCGCGTCGCCGCGGCCCGAGCGATCGCGACCCGCTGGCGCTGTCCGCCGGAGAGCTCGTCGGGCAGGTGGTCGACCCAGTCGTGCAGGCCGACCTCGTCCAGGGCCTCGGCGGCGATGTGCGCCCGGTCGCGCCGCGGCGTCCCGGTCAGCCGGAGCGGCACCTCGACGTTCTCCCGTGCCGTGAGCCACGGCATGAGCGCGTGACCCTGGTGGACGAAGCCGAGCGCTCCCCGCCGCCAGGCGACGGCCTGCTCGGACGACAGCGCGGTGACCTCGGTGCCGTCGACCACCACGGTGCCGGCATCGGGGGTGTCGAGCCCGGCGACGCAGTTGAGGAGCGTCGTCTTGCCGCTGCCCGAGGCCCCGTAGAGCGCGGTGACCGAGCCGGCGGGGAGGTCGAGGTCGAGCCCGCGCAGGGCGGGCACCTCGACCGATCCGGTCCGGTAGCTGCGGCGCAGCCCGCGCACCTCGATGCTCATGGCCGCCCCCGCCGCTGCGCCCGACGCAGGCGGATCTCGTCGCCGTCGACGGTCGCCGTGACGAGCCCGTCGGTGCCGAGCACGTCGCGATGGGCCTCGCCCAGCTGGAGCTGGCCGTAGCGATCGACGGTGAGGAACTCGTCGATGCCGCCGGTGTCGTCCTCGCTGCTGCGGTGCTCGGCCGACACCCGGCCGTCGCGCACGGTCACCACCCGGTCGACGTGGCGGGCCAGCTCGCGGTCGTGGCTCACGATCACCTGGGTGAGGCCGGTCTCGTCGGTGATGCGGCGCAGCAGGTCGTAGATCTCGAGCGAGGTGGTCGAGTCGAGCTCGCCGGTCGGCTCGTCGGCGAGCAGGAGCTCCGGCCCGTTCGCCAGCGCGACGGCGATCGCGACCCGTTGCTGTTCACCGCCGGACAGCTCGACGGGCCGGTGGTGGACCCGATCGGCGAGGCCGACCAGCGTCAGCAGGTCCTTCGCCCGATCCTCCGGGTCGTCGAGGCGGGCGGCCCGGCGGGGGAGCGCGACGTTGTCGAGCGCCGAGAGGTGGTGGACGAGGTTGCGCGACCCCTGCTGCCAGACGAACCCGACCGTCGAGCGTCGGAACCGGTTCCGGGTGCGGGCGTCCGCAGCGGCCAGATCGATGCCGGCGACGGTGACCGTACCGGCGGTGGGCTGGTCGAGGGCACCGAGGATGTTGAGCAGCGTGGACTTGCCGCTGCCGCTGGCGCCGATGATGCCGACGCGCTCGCCGCGGTGGATCGTCAGCCGCAGCCCCTGCAGCGCGATGACGTCCTGTCCCTCGAGCGGGTACACCTTCAGCAGCTGGTCGCAGTCGACCAGCAGGTCGTCGCTCATCGCGTCGTCCGGTCCTCCGCTCGAGCCCGGGCGCCGTCCCGTCTCCGTGTGGCTCACACCGACTCTCCCAGCTTGAGGGCCTGGAACGGCCGCAGCCGACGCAGCAGCGGCACGACCACGGCGACCAGCGCGGCGATGGCCGCGACGAACACGGCGGCCACGCCGAGGGTGACCGACCAGGCGATCCGCGCCGTGCCGGGCAGCTCGCCGCCCGTCGTCAGGGCGACGGCGAGGTCGGGGAGCAGCCAGCGGGCGATGCCGACGCCGGTCGCCGCGCCGACCACGATCCCGAGCAGCCCGATCACGACGAAGTCGAACGCGACGAAGATGCCGACGCCGCGCCGGCCCAGGCCGAGCGCCCGCAGCACGCCGGTCTCGATCGCCCGCTCGCGGTAGGAGAAGAGGCTCTGGAGCACCAGGGCGAGGAGCGCCACCGTGGTCGTCGCCAGGAACGTCGCCGTGAGGATCCCGAACACGCCCTGACGGCCCGGGCGCAGCTGCTCGCGGTCGATGCGGTCGCGGGCCGACGTCTCGACGGTCCCGACGTCGAAGCTGACCGCGCTGGTCGGGTCGTCGAGGCGGATGAGCGTGGTCGAGTCGTTCTCCTCCGGTAGCTGGGTCAGGACGAAGTCGACCCGGGGCACCACGAGCGGTGGCTTCTCGTCGCCGGTCCATCGCGGGAACCGGTCGACCACCGCGGCGACGGTGCCGTTGGTGACCAGCCAGTTGGTCGCGCCGACGCTGTCGGTGCCGGCCGGGATCGCGTAGCGGAACGGGTCGCCGACGCCGAGGTCGAAGCGCGTCGCAGCGGACCGCGAGATGAGCGCACGGTCCGGCGCCGCCCGCAGCGACGCCATCAGCTCGTTGAGCGTCCGGTCGTCGAAGTCGGACCGCCAGTGGGCCACCGCGGCGAAGGACTCGGGGTCGACGGCCTGCACCTGCAGCTCGGGTGCGCCGGCGATCCGGTCGCCGAAGCGTCCGGCGAGGTCGAGGCCGCGGCTCACGTCGTCGACGCCGTCGGCGTCGGCGAAGGTGTCGAGCGGGGTCGACGCGGCGCCGGGGAGGAGGACCTCGACGACGGTGTGGTCGGCGCCCGTGGACAGATAGGTCTCGTCGATCAGCTGCTGCTCGAGCGTGAGCGACAGCGAGGCCAGGAACGCGGCGAGCGCGGTCGACATGATCACGAGCAGGAGCGGGCCCCGGTGCAGCTCGGGCGAGTGGCGCAGCCGCTGCGCGGCGAGGAACCACGCCGTGCCCGGGAGCCGGCCGAGACCGGCGGCCGCCGCCCGCACGACCGCGGGGAGCGCTCGGACCACGAGCAGGCCCACGGCGAGGCCGGCCGCGGCCGGGAGTCCGATGAGCCACGGATCGTCGAGACCGGTCACCGGCAGGGCGTCGGAGCGGGAGCGCTGCAGCGCGACCGCGGCGACCACGGCCACCACGGCGAGGTCCCACGAGCCGGCCGTGCCGCGGACGGCCTGGCCGAACCGGCTCCGCCGGGCCCGACGGCCGACGATCGTGCGGCGGGCGGGGCCGACGAGCAGCGCGAGCTGGAGGGCCAGCACCCCGAGCCCGCACACGACCAGCAGCGACATCGGGACGTGCGGGAACTGCCAGAAGCCGGCGCCGGTCGCTCCGGGATCGACGTCGAGGAAGGCGCGGGTCCGCACCATCAGCTGGGCGAGGGCGAAGCTGAGCACCGAGCCCAGGGCCGCGGCCACGACCAGCACGACGACGAGCTCCGCGGCGATCGATCCGAGCGAGTGGGTGATCGAGATGCCCCGGCTGCGGCCGATCGCGAGCTCGGTCTGGCGCTGGCGGGCGTGGTAGGCGACGGCGAGCACGACGAAGAGACCGACGATCATCGCACCCGGCACGGCGGAGGCGGCCAGGGCGTCGCGCAGCTCGTCGCTGCGGCGCTGGAACTCGCCGAGCAGGTCGTCGGGGGCGAGCAGCAGCGACACCTCCGGATCGATGGCGTCGAGGCGGCGGACCACGGCGCGTTGACCCGACCGGAGGTCGTCGACGCGGTCCGGCGTGATGCCCTCGCCCGAGCCGACCACGTACCACTGCGCACCGGCGATCACCGGCGGCCGCCCCGCGTCCAGCTCGTCGATGACGGTCGGCAGGTCGGTGAGCAACTCGTCGACCAGGTTGCTCGGATCGACGATCCACCGGCGGTCGTCGGCGTCGATCGGGCTCCAGACGCCGGACACGACGATCTCGACGGCCCGCCGGCCGTCGTCGATCGCGACCACCGGGTCGACGAGGGTGAGCGGATCGCCGACGTCGACGTCGAGCGTCTCGGCCAGGGGTTCCGCGACGAGCACGCCGATCCCCTCGACGGTGCTCGGCACCTCGCCGCGGACCCGGATGAGATCGCCGAGCTCGGCGATGGCCGACACCGCGAGCGGGCCGAGCTGCTCGCCGCTCGCACCGACGGCCTCGAAGCGCCGGGTGCGGAGCCGGACGTCGGTCCTCGTCACCTCGACGCCGAGGCGGTCGATGCGGTCGGTCCGGAGCTCCTCGTCGATCGGCACCAGCTCGGACCAGCGGGCCGGCTGGTCGGCGCGGTCGGCGGCGAAGAAGTAGGCGAACTGGGGTCGGGGCGCCTCGGGGTCGTCGGCCGCGATGTCGTCGAGCACCCCCTGGGAGGCGACGGCGGTGTACACGGGGACGACCGCGACGACGGAGAAGAAGACCCCGAGCCCGAGGACGAGGGCGACGACGGCGAGAGCGTGGGCGCGGAGGCGGGCGGCGAGCCGGGTGGCCACCCCCATCGCCCGCCCCGGCGGCGTGGTCGTCATCGGAGGAGCACGAGCTGACCTGCTCGGAGCTCGCCCTCGACCTCGGCGACGGCATCACCGACGAGGCGCACCTCGACGTCGACCCGCACGAGCTCGCCGTCGTCATCGGCGAGCACGAAGGTCGTGCCGTCGTCGCGCAACGCGTCGACCGGGACCGACACGGTCGCGGTGCCGACGTCGACGTCGACCTCGACGTCCACGCGGTTGCCGTCGACCAGGGCCGGTACCTCGTCGAAGAGGAAGCGGACGATGCTCGTCGCCCCGTCGTCCTCGGTGCGCACGACCCGCTCGGTGGGCGGGGCGAGCCGTGCAGGCGTGACCTCGCCGACGTCGCCGCGCTCGATGACGAGCGCGTCGCCCGAGCCGGCCTCGATCGGGCCGAGCAGCGGCGTCGGGACGGTGGCGTGGACCTCGACCTCGGAGGTCTCGCCCATCGTCGCCAACTCGGCGCCGCCCTCGACCCGTGCCCCGACGGTCGCCGACACCGAGCTCACCGCCCCCGTCGCCGGTGCCTCGACCGTGAGCAGCCGGGGCGACGAGCCGCCCACCTCGGCAGCGACCCGGGCCGCAGCCGCGTCGCGGGCATCGAGGAGGTCCCCGATGACGTCGGGCGTCGGTCGTTCGGCGAGGGCGGCGTCGAGGGCGAGGATCGCCCGCTCCAGCTCGTCGAGGGCGGGCGACGTGGGCCGCATCGTCACGAGGACCTCGCCGGACTCCACGGCGTCGCCCCGCCGGATCGCGACGTCGGTGACGCGTCCGGTCACCGGTGCCGTGATCGAGCGGGTCGTCCGCACCACCACGACGCCGGCGACGAGGGCTCGATCGGTCGCCGTGTCGTCGCCGACCCGACCCCACGAGTCCGGGTCGATCGTCGTGTCGACCTCGACGGGTGCACCGACGCCGGACCGCTCGGGCGTGGGCGCCGCCACGCAGGCGCCCAGGCTGGCCGCCACCGCCACGACGAGCAGCGCACGACGGGCGGGGATCATCGAGCCCAGCATCGCACCTGCGCCTCGGGTGACCGGGGTCCATTCCCCATTCCGCTCGAACCGGTCGTCGACGATGCTCGACCCATGCGACGCCCCATCGCCCTCCTCGCCATCGCCGTCCTGCTCGCAGCCTGCGGGACCGAGGACAGGTCATCGTCGGCGACGACGGCGGTCGGGCCCTCCGAGAGCAGCACGACGACCGCCGCACCGCAGGAGACGACCGTCACCACGGCCGCGCCGGCCGACGACACGACCCCGACGACCGCCCCGGAGGTGGCGCCACGGCTGCCTCCGCCGACCGGAGCCCGGTTCGCGGACCGCGACACGGCGCCGTTCATCCTCGAGTCGACCGGCGTCTCGCCCGACGGCGAACTGGTCGTCGGTGTCGGCCCGGCGGGAGGGCTCTGTCGGGCCTCGACGCAGCGGCCGGACGTCGTGGACTGGTGCGCCGACATCGAGACCGAGGACCTCTTCGGGATCCGGTGGGGCCCCGGCGGAGAGGTGCTCGTCGGCGTGAGCGAGCAGGGGTGGACGGTGGTCGACGCTGCCGGAGAACTGACCCAGCTGCCGTCGGTCGCTGGTGACCTCGACTGGTCGCCGGACGGGACTCGGTTGATCGGAGTGGAACAGGACCTGGATCTCGAGGCCTTCGAGGTGCTGCGATCGGAGCTCGTGATCATCGACGTCGCCGACGGCAGCGTGGAGCGCACCGGCATCGACACGATCGAGTGGATGAACCACCTGCGCTGGCTCGACGACGATCTGGTGGTGGTCGTCGGCCGGACCGAGCTCCCCGGGACGCCTCGGATCGATCTGGTCGACCTGAGCGCCGGTTCGACGGTCCGGAGCCGGGAGTACCCCGAGGTCCGGATGCTCGGTCCCGAGGACCTGGACGTCGGTCGCGGAGTGCTGCTGTTCGCCACCGACGAGGGCCTGGCCCTGTACGACGTCGACACCGGCGATCTGACCGTCGTGCCCGACCCGGTGGTGGACGGTTCGACGATCGGCATGTACGACTCCGAGCTCGCGCCGGGCGGTGCCGCGTTGCTGGCCTTCGGCAACTACCGGAACGCCGACGACCGGTTCCGCCTCGCGCTCGGGACCGTCGCCATCGACCTGGAGGCGGGGACCGTGGGCGAGTGGGAGCTGCTGCAGGTCTGGCCGGGGGACGAGCCGATCAGGCCGCACGACGGCGGCGACTCCTTGCGCTGGGTCGACGGTGAACTCGCCTTCGCCGTGACCGACGGATCCAGGACGCTCATCGAGATCGAGCTGACCCGGTGAGCCCGGCGCTCGCTCGCTCGAGGATCTGAAGAGGTTCTCAAGACCGTCTTCACGACTCGGCGGGGATCCGCGGCGAAGACTGGGGTCGTTCGCCCGCGTCGCCATGGCGCCCCACGACCGGAGGAGGGCCGATGTCGACCGCGACGATGACGACGCTGCCCCGACCTGCCGCCCCGGTCGAACCGTCCGGCTCCTCACCCGACACCGTGCCGCAGCGCCTCGCCGCCGGCGACGAGTCGGTGATCGTCGAGCTGTACCGGACCTTCGGCGGGCGCGTCCTCGGCCTCGCGCTGCGGGTGCTCGCCGACCGCCAGCTCGCCGAGGAGGCCGTGCAGGAGACCTTCGTGCGGGTGTGGCGCCGAGCCGAGACCTTCGACCCCACCCGCGAGATCGAGCCGTGGCTGTTCCGGATCGCCCGCAACACCGCCTACGACCTGGCCCGGGCGCGCTCGGCTCGGCCGCGATCGCAGTTCGGTGACCCCGAGCCGGTGTTGGGCTCGGCGGTGCAGGTCGACGACCGCTCCGACCCGGAGCTCGCGACCGAGACCCTCGAGCTGCAGTGGGAGATCAGGGCGGCGGTCGACGCGCTGCCCGAGCTCGAGCGCGAGGTCGTGCGGCTCCAACACCTGTGCGGCCTGACCCATCGCGAGGTCGCCGACCGACTCGGCATCAGCGTCGGGACCGTGAAGTCGCGGTCCCACCGGGCCCACGGGCGGCTCGCCGCAGCGCTCGCCGACGCCCGTTCGGCGCTCAGCGCGTGACGTCGGGTCGTGCGAGGAAGCCCTCGACGGCGTCGAGGAACATCGGCCACGCCGGCTCGTCGGCCTGCAGGATGTGGTTGCGCGACGGCAGCGACACCAGCTCCGCACCGGGGATGAGGCTGGCGAGCTCCCGGGCGTTCTCGGCCGGCACCCGCAGCTCGTCGCGGGAGTGGAGCAGCAACGTCGGGCACTCGACGACGGGCGCCACCCCGGTGACGTCGATGTGGGCGAAGGTCTCCAGGAACCGGACCGCGTTGGCCGCCGAGGTGGTGCGGGCCTGCAGGGCGGTGAACTCCAGCCACTGCTCGCGGCTGCCGTCGGGGATGAACTGCGTGGCGAACACCTGCATGAACGACGAGTCCTCGATGCCCCAGCCGACCCGGGCGAGCTCGAGGTCAAGCGCGGCCGCGCGCAGCTCGGCGTCGGAGCGGGCACGGACGAGACGTCCCCGGGGGTACGCGCCGGCGAGCACCAGTGCGCTCACCCGCTCGGGGTGGCGGGCGGCATACGAGATCGCCACGGCAGCGCCCTGCGAGATCCCGAGCAGCGGGAAGCGGTCGAGCCCCAGGTCGTCGACCACCACGCCGAGGTCGTCGACCCAGGTCCCGAACGTGAAGTCGTCGGTGTCCCACTCCGACAGCCCACAGCCCCGCTCGTCGTAGCGCACCAGGAACGTGCGCTCGCTCAGCTCCTCGATCCAGTGCCGCCACACGCTGCTCTCGCGGTCGAACTCGATGTGGGTCATCCAGTTCGCCGCCTTGACGAGTGGCGGACCGTCGCCCGACACGGCATAGGCCAACCGGTCCCCGCCCGACCCCTCGACGAAGCGGATGGAGTCGTGGCCCGGGGTGCGTCGCCGGCGGGGGCGGGCCGCGGACTCCGGGGCCAGCTCGGCCACGAACTCGTAGCCGCGGCCGAACGCCGTCTTGATGACGGCCTGGCGGGTGCCGTCGTCGCCGAGCGCCCGCCGTGCGGCGTTGATCCGGGTGGCCAGCGCCGACTCCGAGACGAAGCGGTCGCCCCAGACGGCGTCGAGCAGGTCGTGCTTGGCCACCACCTGACCCCGGTGGCGGATGAGGTGGAGGATCACGTCGAACACCTGGGGCTCGACATGGACCGGCTCGCCGTCGCGAAGGATCTCGTAGCGCTCGCCGTCGACGACGCAGCCCCCGAAGACGTACCGCTCACCCATCGACGGTCAGCATGCTCGATGGGCCGGGCCGAGTCATCGCAGGGCCCGTGCCGTCTGATCGCTGCCCGGCGTTCACCGTCGGGTCACCCTCCCATCAGCCGCGCGCCACCTCGACCGCGAAGACTCCCCGACGGCACGTCACCAGGAGGCCTGCATGCACCGATCAGCCCGCGCCCGCCGACGGATGAGGACCGGAGCGGTCCTCGCCGCAGGGGCGCTCGTCGCGACCCTCGCCACCCCGTCCGTCGGAGCCCAGGACATCGAGGCCGCCGGTCTGGCCGGTCCGAGCGACTGGCAGCCCGTGCCCGGCGCAGAGAACTTCAACCGCATCGCCACCCTCGAGGTCGGTGACGGAGAGGACACGAGCGCCCCGGAGATCATCGCCGCCTACGACGACGACACGAAGCTGATTTTCTCGGACTCGGTTGCCGGTCAGGTCGGCTTCGCCGACATCAGCGATCCGTCGGCCCCGACCCTGCTCGACCCCGTCGACGTCGCCGGTGAGCCGACAGCGGTGTCCGTGCTCGGCGACTTCGCGCTCGTCGGCGAGAACACCTCGCCGTCGTTCGTCGCTCCGGACGGGAACCTGATCATCCTGGACCTCACCACCGACCCGGCGTCGGTCGTGCGCACGATCAACCTGGGCGGGCAGCCCGACTCGGTGGCCGTCGCCCCCAGCGGCGACTACGCCGCGGTGGTCATCGAGAACGAGCGCGACGAGGACCTCGAGGTCGGTGGCGAGGAGGGCGCGCTCCCCCAGCTCCCCGCAGGTGAGCTCATCGTCGTCGACACCTCCGATCCCGATCCGCTGAACTGGACCACCTCCACGGTCGCGCTCACCGGTCTGACCGGCGCCAACGAGCCGACCGACCCCGAGCCGGAGTTCGTCGACATCAACACCGACGACGTCGCGGTGGTCTCGCTGCAGGAGAACAACGCCATCGCGATCGTCGATCTCGCGACCCCGGCGGTGACCACCAGCTTCTCGGCCGGCGTCGTGGGGCTGCCCAACGTCGACATCACCGAGGACGACGTCATCGACTTCGAGGGGTCGATCGTCCGGGAGCGTCAGCCCGACGCGGTCTCGTGGATCGGCACGGACTACTTCGCCACCGCCAACGAGGGGGACATCCCGCAGAACGCCGGGACCGAGGGCGGCGACGACGGCGGCAGCCGCGGCTTCACCGTCTTCGACACCTCGGGCAACGTGGTGTTCGAGTCGGGTGAGGCGCTCGAGTACCTCACGGTCGCCACGGGCCACTTCCCGCTCGGTCGGGCCGAGAACAAGGGCAACGAGCCCGAGGCCGTCGAGTTCGGCACCTTCGGCGACGACGACTACCTGTTCGTCGGCTCCGAGCGGGCGAGCGTCATCGCCGTGTACGACATCGACAACCCGCTGGCCCCGGAGCTCCGCCAGGTGCTGCCGGCCGGCATCGGCCCGGAGGGCCTCCTGGCCCTGCCGTCTCGCGACCTCTTCGTCGTCGCCAACGAGACCGACGACGAGGGCTTCCCGGCGACGGTGATGCTCTACGAGATGTCCGAGGGGGAGCCGAACTACCCGCACCTCATCTCGGCTCCCGACGGTTCGAACCGTTGGCCCATCCCGTGGGGCGCCCAGTCGGGACTCTCGGCTCACCCGACCGACCCGAACATCGCCTACTCGGTGAGCGACTCGTTCTACGCCGACTCGACGATCTTCGAGATCGACCTTTCGACCACTCCGCCCACGATCGTCGACGCGATCGAGCTCGTCGATGGTGACGGCGACCAGATCAGCGTCGATCTCGAGGGCGTGGCCGCCACGATCAACGACGACACCGGCGACCTGGAGTTCTGGGTCGCCACCGAGGGTGCGGTGCCGAGCTACGACCCGGTCGAGGACGGTCCGACGCCGGATCCGTCGACGCCGAACCAGATCCACCGGGTCGCCGGCGACGGCGAGGTGACCTTCTCCGACACGCTGCCCGACGACCGTCAGGCCTGCTGGACCGCAAGCGCCGACGACGGCACCAACGACGACCGCCGCAACCTGCGCTTCGGTTTCGAGGGCATCACGGTGGCGCCCGACGGCTCCATCTGGGTCGCGCAGCAGCGCGAGTGGGACGGCTACGTCGGCACGGTCGGAGGCGTCGACTGCACCCAGTTCAACGATCCTGAGGGCCAGACGAACCTGTGGCGGTACATCCCGGGCGAGGCCACGCCCGACGCCGCGGTCTGGGAGCAGTACCCGTACTCGCTCGACGATCCGGCGGCAGCCGGTGGGTGGGTCGGCCTGTCCGAGATCACGGCGTACGGACCGGGCACGGTGCTCGTCGTCGAGCGCGACAACCAGCTGGCCAGCAACGCCGAGGTGAAGCGCATCTACCCGGTGAGCATCCCGGACACCCCGGGGGCCGTCACGAAGGGAACGGCGCTCGACCTGTTGCCGACGTTGCAGGCCGAGAACGGGAACGTGCTCGACAAGGTCGAGGGCGCCATGGTCACGACCGCCGGCGAGCTGTGGATCAGCACCGACAACGACGGTGTCGACGACCATCCCGGTGAGAGCCTGCTCATCAACCTCGGTCGGGCCTTCGAGGCCGTCGACGCCGAGGTCCAGGGGTACTGGATCATCACCGAGACCGGTGCGGTGACCGGCTTCGGCGACGCCCCGGCGCTCGGCGATCAGATCACCCTGCCCGAGGGTGCGGTGGTCGTCGACATCGAGGCCAACGCCTCGGGCACCGGCGCCTGGATCCTCGACTCGCTGGGCAACGTCTACAACCTCGGCGACGCCGCCGAGGTGGGTCCGGTCAGCCTGCTCGGCCTCTCGGCCGGGGAGTCGCTCGCGGCCATCGCGCCCCGCCCGCAGGGCGACGGTGCGTGGGTGGCGACCGACCGCGGCCGCCTGATCGCGCTGGGCAACGCCCCGGTGCTCGGCGGCGTCGAGACCGTCGCCCTCAACGCTCCGATCGTCGACGCGGTCTCCACGGCGTCGGGTGACGGCGTGTACCTGGCGGCGCCGGACGGTGGCATCTTCGCCATCGGCGACGCCGTGTTCCGGGGCTCGATGGGCGGCACCCCGCTCAACCAGCCCGTCGTCAGCATGGCCGTCGACCCCGACGGCGAGGGCTACTGGCTGTTCGCCTCCGACGGTGGCGTGTTCGCCTTCGAGGCGCCCTTCCTCGGCTCGATGGGTGGCACCCCGCTCAACGGCCCGATCTTCGAGGGCGTCTCCTACGGCGACGGGTACGTGCTCGTCGGGACCGACGGCGGCGTGTTCAACTTCTCCGGTGAGCCCTTCGAGGGCTCGCTCGGCGCCGACCCGCCGGGCGACTCGGTGGTGGGCATCGCCGCCTTCGCCCTCTAGTCACGTGAGGCGTCGCCGAGGTCACCGACCCGCTGTGGCGAGGTCGGTGACCTCGGCGAAGCCGTCGATCATGCAGTCTCGGAACACCTCGACGTCGGGCACCGCGCCCGCGTCGACGGTGAGGCCGATGCAGCAGGTGCCGTCGTAGGACAGCAGGGTGGCGTTGACGGCGGCGCCGAGCGTCGGCCCGAACGGGTAGTAGCGCTCCACCCGCGCACCGCCCAGGTAGATGGGGACGTCGATGCCCGGCACGTTGCTGGCGAGCACGTCGACGTGCTTCATCATCGAGCCGACCACCGCCGGCGGGAGCAGGTTGAGCGCGCCCGCCACCGCCTGGGTGTGCGGGATCGAGCGCTCGTCGCGGACCTCTGCCACCCGCGAGCGCAGCGCGGCGAATCGCTCGGCCGGGTCGGTGAGCCCCACCGGCACGGCGAAGCGCATCAGCGTCACGTGGTTCCCGCCCGCGGCGTCGTCGGCCGTTCGCAGGCTGATCGGCATGGCGAAGCGCAGCTCGTCGATCGGGGCGCCGTGGTGCTCGTGGTAGCGCCGAAGCCCGCCGGTGAGCCCGGTCAGGTAGCCGTCGTTGAGCGAGCCGCCGAGCTCGTGGGCGGCCGCCTTGAGCTCGTGGACACCGACGTCGAGCACGGCGAGGCGCCAGACCAGCCGGCGGTCGATCATCACCGGCGAGAGCGTCTCGTGCAGCGGTTCGATCATGCGGGCCAGCGAGCGAGCGGTCTCGATGGTGTCGGTGGCCGTGCGGACCGGGTGGCGGATGCTCCCGGCGACCTGTTCGCCGAGTCGGCCGACGAGCTCGCGGCCCGCGCCAAGGAGCTGTCCGAGGTCGTGGCGCATCGCGTCGACGATCAGCGCCGACCCCTCCGGCGCGGGCTCGTCGACGGACGGCGGTGGGAGGGCCGCGGGTGGAGCGTCTCGTTCGAGGTCGAAGACCTCGGCGGCCAGCTGCATCGCACCGATCCCGTCGGTGAGCACGTGGTGCAGCTTCGTGTGGAAGGCGGCGCGGTCCCCGGACAGCCCGTCGATGAGGTTGAACTCCCACAGCGGACGGGCCCGGTCGAGCCCGGCCATGGCGGACACGCGGGCCAGTTCGAGGGCGGCGTCGAGGTCGTGCGGTTGCGGGGCCTGCACCCGGCGGAGGTGGTAGTCCAGGTCGAGGTCGGGCGTCGGCACCCATCGGGCGCTGGTGCCCGGCGTCGGTGGTTCGACGATGTGCTGGCGGAGCTCGGGGATGACGGCGGCCGCGCGCTCGATCCGGGCGCGGAGGCGCTCCCAGTCGGGTCGGCGGTCCAGGGTCGCGAGGCCACTGATCGTCGAGCGCAGCAGCGGATCGGCCTCCTGCACCCAGAGGAAGGCGTCGTTCGGTGAGAGGTAGGCGTCGTCCCGGTCCATCGTGGGCTCCCGTCGAGGCGGCGGCGACAGCGTAGGGGCCGCCCGGCGGCGGTCAGGGGAGCAGCATCGCCGCCAGGTCGTCGGCCGCCGGCGGGAGGATGGCGTCGGTGCGCCGGTGCAGCGCGAGGCGCCGCGTCGCGACCGGCTCGTCGACGAGGCGGGCCACCGGGTCGCCGACCCGTTCGGCCTGGACCTCCGGCAGCACGGTCCAGCCGATCGAGAGACGCACCATCTGGCGCAGCACGTCGGGCTGGTTCGACTCGGCGACCACGTCGACCGGAGCCCCGAGCCGCCGGAGGCCCTCCTCGACGAGCGCCCGGGTGCGCGAGCCGTCGGGGAAGAGGACCCACGGACCCCAGGCCCGTGCCGGTCCGGCGATGACGTCGCCCGGCCCGTAGACGGCGAGGGCCTCGACGAGGAGGTCGTCGACGGTCAGGTCGGCCGACGCGTCCCGGACGCCGACCGCGAGATCGAGGCGCCCGCGCCGAAGCTGGTCGAGGAGCTCGCCCGAGGGAGCGACCACGAGCCGGAGGTCGACGTCGGGTCGCCGGTCGCGGAAGCGGCGCAGCGTCTCGGCGTGGTGCACGGTCGCGGCGACGTCGATCATCCCCACCCGCAGGCGCCCGACCGATCCGCTGCGGGTCCGCTCGGCCCAGTCGGCGAGGTCGCCGGACAGGGCCAGCACCCGACGGGCGTGGTCGAGCACCGGCTCGGCGTGGCCGGCGAGGTGCTTGCGCCGACCGCTGCGCTCGAACACCCGGACCCCGACCCGGCGCTCGAGCTCGGCGAGGCCCTGTGACAGCGCGGACGTCGACACACCGCAGCTCGACGCGGCCGCCGACCAGGTCGGCGACTCGACGGCCGCGACCAGGTACTCGAGCTGACGCACGGACAGGTCGGGCAGGGGGTGGGCCACCCGTGCAGCATAGTTCAGTGATGCTGAACAGAGCACGCCAAACGTCGAGCGATCCTTAGGATTCGACTCATGACCGCACGGAACATCGCCCCCGCCACCGGCAAGCTCGGCATCCTCACCCCCGGGCTCGGCGCCGTGGCCTCCACGTTCATCGCCGGCGTCATCGCCGCCCGCGCCAGCGGTGAGGACCCCATCGGGTCACTGACCCAGATGGCCAACATCCGTCTGGGCGAGCGCGACGAGGGTCGCAACCCGAAGATCCGGGAGTTCGTGCCCCTCGCCTCGCTGGACGACATCGTCTTCGGTGGCTGGGACCCGATCTCGCCGAACGCGCTCGAGGCCGCCCGGACCTGTGGCGTGCTCGAGGAGCGCGACCTGGCGCCGATCTCCGCCGAGCTCGAGGGCGTCGTGGCCATGGATGCCGTCTTCGACCAGCGCTGGGTCAGCAAGCTCGAGGGCACCCGGGTCAAGACCGGCTCGCTGTGGGAGCAGGCGGAGGCCCTGATCGACGACATCGAGCGCTTCCGCGTCGAGAACGGCTGCGATCGGCTGGTGTCGGTGTGGTGCGGCTCGACCGAGGCCTACCGGGAGCCCTCCGAGGTCCACGAGTCCGTCGCGTCGTTCGAGGACGGCCTCAAGAACGACGATCCGGAGATCTCGCCCAGTCAGATCTACGCCTACGCGCTGCTCCAGTCGGGCGTGCCGATCGCCAACGGCGCCCCCAACCTGACCGTCGACCTGCCCTGCATGCTCGAGCTCGCCGAGGCCCGCGGCGTGCCGATCGCCGGCAAGGACTTCAAGACCGGTCAGACGCTGATGAAGACGATCCTCGCCCCGGGGTTCAAGTCCCGGATGCTCGGGATGCGCGGCTGGTACTCGACGAACATCCTTGGCAACCGGGACGGTGAGGTCCTCGACGATCCGGAGAACTTCAAGTCCAAGGAGGTCTCGAAGCTCGGCGTCCTCGACACGATCCTGCAGCCCGAGGTCTACCCGGAGCTCTACGGCAACATCGATCACGTCGTCCGCATCAACTACTACCCGCCCCGCGGCGACAACAAGGAGGGGTGGGACAACATCGACATCTACGGGTGGATGGGCTACCCGATGCAGATCAAGATCGACTTCCTCTGCCGTGACTCGATCCTCGCGGCGCCGATCGTGCTCGACCTCGCCCTGTTCATGGACCTCGCGGCCCGTGCCGGCGAGTCCGGCGTGCAGGAGTGGCTCAGCTTCTACTTCAAGTCGCCGCAGCCGGCCGGTGGTCTCGACCCCGAGCACGACATCTTCATCCAGCAGATCAAGCTGAAGAACACCCTGCGCGAGTGGATGGGCGAGGTCCCCGTGACCCACTCGGAGGCCTGACGGCCCGAGGATGCGACCGAGGACCCTGGACGATGCCCTCGGCCCGAGGGACGATCAAACCATGCAGGTCAGGACGGATCGGCACACGTGCCCGTATTGCGAGTTGGTCTTCGTCTTGCACTACGAGGTGAGGGACCACATCTTCCACGACCACCCGGAGCACGCCGAGAGCGTGGCCAACATCGAGCCTCGCGAGATGCCGCACGACTGAGGGCGGCGCGAGGTCGATGAGGGGGGGTCGCGCCGGGATGGGTCGCGCCCTCGCGGCGCCCGGCCTCAGCCGCTGAGCACCGCCGAGCCCTGCCGCCGCGACGAATCGAGGTACTCGAAGAGCTCGGCGGCAGGCAGTGGCCGCGAGATCACGTAGCCCTGGGCGATGTCGCACCCGAGCATGCCGAGGTGGCCGAGGAGCTCGGTCGACTCGACGCCCTCCGCGACGATGGGCAGCCCGAGGCTGTGCCCGAGCTCGATCGTCGAGCGGACGATCGCGGCGTCGCACTCGTCCTCGAGCATCGCCATCACGAAGGCCCGGTCGATCTTCAGCTCGGTGATCGGCAGGCGTCGCAGGTTCACCAGCGACGAGTAGCCGGTCCCGAAGTCGTCGATCGACACGTGGATGCCGAACTCGCCGAGGCGCGTCAGGGTCTGGAAGGCCCGTTCGGTGTCGGACATCATCGCCGTCTCGGTGATCTCCAGGGTCAGGGCTTCTCCGGGCAGGTCGTGCTCCCGGAGGCGCTCGACGACCAGATCCGGGAACTGGTCGTCGATGAGGCTGTGCGCGCTGATGTTGACGGCGACCCCGACCTCGTGGCCGTCGCTCCGCCACCGGCTGGCGGTGCCGAGCGCCCGGGTGAGGACGCGATCGGTGAGCGGGAGGATGAGTCCCGACTGCTCGGCGAGCACGATGAACTCGTCGGGCGGCACGAAGCCGTGCTCGGGGTGGATCCAGCGGGCGAGCGCCTCCGCTCCGACGATCTGGCCCGACCGCACGTCGAGCTGCGGCTGGTAGTGGACGTCGAGCGCGCCCTGGCGGATAGCGGCCCGCAGGTCCCCGAGCAGCGCGAGCCGATCGGCGTCCTGCGGGTCCTCGAGCAGGGCCTCGAACACCCGGACCTCGTCGTGGTGGCGCTTCGCGGCGTACATGGCGACGTCGGCGCGACGCAGGAGCGTCGTGAGGTCGTCGCCATGGTCGGGGCCGAGCGCGATGCCGACGCTCACACCAACCGAGACGTCCGCTCCCTGGACCGGGAAGGGCTCGTTGATCACGTGGGCCATGCGTCGCGCCAGCTCGACCGCCTGCGCACCGTCGCATCCGGCCGCGACGAAGCCGAACTCGTCACCTCCCAGCCGTGCGATCAGCCCGTCGTTGCCGACGGCGGTGCGCAGACGCGCCGCCACCTTGACGAGCAGCTCGTCGCCCGCCTGATGGCCGAGGGTGTCGTTGACCTGCTTGAAGCGGTCGAGGTCGAGCAGGAAGATCGCCAGCTGGCGGTGCTCGATGAGCTCGGCATCCGCGTGCGCCTCGAACAGCGTTCGGTTGGGGAGCCCGGTCAGGCGGTCGTGCGTCGCCTGGTGCTGGACCCGGACGTACAGCCGCCCCTTGCGGAGTGCGACGGTCAGCTGGCGAGCGATGGTCCGGACCCTGCTCACGTCCTCGATCGAGAACGTCGTCGACGCTCCGTGCCGGTCCGCGACGACGAGGAGACCGACCGGTCCAGCCTCGTCGGCGAGCGGTGCCACCACGGCCTCGGCCACGTCGATGCCGGCCAGGCGCCGAGCCACCTCCTCGTCCGGAGGGTCGGCTCTGACCACCTCGATGCGGTCCGGCGAGGCGACCGCCGCCCAGTCGCGGTCCGCCGAGTCCGTCGGCATGATCGACAGGAGCTCGGTGTCGCCGGCCGCTGCGGCGACCGATCCGGGTCGGTCGTCCCAGACGAGCAGCGCGGCGCGGCTCGCGCGGAGGTGCTCGGTCACCTCCTGGATCGCCGTCGACGTGATGTCGTCGAGGTGCTCGGATCGTCCCACCTGGTGGCTGAAGTCGTGGACGTCGCTCAGATCGCTGTAGCGGTGCATCAGCGAGCCGTGCGAACGGAGCACGAGCCAGATGACGACCACCGGCGAGGAGGACACGGCGGCGAACCACGGGTTGTCGATGACCGGGACCGCGGCGGTGGCGACGACGACCGCCATCGGGAGGTAGAAGAGGAAGCTGTAGAGCCGCTCGCTGCGGAGCCGGTCCACGAGATCGTTCTCGAAGCGTGAGATGGCGAGGGCGATCGTGCCCGCGCTGGCGATGAGGCTCACCAGCAACGCAGCGGTGAGCGTCGCCCAGGTCTGCGGCGTGATCGCCAGATCTCCGGGATGCAGCGCGCGGAGGACGACGACGGCGACCACGGTCTCCACCGCGTAGTTCGAGAGGTTCAGGGCCAGCTTGAACGCCGGCGGACGTCGCCAGATCACCAGTGCCGCTCCGCCGACGACCAGGCGCATCAGCACGAGCGACACCGGTGAGAGGAAGAGGAGCCCGTAGGCGAGGGGGAGGTCGGTCGGGGAGAAGCTGACCGACTCGTTGCGGGCCTCGATGTGGAACACCATCGGCTCCGAGACGAAGAACCCGATCGCGATCAGGACCATCGTGATGGAGCCGGACGCCACCAGCGCGTCCGTCCGACCGGGTGTCAACGTCAGCACGGAGGCGGAGATGCCCGTCAGCGCAGCAGCGAGCACGAGGACCTCGTTGCGGGCGCGCCGGACCCTGGTCTCGGTCTCCTCCTCTCCGAGCTCCTGGTCCGGCATGTTCGCTCCCGCCGGGGCGCGTCGGGTCGAGTGCCGGCCCGAGCGGCGCGCCGCGGCACGTCCTCCACGCTCGAATCGGCCCGGACGGGTGCACAATTGAGCGGTCGGGGGACCGATCGGCGTCGGCTCGACGCCCCGGGGCACGCCCGTCGGGCCTTGACCGGGCCCCAACCGTCGTCCCAGAGTCGGAGCCGGACGACGAGGGAGCAGCCATGGCCGCGCAGTCGATGACCGAGCACGAGCGCGAGGAGTTCCTGGCCGGCGTCCACGTCGGGGTGCTGGCGGTCGAACGAGCCGACGGACCACCCCTCGCGGTACCGGTCTGGTACGGCTACCGGCCGGGGGGAGCCGTCGAGGTCCTCACCAGCGCAGCCTCGTTGAAGGGTCGCCTGACCGCCGCGGCGGGTCGGGCCTCGCTGTGCGCCCAACAGGAGGAACTCCCGTACCGCTACGTCTCCGTCGAGGGTCCGGCGACGGTGGAGCCGCTGGGCGACGCGACCCGCGGCGAGATCGAGGTCATGGCCATCCGCTACCTCGGTGAGGAGATGGGTCGGGCCTATGCCGCCGGCGGTGTCGCCGACGACGAGATGCGGATCAGCATCACCCCCGAACGCTGGTACAGCGTGGACTACGGCAAGCCGGGCTGATCCGGAGGGGGCACGCCCATCGCGTTCGGGTACGGCACGACCCCGGCCGCCCCGATCCGGCGTGCCGGGCCGTCGAGCAGCTCGATCAGGCGCAGGGTGCGCACGTCGCCGAGTGCGAGAACCGGTGCAGCGGCCAGCCGGTCGGTCGCCGCCTCGATCGCTCGGTGCGCCGCGTGGCCGGCGTCCGTGGCGGCGCCGTCGGCGTCGAGCCAGCCCCGGGCGCGGAGCCGATCGGTGGCCTCGGCCCAGTCGTCGGCGTCCCAGCCACGGAACGGTGCGATGGAGCTCTCCGGGAGACCGCCGATCGCCAGGCGGAGCACGTGCGGCTCACATCCGTCGAGGCCGGCATCGGTGAGTGCCACGACGTGTCCGTCTCCTCGGTGCTCGCGCAGCAGCGTGGCGGCGTGCCAGGCGGCGAGGTGGGGGTCGTCGGGTCGCTCGAGGTCGGCGTTCGCGGCGAACACCGGCCGTCCCGACGGCGAGATGTGCTCCATCGCCCCGGTCAGCAGGGTCGCGATCTCGTCGAGCGCTCCGGCGTCGCGCTCGAGCTCGAGGACGCGTCGGAGCGTCCGGTCGGCGCCGTCGAGGCGTGCCTGCAGCGCAGCGGAGGGCGTGACCAGCGACCAGATCGACGGCACCGCCCGCTGGACGAAGTCGGCGCGGAAGCCGTGGAAGGCCGCGACGATCGGCCCGGCCTCGACGGCGCCGAACGGTGCGGCGCGCCCGGCGAAGTAGCCGCGCCAGAAGCCGCGCAGGCCGGCGTCGACGAACGCCGCCAGGCACTCCTCGGCGAAGTAGGTGATGGCGTGATACGGCTCGACCCGCTGCCACAGGGTCCGGGCGAGCTGCTCGGCGGTCGGCTGATCCATGGGCCCTATCTAGCCGCCACCGCACGACGCGTCGAGGTCGGCCACGACCCGCTCGCCGGCCTCACCCGCGGGTTCGAGACCGTCGAGGCGGGCGCACAGCAGCGGGGAGCCGGCGACGAACTCGTCGTCGCATCCCACGGCCGCCGCGTCGCGGACCTGCTCGATCATGGCCGGGCCGAACCACTCGTTCGCCTCGTCGATCCGTGGGCTGCCTGCGGTCAGCTCGTCGAGATCGGCGTCGCTGATCCGGTCGAGGTAGCCCTGCTGGATCCGCGCCCACCGGTCGGCTGGTCCGCGGCAGTCGACCGCTGCGCTCTCCGGCGGCTCGCTGACGGCGTCGTCGCCACCGCACCCGGCCAGGCACAGCAGCGCGGCCGCGAGGGCGGCGAGGCCTCGACGGAGCACGGTGGCGACGGTAGCGCTCGGCGCTGCGTGCCAAGCTCCGGGGATGGACCGACCGCAGCCGCTCGGCGGCAACGAGATGCCCCGCTTCGGCGGGATCGCCACCTTCATGCGGCTGCCGGGGCGGACCGATCCGGCCGACCTCGACGTGGCCGTCGTCGGCGTCCCCTTCGACATCGGGACCTCCAACCGCCCCGGCGCCCGATTCGGACCCCGGGGCATCCGCGACGAGTCGGTGTTGCTGCGGCCGTACCACATGGCGACCAGGGCGGCGCCGTTCGACAGCCTGCGCATCGACGACGTCGGTGACGTGGCGACGAACCCGTACCAGCTGGCGGACTCGGTGCGCCGGATCGAGGAGCACTTCGACGGGCTCCTCGCGCACGGGGTGCGGACCTTGACGATGGGCGGCGATCACACGATCGCCCTGCCCATCCTGCGGGCGATGCGCAAGGTGCACGGTCCGGTGGGGCTCGTCCACATCGATGCGCACACCGACATCAACGACGACATGTTCGGCGAGCAGGTCGCCCACGGCACCCCCTTCCGCCGGGCGATGGAGGAGGGGCTGCTCGACGGATCCCGGGTGGTGCAGATCGGGGTGCGGGGCACCGGGTACGCCGCCGACGACTTCGACTGGTCGCGCCAGCAGGGCTTCCGGGTCGTGCAGGTCGAGGAGTGCTGGCACCGGTCGCTGGTCCCGCTCATGGAGGAGGTGCGCGAGCAGGTCTCGGGCGGTCCCGTGTACCTCAGCTTCGACATCGACGGCCTCGACCCGGCGTTCGCTCCGGGCACCGGCACGCCGGAGGTCGGCGGGCTCACCGTGCCGCAGGCGCTCGAGATCATCCGGGGCTGTCGCGGCCTCGACCTGGTCGGGGGTGACCTCGTCGAGGTCGCGCCGATCTACGACACCAGCGGCATGACCGCCCTGACCGGCGCCAACCTCCTCTACGAGATGCTCTGCGTGCTCCCCGGGGTGACCTACCGGAAGTGAACGCGCCGAGGCGCCCCGACGAGTCGGAGCGCCTCGGGCTGCGGGGGACCGGCTCGGTCACGTGATCGCCGCCGGGCTCGTCGATCGGGCCGGTCGGCGGAGCGCCCGACGGATGATCGCCGAGCTCCGGTCCCGTATCGCCTCGAGGGCGACGAAGTAGACGGGGAACGAGACCAGGACGAGCAACGTCGAGGTCACCAGTCCACCCATGAGCGTGAAGCCCAGCGACTCCCAGAAGGGGTCGGCGAGGGTCAGCGGCAGGAGCCCGGCGAGGGTGGTCAGCGTGGTCGTGACCAAGGGACGGAATCGCCGGCCGACCGCCTCGGCGATCGCCTCCTGCGCCGTCGACCCGGCTCGGCGGGCACGGTTGGCCGCATCGACCAGCAGGATCGTGTTGTTCACCGACACGCCGATCAGGGCGATGAAGCCGATGGCGGCGAGGAAGCTCAGCGGGTTGTCGGTGAGCGTGAGGATCCCGGTCACCCCGAGGAACGAGAACGGGATGGCCAGGAACACGAGCAGCGACTGCGCCACCGAACGGAACTGGATCGCGATCAGGGTCAGCACCAGCACGAGGGCCACGATGCCGGCGACGTTCAGCGCGGCGAAGTCGTCCTGGTTGTCGGACTCCTCGCGGAAGTCGAAGGCCAGAGCGCCCGGAGCCAGGCCCACCCCGTCGAGGGCCGGCACGGTCGAACGGACATGGTCCTCGGTGGCCGAGAGCAGCCCGGTGAGGCCGGTCGTGTCCGCGTACTTGGCGCGCACCTCGATGAAGCGCTCACCGTCGAGCCGGGCGATCTCGCCGTCGGTCGACACGATGGCGTCGACGACCTCGACGTCGTCGCCGCCGGAGCGGAAGGAGCGGCCGAGCAGATCCATCCGGATGTCCTCGGCGAGCGCCCTGCCCGCATCGACGGTGTCGTCGTCGACCGAGATCTGGACGGCGAACGGGAAGTCGGCGATCGGCGGGCCGTTCTCCACCTGGGACACGGCGACCCGAGCGCCGTCGAGCCCGGCGAGCTCGGCCTCGAGCCGTTCGACGAGCTGCGGGGCGGTGACGTCGCGCTCGTCGAGCGGCGTGAGGTCGACGACGATCTCGAGCTCCTGGTCGTTGCCGGTGACGTACTGCGACCGAACCAGCTGACCGCCGACGACTCCGACGATGGCGTCGTCGATCCGGGTGCTGACCTCGTCGGCGGCCTCCACGGCGGTGCCGGGGTCGAACTCGGCGGCCACGATCAACCCGTTGGCATCCTTGCCAGCGGGGAAGATGCTGAAGTCGAGGCGGCTGGCGAGCTGCACACCGGCGAACACGGCGAGCGCGGAGAGCGCGACGAGTGCAGCGCCCGTCGTGCGCCGCACGGCGCCGGGCCCGGTCGAGAACCGTGCCAGGCGGGCCAGCGCTGCGGCGCCCGCGTCGACCACGGGTCCGGCGAGGGCGCGACCGGCTCCCCGGGCGAGGACCCGACGTCCGAACACGGGGATCGCGACCATCGCGAGGACGAACGAGGTGGCGAGGGTGATGATGACCGTCGTCGGGATCGGGCGGACGAACTCGCCGAGGATCCCGCCGATGAGCAGCATCGGTGAGAAGACCACGATCGTGGTCAGGGTGCCGGCGAGGGTGGCCGACCCGACCCGATCGATGGCGGTGCGCACCACCCCGAGCGAGCGGTCCTCCTCCCGGGGATCGGGTTCCTCGGAGGACGAGTCGATGGCCTCGGTGACCACGACCGCGTTGTCGACGAGGAGGCCGAGCGTCAGGATCAGGCCGAAGAGCGTGATCGTGTTGAGCGTGTAGCCGATCGCCCAGAGCCCGACGAGGGCGCCCAGCATGACCATGATCATGAAGCCGGCCTTGAGCGCCGCTGCGCGCCAGCCGATCATGACGAGCCCGACGACCACGACGGCGACGAGACCGCCCACCAGGTTGGTGGTGAGCGAGTCGAGCTGGGCTCGGACCCCGGTGGCGAAGTCCGCCGTGATGGCGGCGGTGCCCTCGTCGACAGGTGCGTCGGCGTCGCCGAGCAGGTCGTTGACGTGGTCGCTGAACTCCAGGACGTCGAGGTCGGACGACGAGGCGCGGACGATGCCGATGTTGACGGCCTCCCGGTAGCCGGAGGGGTCCAGCGCCACCCGCGAGAAGGCCGTCTGGCGGACCTCGACGGCGCCGGAGGTGGGCGAGGGCGCCTCGGTCAGCAGGTCCTGGACGTCGGCGGCGGCGATCTCGTCGTCGGTCGCGAGCCAAGCGGCCAGGTCGGCGGCGCGGGCCTGCAGCGTCGCCGGGTCGGCGCCGTCGTCGACGACCGAGACGAAGAGGTCGAACTCGCCGGCGAACTTGGCGTCGTCGATCGCCGTGAATTCGATGATCGCGGCGTCGGGGACGTCCAGGTCCAGCGATCTCACCGCCGTCGTGCCCTCCTCGGACGAGATGGACGACTCGAACTCGACGATCGCGACGAAGGCGTTCGGCAGCGCCCGGGTCGAGGTCTCGACGACGCCGTCGACGGCGGCGAGCTCGGGCTCGATGGCGGCGAGCACGTCGGTGTCGACCCGTGCGGGGTCGTCGACGAAGTAGGTGCCGGAGACGATCGAGATCGGGGTGTTGATCGGCGGGAAGCCCTCCCGGTCCAGCCCGACGGTGAGGGCGGCGAGCCCGGTCATCACCAGAACGCTCAGCAATAGGAGGGTGCGGCGCCACCGCCGGGCGCTCGCGGTGGCCAGCTGGGTCACGATCGACATCACGTACCTACCTTTTGAGACGTGTCGACCTCTATAGGACGACTTGTCCGATTATGGAGGGTTTCACCAGTAAAAGACAACCTGTCCGATAACATGACCTTCGTCACAGCAGGAGGAGCGCGCCGCATGGTGACGACCGAGCCCGAGGACCCCCGCATCACCCGGACCCGCGAGGCGGTGTTGGACGCCGTCGCTGAGCTGCTGACCGAGGAGGGGTGGGAGCGGGTGACCCACCAGCGCGTCGCCGAGCGGAGCGGCTACGCCCGGTCGACCGTCTACCGGCACTGGCCGGAGCGCATCGACCTGCTCCGCGGCCTCAGCGATCGGGCCGAGCAGATGTCGCATCCCGAGCGGGTCACGGGCGACCTGCGGAGCGATCTGCTGGGCGAGCTGCTGGCCTACCGCGACGTGCTGTTCGACCGCGGCGGCGGTGCGACCCTCGCCGCGCTCATCGGCGTGGCCGAGCACTCCGACGGCGCCGATGCGGTACGGGCGGCATCGGTGGCTCGCGGCGAGACACCGGTGCGCGACCTGCTTCGCAGCGCGGTCGACGACGGACGTCTCGCGGCGGGGCTCGACCCGGCGGCGGGCGCGAGCGAGCTGTTCGGCCCGATCACCCATCGCCGTCTCATGACCCGAACCCGTCCCGACGACGCCGAGCTCGCTGATCTCGTCGACGGGTTCATCGCCCACCGCGGCGCGTGAGCGACGCGACGGGGCCGGTCGTCAGAGCTCCGCACGCTCCAGGTCGCCGGCCAGGTTGAGCAGTCGCCGCTCCTGACCGGGGCGGGCGAGGAGCTGCACGCCGACGGGGAGCGAGCCGACCCACCCGGCCGGCGCCGAGATCGCCGGCCAGCCGGCGACGTTGGCGAGGAACGAGTAGCAGAAGAGGGGGACGTTGCGGCGCTGGTACTCGTCGAGGTCGTCGATCTCGCCGCCCACCTCGCCGAGCGGGATGCCGACCCGTCCGAGCGCCGGGGTGAGCAGGGCGTCGAAGGGCTCCAGCGCCAGCTGCAGGTCGAACACCGCCCGCCCGGCCCGGACCTGCGCCGCCGAGATGTCGTCGACCGAGAGGTGACGGATCGCCTCGATCTGGGCGAGCGTCGCCGGCTCGAGGTGGTCGCCATCGACCGGCCGCCCGGTGTGGGCCGACCAGGTGGCGACGTCGTGGGCGACCCAACGACCGAAGAGCGCGTCCCAGGCCGCGTCGATCGCCTCGGCGTCGACGAGACCCTCGGCGACCTCGACGTGGTGGCCGGCGTCGGCGAGCGCACGGCCCGCCCGCTCGGTCGCGGCGACGACGTCCGGGTCGACCGGCGCACCGGCCCAGTGCGTGGTGTCGAGCGCGATGCGGGACGGCCCGAGGCGCGGGCCACGGCGGAACCCGATCGGTGGCGAGCTGAGCCAGGCCAGGAAGATCGAGGCGTCGCGGACCGTTCGGGTCAGCACGAACTCCGACGCGATGCCGCCCCAGGCGCCGGTCTCCCACGGGATGACGCCCCGGCCCGGCTTGAGCCCCACGAGACCGCACGCGGCCGCGGGGATGCGGATCGATCCGGCGCAGTCGCTGGCATGGGCGACGGGGACGACGCCGCCGGCCACCGCCGCAGCGGCGCCACCCGACGACCCGCCGGCGGACCAGGCCGGGTCGTGCGGGTTGCGCGTCGCACCGTGGACGCGGGACTCGGTGGTGCCGTGCATGATCATCTCCGGCACGGCGCTCCGACCGACCACTCGGGAACCCGACGCCCGAACCCGCTCGATGAGGCGGCTCGTGGTGTCGGCGACGACCCCGGCGGTGAGCCGGGAGCCCATCTCGACCAGGCGGCCGGCCTCGGTCGAGCCGTAGTCCTTGCGGAGGAACGGAACGCCGGAGAGGGGTCCGTCGCCGGGCGGCGCCGGGTCGTCGTACCACTCGACGACGGCGTTGATCGTCGGGTGCGTCGCCTCGTGGACGGCGGTGGCCGCCTCCCACACCTCCTCGGCGGTCACCTCGCGCTGCTCGACCAGCGCCGCGAGCTCGAACGCATCGAGCCGTCGGTACTCGTCGGGGTTCACGACGGCAGCCGGATCGGTGCCCGCTCGGCCCAGAGGTCGCCCGGGCCCGGGTTGTCGACGGGTGTCGAGCCGCCGAGGTGCTCGACGATGCCCCACACCGCGTTGAGCGCCGTCTGCACCGCGCCCTCCGCCCACCCCGGGATCCACGAGACGTCGTCGCCGGCGAGGAAGATGCCGCGCTGCGCGTCGGGGAGCGTGTCCTGCACGAAGTGGGCGTACATCCGCCGGTGGTAGCGGTAGTGCCCGGGCAGCGCTCCCTTGAAGGCGCCCAGGAACGCCGGGTCCGCCTCCCACGACACGGCGATCGGCTCACCGATGACGTGCGACGCGATGTCGGTCCCGGGGTAGATCCCTTGCAGGGTGCGCAGCGCCAGCTCGGCCCGCTCCTGCGCGTCGAGCGGCAGCACCTTCAGGGCGTCGCCGTCCCAGGTGTACGACATGCAGATCACGCCGGGGCGGCCGGGCCCGTTGTCGAAGAGGTAGGTGCCGCGGGTGTGGCGGTCCGTGAGCGTCATGCCCATCTTCGGCAGGCCGGTGGTCTCGTCGAGGTCCTTCCAGAAGGGCCGGTCGACCATGACGAAGGTCTTCGCCGACTGCCGGTAGCGGGTGCGGTCGAGACCCATCCAGACCTCGATCGGGAACAGCTCCTCCTGCACGTCCATGGCGGTCGTGAGCAGCCAGCTCTGCGTCGTGACGAGCACGGCGGGGTAGCGCCGTGCGACGTGGTTGCGGTCGATCACCTCGATCATCCCGTCGGCGTGACGGCGGATGGCCTCGACCCCGGGCCGTGGAGCGCCGGAGTGCAGCGACGCGACCGACGTGCCCTCCGGAGCGAACGGCGTCGGTACCTCGTGGGCCCACAGGCGCCGCACCACCTGCTCGGCACCACCGACGATCAGGTGCTGGTCGTCCTCCAGCTCGCACATCACCACCCGCAGCACCTCGAGCATCGAGTTGGTGAAGTCGGAGTCCCAACCGCCCGTCCCGAAGCCGACCTGGCCGAAGATCTCCCGGTGCCAGAAGGTGAGGTCGGCGAAGGCGTCGGAGCCGGCGATGAAGTCGTAGAAGGTCCGGTCGTCCCAGATCGGCACGAGGCGGTGCCAGATCTCCGAGATCGCCTCGACGTCCTTCCGGGCGATCGCCTCCTTCATCGCGGAGAGGTCGGCGAGCTCCTCCAGCGCGGCGTCCCAGGCGTCGGCGACCTCGCGGAACACCTGCGGGAGGTCGTCGATCGTGCGGGCGTGGTGCGTCTCACCGAACAGGTCGACGACGGTCGTCGGCGCGGCCGGCGTCAGCGGGTTGGGGAAGGGTCGGGTCTCGAGGCCGAGCTGATCGACGTAGTGGTAGAAGGTGCGCCCCGATCGGGGGAAGCGCATCCCGCCCAGCTCGGCGATCACGTCCTCGGCGCCGCTGAAGCGCTGCGAGCGGAGCCGGCCACCGAGGCGGCCGGCCTCGTACACCACGGGGCGGAGCCCGAGCTTCATCAGCTCGTGGGCGGCGACGACGCCGGAGATGCCGGCGCCGACGACGGCGACCTCCGTGCCGTGCACGTCGTCGGGCACCGTCCCGAGGCCGGCCGAGTGCGTCACCCAGCCGTGGTGGTCGAAGCAGAAGTCGGGCCCGAAGGTCGACATGCCCGGGGTCGTCGTCACGCCCCCAGGCGTACCAGTCGGCTCACCGCGTCGTCGAGCACCTGGCGGCGCTTGCAGAAGGCGAACCGCACGAGCGATCGGGCGTCCGCGGGATCGTCGTGGAAGACCGAGCTGGGGATGCCCACGACGCCGCAGCGCTCGGGTAGCGCTCGGCAGAACTCGACGCCGTCGTCGGTGCCGAGCGGGCGGATGTCGACGGTCACGAAGTACGCCCCCTGGGGGACGATCACGTCGAAACCGGCGGCGGCGAGACCGTCGCAGAGCAGGTCGCGCTTGGCTCGGAAGTCCTCGCGCAGCTCGCCGTAGTAGTCGTCGCCCAGCCCCAGCCCCACGGCGATGGCGCGCTGGAACGGGCCGCCGCCGGAGAACGTCAGGAACTGCTTGGCCGTGCGCACGGCGGTCACCAGCTCGGCCGGGCCCGTCGCCCAGCCGACCTTCCAGCCCGTGAAGGAGAACGTCTTGCCGCCGCTCGAGATCGACAGCGTGCGCTCGGCCATCCCGGGCAGCGTGGAGAGGGGAACGTGCTCGCCGTCGAAGACCAGGTGCTCGTACACCTCGTCGGTCACGACGACGAGGTCGTGCTCGACGGCGATCTCCGCGATGGCCTGCCGCTCGTCGTCGTCGAGCACCTTGCCGGACGGGTTGTGGGGCGAGTTGATCAGCAGGACCTTCGTCCGGTCGTTCACCGCGGCGCGCAGCTCGGCCGGGTCGAGGGCGAGGTCGGGAGCGCGCAGCTTCACGACCCGTTTGGTGGCACCGCTCATGGCGATCGAGGCCGCGTAGCTGTCGTAGGTCGGGTCGAGCGCCACCACCTCGTCGCCGGGACCGCACAGCGCCAGCAGCGCCGCGGCGATGGCCTCGGTGGCGCCGACGGTGACCTGCACCTGGCGGTCGGCGTCGAGCTCGATGCCGTAGAAGCGCCGCTGGTGCTCGGCGACGGCGTGGCGCAGCTCGGGCAGGCCGGGCAGGGGCGGGTACTGGTTGGCACCGTTGCGCAGCGCATGTGCCGCCGCGTCGGCGACCTCGATCGGGCCGTCGCTGTCGGGGAACCCCTGGCCGAGGTTGATGGCACCGGTCCGGGCGGCGAGCGCCGACATCTCGGTGAAGATCGTCGTCCCGAAACCCTGCAGGCGCGGGTGGAGGAGGTCGTCCATGGCGCCGCCGACGGTACTCCGGGGAAGCCCGGGGGTCAGCGCCTGGCGTGCTCGAGCAGCGGGAAGATGACCGGCGCGTCCTGCATCTCCCCGATCGCCGTCCCCCGCTCCGCGTCGTCCATCGGGGTGACGGCCTCGGCCGCGTCGAGCGCGGTCACGAGCACGTCGACGTCACCGGGGGTGCAGAAGGCGTGCACGCCGGGCGTCGAGAGCGCGAAGCGCACGCCGCGGGCGACGTCGGCCGGATCGGTGAACGGTTCGTACCAGGGGCCGGCGGTCTTCTCCCGGTCGCCCCACGGGCGGTGGGCCACGGCCTTGATGACCTGCACGCCCACGTCGCGGGCGGCGCACTCGGCGAGGAGCGCCTCGGCGTCGGCCCGGTACGTCGGGTCGGCCCAGACCCGCGGGTACACCGGGAACATGACGGTGTCGAGGTCGTAGCGGCGGACGGCCTCGAGGTGGGCGCGCGGCGCGCCGAGATCGTGGCCGGTCACGCCGACGAAGCGGGTGAGCCCCTCGTCGCGCGCTCGGAGGATCGCCTCGAAGGCGCCGTCGCGGCCGTCGAGGTCGTCGAGGTCGGTGACCCCGTGGGCCTGGTACAGATCGACGTGGTCGGTCCCGAAGAGCTCCAGCGTCCGCTCGAGGTTGGCCCGCACGCCGTCGGGGTGGTGGCGACCGGACTTCTCGCCGATGAACAGGCGGTCGCGCAGCGCCGGGATGAGCGGGCCGACGACCTCCTCCGCCCGGCCGTACGCCGGAGCGATGTCGATGTGGTTGACGCCGCGCTCCACCGCGAGGAGCACCCGCTCCTCGGCGAGCTCCGGTGTGGCGTCCCAGAAGGCCGCGCCGCCGAGGATGGCGACCGAGCTGTAGTGGTCCGTTCGTCCGAGGCGGCGCTGCTCCATGCCAGGAGTCTCGCACCTCGTGCCCGGGTCAGCCCACGGCCTCGGTCACCCAGGGATCGTCGCCGGGGTCGCCGCCCGGCCCGGCGACCTGCAGCCGATCGAGGTAGTGGCGCCAACCGGCCTCGTGGCTCTCGGCGGCATCGCCGTCGGGGAGGTCCGAGTGCACGAGCGTGACGACGGTGTCGTCGCCCTCGGGACGCAGCGTCACCTCGACGGTGGTCGAACCGGGCGGCACGCCGCTGTTGCCCTCCCAGCCCCAGGTGAAGACGACGCGCTCGTCCTGGACGACCTCGACGTACTCGCCGATCGCGACGTCGCGACCGGTGACGTCGACGAGGAAGTCGCCGCCGGGCCGGGGGTCGAGCTGGGCCCGCACCCCCTGCCAGCGGACCATCCGCTCGGGGTCGGTGAAGTACCGGAAGACCGTCGACGGCTTCGCCGCGATCCGCACCGACACCTCGACCGGGTCCGTCATCTCCGCTCCTGTCCTCGTCGTGTCGCCCTCGCCCGGGTCGGCCACTCCTCCTGCTCGGCCGCCCGCTTCAGCTCGTCGAGGCCGGCGGTCCAGAACTCGGTCAGGAAGTCCCGCAGCTCCTCGACCCGCTCCGGGCAGGCCCGGTACCAGCGCTTCGTCGCCTCGCGCCGCACCTCGACCAAGCCGGCGTCGGTCAGCACGCGGAGGTGCTGGGAGACCGCCGGTCGGCTGATCGTGAACGACTCGGCGATCTCGCCCGCCGTGCGCTCCTCGTCGCGCACGAGGCGCAGGATCGAGCGGCGGGTCGGATCGGCGAGGGCGCGCATCTGGGCGTCCATGGGAACAGACGCTAGCGCTCGCCGGTCCGCATGTGTAGGTTGTCGCTTACGTAAGCAACTACAGATTACGTAGTTTTCAGATGGAGTGATCGGAGCGACCACATGGATCAGATCGACCAGCTCGAGCGAGGCTTCGCCAACACCGCCCGGATCCTGCGCGGCATCGGCGACGACCAGTGGGCGGCGCCGACGCCGTGCAAGAAGTGGAACGTCCGCGAGCTCGCCAACCACGCCACCTGGGTCGTGCAGCTCTTCGGCAACGCCGTCGAGGGCCGTCCGCCGGCGGCACCGCCCGACGCCGACGTGCTCGGCGACGACCCGGGCGCCGCCTTCGAGGCCGCCGCGTCGGCCGCCGTCAAGGCCTGGCGCGAGCGAGGTCACCTCGACGGGGAGGTGCAGGTCGGCGAGAACACCTTCCCGGCCGTGGCTGCGCTCGGGATCAACCACCTCGACGCCTACGTCCACGGCTGGGACCTGGCCGTCGCCACCGGCCAGCGGGCCGAGCTCGACGACGAGCTGTGCACCCCCGTCCTGGCCGTCGCCGAGCAGCTGGTGCCCCCGACGCCCCGGGGAGAGAACTTCGGACCGGTCGTCGACGCCGGCGCCGGCGCCTCGACCGCGGACCGGATGCTCGGTTACCTCGGCCGCCAGCCCTGATCCCTCCACCGTCGGCAGAGCTCGTCGGTCCGCAGTAGACAGATCGGATGGAGTTCGACGTCGGTCAGATCGATGCGCTGCTGTCCACCACCCGTTCGGTGCGCAAGCGCCTCGACCTCGAGCGGGCCGTGCCCCAGCAGCTGGTGCTCGACTGCATCGACGTCGCGGAGCAGGCGCCCTCCGGCGGCAACGTGTCGAGCCGCCGGTGGGTCGTCGTCCGCGACCCGGAGACGAAGGCACGCCTGGCCGAGCTGTACCGGGCCGCCGCCGGGGACTGGATGATCGAGACGGCCGCCCGCCTCAGGGGCACCGGCCACGAGAACGAACGGGTCATGGCCTCGGCGGCCCACCTCGCCGAGCACCTGGCCGAGGTCCCAGTCATCGTCATCCCCTGCATCTGGGGCGTGCACGACGGCTCCGGTCGGCCGGGCCTGTTCGATTCGGTCATCCAGTCGGCCTGGAGCTTCTGCCTCGCCGCCCGCGCCCGGGGCCTCGGCACGGCTTGGACCACCGCCCACCTGTCCGTGGGCGACGAGGTCGCCGAGCTGCTCGGCATCCCCGACGGCGTCACGCAGATCGTGCTGATGCCCCTGGCCTGGACCATCGGCACGGACTTCTCGGCGGCGCCGCGGCGGCCGGCCGCCGAGATCACCTACGTCGACCGGTGGGGTGTGACCACCGGGTCGGCGACCGACGCTCGGGCGCTGCTGGCCGATGGTCCGAGCATGACCGTCGAGGTCGACATCGACGCACCGCCGCCGGAGGTGTGGGCGGTGGTGAGCGACCCGGCGGTCCCGGCCCGCTTCAGCGAGGAGCTGCAGGAGGCCCGCTGGGCCGACGGCGACGAGCCCGGGATCGGCGCCCGGATCATCGGACGCAACCAGCACCCGGCCGTCGGGGAGTGGGAGACGACCTCCTACGTCGTGGCCTGGGAGCCGGACCGCCTGCTCACCTGGCACGTGAGCGACGCCGAGCGGCCCGGGGCCCGCTGGACCTACGAGCTGGAGGGACGTCCGGGCGGGACCCGCCTGCGGATGACGGTCACCCTCGGCCCCGGCCCGTCCGGGATCACCCCCGCCATCGAGCGCATGCCCGATCGCGAGGCCGACATCATCTCCCGCCGGCTCGCCGAGCACGGCGACAACATGCGCCGGACGCTCGAGGGCATCCGCGAGGTGGTGAACGATCGGTGAAGTGACGCACGTCGCTGCGTCCACGGGAAGGGCCGCCGCCGTAGAACGGTTGATGAAGGTGCAACCCACGAGGAGATCACCGATGCCCGCCACGTCCACCACCGACAGCTGCACGACGATCCGGTCGCTCCGCGGCCGTGCCACCCGGTTGGCCGACGTGGCGCGAGACGAGCACCCGCTGCTCGCCCAGGCGTACCGCCGGCGCGCCAGCGAGCTCGAGCTCGAGGCCTGGGTGCGCGAGCAGGTCGTCGAGCCGACGCCCATCCCCCCGTTCGAGCGCTCCGACGACAGCGAGCTCGTCGCAGCCTGAGATCACGCTGGCCCCTGGCGGGCCGGCTCACGAAGTCACCGGGGCGGTCTCCCCCTCTCAGACCGCCTCGGTGAGGACGACCTCCACGACGACCCTCGGGGACGCTTCGGTGCCCCGTGCCCGGTGCCAGAGCGCTCCGCCGAGGGCCGCCGCCCGGCCGGACAGCCCGTCCTTGCGGCGGATCTGATCGAGCGCTGCCTGCTCGGCGATGCCGTCGAGGACCCGGGCGGTGCCGGCGAGGATCGCCGCACCCGGCAGCACGTCACCCGAGCGATCGCCCGCCGCGATCTCGACCCGCGGGTTCGTGCGGATCCGTGCGACCTCGGGCGCCTCCGTGTCGAGGAGCACCACGAATCGCCCGCCCGATCCGGCGAACCGGGCCGGTGATCGTCTCGCCGTCCCGTCGTCCTCGAACGTCGTGAGGCTGAGCTGCGGCGCGTCGTCCAGGGGTTCGATCCTCATCCCGTCACCTGAGCGCCACTCCGTCGGCCCCGTGCGGGGCCCGGAACGTGAACGCCGCGGGCGACGGCCCCTCGGCCTCCAGCTGCGCCAGGCGCTCCAGCGCCTCGTCGAGGTCCGGTCGATGACCGTCCTCGACCCACCAGAGCACCAGGTGCTCGCGACCCAACGGCTCGAACCACTCGCGGCGCCGTCGGAGGAAGTCGACGTGGTCGGTGCGATACATGAAGTCCTGCAGGGACTCGAGGTCGCGCCACACGGACAGGTTCGGGATCAGACGACGATCCCGTTCGAGGTGGAACGACGTGGCGTTGCCCTCGTCGTCCTGGAGGCGCCAGACGAACCCGTCGCTGGCCTCGGCGAGGGCGTTGATGCGATCGAGCGCGTCGAAGAACTCCGCCACCTGGGGGTACCCCCGTAGTGCGACGAGCCGACCGATGTTCAGCTGAGCGAGCTGCATCCGTCGATCGTAGGGGTCAGTACAGCCCGATCATGCGGCCGGAGAGAGCGAGGACGCTCACGACGAGGACGGGTTTGATGACCCGCTCACCGCCGTCGACCGCGATCTGGGAGCCGACGTAGCCGCCGACCGCCGTGCCGGCCGACAGCACCAGCGCCGGGACCCAGCGGACCTGGCCCTGGCTGATGAACACCGTCACCGCGATGATCGACACGACGATCACGATGTAGGTCTTGATGGCGTTGGCGGTGACGAGGTCGTGGCCGGCCCGCGACAGCACCAGCAGGAGGATCAGGCCGACCCCCGCCTGGATGGCGCCGGCGTAGAAGCCGACCCCGACGAAGACGACCGCGGTGACCCAGTACGGCCACGGCTCCGACGACCCCTCGGCCTTCGGCTTCCACAGCGAGAGCGCGAGCAGCGGGATCATCAGCACACCGAACGCCCGCTCGAACAGCTCGTCGTCGATCTGCGACACGGCGACCGAGCCGATGATCCCGCCGATCACCGTGGGCACGAGGACGCGCAGCGTCTCCTCCCGACCCCCGACGCCGCGCCGCGCGTACCCGAACCCCGACGAACCGGTCTGGATCAGCACCGCGACCCGGTTGGTGCCGTTGGCGAGCAGTCCCTCGACCCCGGCGAGCGAGAGCAGCGGCACCGTCAGCAGCGAGCCGCCACCCGCCATCGCGTTGATCACCCCGGCGAACAGCCCTCCGGCGACGAGGAGCAGCGCGTCGGCGAGGGACATGAGGTCGTGACGCTACCGCCGGGCGTCGAGCGCGCTCCGCATCGCGTCGAAGGCGGCGGCCGCCCGGTCGATCGACTCGGTGAGCTCGCCGTGGAGCAGGGCGAGCCCGATGGACGCCGGCCGGTGTCGCTCGACCAGCTCGGCCAGCCGCCGGCCGACCACCTCGGGCTCGCCGAGCAGCACCAGCTCGGCGGCGACCTCGTCGGTCACGAGTCGCCGCGCCGGTTCTGCATCGCCCTCGGCCAGGGCCACGGCTGCCCGATCGACCTCGGCGTCGTCGACGCCGAGGCGTCGCCGCACGTCCGCCGGTGCGTTGCGGATCCCGACGATCATCTGCGCCCGGGTCGCCTCGATGTCGTCGACGTCCCAGGCGACGCTCGGGACGAGCGCGACGTCGATCGGCCGGACGCTGCGGACCCAGCCGAGCAGCTCGTCGTAGGCGAACGGGGGAGGTCCGGCCACGAACGCTCCGTCGGCCAGCTCGGAGGCGAGCCGGTTGAGTCGCTCGCCCTTCGCCCCGACGAAGATCGGGACGCCCTGGCCACTGATCGCGTGCTGGCCCGGCGTGAACCCGTCGATCGCCTCGCCCCGTTCGACGGCGCGGGCGATGCCGATCATCGAACGGATCGCGGCCATCGGCCGCTGCGTCCGCTCCTGGTGCAGTGGGCCGAGCGAGAGGTCGCCGCCGGCCCCGAGGCCCAACGTGCAGCGACCGCCGGACAGCTCGCCGATCGTCTGGGCCGACGTACACGCGAGCGCGGGGTTGCGCACGTAGGGGTTGGTGATGCCGACGGCGAGGCGGATGCGTTCGGTGCGGACCGCCGCAGCGGCCAGCACGCCGAAGGGCTCGCGGGCCGGACCCTCGTCGCCGAGCCAGACCTCGTCGAGCCCGACGCGTTCGGCGTGCACGATCGCCTCGACGAGCTGCGGTGCCGGCGCCGCCGGGAAGGCCCAGATGCCGCACGGGGGTGTGGCCGGGCTCGCGGTCACCGGGTGCGGATGATCAGGTTGCCGGAGGTGTCGACCTCCGCGGTGCACGCCGGGAGCAGCGGGATCGTGGACCCGAACTCCTCGATGATCGCCGGGCCGACGATCAGGTCCTTGGCGAGCAGGTGGGCCCGGTCGTAGCGGGGGACGTCGTGCCAGCGACCGTCGAGGTAGACCGGACGCTCGCCGAGCAACGCCCTCGCCGGGCTGCCGTCGCCCTCGTGGCGGGGCCGGATGGTCGGCGTCGTGATCGGCCCGATGCCCGCGACGCGGAGGTTCACGAGCTCGACGATCTGCTCGGGGCGCTCGCGATAGCAGTAGTCGTAGAGCGCCTCGTGCTCGTCGTGGAAGTTGCGCACCACCTCGGCGACGAAGCCCGGTTCGATCGGTCCGTCAGGAGCGGCGACCCGGACCTCGAACGCCTGGCCGTCGTAGCGCAGGTCGGCCGAGCGCTCGATGCGCTGCACGTCGCGGTCGAAGCCCTCGGCGTCGAGCGCCCGGCGCGCTCGCTCCTCGAGCTCGTCGTAGGCCTCCGCGAGCTCGTCGAGGTCGATCTCGTTGGTCCGGGTGACGAAGGTCTGCACCTCGTCGTTGCGGACGTCGACGGTGAGCAGGCCGAAGGCGCTCACGTTGCCGGGGTCGGGCGGGACCACGACGGCGGTGAGCCCCAGCAGGTCGAGGAGGCGGCAGGCCTGCAACGAGCCGGAGCCGCCGAAGGACACCATCGCGAAGTCGCGCACGTCGAGACCCTTGCGCACGGTGACCTGGCGGATCGCGTTGGCCTGGTTCCAGGCGGCGATCTCGAGCACTCCGGCGGCGCACTCCTCGGGCTCGAGACCGAGATCCGCGGCCAGCTGGTCGATCCCGGCGCGGGCGGCGTCGACGTCGAGCGGGACCCGACCGCCGAGCAGCGCTGGTGGGATGCGACCCAGCACGAGATGTGCGTCGGTCAGCGTCGGCTCGGTCCCGCCGCGGCCGTAGCAGAGCGGCCCGGGGTCGGCTCCGGCGGAACGGGGGCCGACCTTCAGACCGCCCTCTGGCGAGATCCACGCGATCGAGCCGCCGCCGGTGCCGACGGTGACGATGTCGATCATCGGGATCTTCGTCGGATGGCGCCCGACCCGCCCCTCGGTGGTGAGGGCGGGGCGCCCGTCGCGCACCACCGTGACGTCGGTGGAGGTGCCGCCACCGTCGAGGGTGAGGATCTGGTCGAAGCCGGCGTGCCCGGCGATCATCGCCGCGCCGAGCGCCCCGGCCGCCGGCCCGGAGAGGATCGTCGTGATCGGCTGGCGCCCCACCCCCTCGGGCGACACCACGCCGCCGTTGGACTTCATCACGTAGAACGGCGGCACCTCGTCGGGTCGCAGCTCGGCGAGGCGGTCCTCGATCGTGGTGACGTAGTCGACGACGGTGCCCTTGACGAAGGCGTCGACGAGGGTGGTCACCGAGCGCTCGTACTCCCGGTACTCGCGCAGCACGTCGGACGAGATCGACACGGCGCACTCGGGGTACTCGGCGAGGAACACCTCCCGAGCGCGGACCTCGTGGACCGGGTCGACGTAGGAGTGGACGAAACAGATGCCCACCGCCGTGATGCCCTGCTCGCGGAACCAGCGGGCCGACTCGGCGACGGACGCCTCGTCGAGCGGCCGCACCTCGTTCCCCTCGGCGTCGAGGCGGCCGGGTGCCTCCCGGACGAGGTGGACCGGCACGATCCGGTCGGGCTTCACCCAGAAGTACGAGTTGCCGTAACCGTCGGGGACGGACTGGCGGGCGATCTCGAGGAGGTTCTGGAAGCCCTCGGTGGTGAGGAGGCCGAGGTCCCGCACGTCGTGCTGGAGCAGCGCGTTGGTCGCCACCGTCGTGCCGTGCGCGACCGTGTCGATCTGCTCGGCGTCGGCGCCGATCTCGTCGAGGATCAGGCGGACGCCCTCGGCGAACCCGACGCTCGGATCGGCCGGCGTGGAGGGCGTCTTGGTGGTGTGGATCTCGCCGCTCCGGGTGTCGAGGGCCACCACGTCGGTGAAGGTGCCGCCGGTGTCGATGCCGATGCGCAGGCGCCGTTGGGTCATCGCGAGCACGGTAGTCGCCGACGCGAACGAGGCAGAGCGGGGCGCATCGCACCCCGCTCTGCCTCAACCGGTGGGAGGGACCGGTCGGATCAGTAGCCGGAACCGCTCGACTCGGCGGCGGCGTCCGGGCGGATCAGGCCGCCGGTCGGCGTGGCGGCGAACCACACGTCGCCGGAGCCCTGGCCGTTCACCTCGCCGGGAGCGGCGTCGCCGGCGAAGCGGTAGAGCGGCCACACGCCGGCCACGAGCTGCCAGTCGCCGTCGTCACGCCGGACCACCGAGAAGATCTCGGTGTCGAGACCCGCGGGGACCTCGGTGCCCTCGGTGATGACCGGCGGCCAGGCGTCGGCGCAGGCGTCGTTGCAGGTCGGGGTGGCGTCGGCGTCCTCGGTGAAGCCGTAGAGCGTGAGGCCGTCGGCATCGACGAGCACCTCGCCGATCTCGGTCTCGGCGGTCGCCACGACGGCCGGTGCGTCCGCAGCGGCGTCCTCGGCACCCGCGCCCTCGGCGCCCGGGCGGATCAGCCCGCCGGTCGGGGTGGCGGCGAACCAGACGTCACCGGAGTTCTGGCCGTTCACGTCGCCGGGAGCGGCGTCACCGGCGAAGAGGTACAGCGGCCAGATGCCGGCCACGAGCTGGAACGAGCCGTCGGCGCGCTCGGCGACCGAGAACACCTCGGGGTCGAGGCCGGCGGGGAGCTCGGCGGAGTCGACGATGACCGGGGGCCAGGCGTCGGCGCAGGCGTCGTTGCAGGTCGGGGTGGCGTCGGCGTCCTCGGTGAAGCCGTAGAGGGTCAGCCCGTCGGCGTTCACCAGCACCTCGCCGAGCTCGGTCTCACCGGTGGCGACGAGCGCACCGCCGTCGGCATCGGCCTCGGCGGCCTCGGCGTCGGCACCCTCGACGGCGCCGTCGCCCTCGATGAGGCGGCCGTCGAGGTCGACGGCGAACCAGACGTCGCCGGAGTTCTGGCCGTTCACGTCGCCGGGAGCGGCGTCACCGGCGAAGTAGTACAGCGGCCACTTGCCGGCCACGAGCTGGGTCGTGCCGTCGCCCCGGTCGATCGTGGCGAAGATGCCGAGATCGAGGTCGGGGCCGACGTTCCAGTCCGGGCCGACCAGGACCGGCGGCCACGCATCGGCGCAGGCGTCGAAGCAGGTCGGGCGGGCGTCGATGTCGTTGGTGAAGCCGTAGACGGTCAGCCCGTCCTCGCCGACGAGGATGTCGCCGAGCGAGCTCGTGCCGGCCGTGACGGCGATCTCGGCGTTGACCGCCGGCGCCGCCGCGGCCGCTGTGGTCGGTGGCGCCGCGGCCGCTGCTGACGAGTCGGTGTCGCTGTCGCCACCACAGGCGGCGAGGGTGAGGGCGCCGGCGGCGAGGAGGCCGGCGGCGAAACGGGTGCGCTTGGTGCGGGGGGTGGTCATGGGTCTCTCCTGATCGGTGCTGGGGTCGGTTGGTTCGTGGTTCGGGGGTGGTCAGCTGACGATCAGCTGGCCGGTCATGGACGGGTGGATGGCGCAGAAGAACTCGTAGGTGCCCGGGGTCCCGGGGGCGGCGAAGCTCCCGGTGCCACCGCCGTCGACGGTGCCGGTGTCGAAGCTGCCGTCGACCGCGGTGACCGTGTGCGGTGCGCCGTCGACGTTGCTGACCGACACCGAGCCGCCGGCGGCGATCTCGATGGGAGCGCCGAAGGCGAAGTCGGCGATCGTGATCGAGCCCTCGGCGGGAGCTCCGGCGGCGGGGGCCGGGGCGGCGCCGTCGCCGTCCTCGTAACCCTCCTCGCCGGGCTGCGGCGCCGGGTTGCCGAACCCGTCGACGCGGGGCGCCTCGGTGGTGGCGGCCGGAGCGGCGGCGACGACGGCGGGTGCGTCGCCCGGTCGGGCCAGTGCGATGCCGGCGGTGAGGGCGCCGGCGAGGCAGATGATGAGCGTGATCGTGACGCGCGGGGTCAAGGGTCTCTCCGTTCGGGGTCAGGGGTGGTGTGGGTGGTGGTGGGCGAGATGCCCGGGAGGGGAGCTGAGGATCAGACCCCGGGGAAGCCGACGTTGGTGAAGAACCACCAGGAGGAGGTCCACCAGAGGCCGACGAGGAGGGCGACGAGCGAGCCGCCGACGACCGGCAGCGTCATGCCGGGCAGGCGATGGACCCGCAGGCTGAGGAGCTTGGTGGCGAAGGCGCCGTAGAAGGCGCAGCCGAGGATCGAGTGCACGAGCACCCGGGTGTCGGTGTCCTGGAAGCCGAGCGCCCAGAGGCAGTGGTAGGCGACCGGCAGGGTGAGGAGGAAGGCGGCGGTGCCGGACCAGCGGTGGACCGGGCCGACCCACGCGGGCGCTGACGGCGCACCGGGGAGGCGGCCGTACATCCACATCGCCGAGGCGAGCTGGGCGAGGGCGAGGGCGGCGGCGCCGGTGGCGAACCAGGCCTTCATCGGCAGCACCGCCGGGAACCCGAAGGTGGCGATCGTGTCGCCGGTGGGCTCGTGCACCCTGCCGTAGACACCGAGCGACACGGCGATGGCGGCGCCGACCGCGATCACCGCGAGCAGCGGAGCGATGGACGAAGCGGTGCGCTCGGGCTGCTCGTTCTCGGTGGAGTTCGTGATGGTGGTCATCGGAGTTCCCTCGTGATTGCGGCGGGTGCTGCCGTCTCGATCCTCTGTACGGGGGACCGCCCCGGTCGGTTCGCGAGTCGCTCGAGAAACTTCCCGCTCCGATCCCGAACGTAGGAGTCGATCCCCGGTGGGTCGTCGGGAGGATCCCCGGCCGGTCCCCCAAACCGGCGCGCCGAGGGCCGGGCGCCGGCCCGTCGATCGCGCCCTCACCGGGAGCTGACAGAAACCTGCATCCGCTCCGCGTGCTCCCGGCGAAGGGTGGGGAGAAGGTCCACTCCACAGGAGGCAACCCCATGCGCAAGATGCTCGCTTCGCTCGGTGCCGGCGCCATGACCCTCGGTCTGTTCGCCGCCCCGGTCGCTGCAGAGGACGACGCCCCCGGCATCGTCGACACCGTCATCGCCGTCAGCGGCGCCGAGGGCTTCGACGACAACGCCGGCGACTACGACATCCTGCGGGAGGCGCTCGTCGCCGCCGGTCTCGTCGAGGCGGTCGCCGCAGCCGAGGACATCACCGTGTTCGCTCCCGACGATCGGGCCTTCATCCGCACCGCGTACGAGCTCGGCTACTCCGGCCCGTCCGACGAAGAGGCCATCTTCGGGTTCCTCGCCGGTGCGCTGGGCGTCACGGCGGACGACGCCGGCCTGCTCGACGACGTGCTGCTCTACCACGTCTCCCCGGGTGCCAAGACCCGCGGCGACGTCTTCCGCGCCGACTCGGTGGACACCCTCCTGGGCGTCTCCATCCCGACCCAGGGCACCCGCTTCATCGACGGTGATCCGGATCTGAAGAACGCGCAGATCGTGCGCCACTTCAACATCCGCACCGGCAACGGCATCATCAACACGATCAACCGGGTGCTCATCCCGATCGACGCCTGAGTCGGTTCTCGACTCGGTTCCCGTTCTCCCTGGTCAGGGACGACCCGGCCGCCCGTCCTCGATGGACGGGCGGCCGGGTCGTTCTCGGGTGCGGGTCAGCCGTCGTCCGCGGTGGCCTCGTCGACCCGATCGAAGAGCGACCTCGCGCCGACGTAGAGCGCGACCATCGCCGGTCCCTGCAGGAGGAACACCCATTCGACGCCGAGGCCCTCGGCGACGACGCCGCCGAGGATCGCTCCCAACGGGGTCACGCCCCAGGCGATGAACAGGTAGGCGGTCATCATCCGCCCGAAGACCTCGTCGGGCACCAGTCGCTGCCTGAGCGTGGTGCTCACGACGTTCCAGGCCGGGTTGCCGGCGCCGGCGAGGAGCACGGCGAGCGCGGCGATCGCGACGTTCTGGGTGAGGCCGAGCACCACGGCGGAGACGCCGAAGGAGACGACGGCGAACCGCATGCAGTTGGCGTGGCCCCACCGGGCGATCAGGCCGACGACGAACAGCGACATCACCGTCGAGGCGGCAGCGTCGATGCTCACGAGCGCACCGAAGCCGAGCTCGCCGAGCCCGAGGCGGTCGGTCGTGAGCACGACGAACACCGCCATCCCGGCGGCGTCGAGGAACGCGAACGCGGCCACCGTCAACGCCAGCGGCCGGAGCAGCGGGTGACCCCAGACGTAGCGCAGCCCGACGGCGACCTCCGTGCGGAAGCGCTCCGTGGACTCCGGCCGTTCGGGGCGGAAGTTGCCGGGGACCACCAGGATCAGCACCATGCCGAGCCCGAACGCCGCGACCACGGCGGCGAAGGGCAGCCACGTGGCGGCCACGAAGAGGGCAGCACCGAGCGGGGGGCCGACGAAGTAGTTCGCGACGGTCTGCGTGGCGGCGAGGCGGGCGTTCGCGTCCTCCAGCTGGTGCTGCTCGACCACCTGCCGCACCATCGCCGGGCCCGCGCTGTCGGTCAGGACCTCGCCGAGACCGATGATGAAGGCGACGGCCACGAGCAGGCTGATCGAGGCGCCGTCGGTCGCCACGATGACCGCGAGCGCAGCGGTCGCTGCGCCTCTGAGCGCCTGCGAGGCGAAGACGACGGTGCGCCGGTCGAGGCGGTCGACGACGACGCCGAGCGGGAGGCCGACGAGCACGAAGGGGAGGAAGCGGCCGACGCTCACGAGCGCGATGCCGCGGGCGTCGTCGGTCATCGCCTCGGCAAGCAGCGGGAAGGCGGTGAGGCTGATGCCGTCCGCCACGTTGGTCATCGCCGTCGACGACCAGAGGAGCCAGAACCGGCCGCCGAGCGGACGACTCGGCACGGTGACTACCTCCGGCGCGGACCGAGGAGGCGACCGACGAGCACGCCGAGCAGCGCGATGAGCGCGCCGGCGACCATGGCGTCGATCTTGCGCTCGCCGGGAGGCGCGGCCGGTGCGCTGAAGGTCACCGGCGCCCCGGCCGCCGCGGCCGTCGCAGCACCGTCGGCCGGCGCCGAGCTGAGCGCCGTCGACCGGCGTCCGGCGATGACGTCGTCGACGTTGCCGAAGAACTCCCCGGCGGTGCGCTTGGCGACCGTCGACATCACCCGCTGACCGACGGCGGCGACGGTGCCGCCGACGACGGCGTCGGCGTCGTAGGTCACCACCGTGCCGGTGCCCTCCGAGGCGAGCGTGACGCGGGCCGATGCATCGACCGTCCCCGGCGCACCGGCGCCGACGGCGCGAAGCGTGTAGGCCTCGCCGTCGACCTTGTCCGACACCTCGACGGTCGCCTCGTAGGTCCCGGTGATCGAGGCGACGCCCGCCTCGACGGTCGCGGCGTACGTATCGGGTCCGGTGACCTCGAGCCGCTGGCAGCCGGGCAGCGACGCGGCGAGGACGGCCGGGTCGAGGAGGGCGTCCCAGACCCGGTCGGGTCCGGCGGCCAGCGTGTGCGATCCTGCGACCTTCACGACGTTCCTCGTCTCGTCCGGCGTCGGGGTCACCGCAGGCTAGTGCTGCGCTGCCCGACGGTGATCCTCCCGGGTCGCCCGACACGCTCCGTCGGCAGAACCGCCCCTCCGGCGAGGGCGGGCGGTACGGTGCCCGCCCCATGGGCGGAACCATGACCGGTCGGACTCGGGCGAGGGTGCTGGCGCTCGGCATCGCCGGCGTCTGCGTCGTTGCTGCGTGTGGCGGTGACTCCGACGACGCCGCGAGCACGACGACGGCGGCGGAGGCGTCGACCACGAGCGAGGCGCCGGCCGAGACGACCTCCGCTCCCCCGACCACCGGGGAGCCGGCGACCGTCGTGACCGAGACGACCTCCGCTCCGGAGACCTCGACGGTGCCGGCCACGACCACGGCGACCGCGCCGGGCGAGTCGCCGTGCTCGGGTGGACAGGCGCCCGACGGGGGCGAGTACGTGGTCACCAACATCCCCGCGGACGACCCCGACGGCGGGCTGGTCGCGCGGCTGGAGCCGGGCACCGGCGGCGAGCGGATCGGTGTCCTCCCCGAAGGCACCATCGTCGACAGCGACGCCGATCGGCCCGGGTGCGTCGTCACCTCCGATGGCGGTGTGTGGTGGTCGATCGACTCCCAGCCCCTCGCCGCCGGCGGTTGGGTCAACTCCCGCTTCCTGGCGCCGTTCGGCGACGGGTCCGATCCGGCCCCCGAGGAGACCGGGGAGGACGACTTCGACATCCCCCTCACGCAGGTCGCGTGCGTCTACGACGGCTTCGGTGAGGCCTGCGATCTCCTGGTCACCTTCGGCATCGGCACACCGGACGACAACTACGGCCTGGGCAACTCCTACAGCCAGGCGCCCGACGACGCGATCGTCGAGCAGTGCACGGTGGAGGGCGACGCCGTCGCCTGCGCCGAGGGCGAGGCCCGAGGCCTCCTCAGCGGCGAGTGAGCGCCGGCGCGGTCAGCCGAGCAGGGGACCGGTGGGCCGGCGGTCGGTGCCGGCGGCCCGGCGCATCGCCCACAGCTCGTCGGGCGAGATCGGCATGCGGTCGATCGGGAAGCCCTCGGCGTCCTCGATGGCGGACGCGATCGTCGCCGACACCGGGATGACGCCGGCCTCGCCGGCGCCCTTGATGCCGAGCGGGTTGAGGGGGCTCGGCGTCTCGATGTGGTCGATGTCGGGCTCGGGCACCTCGGTCACGTACGGCATGAGGAAGTCCATGAAGCTGGCGTTCATGAGCTGCCCGTGCTCGTCGTAGGCCATCCGCTCGTACAGGGCGCCGGCGATGCCCTGGGCCACGCCGCCGTGGATCTGCCCCTCCAGGATCATCGGGTTGATGATGTTGCCGCAGTCGTGGACCACGGCGTAGCGGAGCACGGTGATCTCCGCCGTCTCGGGGTCGGTCTCGACCACGGCGGCGTGCGCGCCCGAGGCGAACGTCGAGCGCACCGGCGAGTAGAAGCCGGTGCCCTCGAGACCGGGCTCCTCGCCATCGGGGACCGGTGGCTGGTCCTGGGAGGTGGGGATCGTGAACTGCGTGGCGGCCTGCGCCTCCTTGGAGAAGGAGTAGCGCAGCGGGTTCGAGAGCACGGCCACCTGGGTGAGCGGGATGTTGCGGGTGGGGGTGCCCTTCACGCTGACCACGCCGTCGACGATGTCGAGATCGTCGGGGTTGGCCTCGAGCGCCTCGGCGGCGATGCGCAGCGCCTTGGCTCTGGCCTCGCGAGCGGCGAGCGCGATGGCGTTGCCGCTCATCACCGCCGCCCGTGACGCGAACGTGCCCACGGCGTACTGGAAGCGCCGGGTGTCGCCCGTGACGACGTCGACCGACTCGAAGGGGACCCCGAGCTCGTCGGCGACGATCTGGGCGAAGACGGTCTCGTGGCCCTGGCCCTGCGACGACAGCCCGGTCGCCACCTGCACCCGACCGGTGGTCTCGATCCGGACGTGGCCGCCCTCGTAGGGACCGACGCCGGTGCCCTCGACGTACATGCCCATCCCGATGCCGAGGCGCCGGCCCTCGGCCTCGGCCTCCGCCCGCTCGGCGGCGAAGTCGTCCCAGCCGACGAGGTCGCGCAACCGACGGAGCAGCTCCGGGAAGTTGCCCGAGTCGTAGATGGCCGGCCGGCCGTCCTGGAAGGTGAGGCCGAGGTCGTGGGGGAACTCGTCGGGCTGCACGAGGTTGCGGTCCCGCACCGTCGCTCGGTCGAGCCCGAGCTCGGCGGCGATCTTGTCGACGGTGCGCTCCATCGTGAACACGCCCTGGGGGCGGCCCGCACCCCGGTAGGGCGTGCAGGTCATCGTCGTCGTGTAGAGCGACCGGAACTCGACCCGGTAGTCGGGGATTCGGTACGGCCCGGGCAGCTGGGTCGAGGTGATGATCGGCAGGATCAGCCCGTACGGGATGTAGGCACCGTGGTCGTGGTCGAAGGTGACCTCGAGGCCGAGGATCCGCCCGTCGTCGTCGAAGCCCACCCGCACGTGGTGGACCTGACCGCGCTCGTGGTTGGCGGCGAGGAAGTGCTCTCGCCGGTCGTCGGTGAACTTCACCGGTCGACCCCAGGTGTGGGCCGCCCACGGCACGAGGATCTCCTCGGGCCACGGGTGCATGATCTTGACGCCGAAGCCGCCACCGACGTCCGGGGCGATGACCTCGACGTGCTGATCGGGCAGCTCGAGGATGTTGGCGATGGCGAAGCGCACGCTCGTCGGGCTCTGCGTCGACGAGTGCACGGTGAGCCGCTGGTCCCGCTCGTCCCACGTCGCGTGGACGCCGCGGCCCTCCAACGGTGACGAGGTGCTGCGCTCCATCTCGAGGTCGAACTCGAGGACGCGCGGCGCGCCGGCGATGCGCCCTGGCGCGTCGCCGACGGTCTGCACGACGTGCGCCGCCACGTTGTCGGTCATGTCCTCGTGCACGACGACGTCGGAGCGGGCCGCCGCCTCGAGCCCCACGACAGCGGGCAGGACCTCGTAGGAGACGACGATCCGTCCGACCGCGTCCTCGGCCGCGTACCGATCCTCGGCCACGACCATCACCACCGCCTCGCCGGCGTGGTGGACGTGCGTCCTGGCCAGGGCGTACTGCGTGCGGGGCTCGGTGAGGTCGGGGTGGGGGATGAGCAGCGGGAGCGGTTCGGCGATGCGATCGGGCAGGTCCTCGTGGGTGTAGATCGCTACGAGGCCGGGCACGTCGAGCGCACCGAGCACGTCGACGTCGAGGATGCGGGCATGGGCGTGAGGCGATCGGACGAACGCCACCTCCAGCGCATCGTGGCCGAGGTCGTCGACGTAGGTGCCGGCGCCGCGGATGAGCCGCTCGTCCTCGCGGCGGCGGACGGGCTCGCCGAACATCGAGGTGGTCACGACTCCCCCTCCCCGGCCAGCTCGCTCGCCCGGCGGATCGCCTTCGAGATGTTGACGTAGCCGGTGCAGCGGCAGAGGTTGCCGGCGATCGCCTCGGTGATGTCCTCGTCGCTCGGGTCGGGGTCGCGATCGAGGAGGGCGGCGGCGGTCATCAGGAAGCCGGGGGTGCAGAAGCCGCACTGGAGGGCGTGGCACTCGCTGAAGGCCTCCTGCACCGGGTGCAGGCTCCCGTCGGGTGCGGCCAGGCCTTCGACCGTTCGGACGTCGCGGCCCTCGACCGCGATGGCGAAGGTGAGGCAGGAGCGGATCGGCAGACCGTCGACGGTGACGGTGCAGCAGCCGCAGACGCCGTGCTCGCAGCCGACGTGGGTGCCGGTCAGCCCGAGGTCGTGACGGAGGGCGTCGGAGAGCAGGCGGCGGGCGGGGACGGTCAGCTCGCGCCCGGCGCCGTTGACCGTGATGGCGATCGTGTGGAGGGTCTCGGTGTCGGACAACGAAGCTCCTCAGGAGGCGGGCGCCGGAGCGCTGGCTCGTTCGGCGGCGGCGGCCAGGGCCCGGACGGCGAGGGTGCCGGCGAGGTGGCGCCGGTAGTCGGCCGTGGCGTGGATGTCGGGCTCGGGATCGAGGGCCTGGGTGACGAGGTCGTAGACGGCGCCGGCGTCGACGTCGTCGATCTGCCCGCCCTCGGTCAGCTCCCAGAGGTCGAGCGTGAGCGGGGTCGGAGCGACCGAGATGAACGCGAGGTGCGACGTGCGGATCCGCCCGCCGACGTCGAAGGCGACGTGCGCTGCGCACCCGGCGAGCGCGTAGTCGCCGTGGCGCCGGGCCACCTCCTCGAAGGCGGTTCCGCTCGACGGGCCGAGCTCCGGGAAGCGGGCCTCGACCGCCAACTCGCCAGGGCGGAGATCGGCCTCGAGCGGTCCGACGAAGAAGTCGTTGGCCGCCACGACCCGCTCACCGTCGGTCGAGCGGAGCACGACCGACCCACGCAGCAGCGCCAGCACCGCCGTCAGCTCGCCGGACGGATCGGCGTGCACGATCGAGCCCACCGCCGTGCCCTTGTTGCGGATCACCTCGTGGGCGACGAGCTGCTCGGCCTGGCGCAGCAACGGGCACGCCTGGGCGACCCGCTCGTTGCGCTCGACCTCGGCGTGGGTGACCGCCGCCCCGATGCAGACGCCGTCGGATCCGACGGTGATGCTGCGGAGCTCGTCGAGCCGCGAGATGTCGACGAGGTTCGCCGGCGCAGCGAGGCGGAAGTTGAGCAGCGGGATCAGGCTCTGGCCACCGGCCAGGACCTTCGCACCCGGGAGCTCGGCGAGCAGGCGCACGGCCTCCTCGACGGAGTCGGGTCGGTGGTACTCGAAGGGGGGCGGCTTCAAGGCACAGAAGCTACAACGTGACCCTCCCCTCGTCGTCACCGATCGTGTAAGCAACGCGGTGGTGACCGCTCCCGCCCCCCGGGCCACCTACCGGCTGCAACTGCGCAACGGCGTCGACCTCGACGACGCCGCTGCGCTCGTGCCGTACCTCGCCCGCCTCGGCATCTCCCACCTCTACTGCTCGCCGTACCTGACCGCCGCGCCGGGCAGCACGCACGGCTACGACGGCGTCGACCCCACGTCGGTCGACCCGGCGCTCGGCGGCGAGGCGGCCCGCGAGCGGTTGGTCGCCGCGCTCGAGGCGCACGGGATGTCGCACGTGCTCGACATCGTGCCCAACCACCTCGCCGTCTCGCTGCCGGCCAACCGCTGGCTCGACGACGTGGCCCGCCACGGACCGGCGAGCCGGTCCGCCCGGTTCTTCGACATCGACTGGGCATCGGCCGAGCGGCGGCTCGGTCGACCGGTGCTGATGATCCCGCTCCTCGGCGAGCAGCTCGGCCGGCTCATCGACGCTGGGGAGGTGCGCCTGCGCCGCATCGACGGCGACGTCTACGCCACGGCCCACGGTCTCTCGTGGCCGTTGCGTCCCGAGTCGCAGGCCGAGCTGATCGACGCCGACCTCGACGCGCTCGCCGCCGATCCCGACCGGTTGGCCGCCCTGCTCGACCAGCAGCACGTGCGGCCGGTGTGGTGGCGGATGGGCGAGCACGAGCTCGACTACCGGCGGTTCTTCGACGTCGACTCGCTGATGGCGGTCCGGGTCGAGGACCCCGAGGTCTTCGACGAGACCCACGCCACGATCCTGGGCTGGCTGGCGGACGGCTCGCTCGGCGGGGTGCGGGTCGACCACGTCGACGGCCTCGCCGATCCGGCGGCCTACCTCGACCGGCTCCGGGCCGCAGCCCCCGACGCCTGGTTGCTCGTCGAGAAGATCCTCGAAGGTGACGAGCAGCTCCGCGACTGGGCCGTCGACGGCGACACGGGCTACCGCATCGCGGCTGACCTCGTGGCGCTGTTCGCCGACGTCGACGGCCGGGAAGCGCTGGTCGCGCTCGCCGCCGAGCTGACCGGCGAGCGGGTCGACTGGGGCTCGACGGCTCGCGAGGCCCGGCGTGAGGCGGTCACCGAGGTGCTCGGCGCCGATCTCGGGCGCCTCGTCGATCGCCTCGCCGACGTCCGCGATCGCCACCGTCGCTTCGGTGATCTCTCCCGGCACCGGCTGAGCGATGCTGTCGTCGAGCTGGTCGTCGGCTTCGACGTCTATCGCACCTACCTCGTGGCCGGAACGCCGGCCGGCCCCGACGATCGGAAGCTGATCGAGCGGGCGATGGCGCGAGCGACGGAGCAGCGACCGGACCTCGCGGACGGCGCGCTGGCGCTGCTCGGGGCGACGTTGCGCGGCGACGCCCCGTTCGACACCGAGGTCGAGGACGCCGTCCGCGTCGGGTTCCAGCAGCTCTCGGGGCCGGTGGCCGCCAAGGGCGTCGAGGACACGGCGATGTACCGCCACGTGCCGCTCCTGGCGCTCAACGACGTCGGCTCCGACCCCGGCCACGTGGGCCATCGGGACCTCGCCGGCTTCCACACTCGGCGAGGGGCCGACCAGCGGCGGGGGCCCCGGCGGATGATCACGCTGTCGACGCACGACACCAAGCGCTCCGCCGACGTCCGGGCCCGGCTGACGGTGCTGACCGAGGTGGCCGACGCCTGGGCGGCGACCGTCCGACGGTGGCACGAGCGCAACACCCGGTACCGGAGCGAGGTGGGGCCCGACGGCCGCGACGAGCTGGTGCTGTACCAGACGCTCGTCGGCGCGCACCCGCTCGGCGTCGACCGCGCGCTCCGCTACATGGAGAAGGCGTCACGCGAGGCGAAGCTCCGCACGAGCTGGGTGGATCCCGATCCGGCCTACGACCAGGCGCTGGCGGACTTCGTCCGGGCGCTGCACGCCGACGACGAGTTCCTCGCCGAGCTCGATGCCGTGGTCGGCCGCATCGTCGAGCCCGGGCGCATCGTCTCGCTGGCTCAGCTGCTGCTGGCCCTGACCCTGCCCGGGGTCCCCGACCTCTACCAGGGCACCGAGCTGTGGGACCTCAGCCTCGTCGACCCCGACAACCGCCGCCCGGTCGACTTCGCCGCGCGCGCCCAGCTGCTCGACGAGGTCGAGGCCGCGCCGCTGTCGTCGTGCTGGCCCGACCCCGGCGACGGGCGGGCCAAGCTGGGCCTCGTGCATCGCGCCCTCCGACTCCGCGCCGAACGACCCGACGCCTTCGGTCCGGGCGATGCCGGCCGGTACGAACCGATCGAGGCGACGGGCCGGCGGACGCACGACCTGATCGCCTTCTCGCGGGGCGACCGGCTGGCCGTCGTGGTCCCGATCAGGGCGACGGATCCGGACTGGAGCGACACCGGGGTGGCGCTCGGACCCGGGTCCTGGCGAGACGTGCTGGGCGACCGGGGCCTGCCCGGTGGCGAGGTGGACGTCGCCGAGCTGCTCCGGGCGTTCCCGGTCGCGCTGCTGGCGAAGGAGGACGTGTGAGCTTCGAGGTGTGGGCGCCGCGCGCCGATCGTGTCGAGGTCGTCGTGGGCGGCGAGCGGCACGGCCTGCACCGGGCGAAGGAGCGGGGATGGTTCCGTGGCGGCCCCGAGGTGGCCGCGGGCACCGACTACGCCTTCCGCCTCGACGGCGGACCGGAGCGGCCCGACCCCCGGTCGCGCCACCAGCCGGCCGGGGTCCACGGTCCGAGCCGCGTGGTGCACGTCGACGCCCCGACGACCGAGCCGGTCCCGATCGATCTCGCCACCGCGGTGATCGAGGAGATCCACGTCGGCTCCTTCAGCGCCGAGGGCACCTTCGACGGGGCGATCGAGCATCTCGACCACCTCGTCGACCTTGGCGTCACCGCGGTGGAGCTCATGCCGGTGCACGCCTTCCCCGGCGATCACGGGTGGGGCTACGACGGCGTCGATCTCTGGGCGGTGCACGAGCCCTACGGCGGGCCGGCCGGCCTGCGTCGCTTCGTCGACGCCGCGCATCGGCGGGGCCTGGCCGTGATCCTCGACGTCGTCCACAACCACCTCGGCCCGGACGGCAACCACCTCGCCGAGTTCGGTCCGTACTTCACCGATCGCTTCTCCACCCCGTGGGGCGACGCGGTGAACCTCGACGCCGGCGGCTCCGACGAGGTCCGCGAGTTCCTGGTGGGCAGCGCGCTGGCCTGGATCACCGAGCACGGCGTCGACGGGCTGCGCCTCGACGCCGTCCACGCGCTGCTCGACACCTCGGCGGTGCACCTGCTCGAGGAGCTCGCCATCCGCGTCGGCGAGCTCGACCGCCCCGCCGTGCTGATCGCCGAGAGCGACCTCAACGATCCTCGGCTCGTCCGGCGCCGTGAGCACGGTGGCTACGGCCTCGACGCGCAGTGGAGCGACGACTTCCACCACGCCCTCCACGTCGCCCTCACCGGCGAGCGCACCGCCTACTACGGCGACTTCACCGGGCTCGCCGACGTCGCCACGGCGCTCCAGCAGGGCTTCGTGTACGACGGCCGCTACTCCGCGCACCGCGATCGACGACACGGCCGCCCGCTCGGCGAGGTCTCCGGACACCGTCTGCTCGGGTACGCGCAGAACCACGACCAGATCGGCAACCGGGCCCGCGGCGATCGCCTCGTCCACCAGAGCGGCGACCGACTCGCTCGGGTCGCCGCGGTGATCACGCTCACCTCGCCCCTCGTGCCGATGCTGTTCCAGGGCGAGGAGTGGGCGGCGTCGACGCCGTTCCCGTACTTCACCGACCACCAGGACCCGGCGCTGGCCGCCGCCGTGCGGCTCGGTCGGCGCCAGGAGTGGGCCGCCTTCGGGTGGGACCCCGACGAGATCGCCGACCCCCAGGACCCGGCGACCTTCGCCTCCGCCAAGCTGCGCTGGGACGAGCTGACCGCCGAGCCCCACGCCGGCATGCTCGACCTGCACCGCCGGCTCCTCGCGTTGCGCCGCTCGAACGCCGACCTCCGCGACGGACGCCTCGACCGGGTCGCCGCGTCGGCCGACGAGGACGCCGGCACGCTCGTCGTCGAGCGAGGTGACGTCGCAGTGGTGGCCAACTGCTCGTCCGAGCCCGCCACGGTCGACGCCCACGGTGGTCGCGACCTGCTCCTCGTCACCGACGACGACATCACGACCGCCGGCGGGCGTGTCACCATGCCTCCCGCCAGTGCTGCCGTCCTCGGGCGATGAGGCACCGAACCGAGATCGCCGTGGAGGACGCATGATCGATCGCGAGCCCGTCGTGCCCGATCGATGGCCCGGCCACCCGTACCCCCTCGGTGCCACCTTCGACGGTGCCGGCACCAACTTCTCGCTGTTCTCCGACATCGCCGAGCGGGTCATCCTGTGCCTGTTCGACGACGACGGAACCGAGACCCGCATCAGCCTCGACGAGCGGGACGCCTCCTGCTGGCACGCCTACCTCCCGGGCGTGCAGCCGGGCCAGCGCTACGGGTACCGGGTCCACGGCCCGTACGACCCGGCGGCCGGCCACCGCTGCAACCCGGCCAAGCTGCTCATCGACCCGTACGCCAAGGCGATCGAGGGCGGCGTCGACTGGGACGAGTCGTGCTTCCCGTACCACTTCGGCGAGCCCGACTCCCGCAACGACCTGGACTCCGCCGCGCACGTGCCGCTGTCGGTGGTCACCAGCCCGTTCTTCGAGTGGGGCAACGACCGCAGGCCCGACGTCCCGCTCCACGAGTCGATCATCTACGAGACCCACGTGAAGGGGCTCACGATGACCCACCCCGAGGTCCCCGAGCCGCTGCGGGGCACCTACGCCGGCCTGGCCCACCCGGCGATCATCGAGCACCTCCAGCAGCTCGGCGTGACCGCCGTGGAGCTCCAGCCCGTCCACCAGTTCGTGCACGACGGTCACCTCGTCGACCGGGGCCTGCGCAACTACTGGGGCTACAACACGATCGGCTACCTCGCCCCGCACAACGAGTACTCCTCGACCGGCGAGCGCGGCGAGCAGGTCCCCGAGTTCAAGGGGATGGTGAAGACCCTGCACGAGGCGGGCATCGAGGTGATCCTCGACGTCGTCTACAACCACACCGCCGAGGGCAACCACCTCGGGCCGATCCTGTCGTTCAAGGGCATCGACAACGCGGCCTACTACCGCCTCGTGCCCGGCGACCTGCGCTTCTACTTCGACACCACCGGCACCGGCCACAGCCTCAACATGCGGCACCCGCACGTGTTGCAGCTGATCATGGACAGCCTCCGGTACTGGGTGACCGAGATGCACGTCGACGGCTTCCGCTTCGACCTCGCCGCCACCCTCGCCCGGGAGCTGCACGAGGTCGACAAGCTGGCCGCGTTCTTCGACCTCGTCCAGCAGGACCCGATCGTCTCGCAGGTGAAGCTGATCGCCGAACCCTGGGACGTCGGCGAGGGCGGCTACCAGGTCGGCAACTTCCCACCGCTGTGGTCGGAGTGGAACGGCCGCTACCGCGACACGATGCGCGACTTCTGGCGGGGGGAGCCGTCGACGCTGCCCGAGTTCGCCTCCCGGCTGATGGGCAGCTCCGACCTCTACGCGGGCGACCGGCGCCACCCGATCGCCAGCGTCAACTTCGTCACCGCGCACGACGGGTTCACCATGCGCGACCTGGTCTCGTACAACGAGAAGCACAACGAGGCGAACGGCGAGGGCAACCAGGACGGCGAGCGCCACAACCGCTCGTGGAACTGCGGTGTCGAGGGACCGACCGACGATCCGGAGATCCTCGCCCTGCGCGCCCGCCAGCAGCGCAACCTGCTCCTGACGCTGCTGCTGTCGCAGGGCGTTCCGATGTTGCTCGGCGGCGACGAGATCGGTCGAACGCAGCTCGGCAACAACAACGTCTACTGCCAGGACAACGAGCTGGCCTGGTACGACTGGTCGTGGGTCGACGAGGAGCTGCTGGCCTTCACCCGGCGGGTGGTCGAGCTGCGGCGCGAGCACCCGGTGTTCCGGCGCCGCAAGTGGTTCCAGGGCCGGCCGGTGCGCGGCGTGCCCGACCTCGCGTGGGTGCGACCGGACGGCGACTACCTCTCCGACGAGGACTGGTCGGCGGGTTTCGCGAAGTCGCTCGGGGTCTGGTTGAACGGCGAGGCGCTGTTCTCTCCCGATGCCCGCGGCCAGCGGGTGGTCGACCACTCGTTCCTGGTGCTGTTCAACGGCCACCACGAGGCGATCGACTGGACCATGCCGGTCGAGCTCACCCACCCCTTCCGTCCGATCCTCGACACCAGCGACCCAGCGCTCGACGACGACGGCGAGACCGAGGTGGCACCGGGCGAGGCGCTGGGCGTCGAGTCCCGGTCCGTGGTCGTGCTGCGCTCCCTCGACGGCCGCCTGCTCTCCTGACCCCGCCTGCCCCGACCGGACCGCCGAGCGCAGTTGGGCTCGTTCAGGGCAGGGTGGCGACCGCCTCGACGAGCCGGTCGAGCTCGGCGGTCGTGTTGTAGTGGTGGACCGAGGCGCGCACCACCGCGGGGAGCCCCCGGTGCCCGAGGTTCCAGCGCCCGTACTCCGGGAGCACCAGCGAGGTGTTGATCCGCTCCGCCGACAGGGCGGCCCGGACGTCGGCGGCGGACGTGCCGTCGACGGAGAACGTCACGATGCCGCCGAGCACCTCGCCTCGGTCGTGCACGGTGACGGCATCGACGCCGCCGAGTCGCTCCCGCAGCTCGGCGCCGAGCCACCGGACGCGCTCCCAGGACGCGTCGACGCCGAGGTCGAGGAGGTGATCGACGGCCGCCCCGAGACCGAGCACGGTGGCGAAGCTGCGCTCCCAGCTCTCGAAGCGGCGGGCGTCGGGCTGCAGCTCGTAGCGCTCGTCGTCGGTCCACGTGGCGGCGTGCAGGTCGAGGAACGGCGGTTCGAGGACCTCCATCGCCCGCGGGCCGGCGTAGAGGAACCCGGTGCCGCGCGGCCCGCGGAGGTACTTCCGACCGGTCGCCGAGAGCACGTCGCACCCCAGCTCGGCCACGTCGAGGGGCACCTGCCCCGCCGACTGGCAGGCGTCGAGGACGAAGAACGCGCCGTGCTCGCGGCACAGCGCGCCGACCGGGGCCGCGGGGTTCACGAGCCCGTTGTTGGTGGGCACGTGGGTGAGCGACACCATCGCCGCACCGTCACGCAGCTCGGCCTCGAGTCGTTCCAGGTCGATCTGGCCGTGCCGGTCGTCGTCGACGAGCACGATCTCGATGCCGTGGCGATCGCGGAGCTGGAGCAGCGCGATGGCGTTGCTGGCGTACTCCGAGCGGGCCGTGACGACCCGGTCGCCGGGACGGAACGGGTAGCCGTACACGGCGACGTCCCACGCCACGGTGGCGCTCTCGACCAGCGCGATCTGGTCGGCGCGAGCCCCGATCAGCGTCGCCACCGACGCCGACACCGCAGCCACCCCGTCCGCGGCCTCGGCGGCGGCCTCGTAGCCCCCGATCTCCGCCTCGCGGCGGACGTGTTCCACCACCGTGTCGACGACCACCGCGGGCGGGAGCGAGCTCCCGGCGTTGTTGAGGTGGACGACGTGCTCGACCCCGGGCGTCTCGGTGCGGAGCCGCTCGATCGGCAGGTCCCGCGGCTCCCCCGTTCGATCGGGTGGCACGCTCAGCCCGTCGTGCCGAGGCCGCTGGCGATGGCGTTGACGGTGTTGAGCAGCGACGGCACCAGCTCGTCCTGGTCGCCGTCGGACGCCTGGCGTCCGCGCCACTCGCCGAGCAGCGCGACCTGCCGACGATGCAGCACCCGCAGGCCGGAGCGGCGAGGGCGCAGGATCGCCTCGGCGTTGGGCCGGCGCTCGGCGAGCGGGCCGTCGTAGATCCGCTCGAACGCCGCGCCGGTCACGGCGTGCTCCGCGACGATCCGGTCGAGCACGGTCGACCGGACGGACGGGTCGACGACCAGCTCGGCGTACTCGGCCATCACCTCGAGGTCCGCCGAGGCGAACGAGGTGGCGCTGTTCGACAGCGCGTAGTGCAGCGGGGGCCAGTCGAAGGCCGCGTCGAGGAGCGCCTGGGTGGCGGCGGGGTCCTCCGCGTCGAGTCGGGCGAGACCGCTGCCGAGCCCGTACCACCCCGAGAGGAAGAACCGCGACTGGCTCCACGAGAAGACCCACGGGATGGCTCGCAGGTCACCCAGGGTTCGGCGGCCGGTCCGCCTCGCCGGCCGGGAACCGATGCGGCTGCGCTCGATGACGTCGATCGGTGTCGCCTGGGAGAAGAACTGGATCAGCTCCGGCGAACCGACCAGGTCGACATAGGCGGCCCGTGCCGCGGCGGCGAAGCGCTCCATGACCGGCTCGAGCTCGCGGCGACGCTCGAAGGGCGCGACGGTCGCCGAGCCGGCCCCGGCGAGCAGCGCCTCCAGCTGGAACGTCGCCGTGAGCGGGTTGGCGTACTTCTGGGCGATCGTCTCGCCCTGCTCGGTCAGGCGGAGATCGCCGCCGGTCGACTCGGCCGGCAGGGCCCGCGCGAACCGGTGGGTCGGGCCGGCGCCCCGGCTCACGGTGCCGCCGCGGCCGTGGAAGAAGCGGGGCCGGACCCCGGCGTCGCGCGCCGTGTCGGTCAGCTCGATCAGCGCCCGGTGCACCGACCAGAGGCTGGCGACGATGCCACCGTCCTTGTTCGAGTCGCTGTAGCCGACCATGACCTGCTGCACGGGCTCGTCCGAGCCACGCTCGCCCGTCTGGTGGGCCAGGCTGCGCCGCGTCATCGGGTGCGCGAGGAAGTCGCCGAGGATGCTCGGGCTGGCCTGCAGGTCGTCGATCGTCTCGAACAACGGGACCACCGGCAGCGGCGCCGCCGGTCCGTCGGGCGTGTCGACGAGCATCCCGACCTCGCGGGCGAAGAGGAAGACCGCGAGGAGATCCGAGGGCGATCGGGTCATGCTGACGATCAGCGAACCGAGCCCGTCGGCGCCGTGCTCGTCGAGGTGGTCGCGAAGCACCCGGTAGCAGTCCAGGACGGCGTCGGCCTCGGTGCCGAGCCCGCGCCGGCCGGCCACGGTGAACGGTCGTCCCGAGTCGAGCTCCGCGTCGAGGAAGGCGCGTCGCCGGTCCTCGGGCCAGTCGGGGTAGTCGGCACCACCCTCCACCCCGGCGGCCACGAGCAGCTGGGACAGCGCGAGGTCGTGGAACCCGCTGTTCTGACGGACGTCGAGCACCGCGAGGTGGAACCCGAACGTCTCGACCACCCGGGCGACCCGGGCGGCATGGCGATCGGCGATCCGGTCGGCACCGATGGAGCGCAGGGATCGTTCCAGCAACCGGAGATCGCTCACCAGCTCCGAGGCTCTCGTGTAGTCCGTCGGCGCAACGCCGTCGGCGTGGGGGAGCCGGGCCACCATGAGGTTGATCGCCTGGCGCCACGGTTCGAGGGGGTTGCGCTCGGTCGCCGCCTCACCGGCGGGGCCGAGCGCCGCACGCCGGTCGGCGATCCACTCGGCGAGCTCGGGCGGAGCCGGCTGCAGGCGCCCCGACAGCGAGAGCGTCGCACCGAGCTCGCCGAGCTGCTCGCGCAGCAGCGCGATCGCCTCGCCCCGCAACGTCGCCAACGCCGAGCGCGTGACATCGGCGGTGACGAGCGGGTGACCGTCGCGGTCGCCGCCCACCCAGGTCCCGAACGACACGCGAGGCCGGGGATGCTCGGCCAGGAGCGTCGGGTCGAGACCGGCGTCGGTCCAGGCGAGGTCGAAGCGGTCGTCGACCCGGCCGATCACCCCGGGCAGCGCGGTGCGCAGGTAGTGGACGACGTTGCGGAGCTCGAAGCTCACGTCGGGCTTGTCGAGCAGCACCTCCCCCGAGCGCCAGAGCAGCTCGAGCATGGTCGTGAGGGCGTCGCGCATCCGGTCGCGCTCGGCGTCGGTCCACATCTCGTGCTCGCGATCGACGAGCAGCCGGTAGAGCGATCGATGGTGGGCGAGCGCGCTCGCCCGCTTGGCCTCGGTGGGGTGTGCGGTGAAGACCGGCTCGACGACCACGTCGGCGAGCTGCCGGGCGATCTCCGGCCCGTCGAGGCCACGGTCGAGCATGCGCCGGAGGGCCCGGCCCCAGAGCGCCGAGCTCGCGGTGACGCCCTGCTCGGCCTCCATCCGTCGCCGGTGCTGCGTCGCGGCGTTCTCCTCGGCCAGCGACTGGAGCTGGAACATGATGCTGAGCGCGAGCGAGAGCCGGCCGGTGTCGTCGATGTCGTCGGCGACCGCCGGGTCCTCCGAGCTCAGCGCTTCGGCGATGGCGGGCTGGCCGAGGTCGCGCAGGACCTCGGTCAGGCAATCGGTGAGGAACGTGCGATCGGCGAGGACCTTCTCGTCGTCGAACGTCGGGGGTGCGGGGACGACCATGCCCGGCAGGATATGGAGGGCACGACCGCGGCGCTGCCGGCGCGCCGCGAGGCGGCCGACGAGGTCAACCCTCGGCGACCTCGAAGGCTGCGAGCTCCTCGGCCGAGCGGCCCGCAGCGGCGAGGCCGCTGGCGATCCACTCGTCGATCCGGCGGTGGAACATGCGCAGCCGGGCCTCCTGGTAGAGGCCGAAGCTCACCGTCGGCTTGCCCGTGCTCTTCAGCCCGGCCTGCACCCGCGGCAGGTTCGCCATGTCCTGCTCGAAGACGTCGGCGAGGCCGCCCATCGCCTTCGACTCCTTCCACGACTGCTCGAGCGTGAGCCGCTCGGTGTCGGCCGGCGGCGGGCGCTCCTCGCCGTCCGGCGGCGGGGCCATCCGGTACACGTCCATGAACGACGTGTCGGGCGTCGGACCGGGTCGCCAGCGGTACACGAGCGGCTGGCCGACCCCGGCCCACGGGGCGAACGCCGGGAACAGGTGGTAGAGGATCGCGTCGAGGATCTCGGAGTCGGAGACGTCGGTGAGGTCGGCCCGGTAGATCCCGCCCATGGCGGACCGGAAGGTCTCGGCGACGGCCTGGCGGGCGGTCTGGCCCTCGGCGACCGGGATGGCGCCCTTGCTCGCGTTGCGGTTGGAGAAGGCGGCGTAGGCATCCGCCACCTGCTGCTCGGTGAGCTCGCCGAGATGCGGGCTCTGCGACCCGAACCCGTTGACGAACCGCGACACGTTCTTCGAGTCGGGCCAGATCGAGTACTCGCTGTTGGCGTCGGCGGTGAACTCCAGGATCTGCGGGTGGGTCGCGATGACGTGGTACCCCTCGCTGAAGGCCTCCATGACGACCTTCCAGTTGGCCGGGACCTCCTTCACCGCGTGGAAGGCGATGCGCCGCTCGGCGAAGCTCGGGAAGGCCTCGAAGTGCTCGATCAGCTTGGCGGCGTAGCTCTCGAACGGCTCGGCGTCGAGGTCGAAGTTCACGAAGACCCAGCCGGCCCACGTGGCCACCAGGGCCTCGGGGAGGCGGGCGCCGTCGGTCGCCTCGACCACCTGCGGGAAGTCCCACTGGCAGGGCAGCTCGGCCAGCTCGCCCTCGAGCGACCACCGCCAGCCGTGGAACGGGCAGCGGAAGCTGGCCGCCCTGCCGTCGTCGACCCGCAGCTTGGTGCCCCGGTGCAGGCAGGCGTTGTGGAACGCCTTGATCTGTCCCTCGGAGGTGCGGGTGACGATCAGCGACTGGTCGGCGACGTCGTAGACGACGTGGTCGCCCGCCTTGGGGATCTGATCGACGTGGCAGGCCATCTGCCACGTCCGGCTCCACAGGTGCTCGGCCTCCAGCGCCGCGAACTCCGGCGACGTGTAGCGCGACTTGGGCACGTCGGCCTGGCCCTGGAACACGTACGACTCGTCGCGCAGCGAGACCGGCACCTCGCGGGTGTCGGTGTCGAGGAGCTCCTGGAGGCTCGGTCCTGCGCTGCGCGCCTCGCCCGGTCGCTGCTCGGTGCTGGTCATCGCCATCCCCTCGTCGTCCCGGTCGACACGTTACGAATTCGCGGTCGTCGACGCCCAGCCTGGCCGGGGTGTGCGAGAGTCCGGACGTGGAACAGGAGCGTGGCGAGATCCTCTGGGAACCGTCGCCGGCCACGGCGGCCGCGACCCGGCTGGCGCGGTTCGGTGCCGACCACGGCCACGCCGACTACGGCTCGCTGCACCGGTGGTCGATCGACGACCCGGGAGGTTTCTGGTCGGCGGTCGGCGACGAGCTCGGCATCATCTGGCACCAGCGGCCGACGACGACGCTCGTCGGCACCGAGCCCGGCGCCGTCACGTGGTTCCCCGGTGGCCGCCTCAACTACGCCGAGCACGCGCTCGCCCCCGCCGCGCAGCTCGGCGACGAGCTGGCCGTCATCGAACGGGGCCAGACCCGTGGCGCCGTGGAGACCTCGTGGGCGTCGCTGGCCGATCAGGTGGCCCGGTGCGCCCGAGGGCTCCGGGAGTTGGGGGTCGAGCCCGGCGACCGGGTCGTCGCCTACGCCCCGAACACCACCGAGACGCTCGTCGCATTCCTCGCGACGGCGAGCGTGGGTGCGGCGTGGGCGAGCTGCCCGCCGGAGTTCGGCACCGGCGCGGTGATCCAGCGGCTGGGCCAGGTCGAGCCGAAGGTGCTGCTGGCGGTCGACGGCTACCGGTACGGCACCAAGACCATCGACCGCCGCGACGAGGTCGCCGAGCTGCGAGCCGCCCTGCCCTCGCTCACCGCGACCGTCGAGCTGGCCTACCTGGGCGTCGGCGACGACACGTGGACCGAGCTGCTCGCGGGCCCACCGCCCGAGCCCATCTCGTTCGAGGCGGTGCCGGCGGATCACCCGCTCTACGTGCTGTTCAGCTCGGGCACGACCGGCATCCCCAAGGCGATCGTCCACGGCCACGGTGGGATCACCCACGAGCACCTGAAGTCGATGGTGCTCCACCACGATCTCGGGCCCGGCGAGCGGTTCTGCTGGTTCAGCACCACCGGCTGGATGATGTGGAACTACCTCGTGTCGGGACTGCTCGCCGGCGCGACCGTCGTGCTCTACGACGGCGATCCCGCCCATCCCGATCTGAACACCCTCTGGCGACTCGCCGACGAGCTCGACGTGACCGTCTTCGGTGCGTCCGCGCCCTTCCTCGCGGCGTGCCGCAAGGCGGGCCTCGCGCCGGCGCGAGGCCGCCTCCGCCAGCTCGGCTCGACCGGTGCGCCGCTCGCTCCCGAGGAGTTCCGCTGGATCCGGGACCAGCTCGGAGCGGGCGTCCTGCTCAACTCGATCTCCGGCGGCACCGACGTCTGCACCGCGTTCGTCGGGATGAACCCGCTGACGCCGGTCCGGGCCGGCGAGATCTCGGGGCCGTTGCTGGGCTGCGACGTCCGCGCCGTCGCCCCCGACGGGACGGACTGCCCGCCCGGCGAGCAGGGCGAGTTGGCGCTCGTCGCACCGATGCCCTCGATGCCGGTGGCGTTCTGGGGCGACGATGACGGATCCCGTCTGCGCAGCGCCTACTTCGAGCAGCTCCCCGGTCGCTGGCACCACGGCGACTGGATCACCGTCTTCGACGACGGGGCCTGCGTCATCTCCGGCCGGTCCGACGCGACGCTCAACCGCGGCGGCGTCCGCCTGGGCACCGCGGACTTCTACTCGACCGTGGAGGAGCTGCCTGAGGTGGCCGACAGCCTCGTCGTCCACCTGGGCACCACCGACGAGCTGGTGCTCTTCCTCCAGGCCGCCGACGGCGCGGTGCTCGACGACGACGTGCTCGGCACCGTTCGCTCCCGACTCCGCTCCGACCTCTCGCCGCGTCACGTCCCCGACCGGATCGAGGTCGTACCGGCCGTGCCGCGCACCCTGTCGGGCAAGAAGCTGGAGGTCCCGGTGAAGCGCCTGCTCGAGGGTGCCGATCCGGCGAGCGTCGCCAGCGCCGAGTCCCTGGCCGATCCGAGCGTGTTCGACCACTTCGTCGAGCTCGCCCGGCGACGGGAGCCCTAGCGGGCGAGCAGCAGCCCGATCTGCCGCGACCGGGCGACGAGCGCACCGGTCGAGTCCCACAGCGCTCCGCTCTCGATCATCCGGCCTCCCTGGAGGTCGTCGCACTCGAGGCGGGCCTGCACCCACCCGGGCGCGGGTCGACGGCGCACGTGGACGGTCAGCTCGATCGTCGGGACCCAGCCGATGTTCCCGACGAAGGGGTACAGCGACGGCGGGAACGCGTCGGCGAACAGCGGCAGCGTGCCGCTCGTGGGGGGCGTCCCGTCGCGGAGGCGGATCCAGCCCTCGATGACCGCCCGGTCGCTGCCGCCGGAGATCGACTGCTCGGGGCGCAGGCGCACGTCGACCCGCGACAGGATCGGCAGCTCGACGCCCTGCGCGAGCTCCGAGCGGTCGACGCAGTCCTCCGGCGCCGGCAGGTCGGGTGCGGGCAGCGTCAGCTCCGGTGCGCCGTCGGCGCCGGTGCTCAGATCGCTGAAGGCCGCCATGACCTCGAGCCGGGTGGCACCGTCCTGGACGAGGCGGCCGCGAGCCGTGCCGGTGCGCCGTCCCGACCGGATCAGCTCGGCCCGCACCTCCCCGTCGATGTCGCCCAGACCGGGGCGGAGGAAGTGGGTCGTGACCGAGATCGGATCGGGGTGGCCGGCCACGTCGCGGAGCGCACGCAGCACCGGGAGCATGGCGTACCCGCCGTTGCTCGCGTCGCCGATGTGCCACGCCCGGGACAGGTGGGTCGTCCAGATGCCCTCGCCGGCCACCTCGATCGCCGTCTCGAGCTCGATGTCGCTCGGCACCGGCTCGGCGCCCGACGAGGGGTCGCTCGGCACCGGCTACGCGCCCGACGAGGGGGCGCTCGGTACCGCCGACCCGTCGCCCCGGCGGGCCTGGTACTCGCGGTCGGCCCGTTTGCCCCGGTAGACCCGCATGTCGATGGCGCGGGTGACCTCGGGGCGCAGCTCGAAGAGCAGGCGGTGCTCGGTCTGCATGTTGGCGAAGAAGGCGTCGCGGCCCTCGGCCGGCACGTACCTGTCGACGAGTCGTCGCGAGGTCGGCCAGATGTCGACGTCGGGCAGCTCGTGGGCCACCACGGTCCCGTCGACGCCCACGTGCCCGGCCACCGGGGTCATCGCCTCGATGCACAGCGACGCACGGGGATCCACGAAGAGCTGTCGACACCACACCCGCTCGTAGGTCCCGGTGATCCAGAACGATCCCTCGTCGTGGAGGAACCACACGGGCACGGTGTAGGGCAGCCCGCTGCGTCGCAGCGTGGCGAGCACGCCGACGTGGGGCTGCTCCAGGAACTCGGCCACGTCGTCCGGCTGCATGCGGGGCACGGCGTGATGCTACGGCGGGCGAGCGACGATGTGACAGGTGTCATCTCGTGACGCGTCGTACCTGCATCCGGTGCCAGGCTGTCGGGCGTAGTTCCGAGTAGCCCCCCGATTCGGAGTCCAACCAGATGATCGCCTCGATCGCTCGCTTCTTCGTGGCGCGCTCTCGCGCCACGCTCGGCCTCTGGGCCCTCATCCTGGTGGTCGGTGTGGCCGCGTACACCACGCTGTTGCCGCGCGACGGCTTCCCGTCCGTCGACATCCCGCTCGCCGTGGTCTCCGGGCCCTACTTCGTCGACGACATCGAGGCGGTCGACGACGAGGTGCTCGCACCCCTGCGCGACGCCGCCACCGACGTCCAGGAGATCGTCGAGCTGCAGACCTTCGCCCGGGCGAACAGTTGGAGCATGCTGGCCGAGTTCGACGAGTCGCTCAGCTCGGCCGACGGGGTGGTCCTGCTGCGTGAGGCGTTGGCCGACGCCGCGCTGCCAGCCGACGTCGAGCTGGAGTTCACCGAGCTCAACGCGGCGAAGTTCCTCAACGAGTACGACCTCCTCGTGGCGGTCTACGGGCCGGACGACGCGACGGCCGAGGAGCTCGATGCCCTCGCCGCGGGCGTCGCCGGCTCGCTCGTCGAGATCGACGAGGTCGACGAGGCGGTCGTCGAGGAGCTGCGGACCACGGCGGTCGACCCGGACACCGGGCAGGAGACGGTCCGCCAGACCAGCTTCAACGAGGTGGGCATCGAGGAGGGCGGTTCGCTCGTCCTGCGGCCTGCGGTGTCGGTCGGCGTCGTCTCGGCCGGGTCGGCCGACTCCCTGGAGCTGTCGTCCGCCGTCGAGTCCGCGCTCGACGAGCTGGATCTCGGCGACGGCTTCGGCGCGACGATCAGCGCGGACTTCGCCCCGCAGATCCGCTCGCAGATCAGCTCGCTGCAGTCGAACGCGTTGGTCGGCGTCGTGGCGGTCGCGCTGGTCACGCTGCTGATGATCAGCTGGCGGGCGTCGATCATCACCGCCCTCTTCGTCGTCACCGTGCTCTCGGCGACGATGATCGCCCTCCTGATCGCGGGCATCTCGCTGAACACGATCTCGCTGTTCGGGGTGATCCTCACCCTCGGTCTCTTCGTGGACGACTCGATCGTCATCGCCGAGGCGACCGACGCCTTCCGCCGGAAGGGCGTGTCCGCGATCGACAACATCACGAACGCCGTCCGCCGTGTCGGCGCGGCGAGCGTGGCGGGCACGGCGACGACCGTGCTGGTGTTCGCCCCGATGCTGTTCATCAGCGGCATCCTGGGCGACTTCATCCGGCAGCTGCCGATCACCGTCATGGTGGCGCTGAGCATCTCGTTGGTGCTGTCGCTCGTGGTGATCCCGGTCGCATCGAAGTACCTGATCGTGAACGCTCCCACCGGCGGCGGGCCGCTCGGTCGGGTCGAGGCGCGCCTCGGCCGGATGGTCGCCTCGCTGCCGGAGCGCGGCGGCTGGCCGGTGCGCATCGGCGGCGTGGCGCTGAGCATCGTCATGCTCGTCGCCGGCTTCAACTTCGCCGGTCGTGCCGGCTTCGACATCTTCCCGGAGCAGGGCGACGCCGACGAGCTCGTGGTCGAGCTCGACTTCGATCCCGGCGTCACCCTGGAGGAGGCCGAGCAGATCTCGATCGAGGTGAGCGAGGTCGTCGTGGCGACCGGCGGCGAGCTCGTCGAGACGGCGTCGGTCTTCCAGGGCGACGAGCGGTCGAGCTTCGCCCAGTTCGGCCTGACGCCGTTCCGAGAGCGGAGCGTGACCGCACCCGAGCTCGTCGAGCAGCTGGAGGGCGAGCTCGCCGATCTCGACGGTGCCCGGGCCAGCGTGAGCCAGATCTCGAACGGCCCGCCCCGCGAGGACTTCCCGTTCCAGGCCCAGGTGTACGGCGAGGACGTCGACGCGTCCCTAGCGCTCGCCGACGAGATCGCGACCGACCTGCAGGGCTCGACGCTCGAGCGGGCCAACGGTGAGGAGTTCGTGGTCGTGGAGACCGTGGTCGCCCTCAGCGACGTCGTGGCACGCGTCGACGGGGAGCGGTACGTCGAGGTCCGCGCCCGGTTCGACGACGACGACAACACGGCGCTGCTCAACGCGACCGAGGACGCCGTGGCCGACCGGTACCCGGCCGAGGAGCTCGTCGCTCTCGGGCTGAGCGAGGACTCGCTGCGCTTCGACTTCGGTCAGGAGTCCGACAACGAGGACTCCTTCGCCTCGGCCGGTGTGGCGTTCCTCGCTGCGTTGGTCCTGATGTTCGTCCTGCTCACCGCCCAGTTCCGGTCGCTCCTCCAGCCGCTGCTGATCTTCCTCGCCATCCCGTTCAGCTTCTTCGGTGTGTTCTTCGGGCTGTGGGTCACCGGGAACCCGTTGAGCTTCTTCGCCATGCTGGGGCTGATCGGGCTGATCGGCATCGCCGTCAACAACACGATCCTATTGACCGACTTCGCGAACCAGGAGCGGCGTGCAGGCGCCGACGCGGTCACCGCCATCTCCGTCGCCGTCCGCCAACGATTCCGTCCGCTGGTCACGACGACGATCACGACCGTGGCCGGGCTGTTGCCGCTCGCGCTGACCGACCCGTTCTGGGAGCCGCTGGCCTACACGATCATCTTCGGCCTGGTGTCGTCGACGTTCCTGGTCCTGCTCAGCTTCCCGTACTATTACCTCGGCGCCGAGAAGCTCCGGGACTGGGGTCGGGAGGGATGGCGCCGCCTCCGCGGCCGTGGTCGCACACCGGAGCCGGCGCCCGAGCCGGAGCCCGCCCTGAGCGCCTGACCTGGCCCGTTGTGCTCGATCCGCCCGGGTGTTGGGCCCCATGTGGGTCAGCGCGTGCCGCGCCGATGCCGACCACTGGGACATGGGAGGGGCGTCGGAGCAACAGCGAGGTGACCACGCCGCGGTCGATCCGCTCGTCCGCCGTGCGGTGAACGCCGTCGAGCGACTGGGCGCCGACGGCTTCCCGTGGACGGTCGCCGATGCCCTGCTGTTCGTCCTCGAGGAGGAGTCGGTCGCGCACACGGTCGCTGCGGAGGTCGCCGCGGCGCTCGTCGGGCTCCCCGGCCCGCCGATGACCGCCGAGGCGGTGGTGACCTCGGTCCGGGCCGCCGCGGTCGACTTCGGTCGCAGCGGGCGCGGCGCCGCCCAACTGGCGGCGGTCGCCGACGTCGCCGAGATGTTGCCCGACCTCGACGCCGATCGCCGGTTGGTGGCGCTCGATCTGCTCCGACGGGGTGGCGACGTCGCCGACCTGGCCGTCCTGATCGTGCCGCCCGGCGAGGCCGCACCCCATCCCGTGCAGCCGATCGGCGAGCTCGATCCGGTCGCGACGGGGGTGGTCGCCGCCCACCTGTCCGGGCAGCTGGACGCGCTGGTCGCCGCGCTGCCGTCCGCCACCCGGGCCGCGCTCGAGGCGAGCTGCGCACGGACCGAGCGGGCCATCGGCCCCGAGCGTGCGCCGGTCGATCCCGATGTCGTGGCGCAGCAGGCGCTCTGGGACGACGACACCGTCGCCGAGTGGCTGGAGACGCCGGCCGAGGGCTACGAGGCGCTGTACCGCGCCGCACTGGAGCGGCCGCCGGTCCGAGCCTTCCTCGACGTCCTGATCGATCACCCCGGCCGCCGGATGAGCGGCGAGGACATCTGCCTCGCGGCCGACTCCGACGTGCTGCGCAGCGCGAACGATCTGTCCGGAGCGCTGAACGGCATGCGCGCGACGGTCCGCACGACCGGCCGCAGCGCACCGTTCCGATCCTGGCCCGGTCGCCCCATCCGCCACGGCATCCATCCAACGGTCGCCATGGGATTCGTGGCCGCCCGTCGTCGCCTGCTGGGGGCCGACACGGCTTAGGGTGCCGCCATGACCGGTCCGTTCCTCACGATCGACGACGTCCACCGCGCAGCGCGGCGGCTGGAGGGGTTCGCCCACCGCACCCCGGTGCTCACCAGCCCGCAGCTCGACGAGCACACCGGCGCCTCGGTGGCACTCAAGGCCGAGTGCTTCCAGCGGACCGGGGCGTTCAAGTTCAGGGGGGCGTTCAACGCGATCGCTGCGCTCGACGACCGGCGGCGCTCCCACGGGGTGGCGACCTACTCGTCCGGGAACCACGCTCAGGCCGTCGCCCTCGCCGCGGCACTGCACGAGGTGCCGGCGGTGATCCTGATGCCGGAGGATGCGCCGGCCTCCAAGGTCGCCGCCACCCGTCGCCACGGCGCGGAGATCGTCACCTACGACCGTTACACCGGCGACCGGACGAAGCTCGGCGAGGCGCTCGCCGCCGAGCGGGACATGACGCTGATCCCGCCGCTGGACCACGCCGACGTCATCGCAGGGCAGGGGTCGGCGGCACTGGAGCTGTTCGAGGACGCCGGCC
>JBCBSZ010000009.1:0-106237 GCA_039818945.1 Actinomycetota bacterium
GTTGACCGCCATCGCGCTGGGCGTCGATGCGCGGGTGGCCGTGGTGGTCGCGGGCGTGGGTGCCGCCGTGGTGGCGTGGTCACCCCGGGGTGAGCAGATCTCGCTGCGCGGCCTGCTCGGGCTGTAGACCGAGCTCAGTCCTCGTCGGAGGACTCGGCGGCCGCCTCGTCGCCACCTGCGCCCTTGCGGCGGCGGCCGTAGCGACGCTCGAAGCGCTCGACCCGACCGGCGGTGTCCACGATGCGCATCTGGCCGGTGTAGAAGGGATGGCTCTCCGAGGAGATCTCGACCTTCACGAGCGGGTAGGTGTTGCCGTCCTCCCACTCGACGGTGTCCTTGGCCGGAGCCGAGGACCGGGTGAGGAACGAGGTGCCGGCGCTCGTGTCCTGGAACACGACGGGGCGGTACTCGGGGTGGATGTCGGCCCTCATCAGCGCTCTTCCTTGAAGATGACGTGCTGGCGGACGACCGGGTCGTACTTCTTCAGCTCGATCCGCTCACGGGTGTTCGTCTTGTTCTTACGGGTCACGTAGGTGTAGCCGGTGCCCGCGGTCGACCGCAGCTTGATGATCGGTCGCTTGTCGCTCTTGGCCATCAGACCTTCTCCCCACGGGCGCGCATCTCGGCGAGCACGGGCTCGATGCCCTTGCGGTTGATCGTCTTGATGCCCTTGGCGCTGACGGTCAGCGTGACCCAGCGCCGCTCGGAGGGCACCCAAAAGCGCTTGCGCTGGAGGTTGGGCAGCCAGCGACGGCGCGTCTTGCGCTGCGAGTGTGACACGTTGTTGCCGGTGCTCGGACGCGCACCGGTGACCTGGCAGATTCTGCTCACGGGGGGACAACTCCTCGGCGTGACCGACCCACGAGACTACCCCGAGATCGCGGGAATGCGACAGGCGCCGCCTCCCCGGGTGCCGGAGCCGGTCCGTCAGCCGGTGTAGCCCCGGTAGATCGCCTCGGCCACGCACGAGGGCTTCTCGGCACCCTCGCAGGTGAAGGTCATCTCGACGGTGTACTGCACGCCCCCGGCGATGTCGGTGACGTCGAGCAGCTTGGCGCTCAGCTGGAGGTTCGAGCCCACCGGCACGGGGGACGGGAAGCGGACCTTGTTGCAGCCGTAGTTGACGCCCATGGCGAACCCGTTCACCTGCATGGCCTCGGCCATCATCATCGGTGCCAGCGAGAGCGTCAGGTAGCCGTGCGCGATCGGCCCGCCGAAGGGCCCGGCCTTCGCCCGCTCGACGTCGATGTGGATCCACTGGTGGTCACCCGTCGCATCGGCGAACGCGTTCACCTGCTCCTGGGTGATGTGGTGCCACTCGCTCTCGCCGATCTGCTGCCCCACGCGGGACTTGAGGTCGTCGATGCCTTCGATCACGGTCGCCATGGCGCCCATCCTGCCGCGCGCCGTCCCGCGGCCGCCATTGAGGGCTCTGCCATCAGTCGTCGGTGTCGAGGGCGCGGCGGAGATCGTCGAAGTCGTCGGGCTGCTCGTCGGTCGACGCGTCGGAGGCGACCAGCGCGGCGAGCCAGGTGGTCAGGGGGACGGCGGCCACGAGCGCGAGGCCGCCGACGAAGGTGCGGACGATCTCCACGGCGACGACCTCGGAGTTCGCGACGGTGCCGAGGGACTGGTCGGCCTCGACGAGCAGGATCACCAGGGGGAGCGAGGCGCCGGCGTAGGCGAGGGCGAGCGTGTTGACCGTCGAGGCGATGTGGTCGCGGCCCACCCGCATGCCGGAGCGCACGAGGTCGCGGACGCTCGCGTCCGGGTTGGAGGACTTGAGCTCGAACACGACCGAGGCCTGCGTGACCGTGACGTCGTCGATGGCGCCGAGCGCGCCGATGACCAGTCCGGCCAGCACGAGTCCCTGGAGGTTGAGCCCGGGCGCCAGGACGCGGAGGAACTCCGCCTCCTCGGACCCCAGCCCGCTGAACCGAGCCAGCTCGACGGCCACCGTGCCCACGACGAGGGCGAGGAGGAGCGCTCCGAGGGTGCCGAAGAGCGCGACGGTGCTCATCGCCCCGATGCCGTGGGTCAGGTACAGCGCGGCGAAGGCGATGGCCGACGCCGAGACGGCGGCGACGAGCACCGGAGGGCGCCCGTCGACGATCGACGGCACCGTGAAGGCGATCAGCACGATCAGGCTGGCACCCAGCCCCAGCAGCGCCGACACACCGCGCCACTTGCCCAGCGCCACCACGGCCACGCCGAAGATGATCGCGAGCCAGGTCAGCACCGGCTTCCGCGCCCGGTCGGACAGCCGGTAGCGGAACTCCTCCGGCAGGTCGGGGTTCGGGTCGAAGGACATGACGACCCGCTCGCCGATCGACGCGTCGAGGATCAGCGCCTCGACGGTGACCACCTCACCGTCGTCGGGCCCGGCGACCATGCGGACGTCGATGAGCTGGCAGTCGAGCGGGTCGATGCCCGGGCAGTTGCGGATGCCCTCGATCACACCGTCGTAGAACTGGTTGGGGAAGCCGAGCTCGTCGAAGCTGTCACGCTCGTCGCCGCCGGTGGGCCGCAGGGCGATGAGCCCGATGAGGGTGAGCACGGCGGCCGCGGCGACGGCGATCGTGAGCGCGCGCCGCGACACGGTGGGCAACTGGAGCTCGTCACCGTGGCCGTGGGCGCCGTGTGACCCTGACACGACCCCGACGGTAGGGCGGCTCGGCCCGTGCGTCAGGGACCTCGTGCGCGGTACGAGTTGACATGGGCACGCCGTCGCACGTCTGAGGAGTGTGCCCGGAACGATGGAGACCGACGTGGCGGACCAACCGCTCGACACCGGGACGGGCCCGCCGTCCTTCGACGACTTCTATCGGCGGGAGTATCCGCGGCTCGCGGTGCTGGCCACCGCCGTGTCGGGCGACCCCGGCTGGGGCGAGGACCTGGCGCAGGAGGCGCTGACCCGCGCCGGTCAGCGGTGGGACCGGATCGCCGCGTACGACAACCCGGGGACGTGGGTGCGGAGGGTGACGATCAACCTCGCCACCAGCCGACGCCGCCGACTGCGCAGCGAGGCCCGAGCGTTGCTGCGCCTCGGCCCGCCCGATCCCGTGCCCGGCGTGACCCTCCACGGCGATCCCGCCGTGTGGGCGGCCGTCGCCGGCCTGCCCCCGCGCCAACGGGCGGTCATCACCCTCCACTACCTCGAGGACCGGTCGGTCGCCGACATCGCCGACACCCTCGGCATCAGCGTCTCGGCCGCCACGTCCAACCTCCACAAGGCCCGCACCCGACTGGCAGCCTCGCTCGGCTCGTCCGACGACACCCCCGCCGCGGAGAGGAGCGTCCGATGAACGTCGACGACCGCATCCGGACCACGCTGGACGCCCAGCTGCGGGCCGAGGAGGCCCGGCTGGCCAACGGCATGGTCGGCAGCACCGGCCGGTCTCGTGGGCATCGCGGCCCGATGTTGCTCGCCACCGCCGCCGTGGTCGGCCTCGTCGGCATCGCCGCCGTCGTGCTCTGGGCCAACCGCTCGACGGGATCCGGCGACGACCTCGTCGTCGCCGTCACACCCACCACCTCGGCGCCGGTGACGACCGTTGCGCCCCCGACGACGGCGCCGGCGACGACCGTGCCGGTGACGACCGAGGGTCCGGTGACGCCCGAGGTTCCCGGACCCACCACCGAGGTCCCGGGGCAGAGCGTCCCCCCGGGGCCGACGGTCGTGCCCGACACCTCCGTGCCCGACACTTCCGTGCCCGACACCTCGCCGCCGCCGACCGGGCCGGCGACCGCGATCGGCCGGGTCGACGTCGACGACGGGCTCGCGACCCGCATCGTCGAGGTCGACGTGGCGACCGGGCAGGTCCTGCGAGATCTGGCCACGATCGATCTGGAGGCGTCGGGCATCGGTCGGCTCCAGGTGACTCCGGATCGCCAGGCCGTCTACTTCACCCAGGGGTGGGAGGACTCGTGGTTCAGCTGCGAATCGTCGCTCCCGGTCATCCAGTTCGTCGATGCCTCCGGCGGCCCGAGCGAACCGGTCGCGGTCGGCAACGGCGCATCGCCCCGGCTCTCGCCCGACGGCAGCCGCCTGGCGTACCTCGCCGCATCCCGTTGTGTGCCCGATCCGCAGAATCCCGCGAACTGGGTGCTCACACCGCTCGACACCGTGGTCGTCCGCGACCTGGCCACCGGTTCCGAGCAGCGGTGGACCGACACCGAGCTGGCCGGCCTCGACGCCGCGACCCTCTCCTACGAGCTGCTGATCGAGACGGAGCTGCGCGGGCTGGCCTGGCTGGGCGACGACGAGCTGGTAGTCCCCGGCCACCGGTTCCGGGCCGCCGACCTCGAGCGGACCGGCGACGCCGCCCAGTTCTTCGGGACCGAGCCGTTCGGGAGCGTCGTGGTCGGTTGGGACGCCGCGAGCGGTGCGGTGCTGGTCGAGGAGGTCGTCAGGGACGACGCCGGCGAGACGACCGGCGCGAACCTCGTGGCGGTCGACCCGATCTCGGGTGGGCGGTCGGTGGTGGCCACGACGCCGGCCGGCCCGTGGGTCTTCTGGGGTGCGTTCGCCGTCGACGACTCGGGCACCGCGATCCTCAACCGGGGCCCCGGCGGCCTCGGACTGCCGGACGGTTCGGCGGTGGCGCTCGGCGTCGAGCTCGTCGGCATCGACTGGTAGCGGTCCGCTACAGGTAGAGGTCGACCCCGTGGGTCCGCTCCGGCTGGAGCGGGCGGGGGAGGATCTTCGGTCGGTGCCCGGTCACGGGGTCCGGCGTCGTGGGCCCGGTCGCCAGCGTGCCCCGTCCGAAGGCGGCCCGCCGCTCGGCGTTGACCTTCCGGACCGTGATCGCGTCCAGCGGGGTGGAGCGATGGTCGTTGCGCTGGGCCATCGTCGCTCGCATGCCGCCAGGTATCGGCGCCGGCCGCCACCACCTTGACCCCCTCCGGTTGTCTCACGCGTCGCCCCGCGGGCAGACTTGACCGTGCGGTCAAGTACCGCCGGCCGGGTCCGGAGGGGGCTCGGCGCCAACCGACCACAGGAGTCACGTCGTGGCCAACAACGCCGTCATCGTCGATGCCGTCCGGACCGCAGGGGGCAAGCGCAACGGGCTGCTCAAGGAGTGGCATCCGGTCGACCTCGGAGCCGAGGTCCTGAAGGCGCTCCAGGAGCGCAACGACCTCGATCCCGGCCTCGTCGACGACGTCATCACCGGGTGCGTCATGCAGGTCGGTGAGCAGGCCGTCAACGTCGCCCGCAACTCCGTGCTCGCCGCCGGCTGGCCCGAGTCGGTGCCCGGCACCACGGTCGACCGCCAGTGCGGTTCGTCCCAGCAGGCCCTGCACTTCGCCGCCCAGGGCGTGATCGCCGGCGCCTACGACGTCGTCGTGGCGTCGGGCGTCGAGGTCATGACCCGGGTCCCGATGGGCTCGTCGATGGCCGACGGCAAGTTCGGCGCCCCGTTCGGCCCCAAGGTTGGCGAGCGGTACGCCCCGGCCGGTGGCCTGGTGCCCCAGGGCATCTCGGCCGAGCTGATCGCCGAGAAGTGGGGCCTCAGCCGCGAGGACCTGGACGCCTACGGCGCCCGCTCCCAGCAGTTCGCCCTCCAGGCGACCGAGGAGCGCCGTTTCGACAACGAGATCATCCCCGTGATGGGCGACAACGGTGAGCTCGTCACCCGCGACGAGGGCATCCGGCCCGGCACCACCGCCGAGACCCTGGCCAAGCTGAAGCCGTCGTTCCTCGAGGACGGCAAGGTCACGGCCGGCAACTCGTCCCAGATCACCGACGGCGCCTCCGCCGTGCTGATCATGAGCGAGGACAAGGCCCGCGAGCTGGGCTACACCCCCCGGGCCCGCGTCCACGCCTTCGCCCTCGCCGGCGCCGATCCTCGCCTCATGCTGACCGCGCCGATCCCCGCCACCCAGAAGGTGCTGGCCAACGCCGGGCTCTCCATCGACGACATCGACCTCGTCGAGATCAACGAGGCCTTCGCCTCGGTCGTGCTGGCCTGGGAGAAGGAGCTGCACCCCGACATGGACAAGGTGAACGTCAACGGCGGCGCCATCGCCCTCGGCCACCCGCTCGGTTGCTCGGGCACCAAGCTCATGTCGACCCTGCTCAACGAGCTGGAGCGCCGCGGCGGCCGCTGGGGCCTCCAGACCATGTGCGAGGGTGGCGGCATGGCGAACGCGACGATCATCGAGCGGCTGGGTTAGGCCGTTCCGCGGGGCCGCCACGGCGGTTCGCTCGGACTGCGCCGACAGGCTTCGCTCGAGCGAACCGCCGCACCGGCCCCCTCCCCCTGGGTGGTGCTCGGTGATCGGCGGGTTCGCACGGGGGTGTCTTCAGGGGACGGGCCTTCTGGGCCCGTCCCCTCGTCGCGTCCGGCCGTAGACTTTGCGCATGGGCACCGTGATCAGTGTCTTCGTGGCCGTGATCTTCTTCGTGCTCGTGATGCGCGTCGGGGTGGCGCTGCTCAAGAGCTTGAGCACCCCCGCTCCCGATCCGCCCCCGCCCGGTGAGCTGCGCAAGGTAAAGCTGCAGTACTGGTGCTCGCTGTGCGGCGCCGAGCTGCGGATGACCCTGGCCAACGACCAGGAGCCCGAGGCGCCTCGCCACTGTCAGGAGGACATGGTCCTGCTGACCCCCGCCGACGAGCTCTGAGGCGGCGACCCGGCGCCGCGCGCTGTCCCCAGGCTGTGGACAACCATGGGGAAGATCACATCTCTGTCATTCGCTCTTCGCGCGCACTTTACTCAGCTACCACTGATCGCGTGATCGAGTCGACACTCTCGGTAGTATTCACCGCCCAGGGTGAGAAGTCAACGCCATTTCGTGGCGGCGATGGTGCCGGCCAACACGAAGAGCAGTCCCACGCCCAGATAGGTGTTCGAGGGGGACCCCGGCCACCACTCCAGGTAGTTGACGATGATGACGAGCATGCCCACGCCGAAGCAGACGGCCATGACGATCGGCACCCACGCGGCGCTGGGGAGGTCCTCGGGCCGGACGGTCGGCGGCGTGTAGCGGCCGCCCCCGTGGTCGTCGTCGGCCTTGCCGGCGGCGCCGGCCTTCGGCACGGGAGCGGTGCGACCGGACTTGGGGTTGTTCGACTTCCAGCGGGCCATGGGGGACAGAGGTTACTCCTCCCACCCGTGCCCGACGGGGTCGTAGCCTGAGCCGGTGCCCCGCATCCTGGTGATCGACAACTACGACTCGTTCGTCTACAACCTCGTCCAGTACCTCGGTGAGCTGGGCGCCGACCCCGTCGTGCACCGCAACGACGCGCTCACCGTCGACGAGGCGCTCGCCCTCGATCCCGACGCCGTCCTGATCTCACCGGGCCCCGGCCGTCCCGAGGACGCCGGCATCAGCCTCGAGCTGATCCCGGCGGCGGCCGAGCGGCGGATCCCGGTGCTCGGGGTCTGCCTCGGTCACCAGTCGATCGGCCAGGTCTGGGGTGGGAGCGTCGTCCGGGCGCCGGAGCTCATGCACGGCAAGAGCTCGGTCTTCTCCCACGACGGCACCGGCGTGCTGGCCGGGTTGCCCGACCCGCTCGAGGCGACGCGGTACCACTCGCTCGTGATCGACCCCGCCACGATGCCCGAGGAGCTGATCGTCACCGCCACCACCGCCGACGGGGTGGTCATGGCCGTCCGCCATCGCGACCTGCCGGTGCACGGCGTGCAGTTCCACCCCGAGTCGATCCTGACCCAGGGCGGTCATCAGCTCCTGCGCAACCTGCTCGAGCTCACCGGAGCCGCCCGGACCTGAGCGCCCCGAGCGTCAGCCGTCGTCGTCGGCCTGGGTGGTGGTGGTCGTCGGCTGCGTCGTCGTGGTGGTCGTCGTGGTCGTGGTGGTGGTCGTCTCGGGCGGCGCCTCGACGCCGACCCGCAGGGTGATCACGTCGCCGGGCAGCGCGGACGCCCCGGCGGGCGGGTTGGTCGAGAGCACCGTGTCGGCGTCGGGTGAGCCGTTCGGGACCTCGACCTCCTCGATGTTCACGACGAGGCCGGCCTGCTCGAGCAGCGCCACGGCCGCGACCGGGTTCTGACCGACGAAGTCGTCGATCTCGATCACCTCGGGGCCGTCGGAGACGAAGACGACGATCGTGTCGCCGCGGGCGACCTGGGTACCGGCGGGGGGCTCGGTGCGGATCACGAAGCCCTGCTCGACCTCCTCGTCGACCTCGCGACGGAACTCCACCGAGAGCTGGAGCTGGGCCAGCTGCACCTCGGCCGACCGGTCGTCGAGCCCCTCGAGCTGGGGGAGCTCGAACAGGTCCTGGCCCGACGAGATCACGATCGTGACGGTCTCGCCCTCGGCCAGCTCGGCGCCCGGCGCTGGGTCCTGGCGGATGACCACGCCCTCCTCGACGTCCTCGGACGCCTCCCGGGACGCGCTGGGCACGAAGCCGGCGTCGCGCAGCTCGCTGCGGGCGAGGTTCTCGTCGAGGTCGACGACGTTGGGGACGCGACCCAGCGCCTGGCCCTGGCTGACCTGCAGGGTGACGGTCTCGCCGACGTCGACCGTGCGCCCGGCCGGCGGGAACTGCGAGACCACCGTGCCGGCCTCGGCGTCGTCCTCGACCTGCTCGATCACCGGCTCGAGCTCGAGGCCGCGGAGCGTCTGCTCGGCGTCGACGCTGGTGAGCCCGACCACGTTGGGGATGTCGACCTGGGTGACGACGTCGTCGCCGGTGTCGTCGCTGTCGCCGTCGCCCCCCAGCGCTTGCGCGAGGAAGAAGATGAGCACGGCCAGCAGGGTCAACAGCGCGATGGTGACCCCGACGAAGAGGCCGGTGTTGCGCTGCGGTTCGGGCGGGACCGGGGGCTGACTTCCCGTCGGCGGTCCGTACCCGTAGCCACCGCCGCCGTAGCCCGGCGGCGGACCGGCCGGTGGGGTCGGTGGCATGGCGGTCGTCGGCGACGACGCCGCCGGGGGTGGCGGGGGAGCGGGCGTGCTCGCTCCCGCACCGGGGATGCCGCCCGCCGCCGCGCCGGCAGCGGCTCCGGCGAGGCCGGCTGCCGCCGCACCGCCGGCCGACGGACCGGGTGTCGACGGGCTCCCACCGCGTGCGGCGACGGCGACCGCCGGCGGCTCGCCCCGCAGGAAGCGACGCAGGTCGCCGCGCAGCTCCTCGGCGCTGGCATAGCGCTCCTCGGGCTTCTTGGCGAGCGCGTGGAGGACGATGGCCTCGAGCTCCGGTGGGATGGTCGACACGACCTCGCTGGGCGGCACCGGATCCTCGCGGACGTGCTTGAACGCGATGGCGACCGGCGTGTCGCCCGAGAACGGCGGCCGGGCGGCGATCATCTCGTAGAGCACGACGCCGAGGGAGTAGACGTCGCTGCGGGGGTCGGCCGGATGCCCCTGCGCCTGCTCCGGCGACAGGTACGACGCGGTGCCCATGACCGCGCCGGTCTGGGTCAGCCCGTCGGAGGCGGGGCCGGTCATGGCGCGCGCGATGCCGAAGTCGGTCACCTTGACCGAACCGCCGGCGTCGAGCAGCACGTTGCCCGGCTTGACGTCGCGATGCACCACGCCGCCGGCGTGGGCGGCACCGAGCGCACCGGCGATCGCCACGGCGATCTCGGCGCTGCGATCGGGATCGAGCGGACCCTCGGAGCGGATGAGGTGGGCGAGGCTGGTGCCCTCCACGTACTCCATGACGATGTAGTAGGTGCCGCGCTCGGCGCCCCAGTCGAAGACGCCGACGACGTGGGGGTGTGAGAGGTTCGCCGCGGCCTGGGCCTCGCGACGGAAGCGCTCGACGAAGTTGGGATCGCTCGCGAACTCGGGGATCAGCACCTTGACCGCGACGGGGCGGTCGAGGAGCTGGTCGCGGGCGAGGAACACTTCGGCCATGCCGCCACGGGCGATTCGCCGATAGAGCTCGTACCGCCCACCCAGCACGGGGCGCTGCTGGTCGGACATTGCGGCACGAGCGTAGTGGTGGAGGTGCCCGGACCGGTCGACACCTCCGCGATCTCGGGCGGAGCCGACGGTCAGCCCGGCGGGTCCGGGGTGAGGAGCCCGGCGTCGAGCGCCGTGGTCAGCACGGCGTTGGCGATCGGGGCCGCGGTGCCGCCGCCGGTCTGCTGCCCGGTGCCCCCGCCGCCCTCGACCACCACCGCGAAGGCGATCTGGGGTGCCTCCAGCGGGGCGAACCCGATGATCCAGGCGTTGGTGTCCTCGGTGTCGGCGGACAGCTGCGCCGTGCCGGTCTTGGCGCCGCCGGTCACCCCCGGCGGGAGCACCCCCCGGGCGGTGCCGTCCTCGGCGACGATGGCCATCAGGTCGCGCAGCGTCGCGGCCGACGTCGCGCTCATCGCCCGACGCCACGTCTCGGGGTCGGGATCGCTCAGGACGTCGTCGACGGTGCGGACCTCGTCGACGACCCGCGGCGCCAGGATCTCGCCTCGGTTGGCGATGCCCGCGGCGATGAGCGCCATGTGCAGCGGCGTGGCCCGGACGTCGAACTGTCCGATGGCCGCCTGGGCCAGGAGCGGCGTGTTCTGGTCGAACACCTCGACGTCGGGGAACTGCGACGGCTCGGCGTCGGGGAGGTCGAAGGGCGGCACGTTGTTGAAGCCGGCGTCGCCCGCCGCGTCGGCGAGCACCTCGGCGCCGAGGTCGACGCCGAGCTCGGCGAAGGCCGTGTTGCAGGACACCCGGAGGATCTCGGTCAGGTCGCCACCGCAGGTCGAGCCGCCGAAGTTGCGGATCGGCCGGGTGGTGAGCGGTGGGACGTACTGGTCGGTGGCCTCGTAGACGGGCTCGGTCGGGGTGGCGAAGCCGGTCTCGAGCGCTGCGGCGGCGGTGACCACCTTGAAGGTCGAGCCGGGGAAGAAGGTCTCGCGGTAGGCGCGCACTCGGAGCGGGGTGTCGGGATCCTCGTTCAGTCGCTCACGTGCGGCCGCCACCGCCGGGAGGTCGTGCGACGACAGCTCGTTGGGGTCGTAGGAGGGGAAGCTCCACATGGCGAGCACATCACCGGTGTTCGGATCGATGGCGACGACCGAGCCGCGCCGGTCGCCGAGCGCGTCGCGGGCGGCGATCTGCAGGCGGCTGTCGATCGTGGAGGTGATCGTGGCGACGCGGGGGTCGGTGTCGAAGATCGCCGAGAGCGAGCCGAGCTGCTGGGCGGTCGTGCTGCCGGCCAGCTCGTCGTTCCAGACCCGCTCGATGCCCTCGGCGCCGAAGTTGAGCGAGAGGTAGCCGGTCACTGCGGCGTAGAGCGGCCCGTCGGGGTAGACCCGGAGCCGTTCGAGCGAGCCACCGACCTCCTCGGTCACCGCCATGATCTGACCGTCGGCGGTGACGATCGGGCCGCGTGGACCGGTGAAGTCCTGTTCGAGGTCGCGGGTGTTGAGCGGGTGCTCGCGCAGCTCCTCGCCCCGCGCGAGCTGGGTCAGGTTGAGCTGCACGAACAGCACGGCGTACAGGACGAGCACCACGGCGATGAGCACGCGGACGCGCCGGATCACGCCGCCGCCTTCGCGGCCCGCCGGCGTCGCCATGGACGCCACGGCGCCGGCTTCATCCCGCCCTCGACGTCGTGGCTGATGCGCAACAGCAGCGCCACGAGGATGTAGTTCGCGATCAGCGACGATCCCCCGTAGCTGACGAACGGGAGCGTGATGCCGGTGAGCGGCACGATCCGCAGCACCCCGCCGAGGATGAGGAACGACTGGAAGGCGATGATCGTGGTGAGGCCGGTGGCGAGGAGGCTGTCGAAGGGCCGCGTCGCCCGCACCGCGATCCGGTAGCCCGAGCCGACGAGCAGCAGGAACCCGATGAGGACGCCGGTCGAGCCGACGAGGCCGAGCTCCTCGGCGATCACGGCGAAGATGAAGTCGGTCTCGGCGGCCGGGATGCGCCCCGGGTCACCCAGGCCGGGACCGGTGCCGGTGAGGCCGCCCTCGGCGAGGGAGAAGGTGGCCTGGAGGAGCTGGAACCCGGAGTCGAGGGGATCGGACCATGGGTCGAGCCAGGTGTCGACCCGCTCCTGGACGTGGGAGAAGGCGGTCCACGAGACGAACGCGCCGGCGGCGAAGAGCGCCAGCCCGCCGGCCACGAAGATCAGGCGGCCGGTCGCCACCCAGATCACGACCATCACGACCGTGAACAGCAGCAACGACGAACCGAGGTCGCGCTCGAAGACCATGACGAGCAACGACGCCCCCCAGGCCGCGAGCAGCGGGCCGAGGTGGCGGGGGTCCGGGAGGCGGAGCGGGCCGATGCGGAGGTCGCTGAGCGACAGGATCTCGAGGCGCTCGGCGAGGTAGCCGGCCAGGAAGACGGCGAACGCGACCTTGGCGAACTCGCCGGGCTGGATGCTGGCGCCGGCGACGCGGATCCAGAGCCGGGCGCCGTTGACCGTCGCACCGATGCCCGGCAGCAGTGGCAGGAGCAGCAGCACCAGACCGGCGGCCGCCATCGTCCAGCGGTAGCGGGCGAGGACGATCGCACGGTCGACGAGCAGCAGGGTCACGATGAAGCCGGCGATGCCCAGGAGTGTCCACTGGGCCTGGAGCGCGGCGAGGTCCTCGTCGAGGCGGGCGATGAAGACGTAGCCCAAGCCGTTGAGCAGCACGGCGATCGGCAGGATCAGCGGATCGGCGGCCGGTGCCAGGCGGCGAACCGCGACGTGCGCCAGGCCGAACAGCACGTAGATCTGGACGAGGAAGGGCACCACGTCCGCGGGCAGTGATGCGTCGCGGCCGAGCCCGACGAGCGTGTAGGTGGCCGCGATCACCAGCCCGGCCATGGCGAGGAGGCCCAACTCCGTGGAGCGCCGGGTCGATCGCATCAGCCGGACGGTGCCGAGCTCGTGGGCGCCGCCGGCGCCTCGAGGGAGCGCCGGGTCGATCGCATCAGCCCGGTGCCGCCGTGGTCGTGGGGGCGAGCGTCGTCGCCGGTGCGACCGTGGTCGGGGCCGCCGCCGTCGTCGTGGTCGGCGGGGTGGTGGTCGCCGGCGGGGCGGTCGTGGGCGGGGTCACCTCGGTGCGGATCTCCTCGACGAAGGCGCGGGCCTCGTCGACCGAGTCCAGCTCGCGACCACCGTCGATCTCCTCGATGGCGGCCTCGGGCAGGTCCTCGCGGAAGATCCCGCTGCGCTCGACGAGCGTTGGCTCGAACCACAGCACCGAGCCCGGCCGGCCCTCGAAGATCACGATCTCGTCGCCCGCGAAGTCGAGGTGGGCGCCGCCGCGGGCCCAGAAGCCGACGGCGGCGATGGCACCGAAGATCGCGACCAGGACGAGGCCGACGAAGCCCAGCAGCCGCCACGTGAGCAGCGGTGAGGCGTCGGGGTCGACCGGTGCGGCCGGCTCGGGTGCAGCCGGCTCGGTCACGCCGGCCCGCTCGGCGGCGAGGGCCTGGAACGCATCGGGCGCGGCCGCCGCCTCGGGGAGCGGCTCGGTCGGGGAGGCGTCGACCGGCAGCTCCTCGGTCGCGGGGAGGTCGTCGTCCTCCTCGCCGTCGTCGTCGGTGTCGGCGTCCTCGAGGTCGAAGAGGGGAGCCGCCACCGGAGCGGCCGCGGCGACGGCCTCGTCGTCATCGGCGAGCGCGTCGACGACGACGACGGTGATGTTGTCGCGTCCGCCGCGCTCGTTGGCGAGGCGAACCAGCTCGCGGGCCGCCTCGCCCGGGTCGGCGAGCCGGCGCAGCGTCGCCATCACCTGCGGGTCGGCGAGCTCGTTGATCAGACCGTCCGAGCAGAGCAGGAAGCGATCGCCGTCGTCGATGTCGAGGGTCCAGGTGTCGACCTCGACCTCGGGCTCGATGCCGATCGCCCGGGTGAGCATGTTGCGGTACGGGTGGTGCTCCGCCTCCTGCTCGTTGATCGAGCCCTCGCGCAGCAGCGCGCCGACGTAGCTGTGGTCCTCGGTCAGGCGTTCGAAGTCGTCGCCGCGGAGGCGGTACGCACGGGAGTCGCCGACGTTCGCGAGCAGCGCCTGGCTCGGGGAGCCGGCGATCCGCAGGACGGTCACCGTCGTGCCCATGCCCTGGAGCTCGCTGTCGTCGGACGAGCTGCGGTGCACGATGCGGTTGGCCTCGCGGATCGCCTCGGTCAGGTCGTCGAGGTCGCCGACGTCGCTGTCGGCCAGCGACTCGACGGTCAGACGCGAGGCGGTCTCGCCCGCACGATGGCCGCCCATGCCGTCGGCCACCACGAAGAGGCCGGCGTCGGCGAACATCGAGTCCTGGTTGGCCGGACGCACCCGACCGGCGTGGGTGCTGGCCCCCCAACGGAAGTACGTCACCGCCGGGTCTCCTCTGCGGGCATCGGGATCATGCTTCCACCTCGAACACGAAGGATCCCACCCGCAGCCACTCACCCGGGCGGACCACGCGCGGACCGGCCACGCGCTCGTCGCCCACGAAGGTGCCGTTGGTGGAGCCGAGGTCCTCCACCATCACCTGGTCGCCCTGCACGAAGAGGCGGGCGTGCAGCTGGCTCACGTAGTCGTCCTCGACGCGGACCTGGCAGCCGGGCGCCCGGCCGACGGTCACCTCGTCGCCGATGTCGTGGCGCTGCCCGCGGAGCTCGGTCGGCTCGATCGTGCGCAGCGTCGCCGACGGTCGGCGGGTCGGGGCCTGACGGGCTCCGGCGGCCACCGGCGCCGGCTGCGCGGCCGGTGCGGCGGCCTGTGCGGCGCGCCGGTCGGCGGCGCGGGTCTCGACCCACACCGCCCGCATCGCGCGCAGGAAGAAGAGGTAGAGCAGGGCGAGCAGCCCCACGCTGAGGATCCGCAGCGCACCGTCGGCCACTAGTGCTCTGTCCTCGAACGTTGGCGAGGGTCAGGGCGAGAGATTCGTCGTCGTGGCGAGGCCGACGAGGTTCCCGCACTGTTCTCCGTGCGGGGGCCGAGGAGAACGCCGTCACGGCGGCGCAGATCCGGCCTGAAGCCGTCGAACGTTCGAGGACAGAGCACTAGCTCGCCTCGAAGCGGAGGACGTGGTGCCCGATGCTGATCTCGTCGCCGTCGGCGAGGCGCTGCTCGCGGATCGGGCGGCCGTTGACGTGCGAGCCGTTCATCGATTCCAGGTCGACGAGCACCCAACCGCCCTCGACCGGCCGCAGCTCGGCGTGGCGCCGGCTCACGTTCGGGTCGGAGAGCTGGAGGCCGCACTCGGGCAGGCGACCGATGACGAAGGTCTGGTCGGCCAGCTCGTGGCGCTGGCCGTCGTCGTCGACGATCGAGCCGAAGCCGGCGCCACCGGGGGCCTCGCGCAGCTCGGCGTCGATCTCGAAGCGGCCGGTCTTGAGCTTGGCGTCGGTGACGATGTCGACGCTCACCGGTCCCATGAAGACCCAGCCCTCCTCGCGGGCGCTGTCGCGGGCCACCTCGGCGAGCTCGCGCTCGAGCGAGGACCGCACACCGCCGAGCTGCTCGCCGTCGCCGGGGGAGAGGCGCACGGTGTGGTGGTTGGGCGCCACCCGCTGACCGCCCAGGCCGAGCGTGGTGCTCATCTCCATCTCGCGGGCCAGTCGGCGGCCGATCTCGACCGGGCGGAGACCGGTGCGGAAGGCGCGCGCGAACGCTCCCTCGACGAACCGTTCGAGGCGGCGTTCGAAGTTCCGTAGTCCCATGGCGTCTCGCCTCCGCGGCCGATGATCGTATGCGAATGCACCGGAGGCTCCGCGGCAGGGCGGTGCTACGCTTCATCGCTTGCCACGGGCGAGTGGCGGAATTGGCAGACGCGCTGGCTTCAGGTGCCAGTGTCCGCAAGGACGTGGGGGTTCAAGTCCCCCCTCGCCCACGAGTTGGCTGGCCTGATCTCGCAGGCCTGCTCGGTCCTTCGGCCCGTGTTGCTACCCGCTCCGCTGGGGCCGTTCGCCACGGTGGCCGCCGGGGGCGCACTTCGCGCCGGGCTCATGGGGCGCTTGGCTGGCCTGATCTCGCAGGTCTGCTCGGTCCGTCGGCCCGTGCTGCTACCCGCTCCGCTGGGGCCGTTCGCCACGGTGGCCGCCGGTGGCGCACTTCGCGCCGGGCTCGGTGGCCGCTTGGCTGGCCTGATCTCTCAGGTCTGCTCGGTCCGTCGGTCCGTCATGTTGGCCGCGCGTGAAGGTGGTGGACGGTCAGGGCGAGGTGGCCGAAGATGTCGCCACGGACTCGAGTGGAGCGTCTGAGCTTGGAGTTGCCGGCGTGCGGTCCGAGTCTGTGGTGGTCACCGGCACCGTTGAGATCAGCTGAACCAGTCGGTGCGACGGCTCATCGCATCGAAGGAGCGCCGCCACACATCGCTGGCCTCGACCTCGCACAGGAGCTGCTGGGCCAGCTGGCCGGCGGCGAAGGCGGCCCGGCCGTCCAGCTCGCTCGCCAGCTCGGCGAGCACGTCGCGAGCGACCGCCCGGTCGTGGAGGTCGCCCAGCTCGTCCTGGATCCTCGCCGCCCTCCGTGCGAACCGCTTCGCACGTCTACCGACCGCCGGTGCGACCGACTCGCTCGCGTACCGCACCTTCTTGGCCTGGATGCGCACGGCGTGGAGGTCCTCGGGCGCCGGATCGGCCCCCGCCGCCTCGACGGCGCGCACCAGGCGCCGCCAGCGCCTGCGGACCAGCTTGGGCATCTCCTCGCTCGCCGGCCGATCGGCCCGGGGGGTGGTCCGGGGGTCGGCGGCCGCCTGCACGAGGTGGTCGAGCAGCGCCGTGCTCCGCTTTCCGCGGAGATCGCGCAACAGACGGGTGCGCGCCGCGCGCCGGCGTCGCTCGATCTCGTCGAGCACCGACCGGCCACCGTCGTCGTCGATCTCGGGGCGGCTGGCGAGCAGGTCGCGCAGCCTCGCACCGAGCACGTCACCGTCGCGCACCGCGCCGAGCTCGTCGATCAGCCACTCGAGCTCGTCGTCGAGCTCGGCCCGCCAGTCGTCGTCGAGGAGCCGCCCGAACGTCGTCAGGTCCGATCGGATGCGACGGATCGCCACCCGGGCCTGGTGGACGCCCTCCGGGTCGGTGTCGAGCCGGGCGACGGGGAGCTGGAGCAGCAGCTGGGCCACCGATGACATCAAGGCCCGCCGGATGACCTCCCGCGCCGTCGGCCGCTCCGGTAGTGGGTCGGGGGCGACGTCGGGCGGACCCGTCGCCGCGGCCCCGAGCACCCGCACCAGCTTGGGGACCGGCCGCCCGGGGACCGTGCCGGCCTCGAGTCGCTCCAACACGCCGTCGATGGTGGCGAGCGGTGCGTCGGGGGCGAGCTCCACCTCGATCTCGCGGAAGCGGACCGCGTCGCCGGTCGGCCCGGTGCCGCTGACGTGGTCGTCGCAGAGCTCGGCGAGCGGGTCACCGGCGTCGGTCCACCACCGCCGCACCGATCGCTCGGTGCGCAGCCGTGCGACCTCTCCGAGCTCGGCACCGAGGGTGAGGGAGGCCACAGCGGTCCGCGCCCTCACCGGCGGTGCGTCCGGCTCGCCACGCCAGGTCACCTCCTCGCGATCGAGCATCGATCCCGTCGACCGGCGGGGCAGCTTGAGCGTCCAGCCCTCGCCACCACGATGCCGCAGCGTGCAGCCCCAGCGGGCGAGCCGGAGATCGGCGGTGTCGTGGTAGGCGTCGTCGATCAGGAGGTGCTCGGGTTCGCCGAGCGTCGCCCCCCGCACGGCGTCGTCGAGAACCGGCAGCACGAACGACTCCGAGACCAGCAGCTTGACCTCGCGCTCGGACACGTCGCCTCCCGGTGCCGCGCCGGTCGGTCGAAGTCGCCGGCTGCCGCCCCTGGGACGCAGTCTGACCGGTGGCCGCCAGGCGGGGCAGAGTCGAACGCGAGGTCTCCGTCCACCGTGACGGGTGCTGAGGTGCCCGTCGCCTAGGTTCGGCCGGCGATGGCCTACAAGTACCGCGTGATGGTCGTCTACATCGCCGGGCTGTTCATGACGATCATCGACGGCACCGTCGTCAACGTCGCGCTCCCCACCCTGGCCGACGAGTTCGACGTGCCGTCCACCGACATCGAGTGGATCGCGGTCGTCTACCTGCTGTCGCTCGCCGCCGTCATCCCGGTCGCCGGCTGGCTCGGCGATCGCTTCGGCACGAAGCGCATGTTCGTCGTCTCGCTCACGACCTTCGTCGGGGCGTCGCTGCTGTGCGGGCTGGCCCAGGACCTCCCCCAGCTCCTCGTGTTCCGGGTGCTCCAGGGCATCGGCGGTGGGCTCATCACGCCGATCGGCAGCGCCATGCTCTTCCGCGCCTTCCCGCTGTCCGAGCGGTCGACCGCGAGCGTCGGCGTGCTCAGCGTCGCCGTCGTGGCGCCGGCGATCGGACCCGTGCTCGGGGGCGTGATCGTCGACAACATCTCGTGGCGGTGGATCTTCCTGGTGAACATCCCCATCGGCGTCGTCGCCGTCTCGCTCGCCGTCGCCTGGTTGCGAGAGGAGACCCAGCCCACGCCGGGGCGGTTCGACCTCGCCGGGTTCCTCCTCTCGGCGTCGGGTGTCTCGCTGCTGATCTACGCGCTGTCGACGGGTCCCGAGGAGGGGTGGGGCTCCGTGCAGGTCGTCCTCCCGGCGATCGTCGGCGCGGCCGCGGTGGTCGCCCTCGTGGTCGTCGAACTCCGGCTCGAGCTCCCCATGCTCAAGCTCCGGCTCTTCACCGACCGGCTGTTCCGGGCGATCAACGTCGCCTCGTCGATGGTGTACGCCGGCTTCTTCGGGTGGATCTTCGTGCTCCCGCTCTACCTGCAGACCCTGCGGGGGTTCTCCGCGACCGAGTCCGGGCTGGTGCAGGCCCCCCAGGCGCTGGCCATCTTCATCTTCTCCAACCTGCTCGGGAAGCGGCTGTACCGGGCCGTCGGACCGCGCCGGCTGATGATCGTCGGATCGGCGGCCACCGCCGTGGCGACGGCCTCGTTCGCCCTGTTCGACCTCGACACCCCGCTGTGGACGATCGGTGCCGGCTCCTTCGTCCGCGGTGCGGCGGTCGGCATGGTCTTCGTCTCGATCCAGACCGCGGTCTACGCCACGATCTCGAACGAGGACACCGGTCGGGCCGCGTCGGTCTTCAACACCCAACGCCAGATCGCGTTCGCCTCCGGTGTCGCCCTGGCCGCGACCGTCATTGCGGCGAGGGTGTCCGCGGTCGGCGGTGACGCCGCACCGGCCATCGATCGACTCCCCGCCTATCAGTGGGGCTTCCTCGCCATGGGGCTCGTCATCCTGCCCGCTGCCATCGCCAGCCTGTGGGTCGACGACGACGCCGCCGCGGCCACCCGAGGCCTCCCGGCCACCGAGAAGGTCTGACCCGGCTCAGCTCGGCGTCGGCCACGGTCGATCGGGATCGAGGCGGCGACCGATCCACACCTCGACGCCGGCGAGCCAGGCCGCCACCTCGTCCGCCGGATGGAACAGCAGCGTCTGCTCGACGAGCTGGGTGACGGCCGGGTCGTCGTCGGCGCAGGGCCCCAGCAGCTGGTGGGCGAGCTCGCCCACGACGACGACATCGAACGCCGCCGGCTCGAGCTCGCGGGGCAGGACCCAGGGCGCGAACTGGAGCGTCGGGGTCGGCGGCGCGTGCTCGAAGGGCGGCAGTGGCTCGCCGACGGTCGACCATCGCTCGCCGTCGTGGCGCAGGAGCCGACCGACCGGTTCCGGCTCAGCCACGCAGCGCCTCCCGCAGCGCCTCGCCGTCGAGGTCGATGGCGAGCCACAGCGGTCGATCGCGCTCGACGTCCGCCGGTGGGGTCGTGGCGATGACGAGGTGGCCGGCCTCGGCCACCGAGTCGAGGAACTCGGCGTGGCGCACCGGGTCGAACCGCACGGCGAAGCTGGCGCGCACCGGGTGCTGCAGGGTGACCCCCAGGAGGAAGAGGTCGTCGGTCGGCGTCGTGATCCGGCGTGCCGCGGTGCGGACGTCGCCGATCCCCTCGATGGCGTGCACCCGGGCGAGGTCGGCCACGGCCGGGTGCTCGGATGCGTCGACGGTGACGGTCGGCCAGACCCGCTGATCGTCGTCGATCGTGAAGCCGACCTCACCGGCGGGGAGCAGCGGCGTCTCGCTCACGGCTCGATCCGTCCGGTGATCGGGTCGCGCTGGGTCAGGCAGTACGGCATCCCGGCGGGGTCGGTCATCGTCGTCCAGACGACGCCGTCGGACCCGCGTCGCGCCCCTAGCGACCGGTGGTGCGAGATCGCCGCCTCCACCGTCGTCCCGCACGCGACGTCGAGGTGGGCGCGAGCGCTCGCGCCCGTGTCGTCGGGGCCGAGGCGTTGGAGCAGGATCCGCCAGGGGATGCCGGCCGGACGGTCGAGGGCGGCGAACTCGCTCAGCCGGCTCGCCTGCAGCTCCCATGAGGTGAGGCCCGCCCAGAAGGCGCACTCGCGCTCGAACCGCGGCGCGGGCACGTCGATGCTCACCTGGTCGACGCGGGTCGTCGCGCCGCCGTGCGAGATCGGCCGCGGAGGGGTCGCCTCGCCGTGGTGCGCCACGGCGCAGAACGGCAGTCCGCCCGGCGACCGGAGGATGATGTGACCCGGTCGAGCGACGACCTCGGCCCCGAGCGCGACGGCTCGATCGGCCGCCGCCTCGACGTCGTCGACGTGGAGGTCGAGGTGGACGCCGCCGGGTCCGTCGGCGACGGCCTGCACCCGCAGGTGCGCGTCGCCGTCGGCCGGCACCAGGGTCCGGAACTCCTCGCGATCGCCGCGCCGGGCCGACGGGGTGGTCGCCGTGACCGCACCCCAGAACCCGGCGCCGTCCTCGACCACCGCGGCGGGCAGGTCGAGGAACGCGGTCACCCAGCGGATCGTCACGCCGACGAGCCTAGGGACGAGACCGGCCGCGGCAGCCGGAGATCAGAGATCCCGGGCGGTGGTCGTCGCAGGTCGACGGCGACGCGGTGGACGACGACCGGTGGGCGTGGTGACCTGAGATCACCCGGCGTGGGGAGATGCGCTCGCTGTCGTCGGTGAGGTGGACTCGACGTGGTGCGGTTCGGCGCGCTCCGTGGTGGTGGCCGTCGAGGTGGAGGTCCCCGGGTGCGAGCGTGGTGTGGTGAGATCGACTCGGTGACCGTCGACCGTTCCGGTGGGGCCCGCCCCGTGCGGAGCTGACGACCATGTCTCGACCGATCCGTCACGCGGCCCTGGCTGCGGCGCTGGTGGCCGCAGCGGTCGCGCTGGTGGCGCCGGGGTCGGCGCAGGCCCAGGAGGTCCGGCCCGACCCGCCCGCCATCCTCGGCGCGGTCGACGGGTACTGGATGCTCGACCGCGACGGCTGGGTCTACGGCTTCGGCGCCGCGCTCGACCTCGGCAACCCGTCGGCGCTCCTCGGCGACCGGCAGGCCGTCGGCCTCGCCCCGCATCCCGACGCCCGTGGCTACTGGGTCCTCGCCGACGACGGTTCGGTCTACGGCTACGGCAGCGCGAGCTACCTCGGCGGCGGGCTCGATCCGTCGCTCCTGCTCCCGGGAGAACGGGCCTCGACGATCTCCGCGACGCCATCGGGTCTCGGCTACTGGATCTTCACCGACCGGGGCCGTGCGGTCGCCCGCGGCGATGCCGTCCACCACGGCGACCTCGTCGAGCTCGGACTCGGCGGATCGCTCAACGGCCCGATCGTCGACGCCGTCGCGCAGGCGGACGGCACCGGGTACTACATGGTCGGCAGCGACGGCGGCGTGTTCGCCTTCGGTTCGGCGCGCTTTGCGGGATCGATGGGGTCGACGCCGTTGAACGCCCCGGTCAACGGGCTGGCCCCGGACCGCGACGGCACCGGTTATCGGCTGGTCGCCAGCGACGGGGGCGTGTTCGCGTTCGACGCCGACTTCCGCGGCTCGATGGGATCGACGCCCTTGAACGCCCCGGTGGTCGGGATGATCGGCTACGGCGACGGCTACCTGATGGTCGCCAGCGACGGGGGCATCTTCAACTTCTCGGGCCGCGACTTCGTCGGCAGCTTCGGCGGTCGGTCGTTGCCGGCCCCGATCGTCGGGGTGGCCGGCCTGCCGGCCTCGATCACCGGCAGCCTGTGGCGGCTCCCGATCGAGGACGCCCGCGGTGGCGACGGCGTGCTGCCCGGTGTCCCGGCGTCGATCGCGCCGGTCGCGTTCTCCCGGCGCTCGACCGACGGGCTGACGTTCCCGGTGCCGCCCGAGCTGCGCGACCAGACCGTCGCCGTCACCGGCGACCTGGACGGCGACGGCGTCGACGACATCGTGATCGGCGGTCGGCGCTCGACCGAGGCCTCCATCGTCTGGTTCCGGTGGACCGGGTCGAGCTGGCATCGGCACACGATCGAGCCCGACTCGCTGCGACTCGAGGCGGGCGGGGCGCTCGGTGACATCGACGGCGACGGCGACCTCGACCTCGTCGTCGGCGAGGACACCACCGGTGACGAGCTCTGGTGGTGGGAGAACCCGGCTCCGGCGACGCCGGACCGCTGGGTGCGACGGGTGATCAAGCGGGGGTTCGGCAACCAGCACCACGACCAGCTGTTGGCCGACCTCGACGGCGACGGTCGACTCGAGCTGGCGTTCTGGAACCAGAAGGACGGGAACGCGCTGCGGATCGCCGAGATCCCCACCGATCCGACCGTCGAGCCGTGGCCGTCCGGGGTGATCTTCCGCGGCGCGAGCACCTCGGAGGGCCTGGCCGCAGCCGACGTCGACGGCGACGGGCAGGACGACCTCGTCGCGGGCGGCTACTGGTTCTCCGCGGCCAACGGCGTCTACACGGCACACGAGATCGATCGATCGATGAGCGCGACGCGGGTGGTCGTCGGCCAGCTCGTCGCCGGTGGGCGGCCGGAGGTGGTCTTCGACTCCGGCGACGGGGTCGGGCGGCTCCGGATGTACCGCTGGGACGGCAGCGCGTGGGTCGGGCGCGACCTCCTCGACGAGGACAGCGTGCACGGCCACAGCCTCGACCTCGGCGACGTGAACCGCGACGGGCACCTCGATCTGTTCTCGGCCGAGGTGGGGGTGGACGGCGACCATCCGCAGGTCAGGGTCCTCTACGGCAACGGTGCCGGCGGCTTCGCCCACCAGATCGTGTCGGGCGGGGTCGGGCTCCACGAGTCGGGTCTCGCCGACGTCGACGGTGACGGTGACCTGGACATCGTCGGCAAACCGCTACTACCCGACGACCCGTCGATCACGGTGTGGATCAACGAGGGCGGCTGGCCCGGCCGCCTCGGTGGGTGGCACCGGCACGTGGTCGACGACGCGGTCGGCCACCGCACCATCTTCGTCGAGCACGCCGACCTCGACGGTGACGGGGTCGAGGACGTGCTCACCGGCGGGTGGTGGTGGCGCAACACGGGGACGATCGGTGACGACTGGCCGCGGCGCACCATCGGCGCCGGGTTCGGGCAGGTCTATCTGGCCGAGGATCTCGACGGCGACGGCGACGTCGACCTGTTCGGCGGCGACGCCGAGGGCTCGCGCTTCGACGGCGACCTCCGCTGGGCGGAGAACGACGGCACCGGCTCGTTCACGGTCCACGACAACATCGAGTCGGCCGACGGCGCGCTGCTCCAGGGTGCGGTCGTCGTCGAGCTGGTGCCGGGGGTGACGTCGATCGCGCTGTCGTTCGACGATGCCGTCGGCGGTCTGCAGCTCGTCACGCTGCCGCCGGCCGGCCGACGGGCGACCGCCACGTGGACCGTCGACCGCGTCGCCGAGGTGGCGGGGGAGGAGCTCGCGGCCGGCGACGTCGACGGGGACGGCGACGTCGACCTCTTCGACGGTGTGGCGTGGTTCCGCAACGACGGCGGGAGCCTCACCCGCGTCCCGGTGGTACCGGTCGGCGACGGCGAGGCCGATCGTGTCGCCCTCGCCGACATCGATTCGGACGGTGACCTCGACGGCGTGGTCACCTTCGGCCACGACGGGGTAGGTCGGGTGCGCTGGTACGCCCAGCCCGACGACCCGACCGCGCCGTGGGCCGAGCGCGTCATCGACGACCTCGGAGACGCGAACGCCCTGAGCCTCGACGTCGGCGACCTCGATGGCGACGGTGATGTCGACGTGATCGTCGGCGAGCACACGAACCCGTCCACCGACGGGCTGCGCACGCTGGTCTACGAGAACGTGTCCGGGAGCTTCCGGTCGCGCGCTATCGAAGCCGGTGACGAGCACCACGACGGGACCCAGCTCGTCGACCTCGATGGCGACGGCGACCTGGACGTCGTGTCGATCGGGTGGCTCCACCGCCGCCTCATCGTGCTCGAGCACGTCGGCTGAGGCCGATGGAGCGACCAGGGTCGAAGGCGTGGTGGCGGGCCGAGCTGCGCCGCCGTGACCGGGCGGTCGATCCGGCGGTGTCGGCCGCCGTCCGCTCCGCGCTCCGCGCGCTGCTCGACGGCGTCGACGGAGTCGTCCTGGCCTATCGGTCGCTCCCCGGCGAGGTCGACCTCGATCCGCTCCTCCACGGCGCTCCCGATCGCTTCGCGCTGACCCGCACGCCCGAGGAGGGTCCGCTCACCATCCACCCGGCGTCGTCGGAGACCGAGCTCCACCGGTTCGGGTTCGTCCAGCCGCGAGCCGATGCGGAGCTGCTCCCGGACCACGACGTGGCGGTCGTGCTCGTCCCCGGGCTCGCCTTCGACCGCCGCGGCGGCCGCCTCGGGCGGGGGCGGGGCCACTACGACCGGTTGCTCGCTCGCTTGGGGGCAGAGGTGTGGCGGGTGGGGGTCACCTCGGCGTCATCGGTGATCGAGGAGGTGCCGAGCGAGACCCACGACGTGCCGATGACGCACCTCGTCACCGAGCGCGGGGCGATCGAGGTCAGCCGGTCTCGCCCATGAGGAACAGCGTGCGGCGGGCCATGCCCACCGCGTGGTCGGCGATGCGTTCGAGGTAGCGGGCGAGGAGCCCGAGGTTCATCACGTCGGTGGCCGAGAGGCTGCCGGCGTCGCCCATCGACACCACCAGCGAGGTGAGCTCGCCGACGGCGCCGTCCACCCGGTCGTCCGCGGCGGAGATGGCGGTGGCGAGCGTCTCGTCCCGGGAGCGGAAGGCGGTGACGGCGAGGCCGTACACGGTGTCGACGAGCGAGGCGATGTGAGCGATGAGGTCGCGGAGCCGGCCGGGGAGGGAGGACCCGTCGATCAGCGCGGCCTGCCGAGCGATGTGGCCGGCCAGGTGGGCGGAGCGGTCCAGCTCGGCGGCGAGGCGGATGAGGGCCACGATGAGCCGGAGGTCGCCGGCGACCGGTGACTGCGTGGCCAGGAGCGTGGCGCAGCGCTGGTCGAGCTCTCGGCTGCGCTCGATGATCCGGCCCTCGATGTCGGCCGCCTGCTCGGAGAGGTCGGCGTCCTGCTCGAGGAAGGCCGTGACGGCGGTGTTGAGCGTGCGCCGGACGTCGTCGGCCAGCTCACCGCACTCGATCGTCAGCTCTTCGAGAGCAGCGTTGAAGCTCGAGCGCATCGCCATGGCCGCCAGTGTCGCACCCCGGGGTACCTCCTCGCGCGAGTCTTCCTCACGTGGAGCGGTGCGTGTTCTGCCGGATCGTCGCCGGCGAGGAGGAGGCCGAGGTCGTGCTCGACGACGGCCCGGTGGTCGCGTTCCTCGATCATCGGCCACTGTTCCCCGGGCACGTGCTCGTCGTGCCCCGCGAGCACCACGAGACCCTGGGCGATCTGCCGCCGGACCTGGTGGAGCCGCTGTTCGCGCAGGTTCGCCGGCTGAGCGAGGTCGTGCCGCGGGAGCTCGGAGCGACCGGCACGTTCGTCGCCAACAACAACATCGTCAGCCAGAGCGTCCCGCACCTGCACGTCCACGTCGTGCCGCGACGGCGCAGGGACGGCCTGCGGGGCTTCTTCTGGCCCCGCACGCCCTACGACGACGACGCACACCGGGCCGAGGTCGGCGCTCGACTCCGCGCCGCGCTGGCCGGCGGCTGACCCCGGCCGACGACGTCAGAGGGCGTGCCCGGTCGTCGAATCGACGTGATCGGGCAGCTCGCCCCGATGCCGGTCACCGGTGGTCGGGGTGCCGCTCGGCTCGAACATCAGGATCGAACCGCCCGGCGAGCTGGGCCGATGCTCGACGCCGCGGGGGACCACGAAGGTGTCGCCCTCGTGCAACACGACGGTGCGCTCGCCGTCGCCATCGCGCAGTGCGATGTCGAAGCGGCCGTCGAGCACCAGGAAGAACTCGTCGGTGTCGTCGTGCACGTGCCAGACGTGGTCGCCCAGCGTCTTCGCGATCCGGACGTCGTAGTCGTTCATCGTCGCCACGATGCGCGGGCTGTACACCTCGTCGAACGACGCGAGCGCACGAGTCAGGTTCACGGGATCGGCTGCGGTCATGGCCATGATGCTCTCCGGGTGGTCGTCGTGACGGCTTGTACGTTGTTGACGTGGACGTGCCACCGGCCGAGCGCTGCGCGGTGACCGCCTGGCAGCCGGCGGTCGACGGGATCACCGAGGTGTTCCACGCCCACATCGTCGACTGGGGCTATCCGGCCCACAGCCACGACACGTGGACGGTCCTGATCGTCGACCAGGGTGCGATCGACTACTCGCTCGACCAGCGCCACCGAGCCGCATCGTCCTCGACGGTGTCGATCCTCCCGCCGGGCGTGATCCACGACGGGAGGCCGGCGAGTCGGGCCCGCGACGGCTTCCGGAAGCGGAACCTCTACCTCGCCCACGATCAGCTGCCGTCCGACCTCGTCGGCCCGGCCGTCGACCGGGCCGTCCTCCGCGACCCGACGCTGCGACGGGCGTTGTCCGAGCTGCACGACGGCCTGCTCGCGGGTGAGGAACCGCTCGACGGCGAGGGCCGGCTGGCGCTCATCCGCGACCGCATCGAGTGCCGGCTGCGCTCGGTGGCAGCGCCGGAGCTCGTCGAGACCGGTGTCGCCCACCAGCTCCGGCTCCTGCTCGACGAGCACCTGGTGGAGTCGATGAAGCTCAGCGATGCCGCATCGATGCTCGACCGCAGCGTGCCGCACCTCGTGCGGAGCTTCACGGCGGCGTTCGGGGTCAGCCCGCACGCGTACGTCGTCGGTCGCCGGATCGACGCCGCGCGGCCACTGCTCCTCGCCGGGGTCCCGCCGGCCGAGGTGGCCACCGCCGTCGGTTTCTACGACCAGGCGCACCTGACCCGGCACTTCCGGAAGCACCTGTCGACGACACCGGCGCGGTTCGCCCGCAGCGGGCCCTGATCCGGCCGGGGCGCGAAGAACGTACAAGACCGCCGCGCCACGGCCGGGTGGGATGGGCACATGCCGCCGGAGCTGAAGATCGCCGTCGCCGTCCAGTCCGACCTCGAGGTGTGGCAGAAGCTCAACGCCACGGCCTTCGCCGTCAGCGGCCTCACGTCGTTGCTGCCCAAGCTCCTGGGCGAGCCGTACGTCGACGGCTCGGGCGAGACCTACTCGCCGATGTTCGGGCTCCCGGTCCTGGTGCAGACCGGCGACCACGCCGCAATCGTCCGGGCGTTCCGTCGAGCCCGGGAGCGGGGCCTCGCCATGAGCGTGTTCACCAGGGAGCTCTTCACGACCGGCAACGACGTCGACAACCGGGCCGCGGTCCGGGCGGTCGGGACCGACGACCTCGACGTCGTCGTGTTCGCCGTCGCCGGCGGGGCGAAGCTGGTCGACAAGGCCTTCGACCGGCTCCGCTGGCACCCCTGAGCCGCGGGTCGTCGGTGTGGCCGCTGGTCAGTCGCCGGTGGCGATGGGGCGGTCGGGGTCCGAGGACCACGCCGACCAGGAGCCGACGTACAGGCGGCCGTCGTCGATGCCGGCCCGCTCCATGGCGAGCAGGTCGTGGCAGGCGCTCACACCGCTGCCGCAGTAGGCGATCGGACGCTCGCCGAGCCCGGCGAACCGCTCGCGGAGCGCATCGGCGGCGAGGAAGTGGCCCTGGTCGTCGAGGTTGTCGGCGAAGGGTCGGTTGATCGCTCCGGGGATGTGGCCGGCGACGGCATCGATCGGCTCGACCTCGCCACGGAAGCGGGCGCCCGCCCGCGCGTCGACGAGCGTGCCGCCACGCCCGACGTGGTCGACCACCTCGTCGACCGTCACGAACCGGTCCGCCGGCCAGGGTCGGGCGGCAAGGTCACCTGCGGCCGGGACCGGCGACGGACCGGACTCCAGTTCGGCGGTCCAGCCGCGCAGCCCGCCGTCGAGGAGGGCCGCCGGGTGGTCGAGGCTGCGCAGCATCACGACGAGGCGACCGGCGTACATGCCGTCGGCGTCGTCGTAGGCGACCACCGCGGTGCCGGCGGAGACGCCGATCCGGCGCATCGCCGCGGCGAACGCTTCGGGATCGGGCAGGGGATGGCGCCCGCGCTCGGCGGTCGGGGGGCCGGCCAGGTCGGTCTCGGTGTCGACGAACACCGCGCCGGGAAGGTGCCCCAGCTCGTACTCCTCGCGCCCGTCTCGCCCGTCGCCGTACTGGCGGGCGTCGGCGATCACGGGGGCCGGGTCGAGGCCGGCCAGCTCGTCGGCATCGATGATCGGCGGCAGCGCCGGCACCGTCAGGCCTGCCCGAACATCGTCAGCCACTGCTCCTTGGAGCTCGGCTTGTAGACGTAGTTCGACTCCTTCGTCGCGCCGATGGTCGACGACGACGCCATCGAGTACTTGTGCCCGGGGAAGAGGACGGTGTCGTCGGGCAGCGAGGCGAGCCGCTGCAGCGAGTCGTACATCTGCTCGACGTCGGAGCCGGGCAGGTCGGTGCGCCCGCACCCGTCGAGGAAGAGCGTGTCGCCGGCCACCAGCATGCCCTCGACCAGGAAGCACTGGCTGCCCGGTGTGTGCCCGGGCGTGTGCACGAGCTCGATGTCGATCTCGCCGACGGTCACGGTGTCGCCCGCGCCGTGGACCTCCAGGTCGCCGGCCGAGACGTTGGTGACCTTGTGGACCCACTCGGCCTCGTCCTGTTGCACGTGGACCTTCATGCCCTCGACCTCGAGCAGGCCCTCGATGCCGGCGATCGTGTGCCCCATCATCGAGCCGCCGATGTGGTCGGGGTGGTAGTGGGTGGCGAGCGCACCGACGAGGCGCATGCCGTCGGCACCGGCGATCTCCACGAGCTCGTCGGGGGCGTAGGCCGGATCGACGACGACGGCCTCACCGCTGGCCCGGTCGCCGATGAGGTACACGAAGTTGACCATCTGCTGGGCGAGCGGGTCGCGGGTGGCGAAGTCGCGGCCCGAGAGCAGCTGACGGAAGTAGATCCGGTCGGACATGGGGCCAGCGTAATGAGGTCGATGCCCTCGGGCCCCCGTCGGTCGGACATGATGAGGGCGTGGAGCGCACCCACCGCCGACAACTCGGCAGCCGACGACGTTGAGGGATCGCGCCCTTCGCTTCACCGTCTACGCCGCCATCGGCGTCGCCGTCGGTCTCCTGGTGGCGGCCTTCGACTACGTGACCGTCGAAGTCGTCCTCCACCGGGTCACGCAGCTCGAGACCTGGCAGCTGGCCATCGCCCCCGGGATCGGCCTGGCCGCGACCGCTCTCGTGCTCCGGTACATCGGTCGGGGCGCGCCGACGGCGACGTCGGAGGAGTTCATCAACGCCTACCACGACCGCCACGATCGGCTCCGCCTCTCGTACCTGCCCGCCCGCCTGCTCGCCGGCGTCACGACGGTCGGCGGTTCCGGCGCTCTGGGCCTGGAGGGTCCGTCGATCTACGCCGGCGGCACCGTGGGCGCCTCGTTCCAGCATCGCCTCCGTTGGCTCTTCGCCGGCAAGGACGGCCGGATGCTGATGGTCGCCGGTGCCGCAGCCGGCGTCGCGGCGATCTTCAAGACGCCCGCCACCGGGGTGCTGTTCGCGCTGGAGGTGCCCTACAAGGGCGACGTCGCCCGACGCGCGCTGCTGCCGGCGCTCATCGCCTCGGCCACGTCGTACCTGACCTTCGTGTCGCTGATCGGCACCTCGCCGATCTTCGAGCTGACCCGTCGTGAGTTCCCCACCGACAGCGGCACGGTGATCGCCGAGACCCTGGTGCGCTTCGACCTCCGCGAGCTCGTCGCCGCCGCCGTGCTCGGTCTCGTCGCCGGGCTCGGTGCCCTCCTGTTCGCCAAGGCGATGCTGACGGTCAAGCGGGTCGAGCGGTCGGTGGCGTGGTGGCGGCGTTGGCTGTTCGCCAGCATCCTGCTCGGCGTCCTCGTGCCGGTCAGCCTCCGCGTCTTCGACGAGCCGCTCTCGACCGGTGAGGCGGACGACCTCCTCGAATGGGTGGTGCGAAGTCCCGACGCCACCATCGCGCTCCTCGCCGCGCTCTTCTTCGTGCGGATGGCCGCGACCCTCGCGACGCTCGGCGGCGGTGGGGTGGGCGGTGTGTTCATCCCCCTCACGATCCAGGGGGTGATCCTCGGTGGCCTGGCCGGCGAGGTGCTCTTCGAGCTCGACCTCGTCGAGGCCGAGACCGCCACGGTCCTGTTCCCGGGCATCGGCATCGCCGCGTTCCTCGGCGCGGGGTACCGGACCCCGTTGGCGTCGGTGATGTTCGTCGCCGAGTCGACGGGTCAGGCGAGTTTCGTCGTCCCGGCGCTGATCGCCACCGCCGTGTCGCAGGTCGTGATGGGCTCCACCTCGGTCTCGGCCTACCAGCGCGACACCCGGACCGGTCACCTCGAGCGGCGCTTCGGTCTGCCGCTGCGCTCGGCGTTGATCCGCGACGTGCACACCGTCCCGTCCGACACCTCGATCGCCGAGTTCGTGTGGGACCACGCGCTCGTGCATCGCGAGGTCGACGTGCCGGTGGTCGAAGAGGGGCGCTTCCTGGGCATGGCCCACCTCCACGACGTCAACGACATCGGGCGCGAGCACTGGTCCGATCTGTCCGTCGCCGACCTGATGCACACCGGCGGGCCGTCGGCCCGGCTGAGCTGGACCCTTCGGCAGGCCACCGAGATCATGGAGCGCGAGGGCCTGGAGGTGCTGCCGGTGGTCGACGAGTCGGGCCGGTTCCTCGGCGTCGTGACCGCGGACGCGATCCTGCGCCTCGACGAGATCCTCGACGAGACCGAGGGCGGCCGGTGAGCGACGATCGGCTGCGGGTGCCCGACGAGCCACCGCTCGGACGCCGCGCGGGCATCGACCTCCTCGACGCCCTCGGTACGACGCGGGCGATCCGCCGCTTCACCGACGAACCGGTCGACGAGGCCGACCTCGCCACCATGCTCTTCGCCGCCAGCCGAGCGCCCACCGGGTCCAACCGGCAGCCGGTGCGATGGCTGGTCCTGCGCGACGGGCCCTCGGCGCTCGAGGCCCGCCGACTCCTCGGCGGCGCGGCCCGCTCGATGTGGTCGGGGAAGCGGTCCCGCGACGGCTACGAACGAGGTTCTGGCCGCGAGCCGTCGTCGCCGAAGGCGCGGATGGCCCGGGCCATGGAGGCCTTCGTCGACGGCTTCGACACCGTGCCGGTCGTGCTGCTGCCGGCACTCGTGCGCTACCGGACGCCGACGCCGACCGAGGGCGCCTCGGTGTACCCGGCGGTCCAGAACCTCCTGCTCGCCGCCCGCGGCCTGGGCTACGGCGGGGTGCTCACCGGCTTCCAGGGACTGGTCGAGGACGAGCTGCGCGGGGTCTTGGGCGTGCCCGAGGGCGTCGGCCTCATGGCGACGATCGCGCTCGGGCGACCGCAGGGCGGTCCCGGCCCGGTGCGGCGTCGACCGCTCGGCGAGATCGTCTTCGACGACCGCTGGGAGGGGCCGGCCCCCTGGGCGGTCGAGCCCGACGGCACCCGCCACACGGCCGCCGGACCGCGCACCGCCTGACCGTCGCTCGAAACGCGCCTGCGGTCACGGGGGTCCCGGCCCGTATCCTCGGGCTCCGTGACGACCCTGCGCATCGGCTACCTCGGCCCTCCCGGCACCTTCACCGAGCAGGCCCTGCTCACCCAGGCAGACCTGGCCGGAGCCGAGCTCGTCCCGCACGAGAGCATCCCCGACGTGCTCGCCGCCGTGGAGGCCGGAACGATCGACCGCGGTTTCGTCCCGATCGAGAACGCCATCGAGGGCACGGTCAACGTCGCGCTCGACACGCTCGCGTTCGAGGCCGATCTGCTGATCCAGCGAGAGGTCGTGATCGACATCTCGTTCCTGCTGCTCGGCGTCCCGGGCGCGTCGTTCGAGGGCGTCAAGACGGTGCTGTCCTATCCGCACGCGCTCGCGCAGGTCCGGGGCTGGCTCCGCGAGCACCTGCCCGAGGCCGCGGTCCAGGCCGACACGTCCACGGCCGAAGCGGCCCGCCACGTCTCCGAGGACGGCGACACGACCGCGGCGGCGGTGTCGAACGCGCTCGCCGCCGAGCTCTACGGCCTCGAGCCGCTGGCGAGCGACATCGCCGACCACGGGGGCAACCAGACCCGCTTCGTGCTGGTGGCCCGCAACGGTGTGCCCGCACCCACCGGCCACGACAAGACCAGCCTGGTCATCTACCAGCGGGCCGACGCACCGGGCTCGCTGCTCGCCATCCTCCAGGAGTTCGCAGCCCGGAGGATCAACCTCGTGAAGCTCGAGTCACGCCCCACCCGGCAGGGTCTGGGCGACTACTGCTTCATGCTCGACCTCGAGGGTCACGTCGCCGACGAGGTCGTCGGCGACTGCCTGGTCAACCTGCGGGCCAAGCAACAGGACGTGAAGTTCCTGGGCTCGTACCCGGCAGCGGGCGACCACGCCGAGGCGACGCGCGACGACGCTTCGGCCTCCTGGCAGGAGGCCACCGCGTGGTTGTCGTCGGTGCGCGACAGCATCGACGGCGCCTGACGACCCTCGGTTACCCTCGGAGCCGTCCGGGAGGGATGGCAGAGCGGACGAATGCGACGGTCTTGAAAACCGTTGGGCCTTCGGGTCCCGTGGGTTCGAATCCCACTCCCTCCGCGTGTCGGCAGGCCTGCGGTCGCATGCCTGCTCCCGGCCAGACTCGTGATGTCGGCCGCTCCGCTGTGGCCGTTCGCCACGGAGGCCCCCAGAGACCGAACGCGGTTCGAACGTCGTCGCATCAGGGCCGCCAGCCTGCCTTCGGCAGTGGTCGCTGCTGCGACGTGATCGGGAGCGTTGCTGGTGTGGTCGTCGTTCGCCCCAGCTTCGGCTGACGCCGTCGCCGAAGTGATGTCATTTTGATATGGCCCGACCGCGACGCAGCAGCTCCGCCTACTCCCATCGCCAGACGTCGCTGTGGCCGCTCGCGGTGATCGGGGTCCCCGCGCTCCTCGGTGTGATCGCGACGTCGATCGTGGTGGTGACGGACGACGACAGCGGCGCCTCGCTCACCACCCCCTTCGTTGTGGTGCTCCTGGTCGCGGTCGTGCGCGCCGCGTTCGCCACCCTGGAGACCGAAGTCGCCGCCGGCGAGCTCCGAGCTCGCTTCCGCCCGCTCGGGCCGACCAAGACCATCCCGATCGACGCCGTCACGACGCACGAGCAGGTCCGACTCCCGTGGTACGCCGGGTACGGCGGCCTCGAGTGGATGTCCCTCCGCCGTGCGGTCCTCTGGTCGAGCTCGGGCCGGAACGCCGTCGAGGTGCGGCACCGCGATCGCCGAGGTCGGGACAAGCGCACCTACATCGGGACCGACGACGCAGCCGGTCTGTCGGCGGCGCTGACCGCGGCGACGCCGCGCAGCCGAGCCCACCGCTGACGAGCGCTTCGAGCCGCCAGCCCGCTCAGCCCGCCGCCGGTCGCGGGTTCGAGCCGCCAGCTGCCGGGTCGGTCGGCGCTCGTCGCGCCGGCTCGTCGACGGATGGCCGGGTGCGCATTCGGTGGCCGCGGAGCGCGACCGGCACGGCGGCGAGCACGATGACCGCGGCGGCGAGCAGGGCGGCGCGCCCTCCGGTGACGTAGGCGTCGACGGCGGTGGCCGGATCGGTCGTCACGATCGCGGCGTCGAGCGACTCCGAGGACGCGCCTGCGGGAAGGGCGACGCCGAAGACGATGCGCTGGACCCCGCCCAGCACGGCGACACCGAGCGAGGCACCGAGCTCGATCGAGGTCTCGTTGGTGCCGGCGACCACGCCGGTCAGCTCGGGGTCGGCGGTGGCCATGACGCGCTCGACCGACGGTGGGATGGTGAGGCCGGTGCCGACCCCGGCGATGATCCCGGCCAGGACGAACATCCCCCGCTCGCCGACCGGCGTCGCCGCCATCGCGGTGTAGCCGACCGCCATCGTCACGAGGCCGACGGCGACGACCCGACCCGAGCCGAAGCGCCGGCTGAGCCCCGCCGTCCTGAGCGACACGGCGAGCTCGGCGGCCCCCAGCGGCACCAGCAGCAAGCCGGTCGCCAGGGCGCTCTCACCCCAACCGATCTGGAGGAGGAGGGCGCCGACGAAGACCACCCCGACGAAGCCGACGGCGGCGAGCAGGAGCGTGAGGAGGCCGGCCCGGCGCTCCGGATCGTCGAACACCCGGAGCGGCAACATGGGAGCGGGGTTCCGGGCCTCGTGGGCGACGAAGGCGGCTGCGGCACCGACGCCGGCGATGGCTGCGCCGATCACGAGCGGGCTCGTCGGATGGCCGGGCGCCTCGATGATCGCGAAGAGCACCAGACCGATGGCGACCGTCGACAGGAGCGAGCCGAGCGGATCGAGCGGCGTCGAGCTGACGCCCGGCAGCACCGGGACCACCCACAGGGTCGCCACCAGCCCGATGAGCGAGAGCAGCACCGTGGTCCAGAAGACCGTGCTCCACGAGCCGACCTCGATGAGCCAGCCGCCGATGGCCGGCCCGAACGCTCCGCCGGCGCCGGCGATCCCCGACCAGTAGGCGATCGCGCGGGGCCGCTCCTCGTCGTCGAAGACCTCGGTCAGCGTCGAGAGCGTCGCCGGCAGGAGGAGCGCCGCTCCGAGACCCATGATCAGTCGGGCGACGATCACCGTCGCGATCGAACCGGCCAGCGCCCCGAGCACGCTGCCGAGGGCCACGGTGCCGAAGCCCACGGCGAGCGCCGGCCGCCGGCCGACTCGGTCGCCGACCGCACCGCCGGTCAGGAGGAGGCCGCCGAACACCACGGCGTAGGAGTCGATGACCCACTGCAGGTCGGCGGTCGTCGCACCGAGGTCCGCCTGGAGCTCGGGGAGCGCGACGTTGAGCGACGTCAGCGACGAGACCAGGATGAACAGGCCGCCGCAGCACACGGCCAACACCCGCCACCGCTCGGGGTACGTGCCGAGCTCGGGCGCCATCGCGGACCGGCGCCTCCAGCTCACGTGCGCACGCTAGGCCCCGGCCGTGTCCGCGGCGTTTCGTTGCCGTGAAGCGGCCCGCCTGCGCCACGGGTAACGGGCCGTTCACGGCGTCGTGATCCCTCGATCGCGAGCGCTTCCTACGCTCACGCCGTGACCGACTCGATCCCACTCGTCGACCTCGAACCATGGTTCGCCGGCTCACCGGAGCAGCGGGAGACGCTGGCCCGGAAGGTCGACGAGCACCTCCAGCGCTGTGGCTTCCTCGTCGTCACCAGCCACCGGCTCCCGCAGGAGGTGCTCGACGACTGCCGCGCCAAGGCGCGCACGTTCTTCCACCTGCCGCTGGAGGTCAAGTCCCGGGTCGCGATGGAGGGGAGCGCCTACCGCGGGTGGATCGGGTCGGAGCTGGAGTCGAACGCCGCCTCCTACGGCGTGGACACGCCGCCGGACCTCAAGGAGACCTACGCCTTCGGCCCGGTCGACGTCGACGATTCGGTCGGCCGGGCCGTCCCCGAGCGGTTCCCCCCGAACGTCTGGCCCGACACCGTGCCCGGCCTCGGGGGCGCGTTCGCAGCGTTCTGGCGCGCCGCCCGTGCGCTCAACGACGAGCTGCTCGACGTGTGCTCGGTGGCGCTCGGGCTGCCGACGACGCACCTGCGCGAGCTGAGCTCGGCGCCGACCTCGACCGCCACCGTCAACTGGTACGGGCCGAGGGGCGGCCACGAACCGCTCCCGGACCAGTTCCGCGTCGGCCCGCACACCGACTTCGGCGTCCTGACCGTCCTCGACCGCGAGTTCGGGCTCGGTGGTCTCCAGGTCCAGCACGAGGACGGCAGCTGGGTCGGCGCTCCCGACGTGCCCGGCGGCCTCGTGATCAACACCGGCGATCTCCTCCGACGGTGGACCAACGATCGGTGGTGCTCGAACGTCCACCGGGTGCTCCCGCCTCCGGCCGAGGCGCCGACCGAGGAGCTGATCAGCCTCGTGTACTTCGGCGAGCCCAACCACGACGCCGTGGTGGAGACGTTCGAGAGCTGCACGAGCGCCGACCGGCCGGCGAGGTACGAGCCGATCCTGGCCAGCCGCTACCTCGACGAGAAGATGGCCGCCCTCGCCGTCGAGTGAGGTCCGCCCCCCGGCGTCAGCCGGCGGTGTCGATGGCGGCGAGCTTCTCGCGCAGGTAGTCGCCGGCTCGCACGGGCGGATAGGTGTGCGGCCCGGCCACGTCGAGGGTCTCGACCACCGTGTCCGGCTCGATGCCGCAGAAGCACACGAGCGAGAGCAGCTCCTCCGCAGCGTCCTGCTCGCTCGGCGGGAGCACCCGGTGGACCGTGGACCGCCACCGGTCGCCGGTCCACCGGGCCAACAGGTCGCCCACGTTGATCGTGAGGGAGTGCTCGACGACCGGCGCGTCGACCCAGTCGCCGTCCGGCGTGCGGAGCTGGAGGCCGCCGTACCCGGCCTGCCGGTCGAGGAGCGTCAGCACGCCGAAGTCGCTGTGGGCGCCGATCCGGAACTGCCCCTCCTCGGGTGGGCCCACGGCATCGAGTGACGGGTACCAGTTGAGGTTGAGCGAGGACTCCTCGGCCGAGGCGTGCCGGCCGAGGGTTAGCGGCGCCAGTCCGAGCGCTGCCGTGAGGAGCTCGAAGCAGTCGAGCGCCACGGCCCACACCGCCGCCAGGTAGGCCTCCGCGGCCGGCCGCAGGTGGGGTACCTCGCTCGGCCAGCGGTTCGCCATCGCGGAGTCGTCGGGGTGGTAGCCCAGCTTGAGGGTCTCCTTCAGGTCCGGGGGCGACTCCTCGCCGCTGGCGTAGGCGTTCGACTCCGCACCCGGCGGGATCCAGCCACGGCCGCCGACCCGCACCGCGTACGCAGCCTTGTCCGCGGGATCGAGGGCGAAGAAGGCGGCCGCCTCGCGACGAACGCGGTCGATGAGCTCGGCGGGGATCCCGTGGTTGATGGCCACGAGGAAGCCCGACGTGCAGAGGGCCTCGTCGACGTCGCGTGCGATGGGCTTCCGCTCCTCATCGCCCGCCGAGCGCCACGCCGCGACGTCGATCGTCGGGACCTTCATGCGTCCTCCCCGTCCGGGTCGACGAGCCGGCGCAGCTGACGCCGGTAGGCCAGGCTCAGACGGTCGGCACGGCAGTGCACCTCGACCGTCGGGTCCAGGTGCACCGCCTTCGAGCGGTACGCCTCCAGCACCTCGAGATCCTCGTCGAGGACTCGGTCCTCGAACTCGAGCATGTCGGCGATCAGCTCGGGGTCGCCTCCGAAGTCGTTGCGGGCCATGAGCTTGTAGATGCGCGTGGAGTCGAGCGACTCCGGCTGCATGGCGTAGAGGATCGAGATGATCTGGTCGGTGAGCGGGAAGGCGAGCCGCATGAACACGGCGAAGGGTGGCAGGGCCGTCTTCTCCACCACGTGCGGTTGTGCGAGCTCGTGCTCGCCGGTCGCCACGAGCGGGTCGTCGTGGTTGAGGTACCAGGTGGTGTAGCGGGTGGACGCGGTCCAGCCCTCGGTGGTGACGGGCGTGTGCTCCAGCTCGGTCCGGTCCGGCACCCCGAAGGTCGCCGTGTGCACGGTCGCGAAGTGCGTCGCGTCGACGAAGTTGTCCATCAGCTGCGCCGCCGATGCCGTGGTGCGACGGGGCACGGTGGGGATCCGATCGAAGGTCGGGTCGCACCACTCGGGGATCTCGGGGAGCCCCAGCACCGGTTCGCTCGGCGCGATCCAGACCATCCCGAGGTGATCGGCGACGCCGAACGCCGTCGACGCCCGTGCCCGAGGTGGGATCGCAGCGTCGACCGGAGCGGAGGGGATGCGGACGCAGGCGCCGTCGGTGCCGTAGCGCCAACCGTGGTACCTGCACTGCAGGGTGCCCTCGACCACCGAGCCGAGGCTGAGCGGCGCGAGCCGATGGGGACAGCGGTCGCGGGCGGCGAACAACTCGTCGTCGAGACGGGCCACGACCCACGGCTCGCCCAGGAGCCACACGCTGGTGGGCGCGTCGGTCACCTCGTCGCTGAGCGCGACCGGGAACCAGGAGCGTTCGAGGCCCGGGGTGCGGTTGTCGACCACGTCGGGCACCCGGCTCAGACCGCCGTGTCGATGGCGATCAGCTTGTCGACCAGGAACGCAGTGGCGTCCATCGGCTCGGCGTCGGCACGACCGATCGGATCGAGCACGGCGTCCACGTCGGTCTCGAGGAACAGCACCACCGAGAGCCGTCCCTCGCGGGCCGCCTCGCCGGTCGGGGCGGGGATGCGGTGCGGGTTGGAACGCCACCGCCCGCCCGACCAGTACGCGAGCTGGTCACCGGTGTTCACGATCAGCGCGTCGGGCACGTGTGACAGGTCCTCCCAGGTGCCGTCGGGGAGCTGGACCTGGAGCGGTGGATCGGATGGTTCCCGGTGCAGCACCGTGATGGTGCCGAAGTCGCTGTGCGGTCCGATGCGGAACTGATCGGGCTCGGGCTCGACCGCGCCGGCATCGTCCACCAGCGGTGGGTACCACGTGAGGTTGAGGTTGTGCAGCGGCTCGCCGCACAGCCGTCCGAAGGTGTCCGGAGGGAGGTCGGCCGCCCGGGCCATGAGCTCGAACAGCTCGGCCGAGAGCCGCAGTCCTGCGTCGAGGTAGTCCCGGACCGCCGGCTCGAACCCGGGGACCTCGGACGGGAAGACGTTGTCGACCGGGATGACCCCGAGCGAGGTGGCGACGACGGCGCCGGGCGCGACCGGTCCGACCGTCCACGTCTCCTTCAGGTCGGGCGGGGACTCCTGCCCGCTGGCGTAGGCGTTGGCCTCGGCGCCGATCGGTGTCCACCCGGGCCCGCCGATCCCCTGGCTCTGGCGGTAGTGCTGCTTGCGTTCGACGGGGAGCGCGAAGACCTCGGCGCACGTCCGCCGGACCTCGTCGATCGACGAGGCGGGGACGCCGTGTCCGGTGATGATCAGGAAGCCGACCTCGGAGAGGGCCACGTCGACCGCCCGCTCGATCTCCCGTCGAGCCTCGGTGTCGCCCGTCCGCCACCGATCGAGGTCGATCAGTGGGACCGTGCCGACGGTGAGGTGGTCTGCTGCCGTCACGTGGTCGCCTCCAGGTGGGTCGGGCTGACGTCGTCGGCCCGGTCGCCGACCGTGCTGGTGGCCACCGACGTCGTGAGGGTCCGCGGGCCGACGACCTTGCCGGTGAGGTGGTCACCGACGGAGAACGGGTCGTAGGCCGGCGCGTCGCCGTCGGCGACGAGGCCGGGCAGCGCCTCCACGAGCACGTCGGGGTTCGCCTCGTGGAAGTAGGCGAACGAGCGTCGCCGGGCCGATCCGTCCACGCCCGCCGGTGGTGGCACCACCCGATGGAGCGTGGAGCGCCAGGCGTCGTCGGTCCAGGCCGCGAGCAGGTCGCCGATGTTGACGACGAAGGCCCCGGGGGTGGGCACCACGTCGTACCAGTCGCCGTCGGTGCCCAGGATCTGCAGCCCGCCGACCGGATCGGCGAGCAGGATCGTGCAGGTGCCGTAGTCGGTGTGGGCACCCAGGCGCATCTGGCCGTCGAGGGGCGGCGGGTCGCCGGGACGCCGCTCGTAGTTGATGGCCCGCAGCACGTCCGGCGACCGATCGGCTCGGGACGGGAACCAGTCGCGGTCGAGCCCGAGGGCGACCGAGAAGATGGCGAGCATCCGATCGGCGAGGCCGTACATCGTCCGGGCGTACTCGAGCCAGGTCGGGCGCAGCTCGGCCGGCGTGTCGGGCCAGACGTTCGCCGCCCACAGCAGACCCTCCGACTCGTCGACGCCGAGCAGCTCCCCGACGCCGATGTTGAACGCTTCGAACAGGTCCGGCGGCGAGTCCACCCCGATGCTGTACGACAGCCCCTCCCGTCCGGGCGGCGTGTAGCCGCGGTCGATCTCCGGCGGTGTGATGTACGCCGACTTCGCCTCCGGGGAGCGCGCGAAGAGCTCGTCGGTCACCCCGAAGAGTCGCTCGACGAGCCCGGGGTCGACGCCGTGGCCCTCGATCTCGAGGAACCCGACCGCCCGGCACGCCTGGTCGACGGCTGCGGCGATCTCGGCGTCGCGGGCGGCGGACTCACCCCAGCCGGAGAGGTCGATCATGGGAACCTGCACGTCAGAGCTCCTCCGCATCTGTTCGGGGGTCGTTGACGACGGTGCGGACCAAGCCGAAGTCGACGACGTCGGGGACGTGGTGCTCGAGGCTGTCGAAGAGCCGCCGGCCGCCTGCGCTCACGCCGAGGGTCCGCAACGTGAGGCACGGCGCACCGACCTCGATGTCGAGCAGGCCGGCCACGCGTTCGGTCGCACCGGCCGCCGAGGGGTGCGTCACCTCCCAGATCGCCGGCTCGCCGGCGAGCTGCTCGACCAGTCGGAAGACGCTCGTCGCCAGGTCGAGGTCGGCGACGCTGAGCTCGGGCTCCACCGGCATGCGGTCGACGGCCGTCATCGCCGGGACCCCGTCGGCGAACCACACCTTGCGGGTGGCGAGCAGCGGAGCGCCGGCCTCGATGTCGAGCCGCTCGGCGAGCTCCTCGGAGGCGGGGGCGATGTCGGCGGAGACCAGCTGCACCCGCGCGTCGTACCCCGCGGCCGCCAGCGTCGTGAGGTAGTCCGTTTGTAGGTCAAATCGGTTGCCCGGGCGAGGCAGGGCCGTGTTCGGCTGGATGCCGACCCGCGGCTTGCGCGTGATCGCCCCCTCGTGTTCGAGGCGGGCGAGCGCCTCGCGCAGCTTCGAGCGGCTGACGCCGAAGTGGGCTGCGAGCTCCGGTTCGCTGGGGATCCTGCGCTTCTCGGCGATCGCTCGATCGCACAGCGAGCGCAGGTCGGCCACGAGGGCACGATCCTTCAGGCCGGCGGACGTGGGTGACACGGTGGCGACCCTAACCCTCCGCACGTGCGCTGAATAGTCCGACAAACAGCCGTAACACTGCCGACCAACTGCTTCACAGACCGGACACCGACCGGACACGATCGGTTCCTAGCTTCGCCGCCCAACGACGCCGCGCCCCTGGCGTGCAGCGATCTTCGAGGGATGGAGCACGAAGCGATGGAGATCTCACGACGTCAGTTCCTCGGTCGGGGCGCGGCCGGTCTGGCAGCGCTCGGCCTCGGCGCGCCGTTGCTCGCCGCCTGCGGCGACAGCGACGACTCCGGGAGCGACGCTGCTGCGGGCGCCGCGGAGACCACCGACCTCGGTGTGCTCTCCCTCCAGTTCAGCTGGCTCAACAGCATGTCGTTCGGCCCCGAGTACCAGTGGGATGCGAACGGGCACGCGCTCTCCAGCGGCTTCTCCGGCACGGAGCTGATCGTCGGCGGGCCGAGCGTCCCCGTCGTCCCGGTGCTGCTCTCCGGGCAGGCGCGGTTCGGCCGCGCCGAGGTCGATGGCCTGGCCGCTGCGATCCAGGAGGGCGCCGGCGTGAAGGTCGTCGCCGTCGGCTACCAGAAGAGCCCGTACACCGTGATGTCCCGGACCGAGGCGGCCCTGTCGAGCCCGACCGACCTCAGCGGCAAGAAGATCGCCGTCGACGACAACAACGTCACGTTGCTCACCAACCTGTTGGTGGCCAACGAGATCGAGCCCACCGACGTCGAGTTCGTGCCGGCCAACTACGACATCTCGCTGCTGTCCTCGGACCAGGTCGACGGCTACCTCGCGTACATCCCCGACGAGCCGATCTCGCTGCAGCTGCAGGGCCTCGGGATCACCCGGCTCGACGTCGAGGACTTCGGGCTGCCGACCGTCGGCGGCATGTACATCACCACCGACGAGCTCATCGCCGACGAGCCGGAGCTGGTCGCCGCCGGCATCCGCACGTTCCTGCTCGGGACGCAGGACTTCGTCGGGAAGAAGGACGAGGCGATCGACCTGACCGTGGCGGCCATGGGGGCCGATGCGCCCAGCGCCGAGTACAACGACCTCTCCTACGACAGCTACCGCGAGCTCATCGTCGCCGGCGAGGCGGCGGAGCTCGGACTGCTCAACATCAGCGACGCCCGCCAGGACGAGGTGATGGCGACGCTCGCCCTCAGCGGTGTCGAGATGGAGCCGAGCGACATGTTCGACCTGTCGATCCTCCAGGAGGTGCTCGCAGCCGAGCCGGAGCTCGGGGAGTTCACGGCGTGAACCCCGGGGTGACGGCGGTGGACCACCCGGATCCGCCGACTGCGCCGTCGACCGATGCCGCCGCGTCCACCGGCGCCGAGGTCGGTCTCGACGGCATTGGGATGGTCTTTCCCGACGGCACCGTGGCGCTCGACGGCTTCGACCTCGCGATCGAGCCGGGCCAGTTCGTTGCGCTGCTCGGACCGAGCGGCTGCGGCAAGTCCACCCTCCTGCGCATGCTGGCCGGCCTGGAGACCCCGACCTCCGGTCGCGTGCTCGTCGACGGCGGCGAGCCGTCCGACTTCGCCTCCCGGGGGCGGCTCGGGATCGCCTTCCAGCACCCCGCCCTCCTCCCGTGGCGCACGGTGCTCGCCAACGTCCGCCTCCCGATCGACGCGCTCGGCCGTCGTCGCCAGGATCGACGAGCGCTGAACGAGCGGATCCGCGAGCTGCTCGTCGTCGTCGGCCTGGAGGGGTTCGAGTCCTCGCGCCCCGGTCAGCTGTCGGGCGGCATGCAGCAGCGGGTGGCGATCGCCCGGGCGCTGGTCAACGACCCCGGCCTCCTCCTGCTCGACGAGCCGTTCGGTGCCCTCGACGAGATCCTCCGGGGCCGGTTGAACGGCGAGCTCGAACGGATCTGGGCCCACACCCGTCCGACCACCATCCTCGTGACCCACTCGGTCAGCGAGGCCGCGATGCTCGCCGACGTGGTCGTCGTGCTGTCGGCGCGTCCGGGGCGGATCGTCGACCGGGTCGACGTCGAGCTCCCGCGACCCCGGACGACCGACCTGTTGGAGACCGAGGCCGGACAGGCGTTGCTCCACCGTCTCCGCGTCGGACTGGCGGAAGGCGGCGCGTGACGCGCCTCCTCCGCGGCCTCGTCACCGTCGTCGGCGCGCTGGTCGCGTGGCAGCTGCTCGCCACGATCGTCGACAGCACCGTCTACCCGACCCCGACCGACATCCTCGGCTCCGTCGAGCTCGACACCATCGTCGAACCGGTGGCGCAGACGGTCCGGCTCGCGCTGGTCGGCTTCGTCATCGGAGTCACGGTGTCGATGGCGATCGGCCTGCTCTGCGTGCTCGTCCCGCGCTTCGAGCCCATCGGCTTGCAGCTCGCCCTGCTCACCTACACGGTGCCCGTCCTGGCGCTCGGGTCCGTGCTGGCGACGATCTGGTCGGCGACCGCCACCCGCATCACGATCGCCGCGTTGTTCACCGTCTACACCACGGTGATCGGCACGGTCGTCGGGTTGCGCTCCGCCGATCGACACAGCGTGGAGCTGGTCACGGCCTTCGGAGCGTCGCGGCTCGGGCGGGCGCGCCTGATCGAGCTCCCCGCGGCCGTGCCGTCGTTGCTCGCAGCGTTGAAGATCGCGCTCCCGGCATCGTTGCTCGGCACGATCATCGGCGAGTACATCGGCGGTGACGGGGGCGTCGGCGTGGCGATGCTGTCCTCGCAGCGCCTCGGCAACGTCGAACGTGTCTGGGCGCTCGCGATCGCGATCAGCGTCGTGGCCGGCGCCGGGTACCTGGCCATCGCCGCCGTCGAGCGGATGGTCGACCGGCGCCGACCGAGCGTCGGCATCCCGTCGCGCAGCTCGCGCCCCGAGCTCACCCTCTCGGCGCCGAGGCGGCTCGCGCGGGGTGTGCTCCAGGGCCTGGCGATCGTCGGCGTCGTCCTCGGCCTCTGGTACGGAGCGCTGTGGTACTTCGACGTCAACGCGTTCGTCGGGATCACGCCCGACCGGGTGTGGGAGCACCTCGTCACCGGCGACGACGCCGCCGCCAACCGTGACCTCCTCTTCGGCGAGCTGTCGACGACGTTCGGGCACGCGGCCTTCGGCTTCGTCGTCGGCACCGGCGCCGGGGTCGTCGGCGCGATCGCCATGCGGCTGGCGCCGTGGGCGGAGCGGATGATCCTGCCGCTGGCCGTGACCGCGCAGTCGGTGCCGATCGTCGCGCTGTTGCCGCTCGCGCTGCTCCTGCTCGGGCGGGGGAACCTGCTCGTGGGGGTCGTCGCCGGGCTCGTCAGCTTCTTCCCGACGCTCGTCAACGTCGACGCCTCGTTGGCCCGCACACCGACCGCGGCCGTCGACCTCGTCGCCGCGAACGGAGCGAGCTCGTGGCGCAACATGGTCCTGACCCGACTGCCCTACGCCGCCCCGGCGCTGTTCGCCTCGGCCCGCATCGCCATCCCGGCGTCGGTCGCCGGCGCGCTCCTCGTCGAGTGGCAGGTGCTCGGCAACGGGATCGGGAGGGTCATGGTCAACTCGGCGCTCCAGTCCCGCTACGTCACGCTCTGGAGCGCGGTGGTGGTGATCAGCGTGGCGACGACGCTCGTCGCGCTGATCGCCCTCGCCGGCGAACGGATCGTCAGCCGCCGGTTCGGCCTGGATTCGAGCCTGTCGTGACGATCGGCCACGGTACTGGGCAGCCGGAGCGTCCAACTACCTTTCCTCACCGACCGATCATCGACGGAGACGGATGTACGACGACCTGAAGTGGCTCGAGCGGACCATCGAGCTCGCCGACGAGGCCGCAGCCGAGGGGAACCATCCCTTCGGCGCCGTGCTCGTCGACGCCGACGGCTCGGTCATGGCCGAGGGCAAGAACGAGTTCCTCGTCGACCGCGGGCCGGGGCACGCGGAGACCAACCTGGCCCGTCGCGCCGCTCGGGAGTTCGAGCCCGAGGTGCTGCGGGACGCGACGCTGTACACCTCGGTCGAGCCCTGCTGCATGTGCTCGGGCACGATCTACTGGGCGGGGATCGGCGCGGTCGTCTTCGGCATGACCGAGGCGAGGCTCGCCGAGCTGACCGGGGACGATCCCCTCAACCCCACCCAGGACCTCGACTGTCGCACCGTCTTCGCCGCCGGGAGGACACCGGTCGTGGTCCGCGGTCCCTACGACGAGCTCGAGGACCGCATCGTCGCCCAGCACCGGGCGTTCTGGACGTCCGGCGCCTGATCGCTGCGCGTCCCGGCGGTCATCGGGTCACCGTGAAGGTGACCGAGTCGGTCAGGTCCAGCGCGGTGTGTGCGCCGTCGCCCGCCTGGAGGCACAGGGAGTACTCACCCGGCGCGAGATCGAGCGTCGTGAGCGTGCTCCCGTCGCCGAGGTGCAGGTGCGCGCCGTCGGCGGGGATGACCTCGCCAGGCTCGACGCACCCGATGTCGATCATGAGGTGCAGGTGGCCGGCGCCGGACCGGACCGCGCCGGCGGGCTCGACCTCGAAGCCGTCGGTTCCCATCTCGATGTCGACGGGCCCGGACAGCACCGCCCCGTCGAGGGGGGCGATGATCGAGACGGAGCCGGTGGGGACGTCGGCGGTGCCGTAGCCCGCGGCCGAGGACGAGGAGGACCCGCCGCACGCGGCCGTGAGCGCGACGGCGGCGAGGAGGGCGATGACGAGTCGGAGGGGGAAGGTTCGTCGTGGCATGCCGGAGGAATCGACGGCTCGACGCCGGTCGAAACCGGCATCGGACCGATGGTCGGTCGATCCGGAGCGGTGACGGTCGCCGCGGTCGGGCCGACCGGTTCGCGCCGCACAGCCGTCCGGCCCCGATCAGCCCGAGCGTCGGCGGAGGAGCTCCCGGGCCTCGGGCGGGAGCGGTTGGCGGAACCGCCCGGCGGGCACGGGGGCGCCCGTTCTGACCAGCGCCAGGTGCCACGACGGCGAACTGCCGAGCGACCACCTCAGGAAGCCGATCGCGAGGCGACCGATCCGTTCGCCGCCCGCACGCTCCTGGACGCCGATGATGTCCTGCAGCCGCGCCGGGATCGTGGCGACCGCCGCCGAGAGGAGCAACCGGTAGGCGACGAGCACCGGCCAGGCCAGAGGCGGCCGACGCAGGAACTCGACGACCTGCCGCTGCCCAGGCGACGACGCGAGTCCCGGGTGGTCGCGCAGCCAGGCATCGAGCGCCGGGGCGGTGGAGGGGAGCGGAGCGGCGCCGAGCAGTTCGCCCACGGCCTGCTGCTCCCGGACGAAGCGGTCCGCGTCGGCGGCGCTGAGCTCGTCCGCTCCGTAGTGCCGGTAGGCGGACAGGAACGACGCGGTGAGCGCGTTGTGCACCCACGCCGCCAGCTCCGGATCGCCTGCCGCGTACGGCCGCCCCCGCGACGACTCGCCCCGCACCGGGGCGTGCACCCGTCGCACGATGCCGACCGCCTGCTCGACCTCGGGTCGGGCGCCGAAGGTCGTCGCCGTCACGTAGGCGGAGGTGCGGGAGAGCCGGCCGAGTGGATCGTCCCCGTAGGTGGAATGGTCGGCGACACCCGCGACGACCTCGGGATGGGCGGCCTGGATGAGGAGGGCGCGGATGCCGCCGACGAAGGCGGCGGCATCACCGATGACCCGCCACGACACCGAGTCCGGCCCGAGCAGTCCGGGGTCGCCCACGTGGTCGAGGGTGTGCTCGAGGGGGTTCGGCGCGTGGCTGAACAGGTTCGTGGTCGTTGCGACGATCCGGTCGCGGAGCTCGTCGAGGAGTCGCCGGAGCCGATCCATCGGTCCGGACGGTATCGGCCGTGAGGATCGACTCGTCGCCCCGTGCAGTGGGTTCGACCGGGTGCCGTCCCCGGGTCGCGTCGATCGTCCGGTTCGGTCAGCGACCGTCGTTCAGGACCGCGGAGACGGTCGCGAGCGAGAAGACCGACAGCGCCGGGAGATACCGCTTCACGGGGTCCCCGGCCTTGATGTGCATGGCGATGGCACCCGCCATGAGCATCGCGAGGCCCGCCGACGCCGGCCGGACCAGCCGAGGCTCGGCGTGGCCCGCCAGCATCGTGCCCGCGAGGCCGACCTTGACGGCACCGACCGCGTACATCTGGCTCTCCGTGAACCCGTAGACCTCGAACTCCTCCTTCATGTTCGTGGCGCCGCCCCCGCGGTAGCCCGTGTCCTTGTCGAAGCGGAGCGTCCAGACGTTGATGATCCAGAGCGCAGCCGCCGTCTGTGCCAGCTTGCCGATCAGCTTCATGGCCGTTCCCCCTGGGCTCGGAGCCGACCCACCGTAGGCATCGACGAGCCCGGGGCGCGTCTCCGTCAGGTTCGAGGGCGAGTTCGAGTCGGGGCCGCCGCGCCGGTCAGCCGCTTCAGGCGGACACCGCGGCGCGCATCCGGCGTCGGCGGCGCCGGGTGTCCTCCACGACGACGCGGTCGTGGCGCAAACGGACCTCGGCACCATCCAGCACACCGATGGCGGCGTCGCAGCTCGGGCAGCGCAGCGCGCCATCGGCCGAGGGCGAGAACCGCAGATCGGCACGGTGGACGACGAGCCACTCCCTGCCTCCGGCCATCTCGATCGCCATCCGCCCCTCGCTGGCCGCTTGCGTCGGCGTGGACAGCAGCGGCCAGGCGAGCGCGGACGAGCAGGCGCCGCAGGCCGGCGTCACCAGGGCGCCGTGGTCGCGGCGAGGTCCCGTCGGGTGCACGCTCGATCGACCGAGCCGCCGCTCCTCGGGCGTCCACCCGCCCCAGACCCCGTGCGAGACGCCGTGTGCCACCGCATCATCTCGGCAGGCGTCGGTGACGGGGCAGCGCAGGCAGATCCGCTTCGCCCACTCCGCGAGCTCGGCGTCGAAGAACGTCGTCGGCGACTCGCCCCGGCACGCCGCAGCCGAGCGCCAGTCCGACCTCGTGGCGATCGTGTCCATGCGCGGTCGTCTCCGTGGGGTCGGTGCCGGAGGGATGGACCGTACGCAGCAGCTGTTTCGGATCGGGGACCGAACGATGAACGGGGTGTGAGGTCCCCCTGAAGCCTCGCCCCGCCCGATCAGCGGCGCAGGGTCTCGTCGGTCACCCGCCCCAGGCCCAGGGCGAAGAGGTGCTCGATGTCCTCGAGCCCGGGCGGGGACATGCCCTGGAGCTCGAGCATCACGTAGCCGTGGACCGTTGCCCACAGGTGGAAGGCGCGCTGGCGCGCCGTGGCGTCGTCGGCGGTCGGGTGGGCCCGGGCGACCGCGTCGACGAGTCGCTCGAACGAGCGGGCTGCGGTGGCCATCGCCTGGTCGCTGGGCTCGAAGTCGGGCACGGCCCGGCCGAACATGACGAGGTAGTAGGTCGAGTGGTCGAGGGCCCAGCGGCGGTAGGTGCGACCGAGCTCGACCAGGTCGTGGCCGACCTCGTCGAGCGCGGCGTCGAAGGAGGTGAAGCCCTCGACGAAGAGGGCATCGACCAGGCCCTCCTTGCCGCCGAAGTAGGTGTAGACGCCGGTGGTCGAGCAGTCCGCTCCGGCGGCGACCCGTCGGACGGTCAGCGCTCCGGCTCCCTCGTCCTGCAGCACCTGGACGGCGCTGGTGAGGATGCGATCCCGTTGGTCGAGGGTTGACGTCGGTTCGGGCACGTAACTAAGTTATCGCATAACAAAGTTACGCCCGGCCATCGGAGCAGCACATGACCGACACCGATCCCGACGTCGTCGCACCCGCCACCAATCGCTACCTCGAGGCGAACTACGGCCCCGTCGCCGAGGAGGTCACCGCGTTCGACCTGCCGGTCATCGGTGAGCTGCCCCCCGAGCTGAGCGGGCGCTACCTCCGCAACGGCCCCAACCCGGCCGAGCCGCCGGCCGAGCCGGCCCAGCACCACTGGTTCATGGGCGACGGCATGGTGCACGGCGTCCGGCTGCGCGAGGGGAGGGCCGAGTGGTACCGCAACCGCTACGTCGGCTCGAAGGCCATGAGCGACCGGCGCGGCGAGCCGGACGTCGCCGGGCCGAACTGGTCGGGGTCGTCGACCGGGCCGAACACCAACGTCGGCGGCTTCGCCGGGCGGACCTGGGCGATGGTCGAGGCCGGTGGCACCCCGGTCGAGCTCACCTACGAGCTGGAGACGATCGGCCGCAACGACTTCGACGGCACCCTGCCGGGCGCCTTCACCGCGCACCCGAAGTTCGATCCCGACACCGGCGAGATGCACGCGATGGTCTACGCCTGGGCCCAGTGGCTCGACCACGTGCAGTACGTCGTGGTGAGTCCCGACGGCCGGGTCTCGCGCACGGTCGACATCCCGCTGCCCGGCATGACGATGCTCCACGACATGTCGCTCACCGAGCGGTTCGCCGTGGTCTACGACCAGCCGTGCACCGTCGATCTCGACCTCGCCTTCGCCGGTCGGTTCCCCTTCCGGTGGGATCCCGACTACGGCAACCGCGTCGGCCTGTTGCCCCGCGACGGCGAGGCGGCCGACATCACGTGGATCGACGTGCCGCTCGGCTACTCCTTCCACCCGATGAACGCCTTCGACACGCCCGAGGGCGGAGTGGTCGTCGATCTCTGCGTCTACGACGCGATGTTCGATCGCGACCTGCTCGGCCCCTTCGGCGAGCCGACGCTCCCTCGTCTCGAGCGCTGGGAGCTCGACCCGGAGCGCCGCACGGCGAGCACGACCGTCATCGACGACTCGCCGAACGAGTTCCCCCGACACCGCGGGTCGCTGAGCACCAAGCCCTACCGCTACGGCTACTGCGCCTCCCCGTCCGGCGATCCCGCGGCCGGGTGGCCGACGCTCAAGCACGACCTGCAGACCGGCGAGCGGACCGTGTTCGACCACGGCCCCGGCCGGGCCGCCGGTGAGCCGGTGTTCGTCGGCCGCCCCGGCGACGACGCCGAGGACGGCGGGTGGCTCGTGACCTTCGTCCACGACCTCACCACCGACGGCGCGGAGCTCGTCGTGCTCGACGCGCAGGACTTCGGCCGGGGTGAGGTCGCCCGGGTCCAGCTGCCCCAGCGCGTCCCGTTCGGCTTCCACGGCAACTGGGTCAGCGACGCCAGCGTCGCCCCCTGAGTCGGGCTTCCACCGAGGCCGGCACCTCGCCCGGTCAGCGACCGCTCAGACGCCGTCGCTGAGCGGCCAGAGATCGGGGAAGTCGGCGGAGCGGCCCTCGGCCGTGGCGCCGAAGGCCTCGGCCATGTCGTCGGTGTCGAACATGGCCGCGTTCCAGTTGGCGATGAACTCCAGCCCGTCGGCCACCGAGTGGTCGCGACCGAAGTTCATCGAGCGCTTGGTGCCCCACACCGCCATCGGGCTCTTGGAGGCGATCTCGGCGGCGACGCCCATGACGCCGTCGAGGAGCGCGTCGCGGTCGGGGTAGACGGCGTTGACGAAGCCGGCCTCCCTGGCCTCGGCGGCCGACCACCGGCGGCCGGTGAAGGCCAGCTCGCGGACGATGCCCTCCGGGACGAGCTTCGGCATGCGTTGCAGCGTGCCGACGTCGGCGGTCATCCCGATGTTGATCTCGGCGATCGAGAAGAAGGCGCTCTCGTCGGCGTAGCGCAGGTCGGCGGCCGAGACCATGTCGATGCCGCCGCCCACGCAGGCGCCGCCGATGGCGCACAGGATCGGCATGCGGGCCCGTTCGAGGGCGTCGAACGAGTCCTGGAGGCGCAGCGCCGTGCTGCGGAACCGCTCGTTGCGACGGCTGCGATGGCCCGCCGATGCGCCCGGCGAGAGGCTGTCGTTGCCGGCGAACACCTCGAGGTCCATGCCCGAGCAGAAGTGGCGACCTTCGCTCGAGAGCACCATCGCCCGGGCGTCGCCCGAGGCGGACAGGCCGTCGACGATCTCGGGCAGCTCGCGCCAGAACGCCGGGATCATCGAGTTGTGCTTCTCCGGCCGGATCATCCTCACGTGGGCCACCCGATCGGTGATCTCCACGTCGAAGCACTCGTACCCCATCGCTGCGCTCCTTCGCTCGGTGCGAGCACAGTGAACGACCGTCTGCGGCCCGCCCGCAAGCCGGCGACCGACGGCATCAGCCGTCGCGCAGCAGCTTCGTGAGCTTCACGTCCTCCTCGGCGTAGCCCGACGCCGCGTAGAACGACCGAGCGACGGTGTTCGCCGCCCCGGTGGTGAGCGTGATGCACCGGAAGCCGGCGTCGGCCGCCCAGGACTCGGCCCGCTCCAGCAGCGCTCGACCGACGCCGCGCCGTTCGGCGTCCTCGGCCACGATCAGCTCACCGACGTCGGCGTCTCGCTCGCCGGCGAAGTGCTCCGTCGGCGACACCGAGACGAACCCCACGACCTCGCCGCCGTCCTCGGCGACGAAGGCGGTGGTCCGGCCGTCGATCAGCGACTCCTCGACCCATCCACGTACGGCGGCGGCGACCGCCGCGGGATCGCGCCACGGCGCGACACCGATCTCCAACCGGTGGGCGAGCTCCAACACCGCGCGGCCGTCGGACGGTTCGGCGGGTCGGACGACGACGGTCATGCCCTGATCTTGGCCAACGGCGCCCCGTCGTTGCGCGCGCCCTCTCCCGCTGGAACGCTCGGCCCGTGACCCCGACCGATGCGACCCACCGGACCCTCTTCCACGGGGGCACGGTGTTCGACGGCACGGGCTCGCCCCCGGGCCAGGCCGACGTCGTCGTCGCGAACGGACGGATCGTCGAGGTGGGCGTCGGTCTCGACGGCGACGACGCCGTCGATTGCACGGGCCAGCTCGTCACCCCCGGCCTGTTCGACTGCCACGTGCACTTCATGGTCGACGGTGACTTCAGCCCCAACACCCACGCGCAGACGCCGTTCTCGCTCACGTTCTTCCTCGCGGCCGAGCGCATGCAGCGCACCCTCGACTGCGGGATCACGACCGTGCGCGACGCCGGCGGCACCGACCTCGGCGTCAAGGAGGCCCGCGACGGCGGTCACATCGCCGGTCCCCGGATGCAGCTGTCGATCTCGATCCTGTCCCAGACCGGCGGGCACGCCGACGGCTGGGCGGTCTGCGGTGCGCACCTGCCCGGGCTGATGGACGAGCACCCGGGTCGTCCCCACAACATCGTCGACGGGCCCGACGAGATGCGCCGCAAGGTGCGCGAGGTCGTCCGCGCCGGGGCGGACGTGATCAAGGTCTGCACCTCCGGCGGCGTGCTCTCGCCGCACGACGACCCGCAGCACGCCCACTTCGCCGCCGACGAGCTCGACGTCCTGGTCGCCGAAGCGACCGCGGCGCATCGCTTCGTCATGGCCCACGCCCAGGCGACGCAGGGCATCAAGAACGCGGTGCGAGCCGGCATCCGGTCGATCGAGCACGGGATCTACCTCGATGACGAGGCGATCGAGATGATGCTGGCGGCGGGCACGTACCTCGTCCCCACCCTGATCGCCCCCCAGGGGGTCCTCGCCGCCGTCGATCGCGGCGTCGACCTGCCGGCCTCGGTGGTCGAGAAGGCTCGCGCCGTCGTCGAGGTGCACCGCGAGTCGATCCGCCGAGCGATCGACGCCGGCGTCCGGGTGGCCATGGGCACCGACTCCGGGGTGACGCCTCACGGCCAGAACCTCGACGAGCTCGCCGAGATGGCATCGCTGGGGATGTCGCCCGCGGCGACGTTGGAGGCCTCCACGCGGGTGGCTGCCGAGCTGATGGGCATCGAGGGCGACGTCGGGACCCTCGAACCGGGCAAGCGGGCCGACCTCGTCCGCTTCGCCGGAACCGAGGTCGACGTCACCGATCTGCGCTCCCGGGTGCGGGCGGTCCACCAGGACGGTGCCCTGGTCAGCGGGGGGTGGCCGCACTCGCCGTGACGAGGAGCGCATGTGTCCTCACGTAGCGTGAAATCAGGCCGACAGGGAGGTAGCCTGCACCGGGTGGGCACCACGAGGAGGTGAGCCCGTGAGTGCGTCGGGCTCGTTCCGCGGCGCTGTCGGTTGGTCGTTCGTGATGACCGGAGGACAGCAGGTCATCACGTTGGTGATCACCTTCGTCCTCGCGGGCCTGCTCGGGCCGGAGGCCTTCGGCACGGTGGCGATGGCCGCCGTCTACGTCGCCTTCGTGCAGCTGGTGGTGCGCCAGGGCATGGTCCCCGCCATCGTCCAGCGCCGCGAGCTCACCCCGGCCCACACCGACACGGCCTTCTGGATGACCATGGCCGCCGCCGCGGTCATGACGGCCCTCAGCCTCGCGGTCGCACCGGCGTGGTCGGCGCTCATGGACCTCCCCGACCTCGCCCCGGTGATCTGGTGGCTGTCGATCACCATCCCGCTCAAGGCGCTCACGGTCGTGCAGGAGGGGCTGCTCCGGCGGGAGATGAGGTTCAAGTCGCTGGCCGCGCGCACCAATGCCGCCGCGCTCCTGGGCGGCGTGGCCGGTGTGGTCGCCGCCGTCGCCGGTGCCGGCGTCTGGGCGCTCGTGATCCAGCAGGTCGTCTCGGCGGCGATCGAGGTCGTCACGCTGTGGTGGGTGAGCGACTGGCGGCCCGGTCGCCAGCTCAGCCGGACCGCGGCCCGGGAGCTGATCGGCTTCACGAGCGGGTCGTTCCTCGCCTCGCTCGGCACGTTCGTGAACAACCGGGGCGACGCCCTCCTCATCGGCTTCTTCTTCGGCCCCGTCGCCGTCGGTCTCTACCGACTCGCGGCGCGGGTCGTGAACGTCATCGTCGACATCTCGGCGCGAGCGCTCCAGCAGGCCGCGCTCCCCGAGCTGGCCCGCCTCCAGGACGACCGGGCCCGCTTCATCAAGCGGGCCACCGAGGTCATGCGGACGACCGCCATCCTCTCGCTGCCCACCTTCGGGCTGCTCGCCGGCACCGCACCGGCGCTGCTGCCGCTCCTGGGCGAGGAGTGGGAGCCGGCGGCCGTGCCCCTCCAGCTGCTGTGCGCCACCGGTGCCGTGCGGTCCTTCGGCCTCGTCGTCGGCGCGATCCTCCAGGCGACGGGGCGGCCCCAGCTCTTCGCCATCGTCACCTGGGGTGCCGCCGCGCTGTCGACGCTCGCCTTCGTGATCGCGGGCGTCCTCCTGCAGGACGCCGAGCTGACCGCACAGGTCAACGGGCTGGCCGCATCGCGGGCGATCGTCTTCGCCGGCCCGCTGTTCGTCCTCAACCTCATCGTGCTCCAGCAGGCGGCCGGCGTCAGTAGCCGACGCGTGATGGGCGTGGCGGGACCGTCGGCCACGGCCGGTGTGGTCGCCACCCTGTCCGGGGTCATCGTGTGGGGTGCGTTCGACCGCCTCCACGGCTCGTTCGCGGGCTCGGTCGCCCTCGGCACGTTCGTCGTCACGGCCGCCGCCGGCGTCCTCTGGGTCGCAGAAGCCCAGGTCGCGTCGCTGATCGGCGTGAAACCGACCCAACCGATCGAGCGGCGAGGACGCCAGGATCCGCCGTCCGCGCAACGGGCGAACACGAACACGCCAAGTGAACCGCACGCGGTGACTGCCGGAGACCGAGCCGGTACTCTTCGCAACCACGCGCCCCCGCCACGGCCGGGTGACGCGCAGCACGATCGCACATCGGCCGGGCCCGTCCCGGCTCCGACGCCGCCCGCGGCATCGAGGAGACCTTTCATGGACGTCTGGGAGACCCTGCGCATCGTCCTCAGGCGATGGACGGTGTCCGTACCGCTCGCGGTGCTGACCATCGTCGCGGTGGTGGCCATCCCGAGCGACGTCGGTCAGGAGTACACCTCCGACGCGTCATTGGTGTTCCTGCCCCCCAACACCCAGGAGTTCCAGACCGAGGACGGGTTCACGGCGATCGAGCCCGAGAACCCCTTCATCCAGCAGAACGGCACCGTGGCCGCGATGGCCGAGCTCATCCAGATCAGCCTCACCAGCGCCTCGGTCCGTGCGCTCGTCGAGGCCGAGGGGCTCGAGCCCGAGTACGAGCTGATCGTCGGCAACGGGAGCCCGATCATGGGCATCACCGTCACCGCCGGCTCGCCGGCGCTCGCCACCGGGACGGTCGACTACATGCTCGGCCTGATCGAGCGCGACCTCACCGAGCGCCAGGACATCGAGGGCGCCCCCGAGACCCAGCGGATCGGCACCCAGATCATCTCCGACACCTCGCCGGCGCTCGCCAGCACCGGCGCCGCCACGCGACTCCGGCTCATCATCCTCGTGGTCGGCCTCGCCTTCGCCGTCGGCGCGGCGCTGCTCGTCGAGGGGGCGGCCGGCTGGGCCGCCCGCCGCCGGTCCGAGGGCTGGGGTGGCGGCGGCGCACCCGGCGACGATGCCTCGGCGCCGACCGATCCGCCGCCCGGTGGAGCCGGCGCCGTCGTGGCCGCACCGGTCGTGGCCGAGCCCGTCGTGGCCGAACCGACCGCCGGTGAGCCTCCCGTCGAGGCGGCGCCCCAGGTGGCACCCGACCCCGAGCCCGTCCCGGTCGCTGCTGCGCCCGAGGTCGCGCCGGAACCCGAGCCCGCTCCCGAGCCGGTGGCCGAGGCCTCCACTCCCGAACCCGAGCCGGAGCCCGTGGCGGTGACCGAGGTGCCGGTCGACGCCGTCGCCGAGGACGTGGCGCCCACCGTGGCGGCGTCGTCGACGACCGGCGCCCGCCAGGCTCGACAGGCCAAGGCGTCCGGCGCCAAGTCCGGCACCGGATCGGCCTCGCAGGGCGGCCGCCGCAAGCCCAAGCGCTCGACCAACCGCCCGGCCGGCAACGGCGCCGGCTCGGCCAAGACCGGCTCCCGCAACGGGGCGAGCAACGGCAACGGCAGCGCCAAGCGAGCCAACCGAGCCAAGAACGGCGGCCAGGGTCAGCCGAAGGGCTCACCGGGTTCGCGACCGGCACGAGCGTCCGCCGACCGCAAGTCCTGACCTCCGCACCGCCGTGACCGCGCTCCACGAGCGTCCCGACCCCCAGCACGGCGCCGATGCGCCGACCCCACCCAGCGGCTCCGCGCCCGCGGACACCAGCGAGGCGCCGGCTGCGCTGAGCGAGCGCATCGGCGTGCCGAGGTTCGATGCCGTCAGCGTCACCGTGCTCTTCCTCGCGTTCGCGTACCTGATCCCGGCCCGCTACACGTTCTCCCCGATCGGTGCCGCCGGACGGGCCGGCGTGCTGCTCGGCCTCGCGATGTTGTTCTGGTGGTGCGTCACGCGGGCCGTGCCCTCGATGGCCCACCGCACCGGGAACCCGGTACGCCGCGCTGCGCTCATCTTCTTCGTCGTCTTCCTCATGGCCTACGCCGGGGGGCTCGCCCGGGCGTTGCCGTTCCTCGAGGCGAACGGCATGGATCGCGCCCTGCTCATCACCGCGTCGCTGGTCGGCGTCACCCTCGTCGTGACCGACGGCGTGCCCGACCGCGGCCGGCTCGACCACCTGCTCCGCCGTCTCGTCCTGCTCGGCTCGGTGATGGCCGCGTTCGGCCACATCCAGTTCTTCCTCGGCACCAACCTGACCGAGAACATCCGGCTGCCGGGCATGTCCCTCAACCGCGAGTTCTTCGAGGTCGAGGCCCGCAACGCGTTCACCCGCGTGAACGCCACGGCGACGCACCCGATCGAGTTCGGCGTCCTGATGGGCATGCTCCTGCCGCTCGCGCTGCACTACGCGCTGCACCCGCCGAGCGCACGCGCCCGCCTCCCGTACTGGGCGATGGTCGGGCTCATCGCCACGGCCGGCCCGATGAGCGTGTCGCGATCGTCCGTCGTCGCGATCGGCGCCGGCCTCCTCGTCGTCGCCATGGGCTGGAGCCGTCGGCAGCGCCGCATCGCCCTCGCGATCTCGGTGCCCGCGGTGCTGGCGTTCAGCTCGGCCGTCCCGGGGCTGCTCGGGACGATCCGGGGCCTCTTCACGAGCTGGAACAGTGACTCCAGCATCCAGTACCGCACCAACGACTACGACCTCGTCTTCGAGTTCGTCGCCGAGCGGCCGCTGTTCGGGCGAGGTCCGGGCACCTTCCTGCCCAGTCGGTACTTCGTCCTCGACAACCAGTACCTCATGACGCTCGTCACCACGGGCATCATCGGGTTCCTCGGCCTGATGCTCTTCGCGGGCACGGCAGCGCTCACCGCCTATCGGATCCGCCGTCGATCGACCGACCCGGCGACGCGGCACCTCGCGCTGGCCCTGCTCGGCGCGTTCGCGGCGGCGGCCGCCGCCTCGGCGACCTACGACTCGCTCGCCCTCTCCTACTCGATCTTCTCGTCGGTGCTCTTCGTCCTGCTGGGCGCGGTCGGGGCGCTGTGGCGGATCGAGCAGCCGAACCTGCGTCCTCGTCACCGCCGACCACGGGCGCCGGCGACACCATGAGCACCGGCCGGTCCACGCCGGCGACCGTCGACCTGATGATGATCACCTTCGATCAGCCGCAGTACGTCGAGAAGTCGCTGGCCCGCCTGATCGAGACGGCCACCGACCACACCCGGATCTGGGTGTGGCACAACGGCACCGACGAGGAGACCCTCGCCGTCTCCCAGCGACTCGCCGAGGACGACCGGGTCCACCGGTTCCACCACAGCCCCGAGAACGCCCGGCTCCTCGGCCCGACCAACTGGCTGCTCGAGAACGCCGACGGCGACTACCTCGGCAAGATCGACGACGACTGCCTGCTCGAGCACGGCTGGATCGAGCGGCTCGTCGAGGTGCACGAGTACGACGACCGCTTCGGGGTGCTCGGCTCGTGGCGATTCCCCGACGAGGACTTCGACGCCGAGGCCGCCGCACCGAAGATGGTCACGTACGGGCCGCACACCATCCTGCGCAACCTCTGGGTCCAGGGCAGCGGCCACCTCATGAAGCGGGCGTGCGTCGACCAGCTCGGACCGATGCCGGCCGGCCTGTCGTTCCCGAAGTACTGCATCGAGCTCGCCGCGCTCGGCTGGATCAACGGCTGGCCGTACCCGTTCGTGCGCGAGGAGCACATGGACGACCCCCGCTCCGAGCACACCCGCTTCCGGACCGACGCCGACCTCATGGCCCGGCGCCCGCTGACCGCTCGGGTCAACGGGGTGACCACCATCGAGGGATGGACCGAGCAGCTCCGCCGGTCGGCGCGCAACGCCCAGACGGCCACGCTCGACGTCCGGCACTACCGGGGCTGGCGGGCCAAGCGCACGAAGGCGTGGCGCCGGGCCAAGGCCACGGTGGGCTTCAAGCGCCAGTGGTGAACCCCGGCTGACGAACCGGGGCGCCGGGCCTCGAGCTGACGCACAACGACCCCGCAACGGCGGCGCGATCTCTCCTCAAGTTTTTGAGACGGCGTTGCCGATCCCTCTGGTGCACCCAGACACCCCGGAGGGAACGACATGCGTCCCACACTCCTCAGAAGCAACCGCTTCGGCATCACCCTGTCGCTGACCGTGCTCGCGCTGGTCGGCATGCTCTTCATCAACCAGCTGCGAGCCGACGCCGCCGGCGTCACCGTCCCCGACGAGGAGCTCACCCTCGTCGCCAACCTCGTCGTCACCCAGGACGACACCGTCGTCGAGATGGTCCACGTCCTCGGCGACATCGAGATCCAGGCCGACAACGTCACGATCCGCCAGGTGCGGGTCACCTCGGAGGACTCGATCCCGGTCCGGGTCGATCGCAACGCGGTCGGCCTGGTGGTCGAGGACACGACGATCACCTGCGGCGCCGACGTCGGCCGGTACGGCATCGGTCACGAGAACTTCACCGCCAACCGGGTGGAGCTCGTCAACTGCGCCCACGGCTTCGGCGACGGCCTCAACGTCACCGTCACCGACTCGATGGTCGACGGCGTGCCCGTCGGCGTGACCGAGGGTCCGGTCGGCGGCGCCGAGGACCCGGCACCGACCACGACGGAGCCTCCCGCACCGACGACGACCGAGGCACCGGCGCCGGTGTTCGACGGCGAGCTGCAGTGGTCGGTCAGCCGTGACCGAACCGATCCCTCAGCGCTCGACGGCGCCTCGGTCCCCGACAAGATCCGGATCTTCCTCACCACGGACGTCGCCGACATCGACCACGTGGCCTGGTACCTGGACGGCGCCCTCGTCCGCGACGACGATCTCGCCGCCCCGTGGGATCTCGCCCCCGGCGCCGGCGGCAGGAGCGGCCCGGTCGACGTCGCCGCCCTCGACGGCTCCGAGCACCTCGCCACCGCGGTGGTCCACCTGGTCGACGGCACCGAGGAGACGGTCAACGCCCGCTTCTCGCTGGAGCAGGTCGCGGTCGGCGGCGCCGACGAGAGCCCGACGACCACCGCCCCGCCGGTGACCGAGCCGCCCGCTCCGGCCGAGCCCTCCTACCCGAGCGCCGACACCACCGGCGTGCAGGACGGGGTGGCCCTGACCCCGTCGGGCTCGATCACGGTTCGCGAGGACGGCGCGGTCATCGAGGGCCTCGACGTCACCGGCACCATCACGGTCCGGGCCGACGACGTGACCATCCGCAACGTGCGGGTCTCGAGCAGCGCCAGCCACCTCATCCGCAACCACGGTGACAACCTCCTGATCGAGGACGTGACGCTCGTCGGTCAGCAGCCGTGCTCGGCCGGCGTCGGCTTCACGAACTACACCGCTCGCCGGGTCGACGTGTCCGGCTGCGCCGACGGGCTCAAGGCCAACGGCAACGTGCTGGTCGAGGACTCCTACATCCACGACCTGCGCAAGTGGGCCGGCACCCACAACGACGGCATCCAGTCGACCGGCGGCTCCAACATCGTGGTGCGCAACAACACGATCCAGGGCGCCTTCCGGGACTCGGTCTCGGGCGTGAAGTTCACCTCGGAGTTCAACCACCTGAGCAACGTCACGATCGAGGGCAACCTCTTCTCCGGCGGCAACTACACGATCTACCTGACGAAGAAGCCGGGGATGCGGGCGCCGACCGACATCCGCATCGCCGACAACGTCTTCGTGGAGGGCACCGCCAAGTGGGGCTGGCTCTACAACGACAACGACCCGAGCCAGGTCTTCGAGAACAACGTCTGGGACGACGGGACGCCCGTCGGCTGACCCCGGGACCCGGGCCCGCCCCTGACCGGGCCCACCGACCGAGCACCCCGTGCGCACCCACCCGCTTCCCCCGGCGGGTGGGTGTGGCGCGTCGGGCCGGGAATTCCTGTTCCACCGGGACCGACGGCGTCGAGCACTCACGGTACGGATGGTCTGACCCACCGGCCACCACACAGCGTTCGTAGTGGTACGACTTGTGTAAACGGAAGGCCAAGAGTGGTGAAAGGGCCCGCGATTGCGACGTACGACCCACCGTCGTAATGTGATTGCAATGGTTGTCATGTTCGGACTCGACCTGGAGTCGGTCGCTGCGGCCCCCCGCCGTGGCTTTCGTCCCCGGGTCGTCGGCCGACGTGTGTCGTCATGCGGGCAGTGACTCAGGGAGCCACCGTGTCGAATCCCCCCACCAACGTGCTGGCTGCACCGAGCGAGCCGACGTGTGTGTCGTCCTCGCTCTTCGGCGTGCCCGGCACCGAGCCCTCCGGCGACCGTCGCACCCGCCGCCGGGTGCTCGCCGTGCTCGTCGTCCTGGCCGGTCTCGCCGGTGCGCTCCTCCTCGCCGCCTCGGGCGGCGTGGAGGCCAACTCGAACTCGACGGTCGCCGGCGCGACCCTCGGCGACGACGGCTTCGTCACCGTCACCGCCGATGGTGACATCGTCACCAACGGCGCGGCCCCCTTCGCCGGCGGTGGACCCGGCGGCACCGTCGCCGCGGTCGCGTCGCAGCGCAACGGCGGCGGCTACTGGGTGGTCAACACCGCCGGTCGGGTCCGGGCCTACGGCGAGGCCAAGTCCTACGGCGATGCCTCCGGCCTGCCGCTGCAGCGCCCGATCGTCGGCATGGCCTCGACCGAGAGCGGCAACGGCTACTGGCTGGTCGCCAGCGACGGCGGCGTGTTCGCCTACGGCGACGCCGGCTTCCACGGCTCCGCCGGAGCGATCCCCCTGAACGAGCCGATCGTCGGCATGACCGCCACCGCCAGCAGCAACGGCTACTGGCTCGTGGCGAGCGACGGTGGGGTCTTCGCCTACGGCGACGCGGTGTTCCACGGCTCGGCCGGTGCGCTGCCGCTGGTGTCCGACATCGTCGGCATCGCCATGGCGCCCGGCGGCGCTGGCTACTGGCTCGCCGGCGCCGACGGCGGCGTGTTCGCCTACGGCGATGCGCCCTTCCTCGGGTCCTCGGCCGGCGACGGCGACCTCGTCGTCGACATCGACCGGACGCGGCGGGGCTACGTGCTCACCGCCGCCGACGGCTCGACGGCCAACTTCCGGGCCGGCGGTCAGGTGACCCGCACGCCGCCCACCCGCTCCTCCGGCGACACCGGTGGCGGCAACACCTCCTCGGGTGGTTCCGGTGGCGGTTCGTCGAGCGGTGGAGGCGGGGGGACCCCGGCCGGCGTCGGTTCGGTGGGCGTCACCAACGCTGGTGCCCTGCAGCGCTCGGGGTCGGTCAGCGTGACCCGCGACGGCGCCGTCGTCGAGAACCTCGACATCAACGGCTCGATCACCGTGCGGGCCAACAACGTGACGATCCGCAACGTCCGGGTCCGGGGCAACTCGTCGCACCTCATCCGCAACGAGGGGCAGAACCTCGTGATCGAGGACACGACCCTGATCGGCGAGCGGCCCTGCTCGGCCGGCATCGGGTTCTCGAACTTCACGGCCCGGCGCGTCGACATCTCCGGGTGCGCCGACGGGATGAAGGCGAACGGCAACGTCCTGGTCGAGAACTCCTATATCCACGACCTGCGCAAGTGGTCCGGCACCCACAACGACGGCATCCAGTCGACGGGTGGCTCGAACATCGTCATCCGCAACAACGTCATCGAGGGCGCCAACCGGTCGTCGGTGTCGGCCATCAAGCTCACGTCGGAGAACCGTCACCTCAGCGACGTCGTCGTGCAGGGCAACCGGCTCTCGGGCGGCAATTACACGCTGTACCTCACCAACAAGCCCGGCCAGCGGGCCCCGACCGACGTGCAGATCATCGACAACGTCTTCGTCGACGGCACGGCCAAGTGGGGCTGGCGCTTGGTCGACTCCTCGCCCAGCCAGACCTGGCGGGGCAACACCAGCAGCGGCGGCAACGCCCTCGGCTGAGCGGTTCATCGAGCGAGCGCGGCGTCCGGGCCCCGGGCGTCGCGCTCTGCGCGTCACCGCACCGTGACCGCGGTCGATCGCCCACGTGACGTGGTGCCGCGGTCGCGCTCCGCGGACACCTCCGGTACCCTCGCCACCGTCATGACCACGCCCACCTTCCTGCTCATCGGAGCGCAGAAGGCGGGGACCACCTGGCTCGCCGGGATGCTCGACCAGCACCCCGAGATCCACACCCCGTCGGTCAAGGAGCTCCACCACTTCGACCTGCGCGACCGGCTCGCGCGCGGCGACGAGGCCTACCGGGCCGACCTCGGTGCCCCCGACGGCGTGCGGGTCGTGGGCGAGGCGACCCCGAACTACCTCGGCGTGCTCGACCTGCCCGAGAGCGCCCGGCCCCAGCTCGACGCGGCCGGGGTGACCCTCGCCGAGCACCCCGAGGTCGTCGACGATCCGGCCGCGGAGATCCAGGCCCGGTACCCCGACCTCGACCTGGTCGTGATGTTCCGCGATCCGGTCGCCCGCGCCCTGTCGGCCTGGCGGCACCACATCCGCCGCGGCCGCATCTCGCCCCGCGCCAGCTTCCGCGAGGCGTGCGGTCGTCACGGCATCCTGACCATGGGCTTCTACCACCACCACCTCAGCCGGTGGCTCGAGCTGTACCCGGCCGATCGGTTGTTGGTCCACGTCTTCGAGACCGACGTGAAGGGCACGCCCGAGAAGACGATCCGAGCGACCTACGAGCATCTGGGCGTCGACGCCTCCTTCGAGCCGACCGACGTGCGGCGAGCCGCCAACGAGCGATCGAGCGATCTCGAACTGCACCTGCGGGCCATCCGTCCCGGCCTCGCCGACCGCATGTCCTCGCTCGTGCCGGCGGTGCGTCGGGTGAACTGGCCCCGCATCGCACCGACCGACGACGACCTCCGCTTCCTCGGCGAGCTCTACCGCGACGACGTGCGCGCCCTCGAGGTCCTGCTCGACCGACCCCTCGACCAGTGGACCCAGGTCGCCCGATGAGCCCGGCGTCGATGTCGATCGTCGTGCCCGCCCACGACGAGGAGCCCATCATCGAGGGGTTCCTCCGCCGGCTGGTCGACGCCGCCGATCCCGGCGAGCTCGACGTCGTGGTCGTCTGCAACGGCTGCAGCGACGACACTGCCGCGGTCGCCCGCCGCATCGGCCCGCCGGTGCGGGTGATCGAGACCGACATCGGCCACAAGCCCACGGCGCTCAACCTCGCCGACGACGCCACCGACGTCTTCCCCCGCCTCTACCTCGACGCCGACGTCGACATCGATCTCGACGCCGTGCGGGCCTGCGCCCGCGCCCTCGACGAGGGAGCGCTCGCCGCCGCGCCGAGGCTGCTGGTCGACACGAGCGCGTCGAGCTGGCCCGTCCGCTCGTACTACCGGGTGTGGATGGAGCTGCCCTGGGTCCAGCAGGGCATGGTCGGCTCCGGCGTGTTCGCCGTCAGCGCCGAGGGGCGCGAGCGCTTCGAGCGCTTCCCCGACGACGGCGCCGACGACCTGTTCTTCAGCGCCCAGTACGCACCGGACGAGCGCCGTTCGGTCGATGCGACCTTCTCGGTGCAGGCCTCGCCGAACGCTCGCCGGCTCGTCCGTCGGCGGTCGCGCATCGTCGCCGCCAACCAGCTGATGGCCGACCGCGTCGCCGCCCTGCCCGGCGCACCGAGCACCGGTCTGCGCTCGGTCGTCGACCTGTTGCGTCGGCGTCCCGCGCTGGTACCCCACGCCGTGTCGTTCCTCGGCATCACGATCGCTGCCCGCCTGCGAGCCCGGCGCATGCTGGCCCGCGGCGAGGTCGCGTGGGAAGGCGACGAGCGCCGGCCCACGACCACCGTCTGACCCCAGGAGAACCACCGTGGCCCAGGGCCGTCCCCCCGTCATCGTCATCGGGATGCACCGCTCCGGTACGTCCATGCTCGGCCGGCTCATGGTCGACCAGGGCTACTTCCCGGGCGCCCGCCTCCAGGACAACGACCACCACGAGGCGCTGTTCTTCCAGAAGCTCAACAAGTGGATCCTCGGCCAGGCCGGCGGCGACTGGCAGCGGCCCGAGGCCGTGCGGGCCCTCGTCGAGACCCCGCAGGCCCGCGAGCTCGTCGCCGACTACCTCGACCTGAGCCTGCGGTCGCCGCGGGCGGTCGAGTTCCTCGGCCCCGGGCGCTTCGCTCGCTACCGGTCGGTCCAGGGCATCACCGAGCCGTGGGGGTGGAAGGACCCCCGCACGACGTTCACGCTGCCGTTCTGGCTCGACGTCTTCCCCGAGGCGAAGATCGTGCACGTCAAGCGGCACGGCGTCGACGTCGCCAGCAGCCTGGTGGTGCGCCGCGAGCGGTTGCTCGAGACGACCGCGGCCTCCTACCGCAAGCGGCGGCTGATGTACCTCTTCCGGCCCCGGATCTCCGGCTTCGCCCCCGGGGTGCAGCTCACGACGCTCGACGCCGGCCTCGACCTCTGGGACGCGTACGTGACCGAGTCGCAGCGTCACGTCGACGAGCTCGGCGACCGTGCTTTCGAGCTGCGCTTCGAGGACCTCCTCGACGAGCCGACCAAGACCCTCACCGCGCTGGCCGAGTTCTGCGACCTGCGCACGACGACGACCGACGGCCGACCGCTGGGCGACGGCATCCGTCGCGACCGCAAGGCGGCCTACCTGACCGATCCGGAGCTGTCCGCGTTCGCGCAACGTCGAGCCGAGACGCTGGCCAAGCACGGCTACACGCCCTGACCGATCGATGACCGCCCCGGACCCCCTCGTCTCGGTCGTCATCGTCTCGTACGAGACGCGTGAGCTGACCCTCATCGCCATCCGCTCGTTGCTCGAGCACACGACGAAGCATCCGATCGAGGTGATCGTCGTCGACAACGCCTCCTCGGACGGCACCGCCGACGCCATCGAGGCCGAGCTGCCCGAGGTCCGCCTGTTCCGCCTCGACGACAACGTCGGCTTCGCTCGAGGGGTGAACCACGGGGCTCGTCAGGCGCGGGGCCGGTACCTGATGCTCCTCAACCCCGACACCGTCGTGCACGACGACGTCGTCGCCGAGTTGGTCCGCTTCGCCGAGGCCGAGCCCGACGTCGGCCTGCTCGGCGGGCGCACGCTCTCCACGGAGGGCGAGTACGACCCCGGCTCTTGTTGGGGGTTGCCGACGCCGTTCAGCTACCTCTGCTTCGGTCTGGGGCTCACGGCGGCGTTCAAGGGCCATCCGAGGCTCGACCCCGAGGCGCTCGGCGGCTGGGAGCGCGACACCGCCCGCGAGGTCGGGCTCGTCACCGGCTGCCTGCTGCTGGTGCGCACCGACGTGTGGCGCGAGCTCGACGGCTTCGACGAGCGGTTCTTCATGTACGCCGAGGACGCCGATCTCGCCAAGCGGGCCTGGGACCTCGGCTACCGCCAGATGATCACCCCCGACGCGACGATCACGCACCACCTCGGCGCGGCGTCGAAGGTGAAGTCGAGCAAGCGGATCATGGTCGCCCGGGGCAAGGCCACCTACGTCCGCAAGCACTGGTCGCGACCGGCCGCGGCGTTCGGGCTGTCGATGCTCGTGCTCGGCCACGCGCTGCGGGCCGGGGTCCACGCCGCGGTCGGCGTCGTCCGCCCGGGCCGCAACGACCCGTCCTGGGGCGAGACGCTGCGCGAGGTGCGATCGTGGATCGGCGGGTGGCCGCCATACCAGGGCACCACCGGATGACGGCACGTCCGATCCTGGTCACCGGATCACATCGGTCCGGCACGACGTGGGTCGGTGAGATGCTGAGCCGCTCCGGCGAGGTGGTCTCGATCCACGAGCCGTTCAACCCCGAGCTCCCGGCCAGCTGGCTCGCCTCGCCGCCCCGCAGGTGGTTCCACTTCGTCGACGACGGCGATCCGACGTTCGCCGACGACCTCCGGCGCGTCTGCTCGTTGCGCCCGGCGGTCGGGCCGATGCTGGGGCGGGCTCGCTCGCCGAGGGCCGTCGCCCGGGTCGGCGCGGAGCTCGCCCGGGCCGTGGAGGGGCGCCTTCGCGGTCGCCGTGCGTTGCTGAAGGACCCCATCGCCTTCTTCTCCGCCGAGTGGATCGACGCCGAGCTCGACGCGAACGTCCTCGTGCTGGTCCGCCACCCGGCCGCGTTCGCCGGCAGCCTGCAACGGCTGGGCTGGTCGTTCGACTTCACGAACCTCACGTCGCAACCGGCCCTCATGGACGGGCCCGCGGCGCCCTTCGCCGACGAGCTGCACCGCGCGGTCGACGATCCGGGCGACATCGTCGACCAGGCGGTGCTGTTGTGGCGCCTGTTCGCCACGGTCGCCAACGACGACTACCAGCGTCACCAGGGGTGGGAGGTCCGCCGGTACGAGGACCTCGCCGCCGATCCGGTCGGGCAGGTGCCCGAGCTCGGACGCGATCTCGGGTTGCGGTGGAGTGACGCCGCGACCGATGCCGTCCGGGAGCTGACCTCGGCGAGCCTCGGCGCCGACGTCGCCGACGGCGACAAGGGCGGCGTCGCTCGCGACAGCCGGGCTGCGATGTGGACGTGGGTGCACCGGCTGAGCGACGAGGACGTCCGCCGGATCCGCACGGGCACCGAGGACGTCGCCGGCCACTTCTACGCCGACGAGGACTGGGACCCGCCGCCGGAGTGAGGCGCAGGTTCGAGGGCCGGCCGGAGTGCGCCGGGTAGGGTCGCCGACCGTGGCCGAGGAACGCGGGTTCCCGACGGGGCACGACGACGAGCGTGAGCTGTACCTCGACTGGTTGCGGTACCTCCGCGACTCGGTCGTCCAGAAGGTGGACGGGCTGAGCGAGGCCCAGGCGCGGTGGCAACCCGACGGCAGGTTGCTGCCGCTGCTCGGGATCGTGAACCACCTGACCCACGTCGAGTGGCGCTGGATCGACGGTGGCTTCCGTGGTGCCGACGTGCGACGCAGCGACGACGAGTTCCGACCGGGTCCCGAGCTCACCGCCGACGCAGTGATCGCCTCGTACCGGCGTCGGGCGCGGGAGACCGACGACGTCGTCCGGGTGACGCCCCTTGATGCACCGTGTGCACGAGGTGAGGGCCTGGACCTGCGGTGGGTCCTGGTCCACCTCGTCAACGAGACGGCCCGCCACGCCGGGCACGCCGACGCGACGCGAGAGCTGCTCGACGGCTTCGTCGGCGAGTAGCGAGCCCGTCCGCTCGGCCTACGGGGCGACGCCGGGGCCGGCGTTGGTGCGGGCGCCGACCTCGTCGGCGTCGAGGGCCCGGTCCCAGAGCGCGGCGTGCAGCATCGTGCCCGCCCACGTCGACCCGCCGATCGGTGTCGCGGCCACCGAGACCCGAGCGTCGGACGGCCAGTCCTCGATCGATCCCTGGTCGACCGACGCGACCGCTTCGCCGTCGACGTAGATCGTCGTCGTGCCGTCTGCGGCGTGGGTGACCACGAGGTGGACGAGGCCACCGTCGATCACGCCGTCGACCTGGATGCCGGGCCGACCGAGGAAGTCGGTCGCCGACGCCCGGACGCGCGCCTCGATCTCGTCGAAGGCGCCGCTGAGGGGTGAGACGCCCAGGTCGATGGCACCCGAGCTGCCCTGGAGGGTGAACAGGCGCGCCAGCGTGTTCTGCTCGAGGCCGTTGGGATCGGCCCAGAGCTCGACCGAGAACTCGCCGGTGTCGAGGATGGCGGCGACCTCGTCGGCGGCGCTGCCGCTGACCGCGCCGCCGTTGCCGCCGAAGAGCAGCCCCCCGTCGACCCAGTCGGCGTCGGCGGGCACGCCCAGGTCGAGCCCGTTGCCGGTCACGTCGCCGACGGTCGGCCCGAAGCCCTCGTCGAAGGACCACTCGGCGATCGCGTCGCTCGTCGCCTCGACGCCCGGGACACCGACCGCGTCCGGCTCGGTGACGGTGACGCGACCGAAGCGGGCGTCGACCTCGTGGGCGACGAGCAGCAACGAGCCGCTGTCGGGCTCCTGCCCGTCGTTGACCGTCGTGAACTCGAGGACCCAGTCGTCGGGCTCGCGCTCGCCGGCCTGCCACATCTTCGCCCGGTAGACGCTGCGACCGTCGTCCTCGGTCACGACCTGCGCTCGGAGCCAGTGGCGGACCCCCTCGGGGAACTGGCCCGGGTCGGCGGCCCGCACGCTGTTCTGGTGGTCGACGAGCTGGAACCGACCCCCGACACCGCCGAAGCGGAACCAGGAGATCGCGCCGAACGGGGTCGGCTGGTCGTCGAAGGCGCGGAAGCCCTGCAGCGGCTGGGGGCCGTCGCCGCTCAACACGTTGTGGCCGTTCCAGCGCATGATGATGCCGACGCCGGGCGCGTTGGAGTTCGGCCCGAGGATGTCGGCCACGTCGTCGACGACGATCGGGACGAGCACCTCGTAGTCGGTCCAGGAGGTGTCGCCGATGGCCACGAGCCGGTCGTAGCCGACCTCGTCGGTCACGACCTCGCCGTTGCTCAGGCGCCACCGCCCGTCGATCACGTCGGCGAAGTCGTCGATCGTGTCGCCGCTCTCGGGCTCGGGCCGCCAGTCGAGGATGAGCGGCAGGTCCGCCGCGTTGGCGTCGGCATCGGTGATCGGGATCTGGATGCTCGTGGTGTCGCCGGTGTCGTCGACCACGGTGACCGGGATGTTCGCCCCGCTGCCGACGGACGACGCCGGCACCTCCAGGACGAACGAGCGGGCGGAGACCAGGCGCCGACCGTTGGGGCCGAGGCCGGCGACCACCGGCTCCTCGGCCCCCGGGGGGAGGTAGCGCACCTCACTCACACCGTCGGGGTCGGAGGCCGAGCCGATGATGTTGAACTGCGGCTGCGAGCGACCGAGCTCGCCGAAGGGGCCCTGGGTGCCGTGCCAGATCTCGATGGCGCCGTCGCCGTCGATGCCGGTGAGGACGACCCCCGCCACCAGCTCCTCGCTCGGGTCGTCGGTGATGATGCTGTCGGACGGGTCGACCTCGTCGTCGGGGTCGGCCGAGGCCTCGACGACCACGTCGACGCCGCCCGGATCGTCGATGCCCTCGGGACCGGCCTCGAGGTTCCCGGCCACCTGCGCCGGGGTCAGCGCGAAGGCGTAGACGGTGAACTCGTGCAGGTCGGCGGCGAAGGGCGACGAGCCGTCGAGGTCCGCGCCGAACGTCAGTCGCGAGGCAGCGGACGGACCGACCATGGGGCCCACCTGCTGCTGGTCGACGAGCTCGCCGTCGATCCACAGCTCGATCGTCCGTCCGGCGTGCACCACCACCAGGTGGGTGAGCGGGCCGGTCAACGATCCGTCCACCGAGGTGGCTCCGGGCCGTCCCGCGCCGTCGGTCAGCGCCGACCGGATGCGGGCCTCGACGACGCCGCTGTCGCCGTCGCCGGGGTTGGTCACCAGCTGGAGGTCGTTCGATCGGCCGTCGGTGAGCGAGATGAGCGTGGCCGCCTGGCCCTGGTCGACGCGATGGGGGTCGATCCACAGCTCGTAGGTCACCTCGCGGGAGGTCGCGATGGCGTCGGCCATGGCCGTGACGGCACCGTCGGAGACCAGGTACGTGGATCTGCCGACCGTCGCGTACCCCTCGCCCCACTCGGCATCGCCGACGAAGCTCAGGTCGACGGGGGTCGCGCTCCCCGATGCAGGGGTGGCGAGGGTGCCGGAGCCGTCGTCGAAGGTCCAGCGGACGAGCGGGAGGTCGTCGTCCTCACCGCCGGCGTCCGAGGTCATGATCGTGACCGCGATCGCCGCGAAGACCACGATCAACAGGATCGATGCCACCGCCAGGAGCCGTGAGCGCAGGATGCTCACCAACGTCGCCACCCTGTGAGGTTGCCACCGATGGAGCCGGCGCGGCGGTCGCGATGCGCGCGGAGGCGGGTCGTTCGTACGGGGGCAGCCGGTCGGTCAGTCACCCTGAGGCGCATCGGAGCGGTTCCGCACTCGTTGCTTGAGCTCGCCGCCGCGCACGCGAGCTCGGCGGATCCACCACGCCGCCGTGAAGGATGGGGCGGCCGCCAGTCGGCCGAGGACGGGTTCGTCGGCGGTCAGGATCGTGCCGAGGAGGCGCCAGAACACCCCGGTGCGGGGCGAGACCTTGAGGAAGCGGCGTCCGGGCTTGGCGGAGGTGTCGAACCACTGCTCGACCTCCTCCATGGTGAGCTCGCCCTGCCGCGACGAGCGGGCGTGGATCCGCCGACGGAAGAGGGGCTGGTCGAGCTCGTGGTAGCGCCCGAGGAGCGCCAGCTCGCCGAGCAGCGTCACGTCGGACGAGGGGTAGGCACCGATGAGCGAGGTCCGGGCCAGGACGTCGGAGCGGATGACGCCGAACACCGGGTTGCACAGCCGCCACTTCGAGGCGAAGTGCACGAGGCGACGGGTCAGCGATCGCTCGCGGAGGTCGAGCCGGTCGTCGTAGAGGCCGATCTCGGTGCCCTCGCCGTCGATGAGCACGGTGCGGGGATAGACGAGCACCACGTCGTCGTCGGCGGCGTCGAGCTCGTCGACGCAGGCCTGGAGGAACGTGGGCTCCAACAGGTCGTCGTAGGCCACCCACTTGAAGTAGGGGGCGGTGGCCAGCTCGAAGGTCCGGTTGTAGTTGGGCGCCGCGCCGAGGTTGCGCTCGTTGCGGTGGTACTGCACGCGGGGGTCCCGGGCCGCGAGCTTGCGGCAGATCTCCTCGGTGCGGTCGGTCGAGGCGTTGTCACAGATGATGAGCTCGAAGTCGCCCATCGTCTGCGCCTCGATCGAGGCGATCGTCTCCTCGAGGTAGTCCTCGCCGTCGAAGACGGGGAGACCGAGCGAGACGCGTGGGGTGTTCATGATCGGTCCAGCAGTCGGGTGTAGGCGTCGATGAGGTGTCGGCGGGAGTGGTCCCAGCTGAGCTCGCCCTCGACCCGCTTGCGGCCGAGCGCACCCATCGCGGCGCGCCGGGCGGGGTCGTCGAGCAGCTCGGCGATGAGATCACCGAACTCGGTCACGTCGTTCGGGGTGGCGTAGAGGGCAGCATCGCCCGCCGACACCTTCGCCTCGATCAGGTCGAAGGACACGAGCGGCCGCTCCATCGCCATGTACTCCATGATCTTGTTCATGGTGGACACGTCGTTGAGCGGGTTCTTCGGATCGGGGGCGAGGCAGACGTCGGCGGTGGACAGGTAGCGGCACACGTCCTCGTCGGACACCCGGCCGGTGAACTCGACGCAGTCGTCGAGGCGCAGTTCGGAGGCGAGCGCCACCATGTCGTCGAACGCGTCGCCGGCACCCATGAAGACGGTGTGCAGGTCGGTGCGGCCCACGTCGTGGCGGAGGTGAGCCAGCGACCGGAGGGCGTAGTCGATGCCGTCCTGGGGCCCCATGACGCCGAGGTAGCAGGCGAGGAAGTCCTTGCCCCGCTTGAGCTCCGGCTCGGGCTCGGCCATCTCGAAGCGGGCGAGGTCGGGCGCGCTGCGCACGACCGTGACCTCGTCCTCGGCCTTCTTGCCGCGGGTGAGGGCGACCGAGCGGTAGCTCTCGTTGGTGGAGATGACCGCGTCGGCGGTCGCGAACGTGAGGCGCTCGGCCACCTCGGTGCCCTTGAGGAGGAGCTTCGCCCCGCCCTCGAAGCGGGAGCGGAACAGCTCCGGTACGAGGTCGTGGTGATCGAAGAGCACCTTGGCGCCGCGGAGCTTGAGCGGCAGCGCGACGAGGAAGAGCAGATCGGGCGGGTTGCAGATGTGCACCACGTCGAACTTGCGGCGCAGGCCGTGGCGCAGCCCGAGCCGCAGGCTGTGGAACAGCGCGAGCCCGTACTCCTTCACGAAGCCGATCGGCCCACCGGTCGCCGGGGTCAGCGGGTAGCGGTGGATGTGCACGCCCTCGAGCACGACCTCGCGCTCGGTGTCGCGCTTGGTGCCGGTCGGGCAGATGACGTGGACCTCGTAGCCGTCGTCGACGAGCGCCCGGCTCTCCTGCCAGACCCGACGGTCGAACGGGACCGACAGGTTCTCGACGACGATGAGGACGCGGCGCTTCGTCACCAGCTGATCCCCTGGTAGCCGGGGTGGCCGGCCAGCCGCGTGGTGGCGGCGTTGCGGACCAGGTCGATGATGACCGACGGCTCGGAGCGCTCGACGGCGGCGACGGCCTCCTCGGCGCCGGTGCCGAGCACGGCGACCTCGGCATGGGCCGCGGCCTGGTCGGGCGACGAGACCATCAGCTTCGACAGGTGCGGGATCCGGGAGTCGACGTAGGCCCGGTTGGCGCCGTGCAGCGCGGACAGCGAGACCTGTGAGTCGTGGATGAGCAGCTCGAAGCCGCGGCCCAGCAGCCGCTCGGCCAGCTCGACCAGCGGGCTCTCGCGCAGGTCGTCGGTGCCGGCCTTGAACGACAGACCGAAGAGCCCCACCCGGCGGTGGCCCGTGTCGGCGACCTGCTGGAAGGCCCGGTCGATCTGGTGCTCGTTGGAGGCGAGCACGTTGTCGAGCATCGGGATCCGCACGTCGTTGTGGCGGGCGGTGTGCGTGAGGGCCCGGAGGTCCTTGGGCAGGCAGGAGCCACCGAAGGCGAAGCCCGGCCGGAGGTAGGCCGGCGAGATGTTGAGCTTGGTGTCGGACACGAAGATGTCCATCACCTGGTGGCTGTCGAGGTCGAGCGCCCCGCAGATGGCGCCGATCTCGTTGGCGAAGGTGATCTTCACGGCGTGGAAGCAGTTGTCGGCGTACTTGGCCAGCTCGGCGACCTTGATCGGCACGCGGTGCACGGGGCCCGGCAGTCCCTCGTAGAGCGCGGCGAGGATCTCGCCGCTCTTGTCGTCGACCTGACCGATGACGGTCTTGGGCGGCTCGTTGAAGTCCTTGACCGAGGTGCCCTCGCGCAGGAACTCCGGGTTGACGCAGACGCCGAAGTCCTGGCCGGCGGTCAGCCCGGATGCGGCCTCGAGGCGGGGGATGAGCCGGTCCTCGCAGGTGCCCGGCAGCATCGTCGAGCGGAAGGCGACCGTGTAGCGGGTGCCGGCCTCGGCGATCGCCGCGCCGATCTCGTCGGAGACGGCCTCGAGGTAGGTCGTGGTGAGGCCACCGCCGGGCGTCGACGGGGTGCCGACGCAGACCAGCGCGATGTCGCTGTTGCGGACGGCCTCGGTGGAGTCGGTGGTGGCGCGGAGCCGGCCGCTCGCGACGGTCTCGGCGATGAGCTCGCCGATCCGCTCCTCGACGACCGGCGTCTTGCCGGCGTTGATCATGGCGACCTTGTCGGGGTTGACGTCGACCCCGATCACCTCGTGCCAGCGGTCGGCGAAGCAGGCGGCAGACACTGCTCCCACGTAGCCGAGTCCGAAGACCGCGATGCGTGGTGTCACTGGGTTCTCCCTGGGAGGCGGCGAGCGTCGATGTCACTCGGCGCGAGTCGGGCGCCGAACGACCCCGCAACCGCTGGTCGCGGCCGTGATGCGGTGCTGCCCATGGTGGGTGGGACCGATCAGGGGGTCAATGAAGAAGTTACCAACAGTGAGAGGAGGGTTGCGGTCGGTGACCGGCCGCGGTCCGGAGGTCCTTGACGTCGCGAGGACCCCGCTGCAGCGGCGTGCTCAGCGCTCGATGCCGCACGCGCTGCCGACGAGCCCGGTCGCAGCGCTCTCCGCGAGGGTGAGGCTGCGGCCGGCCAGCTCGCAGGCCCGGTCGATCCATCGCGAGGGGTCGAGGTCGACGAGCCGCCACCTGGTCGGCTCCGTCCCGGTGGCCGCCGTGACGAGCGCCGCCCTCCCGGCGTCGTCGGCGACCGCGGAGGTGCGCAGCGCCGCGAGGTGCTCGTCGAGCCACCGGGGCTGGGCCGAGTCGGCGGCGATCCGCACGACCGGGTCGTCGTCGCCCACCCACCACAGCGTCACCGTGCCGGACGCCTCGACCGTCACCGCCACGGTACCGTGATGGTCGACGGCGAGCGGTCGGTGGACGCCCTCGATGTCGATGCCGTCGCCGAAGCGGTCGAGCACCCGCCCGGCGCCGAGGTCGATGATCACGAGGTGGCCGTCGGCGTGCACCGCGATCGCCCGGGCGCCGTCGCCGGTCACCACCGAGCGACGGAGGTGACGCCCGGCGAGCGGGTGGCCGTCGAGTGGGGCGAGGGTCTCGGTGTCCCAGGCCGCCGTGACGCCGTCCGCCGTCGCCGGGTAGGCCACCAGCAGCCCGGTCGTCGGATGGTCGATCCAGCCGAACCCCCCGGCGTCGGCCAGCACCGTCTGCCGGTTGCCGTCGTCGGCCACGAGGGCGAGCGGGTCGGGGTCGTTGCTGTAGTAGTCGCCGTCGCCGGTCAGCGCGAACGTGACGCCGCCGTCGGAGCTGAAGCGCGACGCGTACAGCGGACCGCTGGTCGCGAGCGGGCGGCGTTCCCCGTCGAGGATCTCCGCCACGCGGGGAGCGAAGCCGTCGCCACCGCCGTGGCGCCACACCGTGTGCGTGCCGTCGCGGTTGTGGTGGACGAAGTCGTGGGCCACGTCGGGTGCCCACAGCTCCTGGACGACCACGCCCCCGGTTCGGCGCCAGCGTTCGTTGACGCCCTGGTTCTCGGCCGGCCCGTAGCTCGACCGGTTGGCGGCCAGGAGCTGGTCCGGGTCGGTCGGATGGAACGTCACCAGATCGAAGGCGCCTTCGGCGGTGGCGAGCGTGAGCCCGTCGACGCCGCCGATCGCCTCGAACAGGGCTCGCAGCGTCTCGGCGCCCGGATCGGCGACGAACAGCTCCGCCGCCAGCAGCGAGGCCGGGACGGCCTGCGCCGTCCGCAGGGCATCGAGTCGAGCGTCGGGGCCGACGGTCGGCGGTGCGGGCGCGGCCACGTCGGCGGAGGCGGGGGCGGGGGTCCGCTCCACCGGGTCGCCGCCTCGGCCGGAGACGACCACCACCACGAGCAACGCGAGGGTGCCGAGCAGCGCAATCGCCGGGACACGCGAGCGCGGCGCAGCGCTGACGGCCCGCTCGTCGGCCTCGTCGGCCTCGATGTGGATCGAGCCGCGTCGTTCGCCCACGGCACCCCCTGACCCCGGGCGCGAGGCTAGTGGCGCGCCGCGGCGGCGGATCGGGGAGGCTGGGGAGATGAGCGCTCCCGATCCGTCCCACGTCGATCAGCTCCGCACCCCGGCGCTCGTGGTCGATCGGCCGGCGTTCGAGCGCAACACCGCGGCGATGGACGCCGTGCGGCCCGGGCTCGAGCTGCGACCCCACGTCAAGGCGTTCAAGTCGACCGCGCTGGCCCGCCGGCTCGCCGACGCCGGCCACACCGCCTTCTGCGCGGCCACGCCCCGGGAGATCGAGGGCATGGCGGCCGCGGGGCTGGGCGACGACCTCCTCCTCGCCAACGAATCGCTCGACGTGGCGCGACTCGGCGGGCTCGACGCGAACGTCACCGTGGCCGTCGACTCCGACGCCGTGCTCGACGCCGCCATCGCCGGCGGGATCCGCTCGGTGCTCATCGACATCGAGGTGGGGTTGCCCCGCTGCGGCTGCGACGTCGAGACCGGTGAGCGGCTCGCCGAGCGGGCCCGCCACGCCGGGCTCGAGGTGCGGGGCGTCATGGGGTACGAGGGCCACCTGATGATGGTCCACGACCGCGCGTCCCGGACCAGGAAGGTCGAGCGGTCCATGACCGCCCTCGTCGAGGCCGCCGAACGCATCGGCGGCGACATCATCTCGGGCGGCGGGACCGGCACGTACGACGTGAACACCTGGTGCACCGAGATCCAGGCCGGCAGCTACACGCTGATGGACTCCCAGTACGACGAGCTCGACCTCCCCTTCGAACCGGCGCTGTCGGTCCTCGCGACCGTGATCTCGGTCAGCCCGAAGGGCTGGATCGTCGCCGACGCCGGCCTCAAGGCACTGGGGATGGACCACGGCGACCCGAGCTGGGACGGCGGGGACGTGTTCTTCTGCTCCGACGAGCACACGACGCTCGCGCCGGCCGCCGAGTCGGGTCGCGGGTGGCGGGTGGGCGACCGGGTCCGACTCCGACCGGCCCACGTCGACCCGACCGTCGCCAAGCACGAGCAGCTGTGGGTGGCGGACGGCGACGAGATCGTGGATCGTTGGCCCGTCGACCTGCGGCACTGGTAGTCCGGCGTCGGAGCACAGGGGGAGCGACATGGCACGACTCGCACCGAGGTTCACGAACTGGGCCGGCAACCAGACGTGCCTGCCGATGGCCCGCCGCTCGCCGACGTCGACCGACGAGGTCGCCGACACCGTCGCTCGGGCGTACGCCGACGGCGGGAGGGTGAAGGTCGTCGGCGCTGGTCACTCCTTCACCGCCGCAGCCTGCACGAACGGCGTCCTGCTGTCGCTCGACCACCTCGACGCCCTGGCCGATCACGATCCGGCGGCGCAGGAGGTGACCGTCGGAGCGGGCATCCGGCTGCACGCGCTCAACGAGCGTCTCCACGAGCTCGGGCTGGCGATGCCGAACCTCGGCGACATCGACCGCCAGAGTCTCGCCGGTGCGACTGCGACGGCGACCCACGGCACGGGACGGGCCCTGGGGAACCTGTCGACGACCATCGTCGGTTTCGAGCTCGTCACCGGCACCGGCGAGGTGCTGTGGTGCGACGAGGACCAGAACCCGGAGATCTGGTCGGTGGGGCGCGTCGGGATCGGTGCGCTCGGCGTCGTCACGAGGATCCGGCTCCGATGTGTGCCGTCGTTCAACCTGCACGCCGACGAGCGCGGCGCCGGGCTCGACAAGCTGCTCGACGACTGGGACGGGTTCATCTCCAGCGCCGACCACACCGAGTTCTTCTGGCTGCCGGGCAGCGGGGCCTGTCTGACGAAGCGGAACCGGCGCACCGAGGAGCCGGAACGGCCTCCGTCACGCGTTCGTCACCTCATCGAGAAGGAGTTCGGCGAGAACGTGGCCCTCGATCTCGCCATGCGGGCCGTGCGACGGTTCCCGTCGCAGCGCGAGCGGATCCGGTCGGCCTTCGGTGCGCTGGCCACCTCGTCGCGCGACGTCGTCGACCGCAGCTCCCGCGTCTTCGCCAGCCCTCGTCGGGTCCGGTTCCGCGAGATGGAGTACTCGATCCCGGTCGCCGCCGTCCCCGAGGCGCTACGCCGGGTCCGGGCGCTCGTCGACGCCATGCCCGAACCTCCGCTGTTCCCGGTGGAGGTCCGGGTGTCGGCCGGCGACGACATCGCGCTGTCGACGGCGGAGGGACGGGACGCCGGCTGGATCGCCGTGCACCAGTACGCCGGGATGCCCTACGGCGACTACTTCCGGGGCGTCGAGCGGATCATGGACGACTACGACGGTCGACCGCACTGGGGCAAGCTCCACTTCCAGACCCACGAGACCCTGCGCCCCCGCTACCGCCACTGGGACCGCTTCGCCGAGGTCAGGGCCAAGCTCGACCCGGCTGGTGTCTTCCGCAACGACTACCTCGATCGGGTGCTCGGCCCCATCGGGTGAGCGGGTTTCCCGGATCCCGTGGTGGAAACCACCGGGGTTTCCTGGCACGCTGGCGGGCCGGAACGGGAGACCGATTCCGAGGAGAGGTGCCAGAGCGGCCGAATGGGGCTCCCTGCTAAGGAGTTGTGGGCTGACCGTCCACCGTGGGTTCAAATCCCACCCTCTCCGCTGAGCGAGCGGCCTGCTGCCGCAGGCCTGCTCGCGCGGGCCGCCGTGTTGCTGTCCGCTTCGCTGTGACCGTTCCCCCACGGAGGCCCCCAGCGGCCCGGCTTCGCGGCGACCGTTCGCCACGGCGGCCGCCCGGTCGGGCGGCGGGTCCCGGGCTCGGGGAGCGGGGCTCGACCGGAGCTCAGGGGGAGAAGTGCTGCGCCCCGACGGCGACGGCGGGCGGGACGGCACCGTCGGGACGCAGGTACCAGTGTGACCGACGCCCGGGCCGAATGTTGCCGTTCGGTGACGTTCTTCGCGTAATCTGAACACATCGACCAGCGACACTGGTCGGAGTCGACCACGGCACCGCAGACGCGACGAGCGAGCGAGCCGGCCTCCGACCCCCGTGCGTCGCCTCCCCCGACCCCCACCCGCGGACCCCCAAGCGCGTCCGCGACGAGAGGAACCCTCATGCCCTCCCAGCGTGTGCGAATGCCCAGGGCGCCCCACGTGGGCGCCCTGCTCTCCCTCCTGCTCGCCGCCGTGGTCCTCGCCGCCGTGCCGGCGAGCGCCCAGGCCGGTCCGGCCGACGGGCCCATCGGCGGCGCCGACCCCACCGGGGTCGCCGTCTTCCAGCCCGAGGGTGTGCTCGACGTCGAGATCGACCCGGTGCCGGGTGCGGTCTCCATCGCCGCCGTTCCCGGCGGCGGGCCCGCCGACGTGTGGATCGCCACCGAGGCCGGCGAGGTGCAGCCCTTCGGTACCGCCCTCGATCACGGCGACATCGCCGGCATCAACCACGCACCGATCGTCGCCATCGCCGCCGGGCCGTCCGGTGGTGGCTACTGGCTCGCCTCGAGCGACGGTGGGGTGTTCTCCTTCGGCGACGTCGGCTTCTTCGGCTCGATGGGTGGGGTGGCGCTGGTGGAGCCGATCGTCGCGATGGCGTCGACGCCGACCGGTGGTGGGTACTGGTTGGTCGCAGCTGACGGTGGGGTGTTCTCGTTCGGTGATGCCCGCTTCTTCGGCTCGATGGGTGGGGTGGCGCTGGTGGAGCCGATCGTCGGCATGGCGTCGACGCCGACCGGTGGTGGGTACTGGTTGGTCGCGGCGGACGGTGGGGTGTTCTCGTTCGGTGATGCCGGGTTCCACGGTTCGGTCTCCGGTCTCGTGCTCGACGACGCGGTGGTCGGGATGGCGTCGACGCTCGACGGTGCCGGTTACTGGCTCGTGACGCGCGACGGCGCCGTCCACGCGATGGGCACCGCCGTCGGACTGATCGGCAACGCCACGAAGATCAGCCACGGGCTCGAGCTCGAAGGTCCCGTCGTCGACGTGGCCGGGCGGCCGACCGGCGATGGGTACGTGATCGCGGTCGACGACGTGGTCGGCGGTCTCGACGAGTTCGAGGCGTTCCTGCTCACCCTCTCCCCGGAGCGTCTCGCGATCTGGGACCGGCTCGCCTGGTGCGAGTCCAACGGCAACTGGGCGATCAACACCGGCAACGGCTACTACGGCGGCGTGCAGTTCTCGGCCCGCTCCTGGGCGGCCGTCGGTGGCGCCGGTCTGCCCCACCAGGCCACCCGCGCCGAGCAGATCTACCGGGCCGAACGCCTGCTCGACGTGCAGGGCTGGGGCGCCTGGCCGGCGTGCAGCCGCAAGCTCGGCCTGCGGTGAACGTCGTGGTGACCAGCAGGCCGCTCCGGTAGGCTCGGTCACTGCCCAGCGCCCGTAGCTCAATTGGATAGAGCGTCTGACTACGGATCAGAAGGTTGGGGGTTCGATTCCCTCCGGGCGCGCTGCGCAGTTCCTCGTTCGTCCTCCGACGAGCCCGGGTACGGTCTGCGCGATGCAGGTGGTCGCCTCGGTCTCTGGTCGTGCGGACGACGCCCTCGCCTCTGCGGGCGACACGCTGTGGTCGTCGTCCCCGCGACTGCTGACCATGTGGCGGGTCGACGGCCGTCTCGAAGCCATCGCCACGACGCCGAGCGACGAGCCCCGGCCCGGTCCGCTGGCCGCCCTCGGTCCCGACATCGTGAGCTGGGGCGCGATCGCCGCACCACCTCGCCCCGACCGGCCGACGCACTCGATGATGGAGCTGGTCGATGCCGCCGTCGCCGATCTCGGCGGCGGTGCCGGTCGTGGGTATCGCACCACGCTGGCCGTGCTGTCCCCCGATGGCGGGCGCGCTGCGCTCGTGCTCGCCCAACGGCGGTCGCGGGCCACGGCCGGCCGGGCGCGGACGCCGCACGGGCCGAGAGCTCGGACCGCGGTCGTGCGGCTCGACGACCCCCTTCGTGTGGAGGTCGTCGAGGACGGGCAGGCCCCGATCTCGATCGCGTGGGCCGGCGAGGTGCTCGTGCTCGGGCTCCCCGGCGTCGCCGTCTGGACGGGCGGCTCGCTTGCCGTCGCCGATCCCACCGACTCGATGTACCCGGTCGCGCTGTCCGTCGGCCCGGGGGGGCTGGTGGCAGCCGGCACGGCTGCCGGGCGCATCCTGATCGTCGACCCGGTCGACGTCAGGGTCGACCGCTCGTGGATCGGCCACGAGCGGGTCACCGCGCTGGCCTGGCACCCGACGGGGCAGCGCCTCGTCTCCGGCGCCGACGACGGCTCGATCCGCGTGTGGGAGGACGGCGCCGAGGTGGACGGCTACGACGCCAGCGGAGCCGTCGCCGCGCTCGCGTGCCTGCCGAACGGTGAGGTCGTCGCGAAGATCGGCGGGGTCGAGGGCGAGCTCCTGCTCCTGGGCTGACCGCTCCGCCGTGTCACGGCACCGGTCGATGCCGGACCCAACTGCTGTGCACGAAGCGCACGTTGCCGCCGAACTCGATCGCGAACCAGTCGCCGGACACGCCGATGACCTCGAGGCGTCGCCCGCGGGAGACGCCGTCGACGCGCGCGCTCGTGATGTCGGGGCGCTCGCGGACGTTGAGGCGCCGGGCGGTCACCCGCGACTCCCGGGTGATCGATCGGATGTGCACGTCGGCCGTGCCGTCGCCGTCGAGGTCGTAGTTCGGTGCGGCGGCGCCACCGCCACCTCCACCGCCGCCCGAGCCGATGAGCCCCAGTGAGGTGAGCACGTCGGTCTGGGTGTAGCCGCCACCCGTGAGGCCCTCGACCGTCGTGCTGCCCGGCATCGTGAACGCAGCCCGGCCCGCCGCGTTCGCGACGAGGAAGGCGCTGGCGTCGGCGTTGTTGGCCTCGGTGACGGCGTAGAGCGCGAGCTTCATCTGCTTGCGGCTCGCCGTCGGCGCGTCCGCGACCGGGAGCAGCGCGGTCATCGGTGCGGCGAGCCACGCCTCCTCCAGGTGCGGCGCCGCGGCGACGGTCGTGGCGAAGCCGTCGAGCAGGTTCATGAAGAGCGGTCGACGCGCCGCGTCCCGGATCATCAGCGTCTGCTCGACGGCCGTCTTGGCTCCGGCCGCCATGTGGGGGTAGAGCGGCGTGACGACCTTCATCGCCTCCGCCTTGCTGAGGTCGTTGTTGAACCCGCTGACCGCACCAGGGGTCTGCTCGTTCGCCACGTCGAACTCCGAGAGGCCGCGAGCGACGGCGTTGGCGATCTTGTTGATCAACGAGATGTTGTCGGGATCGGCGTGGAGGATGTCGTAGAAGGTGTGGATGACGCGGTCGTTCCAGTCGCGGATCCGCTGGGACCGCCGGGCGTTGAGCCGCCGGAAGGCCTCCGCACGGTCGGTCGCCCACACCACGACGAGCGCACGGATGGCGCCCTCGGCCTCCCTGCCGTGCTCGATGTAGTCCGCGCGGTTCGTCGACGTGGCGTAGGGGTCGGACGGGACGATCTGGTGCAGCAGGCCGGTGCCCGCGCCGGTGACCGGGTCGCGCTCCATGTACTCGCCGGCGGGCACCGACGAGATGTTGCCCTCGACGGTGCGGCCCGGGGCCAGCTGCCCGAGTCGCGTGGCCAGGCTCGGCGAGTCGACGAGCGACTGGCGGATCGCCGCTGCGGCGAGCGTGGGGTCGGCGGGCAGGGTCGCGGCGACCTCGTCGGCGGCGGTGAGGCAGGCGTTGAGGACGATCCGGGCGTCGGGACCGGTCTCGACGCGGCTGACCAGCCGGCGGAGGAAGCGCTCGGTCCGGCGCTTGTTGGTGGCGAGGTCGGCGTCGTCGAGCGTCGACTCGCCCGATGCCTCCTGGGTCCCGGCCACCTCGATGCCGGTGGGCGAGCCGTGGCCCGCGATCATCAGCTGCTGGATCTTGCCCCGCTGGCCGTGGCGCCGGGCGACCCGCGTGACCTTGTTGCCGGCGGCCTCGAGGCTGGTCGCGCCCTCGATCATGATCGTCAGGTTCCGCGGATGCTGGACGAGGTTCATCAGCTCGGTGTCGCGGTGGAACGCGCCGTTGTGGTCGTTGCTCGTGTGGAGGATGACCAGCAGCGGCTTGGCCTTGGTGCGGTCGCCCTCGTTGGTGGCCAGGGTGTCGAGCATCGGTGCCAGGAAGCGGTGGTAGTTCCGGATCAGCCGCGGTCGACCGATGAAGTCGGCCGGGTGCCGGCCGTCGACCTTGACCATCTCGAGGTAGCTGTAGGTGTCGAAGCCGTCCTCCGCCTCGAGGTAGGCACCAGCGCGTCGGACGTAGTTGCCGAACTGCTCGACCTCACCTTCGGTGATCAGGTTGGCCATCTCCTTGCGGCCGTCCTCCTTCTTGCCCATCGAGTGGTGGAGGATGCCCTTGGGGATCTTGCGCTCGAGCTTGCCCAGCGCCTCCCCGGTGCTCAGCCCGTCGGCGACGGCGGCGGTCTTCTCCAGCCCGGCGGTGTCCTCGCTCCGGACGCCCCGGGCGTACGTGCGGAGCTGCTGGCGCACCGGAGCCGTCAGCCCGGTGGCCTCGACGTCCTTCACCGGCATGTCGCCGGTCGGGCCCAGGGGGGAGGGCTCGCCGGCCCGGACGAAGCGCAGCGTGTTCACGAGCGATCGCTTGCGGGCCGCGGGAAGGCTCGGGTCGAGCGACCAGTCCGGCCGGCTGGTCGCGTAGGCGTCGAACTGCGAGATGGTCAGTGCGTCCAGCTCGGCGGTCGACTTGAACGCCACGCCGGGCACGCCCGGGTCCCGCTGGGCGAGCAGGCCGGCGACGGCTCGGTTCCCCGCGGCGCGCTGGAGCCGCAGCAGGCCTCGACCCGGTGAGCGCCCGCGCGCGACCGAGCTGCTCGCCCGGCGCTGCGCGGTCGGTCGCCGCCTCGCTCGCATCGAAGAACTGTACGAACGACGGACCTGCCCAAAGGGGCAAACCTGCGGGCCGGTCGACCCTCAGCCGCCGTCGAGGTCGTCGAGCTCGGCCGCAGCGGGTGCGACGGCGGCGACGGCCGCCACGATGACCAGCACGATCGTCGCCCCGACGAAGGTCGGCGTGACCCCGACGGCGTCGGCGACCGCGCCGGCGGCGAGGAAGCCGATCGGTCCGCCGGCGTACTCCGAGGCGATCAGGAGGCCGGTGACCCGGCCCCGGTGCTGCTCGTCTGACCGGGTCTGGATCGCCACGTTGACCGACGGCTGGACCGGACCGAACGCGATGCCCAGCGCGAACCCACCGGCGAGGAGGAGCGGCCACGACGCCTCGAACGCCAGCGCCATGGCTGCCAGCGCAGCGGCGCTGCCGGCGAGGCTCAGCCGGTAGGCGCGCTGGCGTCCCAACCGGCGCACGAGGACGGACGAACCGAGCGAGCCGACCACCGCCCCGGCGCTGATGGTGGCCAGCAGCACGCCGAGCCGACCGGGCTGGCCGAGGTCCTCGAACCGTGCCGGGAGCAGCACCCCGGTGACCGGCAGGTACACGGCGGCGAGCGCGGCGTTGGTGACGGCGAGGAAGCGCAGGAGCCGATCGGCGGCGACCAGGCGGATCCCCGTGGCGATGTCGGCCCGGAGGCCACCGGGGCCGGGTCGCGAGACTTCCGGCTCGTCGACGTCACACGCGGCGATGGCGACGGCCGCCGCCACGAACGCCCCGGCCACCACCCAGACGGCCGAGGTCGCCCCGAGGGTGGCGATGAGCACGCCGGCCAGACCGGGGCCGGCCAGGAAGGCGACGCCCCAGGTCGCCTCGTGCCAGCCGTTGTCCTCGTCGAGGGATCGCCCGGCCGCTCGCGCGGCGCCCGGCACCATCGAGTCCTTCGCCGTCACGCCCGCCGGATCGAACACGGCGCCGACGACCGCGAGCACGACCATCAGACCCACGGAGAGCCCGACCGTCGCCGAGGCGACCGGGATGGCCGCGAACGACACCGCCGAGGCGAGATCGGAGGCGACGGCGGTGCGGCGGCGGCCGATCCGGTCGACCACAGCGCCCGACACGAGGCTCGCGACGAGCAGCGGCACCGCGGTGGCCGCCGCCACGAGCCCGGCGTCGGCGGCGCTCCCGGTCAGGTCGAGCACGATCCACGGCAGCAGTACCAACGCGGCGGCGTTGCCGGTCGCGGCGAGGAGGATCGACCCCTCGAGCGCGAGCAGCGGACGCCGTCGCGACCCGTCCGTCGTGGACGGCCGGCGTTCGTTCAGCGCAGCACCGGGACGTTGAGCGAGGCCAGCGCGTCGATCGCCTGATCGATCTCGACCTCGGTGTTGGCGGCGGTGACGGTGAGGCGGATGCCACCCTCGTCGAGGGGCATGGCCGGGAACATCGCCGGGGTGATGACGAGGTCGCGCTCCCAGAGCCGCTTCGCGGCCTTCACGACGTCGTCGAGGGGACCGACGACCACGTTCACGATCGGGAAGTCGTCGCCCTTGGTACCCAGGCCGATGTCGGCGACGCCGTCGAGCAGCCGCTGTGTGAGCCGGTGCAGCCGATCGCGGAGCTCGTCGCCCTCCCGGCGGTTCACCTCGAGCCCGGCGAGCGCGGTGGCGAGGCTCGCCACCGGGACCGGCCCGCCGAAGATCAGGGTCGAGGCGTCCACGATGCGGCGTCGGCTCAGCGGCCCCGTCACCGTGACGAAGGCGCCCATCGACGAGAAGGCCTTCGACAACCCGGCGACGTAGACCACGCGGTCGGTGGAGATACCGGTGTGGCGGAGCAGCCCGCCGCCGCCGAGCCCCCACTTCGACGCGGCCGGGTCGGGAGTGCCGAGGATCCCGAAGCCGTGCGCGTCGTCGACGTAGACCGTGGCGTCGTAGCGCTCGGCGAGCTCGACGATCTCGGGAAGCCGCGTTCGTCGTCCCGACATCGAGTACACGCCGTCGATCACGATCACGCGCCGGTGCGCTCCGGCGTTGGCGGCGAGCGTCGCCTCGTACGCAGCCAGGTCGTCGTGGGGGACCGAGCGCAGGACGGCGCCACCGGCCTCGGCCAACCGGGCCGCCTCCTGGAGGGACTGGTGGGCCGCCTGGTCGACGATCATCACGCCGCCGCGGCCGGCGAGGATCGGGAGCACGCCCTGGTGGAGCAGCGTGATCGTCGGGAAGACGACGACGTCGTCGACCCCGACGGTGCGGGCCAGGGCCTCCTCGAGGTCGCGGTAGGGCCGGGGCGAGGCGACCGCTCGCGTCCAGCTCGGATGCGTGCCCCAGCGGTCGACCAGCGCCGGAATCGAGGACATGACCTCGGGGTGCAGGTCGAGCCCGAGGTAGTTGCACGAGGCGAAGTCGATGCGCCAGCGACCGTCGATCAGCACCCGGCGCCCGTCCTGGTCGTCGGCGACGAGCTGGAGCTGCGGGATCTCCTGCTTGGCGGCGTCGATGCGCTCGCCGAGCCGCGGGGTGAGGACGTCCACGGTCGCCGCCTCGACCAGGTCGCGCACCGTGCGCACCTCACGGAGGCGCTGCTCCGGCACGCGGACCCCGATCGCCGCCTCCGCGTCGAGCACCAGCTCGAAGACGGCGAGCGAATCGAGGCCGAGGTCGGCCACGAGCTGGTCCTCCATCCGGATCGGTCGGGTGACGCCGTGGTGCTCGGCCGCGCTCTGGATGACGTCGATCATTCCGATCGTCGACGTGCCCCACGCCGGGCGCGCCGGCTCGTCGCGCAGGTCGATGATCGGGCGGCGCTCGGCGAGCGGGTCGAGGGCGTCGTCGGCGAGCGACTGGCGGATCTCGCTGTGGCGCTTCTTCCCCGAGGTCGTGCGGGCCAATCGACCGGACCGCACGACGAGCACGTGCTCGACCGCCGGCTCCAGCTCGGCGGCGAGGGACGCCGCCCGGTCGACGAGCTGCTCCGCGGTGTCCTTCGCCCGCGTCTCGATGACCGCCGTGACCAGGCCGACCCCGGGTCGGAGGTCGCTGTCGAAGACGGCGACGTCGTCGCTCGAGATCCCGAGCTCGGCCGCGATCCGGCGCTCGACGTGGGCGGTGGCGTAGTTGACGCCGTTGCGGATGATCACCCGCTTCGACCGCTCCACCGGCACGAGCTCGCCCCGGCACCAGCAGCCGATGTCGCCGGTCCTGACGCCGACGTCCGGGTCGAACCGATCGATCGAGCCGTCCGGGCGCCGATAGCCGAGCGCCAGGCTCTCGCCGGCGACGGCGATCTCGCCGAACACGCCGTCCTCGGTGACGGGTCGGTCGTCCTCGTCGAGGATCGTGACCGTGACCCCCTCGACGAGCGGTCCGGAGGAGGCGAGCTCGACCTCACCCTCGGCGAGCGCTCCGTCCAACACCGAGCCGAAGCGATCGGTCGGGACCGAGCGGAGGCCGCGGAGGTCGGTCATCGGTGCGACGAGCCGACGGGTCGGGGCGGCGCGTCCTGCGGAGGCGACGCTCAGCGTGTTCTCGGCCAGCCCGTAGCCGGCCGACGGGCAGTGGCTGGGCAGGCCGGCGGCTCGGAACCGCTCGGTGAACTCCCGCATCGTCGCCGGGTCGACCGGCTCGGCCCCGCACGCCATCAGCTTGAGCCGGTCCAGGCGCAGCGACGCGTCGTCGAGCTTGGCCCGGCGCAGCACGAGCTCGTAGGCGAAGTTCGGTCCGTAGGTCATCGCCGCCCCGGTCTGGGACAGCTGCTCGAGCCACTCGCCCGGTCGGGAGAGGAAGTCGAAGGGGGTCATCACGTAGCTGGTGTGTCCCGTCATCGCCGGCATGAGCACCATGCCGATGAGGCCCATGTCGTGGTAGAGCGGCAGCCACCCGAGGATGGCGTCGTCAGGGTCGAGATCGGCGACGCGGGCCGTGGCTGCCGAGTTGGCTCGGATCGCTCGATGGCTCACGGCGACGACCCGCGCTCCCTGGGTGGAGCCCGACGTCAGCTGGAGGTAGGCCGGAGCCTCCAGGTCCGGCTCGACGCCCTCGTCGGCCGGTGCGCCGGTGCCGTCGGGGTCAGCGACCACCAGGTCGAGGTCGCCGAGCGCGTCGCTGGGCGAGGAGCCGACGACGAGGGCGAGCGGGTCGCCCAGCGACGTCGCGATGGCCTCGAAGCGCCCGGCCGATCGCTCGGCGTCGTCGAAGGCGGGGCGGGCGGGTGCCACGACGGGCAGGCCGCCGGCGTCGATGGCGGCGAAGAACCCGACCACGGCGTCGAGCGGGGAGCCGCCGGCCACGACCAGCACCGGTCGGCCTCGCACGTCTCGCTCGTGCAGCGGCGCGGCCAGGCGCAGCGATCGGCGCAGCAGGTCGGCCCAGGGTTCGAGCTCGAACGCCCGGGCCCGGCGGTCGAAGCGGCCGATCGAGGGGGACCGCCCGACCTCCTCGAGCCACGAGATGATGCTTCTGGGCGACAGGTTGGGGGCTGTCTGCATCCCCCAAGTTGAGGTGAACGAACGTCAGTTGTCCATCGATTCCATCAGGAGTTCATGACGCGATCGCACGGAACTCCTGCACGAGCGCGGGGAGCTGCTCGGGCGGCACCGGACGGCTGAAGTGGTACCCCTGGGCGAGCTCGTAGCCGATCTCCCACAGCGTCGTGGCCATCGACTCGTCCTCGATGCCCTCGGCCGTGGTCGTGAGCCCCATCTCGTTCGCCATGTCGAGGATCGAGCGGAGCTGGGCCCGGGCCGGAGCCGGGTCCGCCTCCCGCAGGCCGTTGACCACCGACCGGTCGACCTTGACGTTGGTGAAGGGGAGCTGCTGGAGCGACGAGTAGGAGGCGTACCCCGAGCCGAAGTCGTCGGCCGAGACGCCGATGCCCAGGTCGCGGAAGCGCTGGAGTCGTTCACGCGCCTCCTCGGTCCAGTTCTGGCCCTCGGTCAGCTCCATGCTCAGTCGCTCGCGAGCGATGCCGTGGCGACGCAGTGTCTCGTCCACGAGATCGATCAGGCCCGGTGCGCAGAGCTGGCTCAGGGACACGTTGACGTTGAGCCTGAGATGCTCGTCGTCGACGCCGGCGAGCACCGAGATCGCCCGTTGCACGACGAACTCACCGAGCGGCACGATGAGCCCGGTCTCCTCGGCGATCTCGAGGAAGGCGTCGGGTCGCACGACCCCCTGCTCGGGGTGCACCCAGCGCACGAGCGCTTCGACGGCGTGGATCGCCCCGGTCGGCAGGCGCACGATCGGCTGGAAGTAGACCTCGAGCTCGCCGTGCTCGATCGCGAGGCGGAGGTCGGCGCGCAACTGGATCCGGCAGTGCAGCTCCTCGCCCATCGCGGCCTCGAACAGCTCGACGCGGCCCTTGCCGTCGGCCTTCGCCGCGTACATGGCCGTCGCGGCGTCTCGGAGCAGTTGGGCAGCATCGACGTCGTCGACCGTCATGGTGGCGACGCCGGCGCTGGCCCCGACGGTGACCTCCTGGCCCGCCGGGTCGACGATCACCCCGATCGCGGTGACGAGGTCGGCGGCGAGATCGACGGCCTCCTCGGCCGGGCGCAACACGAGGAGGGCCAGCTCGTCGCCGACCAGCCGCGCCGCGGTCTCGCCCGGCTCGATGATCGACTCGAGCCGACCGGCGACCCGCAGCAGGAGCTCGTCGCCCGCCGCGTGGCCGAGGGTGTCGTTCACCAGCTTGAAGTCGTCGAGGTCGACGAAGACGACCGTTGGCTCGACCCCGCCGCGCCGTGCCGCATCGAGCGCGGTGGTGACCCGATCCTCGAACAACGCCCGGTTGGCGAGGCCCGTCAGCGGATCGTGCAGCGCTCGGTGCCGGAGATCGGCCTCGAGCCGGCGTCGATCGGTCACGTCCTGGGCGTTGAGGACGAAGCCGCCCATCGCGGCGTCGTGGCGCAGATCGGTGACCCGCAGCTCGAAGGTCCGCTCCTCACCGCGCACCGGGAGCCGAGCCTCGATCGGTCCGGACGCCGGTGCCTGAGCGCTCAGTGCCTGGCGGACGGCCACCACGTCGTCCGGCGCCACCAGATCCAACAGCTGCCGGTCGATGAGCTCCTCGGCGGTCCGCCCGACGATCTCTGCGCAGTTCGGTGCGACGTACACGATCGTGCCGGAGTCGTCGACCATCGCGATCAGGTCGTGCGATGCCTCGACCAGCGACCGGAACCGATGCTCGCTGCGGTGACGGTGGCGCTGCTCGACCACGTTCGCCCCGTCGATGGCCAGCGAGACGTTCACGGCCAGCTCGCTCACCGTCGTCGCGACGTCGTCACCGTCGAGCGCCGGCGTGATCAGCGCACCGAGCACGCGGTTGCGGGCGCGGAGGGCGATGACGCGGCGGTCGGCGGACGCCGTCGAGCGGCCGGGTGACGTCACGCCAGCAGCGGACAGCAGCTCCGTCGGGGCGGGTCGTGTGCTGCCGTCGCGCGCCAGCACGGCCCAGCCCCCGTCGGTCGACCACAGCAGCTCGGCCTCGCGACCGCGATCGGGGCCGATGATCAGGTCCATCCCGGCGAACACGGCCCGGGCCAGCTCGTCCGGGGTGGTGGCGCTGACCAGGCCGGCGACCGCGTCGCCGTGCGCCTTGTCGAGCATCGCCTCCCTGCCGCGGCGTCCGAGCAGCTCGATCAGGCGGGCGAGGACCAGCAGCGACAGCAGCGCCCACGTGGCCACGACGACGGTCGTGGTGAGCGAACGCACCTCGTCCTCGGCGACCACCAGGAGGATGGGAGGTGTGAGGGTCGCGGCCGCCAGGGCGACGAAGCGCCAGCGGGTCATCTCCGGCTCGGCGATCGGGTCGGCCTCGGTGACCCGCACCATCGACGGGTCGAGTGCAGAGAGCCCGAGCGAGGCGAGCGCGACGGTCGGCACCGCGAGGAGCAACTGCTCGAAGAGCAGCGAGTCGGGCCGCGAGGCGGCGAGCGCCGTCAGCACATCGGCCGCCAGCGCGGTCAGGGCGGTGAGGGCCAGGAGGTAGTACGAGCGATTGCGCACGCCGGGACCGATCGCGAGGCGCGCCACCTGGACGGTGAGCGCCAGCGACAGCAACGAGAAGGTGATCATCTCGGCGCCCTCGCCGAGACTGCGCCCGTCGGCCGTCACGTAGGGGACGAGGACGAGCACCCACACCGCCGAGCCGATGGCGCCGACGAGGATGAGCGCGTCGAGCCCCACCGCCCTGCCTGACCCGACGAGGCGTCGGCGGCGGACGAGGATCGTCGCGGCGGCGATCCCGCAGAGGTAGCCGGCGCCGTCGAACGCCAGCTGGAGGCCGCGGCCGACCGGGCCGCCGAGCTCGCCGAAGATCGCGGCGACGAGGATCGCTCCGGACGCGACGGCGAAGAGCCACCACGGCCGGACGTCGTGCGGTCGGTGGCGCAGGACACCTCGTCGGATCGCCCAGATCGCCCACAGGCCGGCGACGAGGACGCCCAGCGCCTGCGCGTCGATGCCTGCGGGCATCAGCGCCGTTGCGCCCACCACGAGCAGCACCGGTGCGACGAGTCCTGTCCACCGCGGTCCCACCTGTTGCTCATCGGCCGAGGACTCTGGATCCTGAGCGCTCCCTCGGCGTGTGAGGATCGCGACGACGGAAAGGGGCCACATGGGTGCGACCGCACGTTCGGTGCTCGTCACCGGGAGCTCGACGGGGGTGGGGGCCGCCTGCGTCGATCGGCTCGCCCGCTCCGGCTGGCGCGTCGTCGCCGGGGTCCGGCGCGACGAGGACGCCGACAGGATCTCGTCGACGGTCCGCGATGCTCTCCCGCTGCACCTCGACGTGACCGATGGCGACAGCATCGCAGCGGCCGTCGAGCGCATCGACGAGGAGGTGGGTCGCCTCGACGCCGTGGTCAACAACGCCGGCATCGTGGTCTCGGGCCCCGTCGAGCTGCTCGACGTCGACGACTGGCGCGAGCAGTTCGAGGTCAACCTCTTCGGCCTCGTCGCCGTCACCCGGGCGACGATGCCGTTGGTCGATCGGGTCGGCGGCCGCTACGTCCACATCGGTTCGATCGCCGCGCGGATCAGCACCGCCGGACTGAGCCCGTACTCGGCGAGCAAGCACGCCGTGTCCGCCCTCAACTGGGCCCTGCGCGAGGAGCTGCAGGCGATCGGGACGATGACGTCCACGGTGATCGAGCCGGGCGAGGTCGCCACGCCGATCTGGGACAAGGGGAGGGCCCAGCTCACCGAGCTCGAGGCGCGCCTCGACGGAGCCGGGTTGACCGGCCGCTACGGCTGGCTCGTCGACAACTTCCGGGCCTTCGTCGCCGAGGCGGTCGAGCACGGCATCGACCCCGACCGCGTCGCGCGGGTCGTCGAGCGGGCGCTCACGGCGCGGCGGCCGCGGGCGCGCTATGTCGTCGGCGCCGATGCGAGAGCGATGGCGGTTGCGGCCCGCCTGCCCGATCGTGCGCGCGAGCTGCTCTCGCGGCGGCTCGGCGACCGCTACGTGCGACAGGGTCGGGCGATGACCTGACACGTCATCGCCCGGCAGCTCCGCTGGCTCGACGATGGCTCCCGGCGCAGCCGCACCGGAGCTGCCCGACGAGGAGGACCGCGATGACCGATGCCCCCACCACCGATGCCGTCTCCGTCGACGGGGTCGTCGACGTCTACTTCGCGGCGTGGAACGCCGCGCCCACCGACCGACCGCTCGCCGTCGCCGAGGCGTTCACCCCCGACGCCTACTACTGCGACGGCGCGGCCGAGGCGACGGGACACGACCAGATCGAAGCGATGATGACCGGCGTCTTCGAGCAGTTCGAGGGGGCGTCGTTCGCCCTCGCATCACCGATCGACACCCACCACCGCCAGGCCCGGTTCGCGTGGCGGATGAGCGGGCCGGACGGGTCCACGGTCGTCGACGGCATCGATGCGATCCGCTTCACCGACGACGGTCGCATCTCCACCGCCCTGGGGTTCTTCGGTGTCGGCCTGCCCGACCCCGACGCCGAGACGTCCTGAACCCCCGAACCCGCGGTCAGCGGCTGAGCGACGAGCGCAGCTCCCGGGCCCGACCGGCCGCGTCGTCCACGTTGTCGGCGATCGCGGTCAGATGCCCCATCTTCCGCGCCGGGCGGGGCTCGTGCTTGCCGTAGAGGTGCAGCTTGGCGGCGGGGTCGTCGAGCACGGCCGCCCAGTCCGGCTCGGCGGGCTCGCCGGTCGGGTCGAACCACAGGTCCCCGAGCAGGTTGGCCATGGCACACGCCGGCGCTGTCATCGCGGTCGGGCCGAGCCCGGTGCCGCAGACGGCTCGGACCTGCTGCTCGAACTGGCTGGTGGCGCAGGCGTCGAGGGTCCAGTGCCCGCTGTTGTGGGGCCGGGGGGCGAGCTCGTTGACCAGCAACCGGTCGTCGCCGTCGTCGCCGGCGACCACGAACAGCTCGACCGCCAGCACGCCGACGTAGTCGAGCGCTCCGGCGACGCTCGTCGCGAGCTCGACGGCCCGGATGGCCAGCCCGTCGTCGATCGGGGCCGGCACCACGGTCACATCGAGGATGCCGTCGACGTGGGCGTTCTCGGCGACCGGCCAGCTCGTGGTCCGACCGTCGGCGGTCCGTGCGACGAGGACGCTCAGCTCGGTCCGCAGCTCGAGGAGCGACTCGACGACGCAGTCGACCTGACCGAGGTCGTCCCACGCCGCGGCGACGTCCTCCGGGCCGTCGACCCGACGCTGCCCCTTGCCGTCGTAACCGAGTCGTGCCGTCTTGACGACCGCCGGGCCGGTGACCTCCAGGGCGGTGGCCGGCGACCCGTCGGTGCGGACGTCGTACGGGCCGACGGGGAAGCCGTTGGTGCGCAGGAACGCCTTCTCGGAGATCCGGTCCTGCGCGATCGCCACGGCGGCAGGCGGGGGAGCGACGCTGAGCTCGTGTGCGAGGAGATCGAGCGACGCCGACGGTGGGTTCTCGAACTCGGTCGTCACCACGTCGCACAGCTCGGCCAGGCGACGCAGCGCCGGCTCGTCGTCGTAGGGAGCGACGAGGTGTTCGCTTGCGACGACGCCGGCCGGCGCGCCGGCCACCGGGTCGAGCACGACCGTCCGGTAGCCCATCACCGTCGCGGCGAGCACGGCGTAGCGGCCGAGCTGCCCGCCGCCGAGCACCCCCACCGTGGCCGGCGGGACGATCGGCGGCCGGCTCACGTCGACTCGGGTGGTGGCAGCGTGGACGCCTCGGCGACCGCCCGGCGGTGCTCCCGATCGGCGTCGAGCGCGGCGCGGAGCCGCTCGTCGTCGGACGCGAGCAGGGCGACGGCGAACAGCGCGGCGTTGGTGGCCCCGGCCTCACCGATGGCGAAGGTGGCGGTCGGCACCCCGGCAGGCATCTGCACGATCGAGTAGAGGGAGTCGAGCCCCGAGAGGTGGCGCGAGGCGACTGGAACCCCCAGGACGGGGATGGTCGTCTTCGCAGCCAGCATCCCGGGGAGGTGGGCGGCTCCGCCGGCGCCGGCGATGATCGCCCGCAGACCACGGGCCCGCGCCGACGAGGCGTACTCGAACATGGCGTCGGGCATGCGGTGGGCGCTGACGACGCGCGCCTCGTGCGGGACCTCGAAGCGCTCGAGGACCTCCACGGACCGGCCCATCGTCGGCCAGTCGCTCGACGAGCCCATCACGACGCCGATCACCGGGTTCTCGGTCACGGCGGGCGAGCCTACGACAGGGCGCTCACGCCGAGCGGCGGCGGGTGGTGAGCCGGCGCCGAGGGGGGTCGTCGACGTCGGGAGCCGGGGGCTCGTCGCTGCGCCCCTCGTCGTCGCCGCTCCACACGACGACCTGTGGGAAGGCGATCGTGATGTCCGCCTCGTTCAGCGCCTGGTGCACGGCGACGGCGAGGTCGCTGCGAGCCCGGAGCTCGCTGGGGACGTCGGATGCGTGCCAGTAGAGGATCGTGAGGTCGATGCTCGACGCGCCGAACTGCTCGACCAGCACCTCGGGCGCCGGCTCGTCGACGATCTGGTCCACCCGCTCGATCGCCCGGCGGAGGACCTCGATGGTGTCCTCGAGATCGGAGGCGTACTCGACGCCGACCGCGAGCGAGCTGCGCCGGACGGGGTGGCGGGTGAGGTTGGCGATCGTGGTGTTGATGACGGTCGAGTTCGGGATGCGCACCTCCCGGCCGTCGAAGGTGTCCAGGATCGTCGTCCGCGTGTCGACGTCGACGACGGTGCCCAGCTCGCCGTCGATCGCGACCGTGCTGCCGATCGTGTAGGGCCGACGGGCCTGGATCAGGACCGACGCCACGACGCTCTCCGCCAGGCTCTGGAGGGCGAGCGCGACGACCAGTCCGCCGAGGCCGAGCGCTCCGAGGAGCGGGCCGATCCGGACGCCGAGCGTCGAGAGGGCGTACGACGCGCCGAGCAGGAAGATCACGTACGACACGAACCGGGCGGTCAGGATCGTGACGAAGCCCGTCCCGAGGGCGCGGCCCACGACCCGGCGCAGCACCCGCCCGGCGACGATCGCCAGCGCGAGCGAGGCGACGAGGATGATCCCGGCCGTCAGCCAGTCGGTCCCGGTCAGCGAGTCGTCGATGACGAGGTCGGCGTCGGTCTGGCGGAGGAGGTCCATGGCGCCCGGTCAGTCTGGCACCCGGGCCGCGCCTCGGCCCGGCCGGTACCGCTACTGGAAGTACTCGGGGCGGCTCACGTTGGTCTCGCTGACGAAGATCACACCACGGTGCTCGTCGAGCAGCGAGCGGACGCCGGCGACGATGGCGTCGGCCTTCTCGACCGGCGCGACGCAGATGAGCAGCGACAGGCTGTGCCGGTCGTTGAACAGCAATCGCCCGGCGTGCTCGCCGCCGTGGCCGAACCCGGAGACGCCGTGGAGCGCCGTGTAGCCCTTCGCTCCGGCCGCCAGCAGCAGGTCGCGGACGGTCGGCACCTGCTCGCCGTCGACGACGACCTCGATGCGCGCCATCGGCGTCAGTCCGGTCCAGCTGCTCATCGTGCCTCCAGGAGCGGCTCGTCGGTGACGGGTTCGCTCCTCGTCACCCAATCACCTTCGGGCGTGCGAGTCGACCACGGCTCGTCGGGGTGCTCCCGCGCCGCCAGTCGGACCCACGAGCCGCGGAACAGCGTCTGCAGGATCGGGTTGGCGTCGATGATGGTGTCGATGCGCTGCCGCGGCGCCTGGACGACCGCGAGCAGCCGCACCGGCTGGTGGTGGCGATCCTCACCGAGGTGGGTGCTCTGGAGCGGCAGGCCGACCCGGAGGTCACCGTGCTCGCCGGAGATCACGCCGACGTCGCCGACGACGTTGTGCAGGAGCTTGTCGCCGGCGCCGAAGACCTCCGGGTCGACGGTCGAGAAGTAGTACTGCGACGAGATCCAGTGCGCCACCACGAGCGGCGCCGTCATGATCGTCTCGAGCACCTTCCCGGTCGGATCGCGTTGGGCGTCGTAGGAGTGCAGGAACGCTCGTCCGCCGAGGTCCACGCCGGCGGTCATGGAGCGAGGGCCGATCAGGAACCCGGCGTTGCGGGCCAGGCCCCACTCCGGCCGGACCTGGGCCCAGTCCGCGCCCCGGTCGCGGACGCGCTCGGCGGGTCCCGGCAGATGCCGAGCCCGATCGGCGGACTGCCGGGCGCCGGCCTCGGCCAGCGCCGCCTGGAGCCGGGCCACCCGGTCGGTGTGACGGGTCGGGAGGTCCTCGAGGTCGAGCAGGTCGACCCGATCGCTGACCGTGTCGTGGATGGCGGCGACGAACACGGTCTCCTCGGGGATGACGATGCCGCGCTCGGCGAGTCCCGAGCGGACCTCGGGCTCGTTGAGCAGGCGCACGACCGTCCGAGCGTTCGCATCGCCGGCGGCGCCGGCGCAGGCACCACAGTCGAGCCCGGTGGCGTGCGGGTTGTTGACCGTGTGCGCCCCGTGGCCGGACAGGACCACCAGCGGGGCGAACCCCGACGTCAGGCCCATCGTCGAGAGCACCGCCTCGGCGAAGTAGGTCCGCTGCTCGAGATCGGTCCCGGTGAGCTCGTTCGCGTCGAGCTCGATCACCGTGCCCTCGGGGCGTGGTGGCGTGCTCGACCGGGGCAGGAGCGTCCGCGCCGCCGCGATCGGACCGAGCACCCAACCGGCCGCCTCGGCCATGACGAAGGGGCCGCCGGGGCCGTACTTCGTCCCCGCGTGGGCGGCGACGCCGCCGGCGATGCCCCGGTCGAGGTCGAGGCGACGCTCGACGTCGCGCCCGTGACCGAGCCGGGCTCGTTCGATCGCCTGCGCCGCCGGCTGCACGAGGACCGGGCAGCGGGCTTCGGCGTGGTCCCAGGCGACCTGCTCGACCGTCATCGGGATGCCGAAGAACCCCGCGAAGCCGATCGTGTCGTAGGTGCCCTGGGCCTCGAGGTGGCGCCGCAGCCCCTCGGAGCGGACGTCGATGCAGAAGACGAGCTGGGCCTCCGGGGTGGTCACGGTGTGGCCGTCGGCCCGGTCGAGCAGGCCGAGCAGCTCGTCGTTGACCGCGATCTCCTGGGCGGTGAGCCAGGTGGCGGGGCGCGATTCGTCGGGGACGTCGCCGAGCACCTCGCGGATGGCCTCGCGCCCGGCGGCGTCGAGGTCGGCCCCCAGCGCGGTGGCGACGGCGAGGACGCGCCGGTCCAGGTGGTCACGATCGCCGAGCTCGTAGCGCTCGGGCCGCGGCAACCGGCCGATCGCCGCATCCAGCGCAGCGCTCAGGGCCGCCAGCTCCAGCGGCGTCAGCACGGGTCGGGCCTCGTCGGCGGCGGCCCAGTCGGAGCGCCACTTGGCGTACCCGGCCCATCCCGGGGTTCGCGCCAGCCGCTCGCGCAGGTCGTTGGCCCGGTCCTCGTCGGCGATTCCCAGGACGGCCATCGCCTGGTCGATGATCTCGGTCGGCTCGCTCCCGAGGCCGGTCAGCCAGGCGAGGCGGGTCCGACCGAGCAGCGTCCGGAGGCGAGGGTCGGTTCCCGCGACCCGCTGCCACCAGGTCGTGAAGTCGGTGGACGACTCCGCCCACACGGGCGCAGCGACGTACTCGGTCGCCAGCGTCGTGACGATGTCGTCGATCTGGCCGGTGAGCGCGTCGGCCGGCGCCGACGTGACCGACGCCCCCTGCCACTCGGGTCCGTGCTCGAGGTCGAGTCGGACGATCTCGAGCGGGTGGACGTCGTGGTCGCCGATGCGGATCGGCGAGCCGGAGGCGAGCAGCGGGAAGGCCCGGCTGATCGCCTGGTCCAGGTGCGGCGCCCGGGTGATGCCCCGGTCGTGGTCGGCCCGGTACTCCTCGAGGGAGAGGTGGGTCCGCCCCCCGAGGGTGCGGCGGGCCCGCGCGGCTGCCTCGTCGAAGCCCAGCTCCTCGAGCCCGCCGAGCGGGTTGGCGGCGACGAAGGACGACAGCGGCCACAGGGGGGCGATCACCGACGTCGCCCGCGCGACGTCGGCTCGGATCTGGGAGTTGCGGACGTCGTCGGTCTCCGGGCCGACCGTCAGCTCGTTGCCGACGGGCTCGGAACGAACGGCTCCTGCGTCGAGGCGGCCGAGCGAGACGCTGCGAGCGCCTGCTCGGAGCGCCACCCGCAGGCGCACGCCGTTGCTGCCCGGCCACAGGGCGATGGCCACGCCGAGCACCGCGACGGCGGCGAGGGTGGCGATCAGCGTCGCCGCGGAGACGACCCCGTCCGGGGTCACCGAACCGGGGAAGGACGGATCGACGAAGATCTCCGCCAGGCGGAGGCCGCCGAGGTAGGCGAGGACCGACGCGAGGCCGCCGGCGGCGGCGAGCGGCACGGCGCGGGCGGCGGGGGCGGGCCCGCGCCGGAGCCAACCCTGGACGCCGTGGGCGACCGTCAGCCAGGCGAACACGACGATCAGCACGTGGCCGCCGTCGGAGACGACCGGCGTGACGAGCAGGTAGCCCAACGCGAGGGCCAGGGTCGGGACGATGAGCGTCGTGGCGGCGATCACGGCGCCGCTCGGCACGTCGTGGCCGGACGGGCGGCGGGCGGAGCGCAGGCGGCCCGAGATGGCGTCACCCGATCCGAGGAACGAGGTGGCCTTGTACATGCCGTGACCGATGATGTGGAAGATCGCGCTGCTGAAGGCGCCGACGGCGCACTGGACGACCATGAACGCCATCTGGCCAACGGTCGACCAGGCCAGGCTGCCCTTCACGTCGGAGCGGACGAGCATGGCCCCGGTGGCGATGACGGCGGTGACGACGCCGAGGGCGAACAGCAGGTGCATCGTGAACGACGAGGCGACGAAGACCGGGGCGAAGCGGAGCACGAGCAGCCCGGCGGCGCTCACGAATCCGGCGTGGACGAGGGCGGAGACCGGTGTGGGCGCGGTGAGCGTGCCCGCGAGCCAGCGATGGAACGGCACGAGCGCCGAGCGAGCGGCGCCGGCGACGGCGAGGAGCAGCGCCACGACGTGCACGGCGTCGATGCCGAGGACGTCGGTGGCTGCCAGCTCGGTCACGCCCGTCGCCGGTCGGGTGATGGCGTCGACGCCGCCGGCCCACAGCGCGACGGCCACGGCGGCGACGAGGGCGACGTCTCCGACGGCGAGCGTCCGAGCGATCCGGCGCTGTGCCGCGGCGGACCGGGCCCACGACTCGCGGTGGCCGACGAGCCCGACCAGGGCCCAGGTCGAGAGCAACCAGCCCGCGACCAGACCTGCCGGGTGTCCGGGCAGCACGACGAGCGCGGAGCCGGTCAGGACCGCTCCCATGAGCGTGAAGTAGCGCGCCGCCCGGGGGTCGCCGTCGAGGCTGCGGCGGGAGAACGAGACGACGACGAGTCCCGTGGCGGCCACGGTGGCCAGCAACAGCGCCGAGCCGCGCTCGGCGGCGAGCAGGTCGTCGCCCAGCGTGCCGACCGCGCCGTCGTTGTCGAACCCGCTCGCGATCACGACCACCAGTGCGGCGATGGCGGAGAGGGCGGTGGTGAGGCCGAGCGCACGCCCGGCGCGCCCACCGTCGAGGGAGCCGGCGAGCACGAGCGCCGATCCGGCCAGCGGGGCGAACACGGCGAGGAGGAGGGCGGTGGTGGTCATCGAGGACACCTGTGGTCGGCGGAACGGGGGCAGCGCTGTTCGAGCACGAACCAGATCGTACACATTCCAAAAGGTGTGTTCAAGTTCAAGAAATCGAGCTATACTGCGGAGCATGGTGACGAGCACGACCGAGCAACGATCCGAGGGTCGGGGCGAGCGGCGGGTCGAACGGTCCTGGACCTTCCTCACCAACCACGCCCACGTGCTGCTGGCGATCGCCAAGACCCCGGATCTCCGGCTGAGCGACATCGCTGCGCTGGTGGGCATCACGGAGCGCACGGCGATGCAGATCGTCACCGACCTCGAGGAGGCCGGCTACATCCACCGGCTCAAGCGGGGGCGGCGGAACCACTACGTGATCCAGCCCGACCACCCCCTGCGCCACCCGCTCGAAGAGCATCACCCCGTCAACTCGCTCCTCGGAGCGCTCGAACACGAGGCACCCGAGCGACGCTGAGCCGCGGCGGCCGGCGGCCCGGGAAGCTCAGGTGTCGTCGTCGCGCTCGGCCGGCCTCGGCCGGCGGCCGGCGCGTCGTGCCGCATCGGCGAGCGTGGCCTCGATCTGCGCGTTGACCGAGCGGAACTCGTCCGCGGCCCACTGCTCGTAGACGTCGTAGAGCTCCTGCGGGATCCGGAGCGGGAACTGCTTGCGTCGTCGGGCCACGGTGTCCGCCGTCCGCGGGTCAGCGGTGGAGCGTGCCGACGTTCACGACCGGGTTCGTCGGCTGGTCGCTCGCGATGACGGTCATGAGGTTGGAGGCGAAGGTGGCCTTGCGGTCCGTGTCGAGCGGGATGGCGTCGGCGTCGTCGGTCCCGTGCTCGAGCTGGTCGATGGCGTCGCGGACCATCAGCACCGCACCCTCGACGATCTTGGCCCGCGCCGCGACGATCGCCGCGGCCTGCTGTCGACGCAACATCGCCTCGGCGATCTCGGGTGCGTAGGCGAGGTCGGTGATGCGGGTCTCGAGGATCTCGACGCCGGCCTCGATGACCCGCTCCTGCAGCTCGGTGAGCAGCTCCTCGTTGACCTCGCCGGTGTCGCCGATCAGGGTCGTGACGTCGTCGTCCTCGAACGAGTCGTACGGGTACGACCGGGCGAGCTGGCGCACCGCCGACTCGGACTGGGTGTCCACGTAGGACTCGAAGTCGTCGACGCCGAACGCGGCGCGGGCCGTGTCGGTCACCCGCCAGACGACCACGGCGGCGATGTCGATCGGGTTGCCGTTGGCGTCGTTGACCTTCGACGTCTGGGTCGAGAAGTTCCGCACCCGGAGCGAGATCTTCCGCTTGAGGTAGAGCGGGTTCGCGATCCGCAGGCCCGGGGTGAGGTCGGTGCCGCGGTAGTCGCCGAAGAGGGTGATCGCTGCCGCCTGGTTCGGTTGGAGCATGTAGAAGCCGACGCTGACGACGAGGCAGGCGAGGAACACGACGATCGCGACGATGACGAGCGGGACCGAGCCGGCCGCGATGCCGGCGATGAAGCCCACGACGGCTGCGAGGAAGCCGACGGCGACGCCGATGAGCGCGGGGACGCCGTTGGCGGAGGAGGCGGGTCGTTCGGAGATGAGCTCGGTGCTGTCCTGGTCGTGCATGTGGGCAAGGGTATCAGAGTGATATCACTTTGATACGGGCGCTCGATCAGTCCCCCGAGGTGAACTCGATCAGCACGATGCCCTCGGACGACGCGAGCGCAGCGAGCTCGTCGGCCGACGGCGGGGTGTCGTAGCGGATCGCCATCGCCCGCTGCGCGGCGTCGCCCAGATCGTCGATGATCCTGCGCTGCGTCTCGCCGACGTGGGCCGGATCGTCGATCACCGTGCCCCGCATCGAGCGAAGCCGGCCGTCGACGATCACGTCGACCGGATGGCCCCCGACGAAGTTCGCCTTCCACGGGCTGGCCGTCGTCGTCACGAGCCGCTCGTCCAGCTCGAACCGGCTCACCGGGGTCGAGTAGGCGCGGCCGCTCTTCCGACCGTTCCACGAGATGAGCATCATGTGGCTCGTCGGTCCCTTGCCCCGACGCAGCAGCCACCTCATCACGGGGTTCAGGACCGAGATGGCGAGCTTCGACGGCTGGTTGCGGGTGACGGTCGCCATCTCAGGCCCACCCGACGGTCGTGCGACCGGTCTGGATGTCGGTGAGCGCCTGGCGGAGCTCGTCGGTCCGTGGGGTCGACCCGGGGGTGCCGACCGATCGGACCTCGCCGTCGATGACCAGCTCGCCGACCGAGGCGAGCACCGCCGCGGTGCCGGACAGCGCGACCTCGGCCGTCGGCCGGGCGATGAGCTCCGCGATCTCCTCGACCGTGACCTCGCGCTCCTCGACCTCCCAGCCCCGGTCGGTGGCCAGGCGCAGCAGCGAGTCACGGGTGACGCCGTGGAGGAAGGCATCGGTGAGGGCCGGCGTCACGATGCGCCGACCGTCGAGGAACACGATGTTCGAGGCGCCGGTCTCCTCGATCACGCCGCCGGGGGCGAAGAGGACCTGATCGGCGTCGTGCTCGGTGCGCGCCGCCCGGATGACGCCGAGCGCCATCGCGTAGTTGGCCCCGGTCTTGACCACGCCGAACTGGGGGGTGGTCCGAGCGCCGCTCGTCTCGACGAGGATGCGCAGCGCTCGGGGTGGGAGGTACTCGCCGACCGGGCTCGCCAGCACGTAGAGGATCGCGGTGGCGCTCGGCGTGGCCGCTGCGCCGATGTCGTGGTCGGTGCCGAGCAGCGTGGGGCGGAGGTACAGCGATCCCGGCGGCGCCGGGGTGATGGCGGCGTTGGCCTCGACGGTGGCGGCGATCATCTCGCTGAGCAACGGGGCCGGCGGGACGGGGAGACAGAGGCGGTCGGCGCTCTGGCGCATCCGCTCGACGTGGCGGTCCGCCCGGAACGAGGCGACCGTCCCGTCCGGCTGGCGGTGCGCCTTGAGTCCCTCGAAGCAGGCGCTGGCGTAGTGCAGCGCATGGGTGGCGGGGCCGAAGCTCACCGAGTCGGTGTCGACCACCGCCATGGGCTCCCAGCCACCCGAGCTGTACCCGGCGACGGCCATCCGTTCGCCGAACACGGTGCCGAACTTCGCCGGGGCGGGCTCGCCTCCGGTGACGTCGGCGGCGTCGCTGGTCACGGTCATCGGTGGCCCTCCCGGCGCATGGGGTCCGTCCATCCTGCCCGAGTCACCCCTCGTTGGCGAGGGCGTTCGGGCCGAGGCAGGCGGCCACGATCTCGGCGAGGTCGGCCGCCGCACCCTCGCTCCGCAAGCGGACGGCCGCCGCCCGTCCGAGCTCGCGGTCGAGCTCGACGCGCAGCCGCTCGATCCGGGCGGCCTCGGCGCCGTACGCCGGCGGTGCGTGTGCCTCGGCGGCACCGAGCACGATGGCCGCGTCGCGATGCTCCCCGCACCGGGCGAGGGTGACGGCGAAGTTCCGGAGGGTCACCCATTGGCGTGAGTGGTCGGGGCGGTGGCTCCAGTGACCGATGATCCGGAGGAACTCCTGGCGGGCCGCCTCCGGATCGTCCTCCGAGGTCAGCGTGCCGGCGGTGACCAGCGCGACGCCCTCGCAGATCGAGTTGCCGACGGAGCGAGCCGCGGCGAGCGACGCGGCGAGATGTCGCCGGGCCGTCGCGGGGTCGGCCTGGGCGGTCAGCTCGGCCGCGCCGTAGCGGGCGTAGGCCGTGAGGCTCGGCGCCGCATCGTCGTGCGAGGCGAGCTGCTCGAGTCGATGCAGTGAGCGTTCGGCGGTGTCCTGGTCGCCGGAGTAGTGCGCCGAGATCGCGTGCAGCAGCAACGCCAGCCCGCGCAGGTAGGGCCGGTCGCCGGCTCGCTCCACCGACGCTGCTGCCGCGGCCTCCGCATCGGCGAGGTCGCCGCGCACGAGGTGGACGTTGGCGAGCACGACCCCGGCCCGAGCGGCCGCCAGCCCGTCGCCGGTCGTGGCGACCTCGGCGCAGCGCTCGGCCCGGTCGAGGTCACCGGTCTGGAAGGCACCGAGCGCGGCCGTCGCGGAGATCAGTGCCGCGGCGGCTCCGTCGAGGTCGAACCGCTCGAGCGCGGCATCGGCCCAGGCCCCGACCTCCGGTCGGATCCGGTCGTAGGCGTACTGGAACAGCGACGCGCCGAGCGCGACCGCGGCATCGGCGTGGCCGACGTCGAGCGCCCACCGCTGCGCGGCCCGGAGGTCCGCCAGCTCGGCCTCGGCGATCGATGCCCACCGACGCTCCTCGCCGGTCACGATGCCGGCGCCGATGTGTTCGGCGGCGCGGACGTGGACCGCGGCGTGGGCGGCGCGTGCCGCCCCGGCCTCCCCCGACGCCTCCAGGTGGTCGGCGACGACCGCCCGGACGGTGTCGAGCATCCGCAGGCGCCGTCCCGACGGCGACAGCACCGGGTGCAGCAGCGACGCGTTCCGAAGGGAGGCGATCAGCGACGGGACCGCAGCGCGATCGACCTCCGCCGCCGCCAACAGCTCCTCCGCCCGGTCGAGCGAGAACGCGGCGAGGAAGGTCGACGACCACAGCAGCGCTCGCCGCTCGACCGGTCCGAGCAACTCGATCGAGTGCTCGACCGTGGCCCGCAGGGACCGGTGCCGGTCGGGGCGGTCGGGTGCCCGCAGCACGTCGACCGTGTCGGCGAGCCGGCCGAGGAGCTCGTCGGGGTCGAGCACTCGCAGCAGCGACGACGCGAGCTCGACCCCGAGTGGGAGGTGATCGACCCGCCGACAGATCTGCGTCGCGGCCTCGTCCGCGTCGATCGCCTCGTCGAGCGCACCCGCGCGACGGCGAAGGAGCTCGACCGCGTCGTCCGGCGCGAGCGGGCCGAGCTCGACCAGCTGCTCGGCCGGGGTGGAGATCGCGAACCGACTCGTCGCGATGACGCGGACATCGTCGAGCCCGGCGAGCAGCTCGGCCAGCGCCCGGACGTCGTCGATCCGGTGTTCGCACGCATCGAGCACGAGCAGTCGCGGTCGTCGCCGCAGCGCCGAAACGAGCTCGTCGGAGATCGGCGGCGCGGCGGCGGCACCGATGGCCTGTGCGACCGTGATCTCGACCTCCTTGCGGTCGCTGGCGGCGGCGAGATCGCAGAACGCAGCGGACCGGTCGGCGGAGCGGTCGAGGTGGGCCCGCACCAACCTCGTCTTGCCCACTCCGCCCGGCCCGACGACGGTGACCCACCGATGGCGCGCCGTCGCCGACCGCAGGCGAGCGAGCGCGTCGTCGCGGCCGACCAGACCGTCGGAGGGCTCGGGTGCGTCCGGCGACGTCGAAGCGAGCGCCGCGGCCTCGGCGTCGGTCAACGCGCTGCCGGCGACCAGCCCCACCTCGGCCAACGCAGCTCGGGCGTCGTGGGCGACCCGCACCGCCTCCGCCCGCCGATCGAGCTCGGTGAGCAGGCCGACGAGGGCGGTCCAGCTGCGCTCGTCCTCGGGCGCGTCGATCACGATCGTGCGCAGCTCGGCGACGGCCGGCTCGAGCTCACCGGCGGTGACGAGCAGCTCCGCGAGCCGGCGTCGCGTCGCGGTCCGGGCCGCGGTGAGCTGCGCAGCGGACTCGACCAGGAAGGGATGCGCGGCCAGCTCACCGAACGGCTCGCCCCGCCACACGGCGAGCCTCGACCGCAGCTCGCCCGGGTCGCCCGCGACATCGGTCAGCTCGTCGGCATCGAGCGGCCAGGCGAGTCGGTACGACGTGCCGATGCGTTCGATCGCGTCGGGGCCGAGCGCACGCCGGAGGCGGGAGAGGTGGGAGTTGAGCGAGTTGTCGGCCGTTGCCGGCGCACCGTCGGGCCACACGGCGTCGGCGAGGCGCCCTCGGGTGACCGGGTGGGGACGGGCGGCGGCGAGGACGGCGAGCACGAGCTGCTGCGTCGGGCTCGTGACCTCGACGATCTCGCCATCGACCCGCGCTCGGACCGGGCCCAGGACCTCGATGCGCGCCCCCGTCACGGCCGCAGCTTAGGAGCCGATCCGCTCGTGCAGCCGGGCTGCACCTCGGCTGCACCTCGCCCCCGCGAGGGTCGGAGCGATCCGACGAGGAGGCAACGATGTCCGACATCGAACGCGGTCAGGTGGCGGTCACGGCCGCCGACGTCTACGAGGAGTTCTTCGTCCCGGCGCTGTTCGGGCAGTTCGCCGGGCCGGTCTGCGACGCCGCCGCGCTCGCTCCGGGGCAGGGCGTCGTCGATGTCGCCTGTGGCACCGGTGCGGTCGCCCGCGTGGCTCGGGAGCGGGTGGGTCCGGAGGGGACGGTGATCGGCGTCGACGTCAACGAGGGAATGCTGGCGACGGCGGAGCGCTCCGTGCCCGCGGTCGACTGGCGGGTCGGCGTCGCTGAGCGGCTGCCGGTGGACGACGGCGCCGTCGACGCCGCGGTGTGCCAGTTCGGCCTGATGTTCTTCGAGGACCGTGCGGCTGCGCTCGCCGAGATGACCAGGGTGGTCCGGCCCGGCGGCCGCGTCGTCGTCGCGACGTGGACCGAGCTCGGCCGATCGCCGGGCTACGCCGAGATGACCGAGCTGCTGCGCGACGAGCTCGGCGACGAGGCGGCCCGTTCGCTCGAGCAGCCGTACGTGCTCGGCGACCCCGAGGAGCTGCGGGGGTTGCTGACCAGCGCGGGCCTCGGTGGTGCGGCCGTTGCGGAGGTGCCTGGCACCGCCCGGTTCGCATCGCTGCGCGACTGGGTGCACACCGACATCCGCGGCTGGACGCTGGCCGACGCGATCACCGACGACGAGTTCGACCACCTCCTCGCCGTCGCCACGACCCGGCTGGCCGGCTTCGTGGGGCCGACGGGAGCGGTGGCGTTCCCCGCCCCGGCGCTCATCGCCTCGGTGACCGTCTGACCGCCGCTCGCTCGACGGGCCGCTCGGGCCCTACGCGCTCGTCGACTCCTCGAACTTGCGGATCGAGAGGTAGGCGAACACCGCGATCAGGCCGACGGACCACAGCATCGCCAGCCAGACGTCGTTGCCCGGCGGCAACCCGTTGTAGAGCGCCCGCGCCGCGTTGGTCACCACGGTGAACGGGTTGGCGTCGGCGACCACCTCGAGGGCCGCCGGCAGCGTGGTCGTGTCGATGAACGCCGACGAGACGAACGTCATCGGGAACATCCAGATGAACCCGGCCGAGTTGGCCGCCTCGACCGAGCCGACCGACAGGCCGATCAGCGCCTGCACCCAGCTGAGAGCGAAGCTGAACAGCAGCAGCAGGAGCGTGGCGAGCACCGCCTCGAACAGCGTGCCCTCGATGCGGAACCCGACGATGAACGCGATCACCAGCATCACGAGGAAGGTGAACGTGTTGCGCACCAGGTCCGAGACCGTCCGACCGACGATGACCGCGGAGCGAGCCATCGGCAGCGAGCGCAGCCGGTCGACGAGGCCCTTCTGGAGGTCCTCCGCCAGACCGATGCCGGTGAACGCCGAGCCGAACACCAACGACTGGGCGAAGATGCCGGGCAGCAGGTACTGCTCGTAGGTCTCGAAGCCGGGGATCTCGATCGAGCCGCCGAAGACGTAGACGAAGAGCACCACGAACATCACCGGCTGGATCGTGGCGAAGATCAGC